>NZ_AP024655.1:4311053-4926918 GCF_019977355.1 Arthrobacter sp. NicSoilB8 | reverse complement strand
CAATCAGTTCCTCAAACTTGCTGGCCTGCATTACGTGCATCCACACGGTCCGGAGCAGTGCACCGGCCCGGCTTAATCCACAGGGTTATGCACAGTCCGTGGATAAGGGGTTACTGAGACACTGTAGGGGATGAAAACGCTAGAAGATAGCTGGGTTGTGTCCTGTGGATAATTACACCGTTGTGGTTCTCAAACGGGGCCTGTGACCGGGCTCATCCACAGGCTGTGGAGGCAGTTAGCCACAGCTGGGGAAAGAGGGCGGAGGGACCCCCGGTTTGACTCGGGAGGTCGGCAAGCCCTAACGTTGTGAAGTCCCATGTGTACGCTTTTCGCCTCATTTGAATCTCTCCCGACGCCCCGCGCCGTGCGAGTCGAGGGAAGCGGAACATACAAAACTTAGCGTCGGCCAGTTCTTCCCCCTTGATCGGGTGGGCGCACCTTTGATCCACTGGAGTAACTAACGTGAGCAAGCGGACTTTTCAGCCGAATAACCGCCGTCGAGCCAAGAAGCACGGCTTCCGCCTTCGTATGCGTACCCGTGCCGGCCGTGCCATCCTGGCAGCCCGTCGTGGCAAGGGCCGCACCGAACTGTCGGCCTAAATAACTGACTCGTCGGTCCACATCCCTGTGCGAGTTTAACGGTGCTGGCCACCAGGAACCGTCTGCGGACATCAACCGATTTTTCAACAACTGTACGTTCCGGTGTCCGCAATGGACGCCGGAACGTAGTGTTATATGCGGCAGCTATCGCTGCCGATGAACCAAGCCGGATCGGATTCATCGTTTCCAAGAGTGTTGGGAACGCTGTCGTCAGGAACCTCGTTAAGAGGAGACTGAGAGAAGCCGGTGCATTGTCGTTGCAGAAATACGGCAGCGGGTTCGCCATCGTGGTCCGGGCACTGCCCGCCGCGGCTGGGGCCAGCTGGGACCAACTGCTCGCCGACTATGACGCCGCCTTGGAGACAACCATGAAACGGCTGGGCACCCGCCTTCCGAAGGCTGCTTCATCAGGTTCTTACGAGACAACACAGGAAGGGACCCCGCGTGCGTAACTCAACTGCCGCCGTCGTCCCCCACCTAAGCGTTGCGAGTCTCGGATCGGCGCCGCGCCGGTTGGGTAAGGTGGTCTGGAACCTGCCCCGCAACATCCTCATCCTGCTGCTGATGGCCTACCGCAAGGTGGTCTCGCCGCTGTACGGCCAGGTATGCCGTTTTTTCCCCAGCTGTTCGGCCTATGCCCTTGAGGCGATCACGGTGCACGGTGCCGTGAAAGGCAGCTGGCTGGCAGCAAGGCGCCTGTTGCGCTGCCATCCCTGGAATGCCGGCGGTGTGGACCATGTCCCCGCCGGGCACCGGGAGTGGCCCGCCGACCGCACCCCCACAATTGTTGTGCTGAACAATCCGGACAAGTACTTGGCTGCTCAGACTGATGGAGAAGGCCGCTCTGCGGCCTGACGAATAGGGATATCGTATGGACATCTTTGGAACAATCCTGGCCCCCTTCAAATGGCTCGTCTCAGCCATCATGGTGGGATTCCACGATGGCCTGAGCGCCATCGGCATGCCGGCGGCCAGTGGCTGGACGTGGACCTTTGCCATCATCGGGCTGGTGCTGGTGATCCGCGCCGCCCTGATTCCCGTCTTCGTCAAGCAGATCAAGGCCCAGCGCGGGATGCAGTTGCTGCAGCCGGACCTGAAGAAGCTCCAGGACAAATACAAAGGCAAGACCGACCAGCTGTCCCGCCAGGCTATGGCGCAGGAGCAGATGGCGCTGTACAAGAAGCACGGCACCAACCCGTTCTCGGCCTGCCTGCCCATGCTGATCCAGATGCCGTTCTTCTTCGCGCTCTTCCAGGTCCTCTCCGGCATTACCGCGGCGGCCACCAGCGGCCAGGGCATCGGCGCCATGAGCCACGAACAGGTCGTGCAGTTCGACCAGTCCACGATTTTCGGTGCCCCGCTGTCCGCGTCGCTGCTCCACGGCGGCGGCGGCAATCAAACGGCGGTCTGGATTCTCTCCATCGTGATGATTCTGGCCATGACGGCCTCGCAGTTCATCACGCAGAAGCAGATCATGGCCAAGAATATGTCCGAAGAGGCCCTGGCCAGCCCGTTCATGCGCCAGCAGAAAATGATGCTGTACATCCTGCCGGTCGTCTTCGGCGTCGGCGGCATCAACTTCCCCATCGGCGTCCTGATCTACTGGACAACCACCAACCTCTGGACGATGGGCCAGCAGTTCTTCGTCATCCGCCGGATGCCTACGCCCGGATCGCCGGCCGCCAAGGCCCTCGCCGAGCGCCGCGCCGCCAAGGGCCTGCCCGCACTTCCCCTTCTGGGCGGCAAGAAGGTCGACGCCGAGGCGGCTGAAGCCGCCGCTGCTGCCGCCGTCGAAGCGAAGACCCAGCGCGTCCAGCCGCAACGCAAAAACAGGAAGAGGAAGTAATGTCCGCCGAGAGCACCGAACACGCTATTTCTGCCGAGTTTGACGAGGACCGGGACGACGCCCAGGAGGCGTCCCACGACGCGTCCGAGGAGAACAGCCCTGTCAAGAGTGTTTCCGCAAGCCGCCTCGAAGAAGAAGGCGACGTTGCTGCGGACTACCTCGAAGAACTGCTCGATATTGCGGACATCGACGGAGACATCGACATCGAGGTCCGCAATGGGCGTACCTACATCTCGATCGTGGCTGAAGAGGAATCGGCCGGTCTGGAAAGCCTGGTCGGCCGTGACGGTGAAGTGTTGGAAGCCCTCCAGGAGCTGACCCGGCTCGCCGTCCTGTCCGCGACGGAGAACCGGTCCCGCCTGGTGCTGGACATTAACGGCTACCGTGCCGAGCGTGCCGGCGACCTGCAGAAGATCGCAGAGGACGCCGCCGCCGCAGTCAAGAAGTCCGGCGAGGCTGTCGCCCTTGCTCCGATGAGCGCCTACGAGCGCAAGATCGTGCACGACGCCGTCGCCGATTTGGGGCTCGTAAGCGAGTCCGAAGGCGAAGGCGCTGACCGGCACATCGTAGTCTCCGCAGACTGAACCGTTGACTAGCTTGATGGTTGAAATTACCGCGCCCGAACTCAAAGCAGCAGAGTCAATCTTCGGTGACCGCCTGGACCTGGCGAAGCGCTACGTCGAGCACCTGGCGACGTCCGGGACGGAACGGGGCCTGATCGGGCCCCGCGAAGTGCCCCGGCTGTGGAGCCGGCATGTGCTCAACTGTGCCGTGATCGAGAGCCAGATTGCCCACGGAAGCCACGTGGCCGACGTCGGCAGCGGAGCGGGCCTGCCCGGCCTCTGCCTGGCCATCGCCCGGCCGGACCTGGAACTGACCCTGATCGAACCGCTGGAACGCCGCGTCATCTGGCTTCAGGAGGTGGTGGATGATCTTGGGCTGGACAACGTCACGATCATGCGCACCCGTGCTGAACTTGCGGTGGGACTGGTGAACGCCGACGTCGTCACGGCCCGCGCGGTGTCCGCCCTGTCCAACCTCGCCGGACTGACCATTCCGCTCCTGGCGGGCAAGGGCGAAGTTGTCGCCATCAAGGGACGCAGCGCCGGCGAGGAAATCGAAAAGGCCGCCAAGGTTATCCGCAAGCTGGGCGGTATTGAGACGTCCGTGGTGTTGGTGGGCGAGGACCTTCTCGAAGAACCCACCACCGTGGTCCGAATCGTAGTGAACAAGCCTCAAAAGATTGCCTAGTACCGGCCCCGGTGCCCGGGGAGTCTGAGGGGAAGAGGTTAGGCTAGTAACCGGCAGCAAAAGCCGAATGAGAGTGAGCGTGTCATAGTGAGCAGTAGCGAAGCCTCCACACAACGGATCCCGCCGTTTGTGTCCCTGGGGTCCGCACGGGCGTTTACGGCTCCTGCAGTCGCTCATGACTACTCCGGAAATCACACGGTTTCGGTTGCAAGGGCCACCGGTATGGCCGGTGTTTCACGTGAAACGTCGCTTTCGCACACCGGGAACGTGCTGGATTCCATCGATGATTCCAGCCCCATCGCCCGGGAGCTCGCACACGAGAATAGGCGCCGCGAGCGGCTGCTCGGCCGAAAGCTGCCGAAGCCGGAAAAGACCCGGATTTTCACGGTTTCCAACCAGAAGGGCGGGGTCGGCAAGACGACGACCACCGTCAACATCGCCGCTGCCCTCGCGGCCGCAGGTCTGAACGTGCTCGTGATCGATATCGATCCCCAGGGGAACGCCTCGACAGCCCTGGGTATTGAGCACCACGCCGACGTCGACAGCATCTACGATGTCCTGATCAACGACGTCCCGTTGAAGGACGTCGTGGCGCCGTGCCCCGACATTGACAACCTGATCTGTGCGCCCGCCACCATCCACCTTGCCGGCGCCGAAATCGAGCTCGTCAGCCTGGTGGCCCGCGAACAGCGGCTGCGACGCGCGATCGATGTGTATTCCAAGGAGCGCGCCAAGAATGGCGAAGAGCGGCTGGACTACATCTTCATTGACTGCCCGCCGAGCCTCGGGCTCCTGACTGTGAACGCCTTCTGTGCTGCCGGCGAGGTCCTCATCCCCATCCAGTGCGAGTACTACGCCCTCGAAGGCCTGAGCCAGCTCCTGAAGAACATCGAGATGATCCAGAAGCATCTGAACGCTGATCTGGTTGTCTCCACGATTCTCCTGACCATGTACGACGGGCGCACCAACCTGGCCGCCCAGGTGGCAGCCGAAGTCCGCGAGCACTTCCCGCAGCAGGTGCTGGGGGCCGTGGTGCCGAGGTCGGTACGTATCTCCGAAGCGCCGAGTTACCAGCAGACGGTCATGACGTACGATCCTTCTTCCAGCGGTGCCCTGTCCTATCTGGAAGCCGCTGCGGAAATCGCTGAACGTTAGAATCTTTCGAAAATTGCACTAGCCAGAGCCAGGTGAATCCCGGCTCTTCCACTGGAGGGATTTATCCATGAGCGATAAGCGACGCGGCCTCGGCCGTGGACTTGGCGCACTCATTCCAAGTTCCGCCTCGGCTAACGCCTCCGGAAATGGTGCTGCCCCGTCACGGCCCGTGGACCTCTTCTTTCCCGAAGCGCGGAAGAAAACTCCCGACGCCGAGACTCTCCTGGACATACCCGCCGCGCAGTCGAAGGCGCTGCAGACAGAGGACACCAACACCGCTGACAGCAACTCCGCTGACAGCAAGCCGACGCGGCCTGCCGCTGGGAAGGCCGGCGGCTCATCAGTTGCCTCTGCCTCCGATGCTGCTGCCAGCCCCGAGGAGGACGGCGCTGCCGCTGTGACCAAGAAGGCGCCCGCCCGGAAGACAGCCGCCCCGAAGACCCCGCCGGTTGCCAAGCCGGCCGTGTCCGACGCCGGCGAGCAGCTTGCGTTCGATTCTGCCCCTGAGCCCGCCGAAGACAACGGTGTTGAACTTGTGGACGTTCCCGGTGTCAGGTTTGCCGAAATCCCGGTTACCGACATCCATCCCAACCGCAAACAGCCCCGTTCCGTCTTCGATGAGGACGACATGGCGGAGCTGGTGCACTCCGTGCGAGAAATCGGCGTTCTCCAGCCAATTGTGGTCCGTACCTCAACCGAAGAAGGTGGCGAGCCCTATGAGCTCGTCATGGGCGAACGGCGCTGGCGGGCAGTACAGGCCGCTGGCCTGGAAACTATCCCCGCGATCGTCCGCGACACCACCGACGATGACCTCCTCCGCGATGCCCTGCTAGAGAACCTGCACCGCAGCCAGCTCAACCCACTTGAAGAGGCTGCGGCCTACCAGCAGCTTCTTGAAGACTTCGGAACGACGCATGAGCAGCTGGCAGACAGAATCGGACGTTCGCGTCCGCAGGTGTCCAACACCCTGCGGCTGCTGAAGCTTCCCCCGCTGGTTCAGCGGCGGGTTGCCGCCAACGTCATCTCGGCCGGCCACGCCCGCGCGTTGCTGGCCCTCCCGGATGCTGCGGCGATGGAGCGCCTCGCGCAGAAGATTGTGTCAGAAGGCATGTCGGTCCGGGCGACCGAAGAGGCAGTGACGCTCTACCAGAGCCCCGCCTCCCCGACCAAGAACAACATCCCGCGGCCGGGGGCGCGCCACGAACGGCTGGACTACCTGGCTTCGTCGCTGTCTGACCGTCTTGACACCAACGTCAAGATCTCGCTCGGTGCCCGCAAGGGACGTGTCAGCATCGAGTTCGCCAGCGTCGAGGACCTTAACCGCATCATGGACGTCCTGTCGCCGGGCGCATCCAGTTAGAGCGTGTGTCGCCAAGCATCTCCGGGAGGGCCTGTTTCACGTGAAACAGGCCCTCCTGGTTTTAAGGGCCCATCGGCCCTTGGATATCTGCCTCGGGGATGTCACCTCCTGCGTCGGATTGCACGTCTCTCTCCGGAGCAGCGGATTCGTCCCGCGTCACTAATAGTGGGCTGATGCGCAGCAACAGCCGGTGCCGTGCGTTTCGGGGGCTATGGCTACGGCTGGGTACGGCGGCAGGAATAGGCCTGCAGTTCGGGGCCGGCATGCTCGGCCCCACCACGTGAACAGGGCTCGTGCCTGACTGCTACCGCAGCGGAGAGACACGCCCAGGGAGTCCGGCGTGGGCAGCCACAGGGCATGGTTCTCCGCAGCTGATCCGGCGCCGGGACCGGGCGCCGTGATCGCTACAGTCAATGTTCAGACACCCATGGGCCCGTCTGCGAGGCGCTTCGACCGCCTCACCAGGGTGCTTCTCTCGTGGCACACACCACGTGCGGGCCACTCTCGCCGGACCCTCAGGAACTGCCCGACAACGCAGGGCCCGGCAGCAGGTGCTCCTCATGTCTTGTTCACGAGAACTCCTGGCGACTCGGGCCGACGGTTTCCAGTTGAGATGCTGTCCTGAACCCGTGGCTACTGGCGAACGAAGATGCACCGAGCCTACATCGTGGATGATGCTCTGGGCTTGTTGCCGGGGCCGCCGAGCGCGCGAGGGTCCAGGATCTTGCCACTCTCCCTCGAGCTGACACGAGCTGTGCTCCGGATGGAGCCTGCGACCGACAGACGCTTGCGGTAGTGGGGCAGGGCGGGAATTGCCCCGGGAGGCTCAGACCACAATCAACCTGCAGCGTCGGGACCGCAACTGTCCTCCTGGTCTCCGGGCCGGCGGGGCCTTTGGCTCCCGGGTCTGCGTCCCTTGTTTGACGTGAAACATCGTCAGCGTTCCGGGCGTGTTGCCTAAATGACGGCGCGATGGTAGAGAATGTTTGAGGGGTGTCGCGTACTTCTGTTCTGGCTGACGGGCAATGGGCCCACATTCAACCGTTGCTACCGTCGTCTGCCGGCCGCAGGGGGCATCCGTTCAGGGCTAACCGCCGGGTGGTTGAGGGCATCATTTACGGGTACCGGTGTGGGATCGCCTGGCGTGACCTGCCAACCGGGTACGGTCCACGGCAGACGATATGCAAGCGGCACCGCCGCTACAGCGGGGACGTAACCTGGGACCGAATCGAGGCCGAACTGCTGACGGTGGCTGAGGCCCGCGGTGAAGTGGATTGGTCTGTCTCTGTCGATTCGACGGTGGACCGTGTGCACCAGCACGGGAGCAATCTTCCCCGCATCACAGGAGGCCCGTCGAATTACATGACCCTGTTTGCTGAACCCGATGATCATGCGATCGGCCGGGCCCGCGGCGGACTAAGCACCAAAATCCACGCCCTGGTCGAAGACAATGGCAGACCGGTGGTGCTGTTGGGTGCCCCCGGACAGGGCCGGGACGCCCCGACGTTCACCCCTCTGATGGACCAGTTGAAGTTCACCGCGCCAGCCCAGGCAGGCCACTCACCCGCCCAGACCGTGTCCGCGGCGGAGCCGTTCTCCGAGCCATCAGCATCTGGCTGACAGTCTTACGACACACGCCCTAGCCGAATCGAACGATCGCCGAGGTGTTGACCTTTCGATGAAGCGCGGTCTGCATTGCGGAGGGCTGTCCCCATCGTTAGCCACCCGCACCAGCCGAGATACGTGATTGAGGCCCAGCCGGGCGGCTTGGAGCGAGCAGGACGACTGCCTCTCCGATCTCTGTTTCACGTGAAACGCTGCCACCAAACCTCACCCCGCGTTGACCCCAACTCAGTGAGGCAGGTGCGCGACCGGCCAAAGTCGACGTTCGGAGCGGAGCCGCGGGTTCGACGACACAAGGTCTACCGGCTGGAGAACGCCCATCCATGGACACCCATCCAAGCGGACATCCCGAGCCGCCGGGCTTCATCACAAAGCCCCTGGGCCGGCTGACCAACTGGGAACCGGCTAGTGAACGAGCTTCCGCTCCGGCGGCAGAGGCACCCGGTCACCAAGGATTGAGGGACCATCAAAGGGATTTGCCACTTAGGGCTCCTCGTCCGAGATCTCAAAGAGCGCAACAAAGGACCGAATTCCTTCTCTCCTGTTGTTCGATTCGGGCAGGACAACCCGTACGGTGGGCGGTCGTCTGCTCAAAGAATTGCCAGTGCGTCCTCGGTCGCTGCGGCCGCATACGATGGCTGCAATGCACCTTCGACTGACGGGTCCAGCGTGCGTCTGCGACCCACTCAATACACCCACGCTGCACCGCCTGGATCCATTGCCCGGTTATTTGGAGACGGATGGGGCAGCATGAACGGACAATGCAGTAGGTCGTCTAGTGGCAGGAAATTCCCCGTGTGCCGTAGTAGCGGGAAGGATTCTCCCCTGCCGTGCCGGGTGTATCGTCCCCCTCTACCTCCGACCAGCCGTTGTCGAGGCGTCCTCCGCGAGTACTGCGGCGAACCAGGCGTCGGTACGGTCCAGCACAGTCCGCGATCCAGTTGTCCACGCAGCGAGCCCTTGCGGCAAGACACCTGACCGTTCATAGACCCCGGTTCGGTCTCCTCTCGACCTTTGGGTAGCCGTCTGGGTCCAAGTCCGCCCACAGACTCACACCATGTGGCGTCCTCCAGTCTCGGTGGCCGGAACAGCACGCAACCTCCGTTTGCGTGTGAGACCCAGGCCTGGCCTAGGTTCGTAGTTCAGAATCCGGTCCGTAGACCGCGGCTCGACCCCGACGGCGATCGGGACCGCGGCCCGAGCCGGAACCACCACCTCCCCGCTGCGGATGCGAAGGCCTCGCCCGGATGGATGACGGGACTTCCGGGAGGGCTGTGGTCCGTATTGTCCGGGTCTCGGTGACTGCCCGGATCTTCTGGCCAGCTCCCATTTGTTCCGCGGTTTTCATCTTGAATGTGTCCGGCTAGAAAGCAGCAACGATCCTCCTTCACATCGACGCATCAGAAGATCCCGACACGGCAGAGTTTCCGGCAGACGAACTTCTTGATCCATGGCATCGATGCCGTCTCCTTGGTCCGGACATTGGAGATGCTGAGGAGCGCTGAGCGCTGCCCCGACAGGTCGCAGGTTCAACCGGGCAGGTGGATGGTGTCCGGAGTAGACAGTGATCCGGTGCTCGTCAGTTGGACCGGGGTGGCACCTGCGGCCAGGAGGCAGTCGTCGGACGGGAACACGGTCGCTGGGCCTGAACGAGGTTACCGCGCGGCACCCGGACGGCCAGGCACCGAGGCGGCACGTGATTCGGCGGCGGGTGAACTTCGCTTGCTCGACAGTGGCATATCGTTCGGGTGTCTCCATCCCCGGCTATATCGAGCCGGCGCGACTGCCGGAGGTCTGTGTCCCTCCGCGCTTACGCCATGTGATGCAATGCGGAGACCATGCCGGCGATTCCGTCTCTGCGGCGGGTGACTTGGTCTCCGGGCCGCGGATGGCCTGCTATGACTCGTCTGTAGCCCGGTGAGCGCTCTGCAGGCTGGGGGCGCCAACGAGACCCGGGACTTGCGGCGGCGGTTGCCAGAATCCGAGGACGCCACGGATACCGGATGACCGATTGCGGGTGTTGGAAATTGGATGGTGAGCTGCTGCGCTCCCCCGGTGCCCTCTCCGTGTTCTTCAAGTTTGTTGCCACGCTACGCGCTCCCTAGGTGTGGCGGACCGTCCAGCCGGCTCACGCTGTTTCAATATTCGGAGTCCGTGATGCGGTGTGGGCCGCGCGGATCGGGCTAGCATGTGGGCCGCAGTGGTTCGTGATGGATACGGGGTCAGCATGATGGCATGCAGAAGTGGGCCGCCGAGGGTAATCCACAGGCTCATCAGCGGCAGCAAATTCGCTGCTTGCTCAGTGGATAGTGCAGTGGATAGGGCGGTGGATGTTACTGTGGATAACTTTGTGGATTGGACGACGATTCTCCCTGAGCCAACACCGGAGAACGAAGCCGTTCATGTGGTTCTGTATGATCCGATGCTTACTGCGAATCTCTCATTCGGTTTCACGTGAAACATGATTTGTCGTCGGGAACAACGCTCCGGCGGCCTTGGAGCACTACGTATAAAATCGCCGCCCAATGGTTAATTTCTCGTTGATCTGGGCGAACTTTCGCGGCCGTTGCCTGGGATGGTCGAATGCCTTCTGCCAGCCAGCCATGGGCATCGTGGGGCCGGATCATCTGACTACATCTCACCTCTAGATGCCAGGCTTGTGGCCTGCAGCATGTGGGTGTGAATAATCTCTCAGGGCCTGTGGATAACCGTGTGAATAACTTCTGTGGAGAACTCGCGATAAATCGACGGGACAGTCAAAGTCCTCGTCGTCCGGACGTGACTGATCGCCCCGAATATTGGCTGCCTCCAATGCCCGACTCCACTCACTGGTTGACAGGGCTGCTGGCGCAGAAGCTGATGGTGAGGGCTCGTCGGTGCGGCCCCTCGCCAACTGAAGGGACGTCCACTGATGGACTTCGGCCGCATCCGGCTATCCCTCGAGGGCCCTGCGGATGCCCTTAGTTGGTCACTTCGCACAAGAAGCTGAGGTCTGTGGGAGTCTGCAACAGAGGCGGGCGTTGGAGTCTACGATTGGCGACGCCACGTCACGCACATGGGACTAGGAGGGAAATGCACTCTCTCTTGCGGAAGCGGGGAACTGCTGCTGTGCGGCACCCGCGAATGGGGATCACTGGACAACTGATCCCCCGCCGGACAGATCAGGAGGAATTAGCTGCATTGGATAGACCGTTCCTGTGGAGCTTCAAAGTACTTGAGCTGGACATGTCACTGGACCTGGGCCGGTGGTGAACGAGCCGGATGCCCGTTCGAGACGTCGACGGGAGCGAGCCAACATGGCCGAGATGGGGATGGACAAGCTGTATACAGGCCCGCTTTGATGACGTTACAGGCCGCATTTCTGACTATGTTGGGCGGGATTGGTCCGCTGATATACCGACCACAGATCCAATCCGGCCTGTGAATCTGAATCCAGACCGGGGCGGTGCCACAGTCAGGAAGTATCCGCTCGGTGATTGCGTGCAGTTGCCAGATACAAATCTCTCCGCTAACGTGCGGCGAGATCCAGGCTTCCCGTCGACGCTTCCTGCTAACCACCGGCGCCGGCAGAAAGCCCTGCGCTGTCCTCATCGGGATGACAGGTTAAGGACCGGGCATGGCCGCTTGGGGCTTGCACACGGCGGGCGTGGCCCGGGGTGGACGCCCGTGTTCCCCTTCCCTTTCATCGCGAAGGTCCATGCTGCCGAGGCATTGCGGGCCGATTTGCTGAGCACGGTGGACCTAGAGGACTGAAGGCTGCCCGCCGACTCCATCCATGGGGCTAGGCTAGCGATCCACCGCCATGATGTCCGTCAGAGATCGAGCAGTCATCGGGGTGGATGGTGGGACACCACTCGGCCGGGAAATCAGTCCCCCACCATTAGGAGGCTCCCCGGGGCGTTCTCCCAGACGTATAAATCCCGGCGCCGTCAGCTGCCGGCGGGCTCACTTTGGGCCGGCCTGGCCTGGTCTGGCACTTGCACGCGCCCTGGCGCGAGGGCGAGCCCCGCCGGTTTCGTATCGGAGGTTGGGACCGCGGGCCGGCGGGCATGATGTTTCACGTGAAACGGCGCGGCACTGTCGATCTGGACCTATTGAAGTCGCGAAGGGAGCTTGGCCACGTGGTCGGGTTTTGACCGGGGTGGGATTGCTATCGAGGATATCCGCACGGCACCCCAGCTCGGGATTCGTAGGGCATATTCGTCACCCCAGTACTAACGTGCTCTCTGCTCCGGGCCCGGAAGAACCGCTGATCCACGCCGAAGAGAAGCGTCAATGAGGAGAAAAGATCTCCCATAGGATCGTGATTGGACAGTCCTGAAGCGGCAGGCGAGGGGTGAGGCTCGGCTTCATTGATGAGTATCTAATAGTTCAGTCTCGTTTAGGAACTGTCCGCAGGTTCGGCGGTGTTTCACGTGAAACATCGACTGAGCCCCAGGCTCGCCTGGATGAGTCCGCGAGGGCCGGCGACGCTCGCCAGCGGATCAACTTTCTGGCCGTCTGGAGCGTCCGGACGGCGGCCGGAATGTTTCACGTGAAACACCGGCAGTCTTGGGTGAGGCAGCTACCAGAAGTTGGTACCGCCGGGATTGGCTCCCGGGTGGTGCTGCCGGGGATGGTGGTGCTGGATTAGGGCGAATGGATGGTCCGCCACTGCCGTTCAGGACACTGGCAGGGCGGGGATGGCCATTCGGCGATTGGGTCGCAATGTCGCAGTTCGGCCGTCTTCCAGGCCCGGAATTTGTCCCTTTCGATGCAACCGAAGGAAATGGGAGAAAGATGCCCGCAGCTCCGATGGGGCTGTCATTCTGCATTCCGCCGGGTTCCACCTTCGACCGCATACGGAGCGCACCGCATTGCATTTGGAGGTCGACATTGGAACCCACTATTGGGAGCTTGGCTGCATGTGAGTCCTGCCGTGACCGCGCCTACTCCCCGGCATTCATCCCTGCGGCGTCGTATCTGTTGCCAGCTCAAAGTTCGCACAACTGGCTTCTCCCCGGTGTCTGTTTCACGTGAAACACCAGCCGGGCGGATGTGGCGTCACAACCACACGCGTTAGTGGATTTCCCTTCCTTCTGCGTCGGCCATTGAACATCGTGTTTCGGCCACGCGATCGTCCCGCGACCCCTACCGCGACCGCTACCGTGAGCGTCACCGTGGTGCAGACTCCACGATGGCTGCACCACGATGTTTCGCCGAGCCGCCGAGTGAGGTGAACACAGAGACGCATGGACGCAGATGTTTCACGTGAAACAAAGGCAGCGCTTAACCAGTCTCGGCAGCCCTCAGGGTGCGTTGACGCCTTCGCCGTGCCGACTCGGCAGCCGCAGCCCGCTCTTCACCCCCCGTTAGCATCCAGGGACAATCATCAACTCGAAGATCGGTTGCCTCAAAAAAAGACATCCCTAGAAAACCGATAAAGATTGTCCCCGCGAATTCAATACATGCCGATAAGTCCCACGTAGGCGCCCGCTCTCCTGCAGAGCCGCAATTGGGACAAAAAAGTGGCCCCCGCGTGAAGCGGGGGCCACCATCGGTCGGTCTCGAACTACCCGCCGGGCTGTTCCGGGCCCTGGAAGGGGTGCTGTGGAACTTACTGGGCAGTATCAGGGAAACTAACCGCGAAGCCATGCCAGAAACTAGGTCTGCCAGAAACCCGGCATGCCGGGAACTAGGACAGGACGTCCGCGAATTCCTTCTCGAAGAACTGCTTGGGCCGTGCGCCGATGACGGTGCTCTTGACCTCGCCGCCCTGGAAAAGGTAGACGGCCGGGATGGAGGTGATGCCGTACTCGGCCGCGATGGCCGGGTTGTCGTCAACGTTTACCTTGACCACATCCACCTTCTCGCCGTACTCCACGGAGATCTCATCCAAAATCGGGCCGAGCTTGCGGCAGGGGCCGCACCATTCAGCCCAGAAGTCCACAATGACCGGCTTGTCGGAAGCCAGTACATCGGTGCTGAAGCTGGCGTCTGTTACGTCTTTTGCGTTGCTCATAACCTGTGTCTCTCTCTTCGGTGGGTTGCAGCGCGCCGTTTAGGCGTGGAAATCTGCGAGGTAGTGTTCGACGTCGAGGGCTGCCACACAGCCGGAACCCGATGCGGTGATCGCCTGGCGGTAGGTGGGATCAATGACGTCGCCGGCGGCGAAGACGCCTTGGATGCTGGTCTTAGACGTGCGACCGTCCACGGCGATGGTTCCCTCGGCGGTGAGATCGAGCTTGCCCTTGACCAGGTCGGTGCGGGGATCGTTGCCGATCGCCACGAAGACGCCGGTCACGGCGAGTTCGGATTCCGTGCCGTCCACAAGGTTCTTCAACCGCAAACCGGTGACCTTGTCCTGACCCAAGACGTCCTCCACGCCGGTGTTCCACACGAAGTTGATCTTCTCGTGGGCCAGGGCGCGGTCAGCCATGATCTTCGAAGCCCGGAGGGCATCGCGTCGGTGAACCACGGTGACGGTCCTGGCGAACTTGGTGAGGAACAGTGCCTCTTCCATGGCGGAGTCGCCGCCGCCGATCACGGCGATGTCCTGATCCTTGAAGAAGAAACCGTCGCAGGTTGCACACCAGCTGACACCGTGGCCGGACAGCCGCTTCTCGTTCGGCAACCCAAGCTCGCGGTAGGCCGAGCCGGTGGACAGGATGATGGAACGGGCCTTGAAGGTCTCCCCCGTGCCGATCGTGACGGTCTTGATGTCGCCGTCGAGGTCCAGCTCGGTGACGTCCTCAAACTGGATCTCGGTGCCAAAGCGGGCAGCCTGCTTCTCGAAGTTCTCCATGAGGTCAGGACCCATGATGCCGTCGGGGAACCCGGGGTAGTTCTCCACGTCCGTGGTGTTCATCAGTTCGCCGCCGGCGGTTACCGAGCCTGCCAGGAGCAGCGGCTTCAGGTTCGCGCGCGCCGTGTACACCGCCGCGGTGTAGCCCGCCGGGCCGGAGCCGACGATGATGACATCACGTACTTCGGAGGCAGTGTTTTCTGCGTTGCTCACTGAACGGTGAACCTCTTCCTTTGTCGATGCGCCCGCCTCGATGGCCGGCCACATGGCACAACTATTGCCGGGTGCTGAATATTCCGGCCGAAATGGGCGTCACGGAGCGACACCACTACTCAGGGTACCGGGTTGCCGGGACCAAGGCCGGAGACAGCCCGGCATTACAGGCTCGATTACAGGCCCGCTGCTGCCCGGGACAGCCAGGACTCAGCCCGCTCCGGCGCAGCCCGATTACCGCACCGGGTCCGCTACTGCACCTTGATCTCGGCCAGGCGCAGGCCGTAGCCATAGCGGGTCTTGGGGGCCGCCAGCTTCGGAAGCGTCTTGATGGACACGATCACGTACTGCGCCGTGACCGGTTCAGACAGCGGCATGGTCAGGTCCGGAGAGGTGAAGCTGTTGCTGCCAATCTGCTTTGCGCCGTCCAGGGAAGGCTTGTCGTTGGTGAAGACGCTGATGCTGCCACCGGAGGCGCCGAGCTGGCTCAGGGTGACGGAGGAGACCTTGGAGGGGCCCTTCAGCTTGACGACCAGGGGAACCTCGGACGCAAGGCCGCCCCAGTCGTCGGTGGCGAATTCCATGTCGGACCAGAAGCTCGCGCCGTTTCCGTCAAAGGTCTTGACGAGGTCGGCATCGTAGGTCCCGGCGAAATCGAAGTTGCCCAGTCGCGTCACGTCCTCGATGACGGGCGGCCCTGCTGCCGGTGCCTCACTGGCGGTGGACGACGGTTGCCCCGTTGACTGTTCCGGCGTGCCGGACTGCGCGGAGGATGCGGCGGTCGTCGGGGGGCTGCTCTTGAAAAGGCTGCCGAGGTTGGTGACCGCGAAGACGAGGCCCACCACCAGGACAGCGGCCAGCAGGCCGCCGACCAGCCAGCGCATGGAGCGGGGCTCCCGGCGCGGCTCGTCTTCGTACTCGTACTCGTCCTCTTCCTCGACGGCGGCACGGGCGGAGGCAGGGAAGTTGCCCGGCGCGCGGTCCGCGGTGTCGAAACCTGCCCCGGCGAGCCCGGCGCCGGCGGCGCTTCCCTCGTGGTCTCGGCTGCCCCCTTGATCGCCGCCGGTGTAGTCGTCGTCGGACCACCGGGAGACTTTAGGTGCCGCGGCGGTGGCGGGCTGCTGCGCTGCCGGCTCGGCCGGGCGGGGCGCTGCGCCCTCCTGGATGGGCTGCGGTGCCGTGGTCTCCTGCCGTGCGGACGATTGTGGAGCAGTTCGCGGGGTTTGGGGAGCTTTCGCGGACCCTGCGGCCGCCGCCCCTGCAGCGGCCCCTGCGGCCGCCGCGCCGGCCGCGGCCGAGGGTGCGGACGAAGGCCGTGAGGGAACTCCGGCGGGCGGTGCCACCGGGGAAGCCTGCGGCTCGCCGGCTACCGGCTGGGCGTGCCCGTAGTTGATGTACCCGGCGTCGACTTCCTCGTCGTCGTAGAGTCCGTCGTAAGTTTCGGGTTCGTGGGAACGCGCCTGCCCGAAGATCTCGCTGCCCAGCGTGTCCGTGAAGAAAGGTTCGATATACGGCGGGTTGGACGACACCACGAGATCCAGCAGATCCGCCGCCGACGTGTGGTTGGTGATCAGATACGTGGTGGAATCGCTGACGCCAAGGTCAAGGATCTGCACGCTGCCCGGCCGTTCGCCGGTGGCCACTTCCCGCGCGCTCCGGGCCACCTGATCGGCGTTGCCCGGTCCGGCGACGAGAATGCTCACGGGCCTGTTGAGCACCTGGTCGACACCGTCCAGCACCAGATCCTGGTCATGTGAGGTCAGTACGGTGGCAGTGACCTTGTAGCGGCCACCGAGTACTGATCCGACATCGATCGGGTGGGACACGGGCTCCTCCTAGACTGTCCGGGATCTGCCGACGTGGTCACTCCGCGAGCAACCGTGTGTCCTCCGGCAAGCCGGTTGACCGCTGGTCTGCAACTCCCCTTGTTAGTCTTCGATCCTAGCCGATGCTCTGTCCGGGCCGCGTGAGCATGGCTGTTTGAAACGGGGCCGAACTCATTTTTTCTTTTTCCGGTTGAACGGGAAATAGGGGTTGTGCCCGGCCGGCCCCTGATAGGTCCGGCGGCCCGGCAACGGAACATCGCCCCGGCCCAAGCCGCCCTGCGCGGTGCTCGGGAGATCTTCTGCCGGCAGGTAGCCGCCCTCCGGACCGGCCGGCCGGCCGTTGGCGAAGGCGTCTTCTTCCCGGATGTCGGGACCCGCCCGGAAGGACGCGGCGTCGAACTCGCCGGAAATACGCGGGATCAGGCCCGTGTCCACGGAGATTGTGGCCCGCTCCGGCACCCTCCGCATCTCCGCTGCGCCTTCGGTCAGGGTCTCGGCGCCGGGCTCGGTGCCCGGCGCTGCGGCGGCGCGCCGCCGCAGCCGCCCCAGAAGGGGCTGCAGGAGGTCCTGGAGTTCGGTGACCCGGAACATCTTCAGCAGCAGGAAGTAGGCGGCCAGCATGACGGGACCGACGACGGCGATCGTCACCAGGGCGGCGATCCGGTCGCTCCAGGCGAAGCCGTCGGGGTTATAGCTGCCCAGCAGCCACAAGGCCACGGCCCCGGCCAGGGCGGAACCCAGGGCCGCGTATCCCATGCGGATGTAGGAGCTGGCGATGCGCGGGCCGTCCAAATGGCCCAGGAGCCGGCGCAGGAAGACCGCGCTGACAATCACGGAGAGAATGTTGCCGCCGGTATAGAGGATGGCGATGGCGAAGATGATCTGATCGAACGGCAGGAACTGGATCACGAACGCGGACGCCAGGTTGACCAGCGCCAGTACCAGTTGGATGAAGAACGGCGTCCGGGCGTCCTCATTGGCGTAAAACACCCGCGACATCATGAAGTTGGCGCTCATGAAAGGGGTGCTGAGGGCCAGGATCGTGAGGGTTTGGGCCAGCATGACGCCGTCCTGGCGGACCCCGCCGGAGAAGAACATGCCCAGTGGTCCGGCCAGCGCGAAGAGCGCCAGCGCGCCGAAGACGGTTGCCACGGCCATGGTCCGCAGCCCGTGGGAGAGCGCGTTGCGCAGCGCGGCCCGGTCGCCGTCCTGCGAGGCCCGGGTCATCCGGTTGAACAGCACCGTGGCCAGGGACAGGGCAATAATGGAGTGCGGCAGCAGGTACAGCTGGCTGGCCACCTCCAGCACGGCATTGCCAGGAATGCTGTCCGCCGCGGGGTCCCCCGCCTGCTGAAGGCGGAGCCGTTCCGCGCCCGGAATCGTGGCGATGCGCATGACGTAAAGGAAGGCCAGCTGTCCGACGGCGGCCGTCGCCAGGGTCCAGATGCTCAGCTTCGCGGCATGGCCCAGCCCGACCCCGCGCCAGCCGAAGCGCGGCCGCAGCCCCAGCCGGAGCCTGAACACGGGAATGAGCAGGACGGCGGTCTGGGCGACCACGCCGATCGTGGAGAACCCGGCCACAAGGAAGGTCTGGAACGACCCCCAGTTGTCGATGGTGTGCGGGTTGACGGCGTTGGCGCCCATGATGGCGATGAACATGCCCAGCCCGGCGATCGCCACGATGTTGTTGACGATCGGCGCCCACATCGCGGGCCCGAACGCGCCGTGGGCGTTGAGGACCTGCGTCAGCAGGGCGTACAGGCCGTAGAAGAAAATCTGCGGAAGGCACCAGAACGCGAACGATACCGCCAGGGCCTTCTGCTGCGGCGAGTACCCCTGCGTGGTCAGTTGAATGACCGAAGGCGCCAGCAGCGTGACCAGCAGCGTGAGCACCAGCAGCACCAGCACCGCCAACGTCAGCAGCCGGCTGATGTAGTCCGCACCCTTGTCCGGCGCCTTGCTGGCCTTGATGATCTGCGGCACCAGAACAGCATTGAACACCCCGCCCGCCACCAGCAGGAAGATCAGGTTAGGGAGGTTGTTCGCATTGATGAAGGTGTCATTGACGGTGGAGCCCAGGCCCAGGGCGGCCGCCAGCATCCAGGTCTTGGCGAAGCCAAGGAAACGCGACACGAGGGTTCCGGCGGCCATGATGGCGCTGGAACGGGCTTCTCCGGACTGGACAGCTTTGGAATCGGCGGGGCCGGAGGGGACGGGGGCGGGTTTGGCTGATGACATCGTCTTCATCGTCTCACCCGGGCGGGGCATTAGTCGCTATCCGCGGCCGTCACCGGCCGCCCCGGAAGCCTTAGCGCTCTTCCGGGAGGACTTCCCTGGCCAGATCCGCGATGCGGCGTTCATTGGGAAAGGATAGCTTGCGCGCCAGTTCCTGGATGGGAACCCACGCGACGTCCACGGCTTCCTTGTCCGGATCGTTCTCGATGGTCAGTTCGCCGCCGGTGGCACGCAGGAGGAAATGGTGCACGGTCTTATGGACCCGGTGCCCGCTCACGGTAAACCAGTAGTCGATGCTTCCCAGCGGTGCCAGGATCTTGCCCTCGATCCCGGTTTCCTCGGCGATCTCGCGGACGGCGGCTTCCTCGTTGCTTTCCTTGCCCTCCGGATGTCCCTTCGGCAGGCACCATTCGAGCCGGCCGCCGCGGTTGAGGCGGGCGATAATCGCAACCCGCAGTTCGGCGTCGGACATATCCACCACGACGCCGCCGGCGGAGATTTCCTCCACGGTGGGCAGCGAGGCATGGCCCGTGTGCTGGACAGGCGCGACATTGGCACCTATTGCCGACGGCAACGGTGCGTTTGTCCTCCTGCCGGGAGCGCTCGGTACGGGATGGGCCATGATGTCCACTCTAACGACTCTTGCCCGCTGTTGATGACCTAAACATGGCTGGAAAGTGGACGGCCGGGAAACTGGGCCCGCTGCAGTTTGTCCGCAATCGTTACGAACCCGCCGGATCCCAATAGGTTGCGGTGTGGTGCTGGCGCGGTTTTCTGACAAGCTTAAGTAACTATGGCGCACGCACATCACAAGACTGACTCCCACACCGTTTCCTTCCAAGTGGATCCGGTGGTTCTGGAGCTTGGGCAGCGCTTCGTCGACGCCGGCCATGAGCTGTCCCTCGTGGGCGGGCCCGTCCGCGACCTGTTTCTCGGCCGGGTCTCCCCCGACCTGGACTTCAGCACTGACGCCACCCCGGACCAGACCGTCGCCCTGATCAAGAAATGGGCGGACAACTACTGGGAGATCGGGCGCGCCTTCGGCACCATCGGCATGCGCAAGGCCGGCTTCCAGATCGAAATCACCACCTACCGGGCCGACGCCTACGATCCCGAATCCCGCAAACCGGTAGTGGCCTTCGGAACATCGCTCACGGATGACCTGCTGCGGCGGGACTTCACGATCAACGCCATGGCCCTGCGGCTGCCCATGCTGGAACTCGTCGATCCCTTCGGCGGCGTCCGAGACCTGCACGCCTCCATCCTCAACACGCCGGGACCGCCGGAAACGTCCTTCTCCGATGACCCACTGCGCATGATGCGCGCCGCGAGGTTCGCGGCCCAGCTCGGCGTGTCGCTGCACGCCGAAGTCCGCGAGGCCATGGTCCGGATGGCCGAACGGATCAGCATCATCTCGGCCGAACGTGTGCGCGACGAACTGGTCAAGCTCATTTGCGCCGCGCAGCCGCGGGCCGGCGTGGACCTGCTGGTGGACACGGGACTCGCGGACCTTGTGCTGCCCGAAGTCTCGGCCCTGCGCCTCGAATCCGACGAGCACCACCGCCACAAGGACGTCTACCAGCACTCGCTGCAGGTCCTGGAACAGGCCGCCGCGCTGGAAACCGCGCCGGACGGCCCGGTACCAGGCCCGGACTTCGTGCTGCGGTTCGCGGCCTTGATGCACGACGTCGGCAAGCCGGCCACGCGCCGTTTTGAACCGGGCGGTGCGGTCAGCTTCCGGCACCACGACATGGTGGGCGCCAAGCTGACCGCCAAGCGCATGAAGGCGCTCCGGTTCGACAACGACACCATCAAAGCCGTGGCCAGGCTTGTGGAGCTGCACATGCGCTTCTACGGCTACGGCGAAGCCGGATGGAGCGATTCCGCGGTCCGCCGCTATGTCACCGACGCGGGCCCCCTCCTGGAGCGCCTTCACCGGCTCACCCGCTCGGACGTCACCACCCGGAACCAGCGCAAGGCGGACCGGCTGTCCTTCGCCTACGATGACCTCGAGGACCGGATTGCGGCCCTGCGGGAACAGGAATCCCTCGAGGCCGTCCGTCCGGACCTGGACGGTGGCCAGATCATGGCCCTGCTGGGACTCAAACCCGGCCCCGTAGTGGGCCGCGCCTACAGATTCCTGCTGGAAGAACGCATGGAACACGGTCCGCTCGATCCCGCCGTCGCCGAAGCCCGCTTGCGGGAATGGTGGGCGGCCCAGCCCGAGGCGGCGCCCGCCGGCGTCGATCCTTCCACCACTGAGGAGTCCTAAGTGATTGCACCTTCCAACGGCCCCCGCCCCCAACTGTGGATCCTCCGGCACGGTGAAACAGAGTGGTCCAAGAGCGGCCAGTACACGGGTCTGACCGACATGCCCCTCACGGTGGAAGGCGAGCAGCAGGCCGTGGAGGCGCGCAAGGTGCTCGAGACTGTCGACTTTGACCTCGTCCTGACCTCGCCCCTGCGCCGCGCCCGCCGGACCGCGGAACTCGCCGGCTACCCCGATGCCCAGCTGGAGCCGCTGGCGGTGGAATGGGACTACGGCGACTACGAAGGCATCAGCTCAGACCTCATCCGCAAGGACAACCCTGAATATCTGATCTGGACGCACGGAGTCCCCAACGGGGAAGCGCTCGACGACGTCGCCGCCCGGGCGGACAAGATCGTGGCCCGGGTGCTCGAATCGGGCCTGGACAACGTGCTGATCGTCGCGCACGGACACTTCTCCCGCATCCTGACCGCCCGGTGGCTCGGACTCGACCCCCACGAGGGCCGCCATTTTGTGCTGGGAACCGCCAAAGTCTGCACGTTGGGATGGGACAAGAAGACGCCCGCCGTCGTGCGCTGGGGACTGTAAATCCGGCTCATGAAATAAAATTCAGAAAAGTTTATGAATTCGGTAGGCAACCGCCGTATTTGTAGTGTATTTTTATTCCTGACCCCAGAGCGACTTGCCGGGGTCACGGCGCCCGTCGCCCGGCCAGTCAGCCGGAGCCACGGCAGGACAGAAAAGGAGGTTGGGAAAATGAAGATTACTTTGACTAGCGGATGGATGTACTCCACCACCGCCACCCCGGCCTCGTTCGCTGAGCCGCGCCCAAATGTCGGACTGACTGTTTCCTAACCGCCCCTCCCGTCCCAGGTGATTCAGCCTGGACGCATGGCGGAGGGCTTCCCTGAAGGGAAGCCCTGTGACAGCAGCCTGGACAGCGGAACCACGCGGTTGCGCAGCCTCCCCATAGTTCGGAACCCAGCTTCTTGTTGGGGTTTGCGGCGCCACTGCGTCCGGGGCCACTCTCCATCGAATATCACTCCGTATCCGGAATTCCGGCTTAGTTAAAGCCGCGGAATTTCGCGCTTAATTGTCGTGCCCGGATTGTGCTATTCAATTTCTTTGTTTCCACGGCTTTATTTGTCGTGCCCTAAAGGCGACCGTCCGTTCACCCGGCATTCCTGCTTTGTCCCCGTGCCCGTCTGCAATCCCCTACCCACGAAAGGTCCCCGTGACCCCCTCAACCACCGCCCCGACCCGCCGCGCCGCCGCCCCCGCAACGGGTCCGCGCCGGTCAAGTTCCCCGGGTTCCCCATCAAGCCGCCGATCAAGCCGCCCATCAAGCCGCCGGGAGGAGGTGAGAACCATGATGAACAAGCTCTACACGGTCCTGTTCCGGAGCAGGAATCAGGAACGCGAAGAGTCGACGCGTTTCAACGGCCAGCTCCTGGACCAGAAGCGTGACGAAGTCTTCCTCGCCCTGTACCAGGCGGGCCTTTTTCGCTGAACCCCCGACACTTCCGCCGCCGTCCCGCAAGGGGATGGAACCAGATACCGGCAGGACTGTCCGCAGCGAAGGAGAACCTCATGACTGACAGTGGCACCGATCCCCGGGGAGCCCGTGCGGCGACGCACGGGCTCCGCCCTTTAAGCCCCGCCCGCGTTGCCCCCGGCGGCCAACGGACGTGCCCGGCACGCCGGAGCGCGGCGAGCGGCAACAGCCCCCGGTAAGCTCGAGGTCATGCAGGAGACAAAGCCGCCCGAGCACCGCAAACGGGTCCGATTGGTCATCCCGAGCCGCAGCGACCCTTTTCTCCGAAACTTCACGGAACTGGTGGGCGGTCCCCTGGGCCACCGGACGGCCCCCGGGATCGTTTCGCCGGGATTCTTCACGGTGGAGCGTGTTCTGGTGATCCTCACTGTCATCGCCGCCCTGACCGGCATTCTCCTCAAGAACTTCTGCCGCACCCACGGCTGGGAAACACCCGGACAGTTCTACGCCACGTGCTACTCGGACTTTCCGGAGCTGTTCCGCAACCGCGGCCTCGGCGACGGCGCCTTCCCCTTCATCACCCAGGGAAGCTTCTTTGAGTACCCCGTGCTGATGGGGTTCATCGCGGGCGCCACGGCACTTCTGGTCCCGGGCGCCGGCACCGGGGACCCCCGAGTCCTGGGCTACTTCGACGTCAACGCCACCCTGATCGCCGTGGTCTGGATTATCGCGGTGCTGGCCACTGCACGGACCAACCGGCGGCGCTCCTGGGACGCGGCGATGGTTGCCCTCGCCCCCGGCATCGTCCTGGCGGGCGTCATTAACTGGGACATGTGGGCCGTGTGCCTGCTCGCTCTTGGCATGTACTTTTTCTCGCGCAACCAGCTCGTCCTCGCCGGAATCTTCATCGGACTGGGCACGGCCACCAAGCTGTACCCCCTGCTGATCCTTGGCGCCGTCCTGCTGCTGGCGCTCCGGAGCGGGCGCATCCGGGCGATCCTGGTCACTGCCGGTGCCGCGACAGCGGCCTGGCTGGCGGTCAACGTCCCGGTGGCCGCCACTAATCCGGAGGGCTGGAAGTACTTCTACCAGTTCACCCAGGAGCGGCCGGCGGGCTACAGCTCCCCCTGGTTCGCCTACAACCTGGTGGCGGGCCGCCTGGGCTGGAACCCGCTCGAGGCCGCGGCCATCAACTCCCTGGCCATGGACCTGTTCCTCCTGGCCTGCATCCTGATTGGCGTCCTCGCCCTGACAGCACCCCGGCGGCCAAGGATCGCACAGCTGGCCTTCCTGATCGTGGCAGCCTTCATCCTCACCAACAAGGTGTACTCGCCCCAGTTCGTACTGTGGCTGATCCCGCTGATCGCCCTTGCCCGGCCCCGCTGGCGGGACTTCCTGATCTGGCAGGCCATCGAGGCCCTGCACTGGGGCGCAATCTGGATGTACCTCGGGCAGGCGACCAGCGGCGGCTCGACCCAGCACAACATCGACATGCCCTATTACGTCCTGGCCGTGGTTGCCCACATGCTCGCGACCGCCTACCTGATGGCGCGGGTCGCCTGGGACATCTGGGATCCGTCCTACGACGTGATCCGCGGACGCAGTGTGGATGATCCGCACGGCGGCCCCTTCGACGGCGCCCCGGACTGGCTGCGGATTGATCTCCGCCGGCCGGCGGCGTCCGTCTTGCCGTGGCGGACGGGTGCCCCGGCGGAAGGCTCGGCACGTGACTGACGTCGTCGTCGTCGGTTCCGGCCCCAACGGGCTGGCAGCGGCGGTGACCATGGCGCGGGCCGGACTCAAAGTCCACGTGTTCGAGGCGGCTGCCACCCCCGGCGGCGGACTGCGCACCGTCGAACTGATGGAACCGGGGCACTTCCACGACGTCTGCTCGGCCGTGCATCCCATGGCCCTGGCCTCGCCCTTCTTCCGCCGGTTTGAGCTGTCCCGGCGCGTGCCGCTGGCGGTGCCGGATGTCTCGTACGGATCCCCGCTCGACGGCGGCCGCGCGGCCCTGGCGTACCGTTCGCTGGACCGCACGGCCGCGGAGCTCGGGCGGGACGGCGCCGCCTACCGCCGGCTCATGGCGCCCCTCGTGCGGCGGATCGACGGCGTCGCCGACCTGACCCTGAACCAGCTGTTGAGGATACCGGGGGATCCCGCGGCGGCTGCCGCGTTCGGCGTCCGGACGCTCGAACAAGGCTCGCGGCTGTGGAACGCCAGATTCAGGGAGGACCTGGCCCCCGCACTGCTGAGCGGCGTCGCAGCGCACGCCGTGGCCGTGCTGCCCTCGATCGCCGCCGCCGGTGCCGGCCTGATGCTCGGCGCGCTGGGGCATGCCGGCGGCTGGCCGGTTCCGCACGGCGGATCCGCCGCGATTGCCCGGGCGCTGACCGCCGACGTCGAAGCCCACGGCGGCGTGGTTGAGACCGGGACCCGGATCGGCTCGCTCGGGGAACTGCCGCCGGCCCGCGCCACCTTGCTGGATGTGGCGCCGCCCGCGTTGCTGCACCTGGCCGGCGGCCGCTTCCCGGCCGGTTACCGGCGTGCACTGGAGTCCTTCCGCTTCGGAAACGCGGCCTGCAAGGTCGACTTCATTCTCTCCGGACCCGTGCCGTGGGCGAACCGCGGCCTCGCCGATGCCGGGACGGTCCATGTGGGCGGCACCCGGGCCGAGACCGCCGAGGCGGAGCACCAGGTCGCGGCGGGCCGGCATCCGGAACGGCCGTATGTGCTGGTCTCCCAACCCTCACGTTTCGACCCCGGCCGTGCCCCGGCAGGCCGGCACATCCTCTGGACCTATTGCCATGTTCCGGCAGGCTCCACGATGGACATGAGTGACGCCGTCATGGCGCAACTGGAGCGTTTCGCCCCCGGGTTCCGGGACCTTGTGGTGCAGTTCAGGGTCACGACGGCGGCGGGCCTGGCGGCCTACGACGAGAACTACGTCGGCGGGGACTTCAGCGCCGGCCGGATGGACCTTTGGGGCATGCTCCGCAGGCCGGTGCTCAGCCGCGTTCCGTGGCGGACTCCGTTGCCCGGCGTGTACTTGTGCTCGTCATCCACCCCGCCGGGCCCCGGCGTCACCGGGATGCCCGGCTTCCATGCCGCCCGATATGCGCTGAGGGACATGTTCGGGCGCGGTGTGCCCGACCTCGGCTACCGGGGACCCTAGCCCAGCGGCCAGGTCCGACGGCGGGGGGTGACATCGGGCCCCGGCGGCGCGGCCTTACCCCAGGCGCGGGGCCGCCGCTGCAGTCGGCGCTGCCGTGGACTCCGTGGCGGCCAGCCGCCCGTCGCGCATGCTCGCCACGGCGTCCGTGAGCGGGACGAAATCGGTGTCGTGCGTGACCATGACCGTTGCCACGCCGAACTCGTCCGTGACCTGCCGCAGCAATCGGACGATCGCCTCGGAACGGTGGTGGTCAAGGGCCGCCGTCGGCTCGTCCACGAGCAGCACGGCAGGGTTGCCCATGAGGGCCCGGGCAATGTTGACGCGCTGGCGCTGCCCGCCGGAGAGCTGGTGGGGCCGCTTCGCGAGGGCGTGCCCGAGGCCCACGAGGTCCAGCAGTCCCGCGGCGCGCTCGGCTGCCTCCCGGGCTGCCCCGCCGCGCAGGCGCTGCGTGATCACCAACTGCTCCACGGCGGTGAGGGACGGGAGGAGATTGGGCTGCTGGAAGATGATGCCGATCTTGTCCCGGCGCAGTGCGGTGCGGCCGGCATCGGGCAGCGCACCCGCGTCCAGTCCGTCGATCACCACCAGTCCGGCGGAGGGCCGGACGAGAGTGGCGGCGACGGCCAGCAGCGAAGACTTTCCGGACCCGGAGGGTCCGATCAGGGAGACGAACTCCCCCGGCGCAACCTTGAGGCTTACGTCGTCCAGGGCCTTGAGGGTGCCGTCTCCATCCGGGTACTCCAGGGTGACGTTGACGAGGTTCAAGGAAGGATTTCTTGGGGCGGAATTTTTTGGGGCTGCATTGTTCAGTGCGGACTTCATGAAGTATGCCTTTCTGGGAATATATACTGCCGGGCGCAGTGCGGTCAGTTGCCGCCGAGGGCGATGAGCGGGTCGACGCGCGCGACGCTGCGGACCGCCAGCGCCGCGCCGGCCAGACCCAGGATGACGATCCCGGCGATGGGCAGCAGCGTTGTCGCGGGGGTCAGGAGGAACGGGGCGGCCCGGGACGCGAGGACCCCGCCGGCCAGCCCGGCCAGGCCGCCGGCCGCGGCGCCGGCCAGCAGGACCAAAGCCGCCTGGGCCATGGCGTCCCGGAGGATGTAACGGGCGGACCCGCCCAGGGCCTTCAGGACGGCTATGTCGCGGGTGCGCTGGACCGTCCACACCGTCAGGAAGGCGACAATCACGAGGGCGGAGATGCCGTACAGGAACGCCTGCATGAGCAGCAGTGAGCCGTTCTCGCTCTTGTAGGAGCCGAGGGCCTGGAAAGATCCCTCAACGGTGGTGCTGACGGTTGCCGCGGCAGCATTGGCGGCAACGGTGTCGGCCCCGGGTGCGGCGCTGATCTTTTCAGAGTCGGAGCCGCCTGCGTCGGCTGTTCCGCCGTCGAATTTCCCGCCGTCGAACTTCACGGCGAGTACCGTTGCGGCGCCGCCGTCGGGGATGTGCGCCAGCTTCTGCCAGTCGTTCAGCGTGGTCCACACGACGCCGGTGTGCGAATACCACTGCTCCGGCACGATCGCCGTCACGATCAGGTCCGTTCCGCCGACCGAGGCGCGGCTGCCAATGCTGAGGTCCAGTTCCGCCGCGAGGCCTGCCCCGACGGCGACGGTTCCCTCGGCCAGCGGGGCGGGTGCCAGGCCGGTGCCGGGCTCAGTGCCGAAGACTGCCACGCTTGCCGTGCGTGCCGGAACGCCCCCGGGGCCCAGCGCCTGGAAGCGGCTTTGGCTGATTCCCAGGGCATCGGCCCGGGCGACGCCGTCGCGTGCCATCCACTCGGCCTGCTGGGCACGGGTGACTTCGGACTCCGTGAATGAGGCCTTGGGCGGGCTCCCGGCCGGGGCGCCGAAGACCAGCTGGTCCGCCGGGAGGGCGGCGAGAGCCGAGGTCGACTGGTTGCCGAGACCGGCGGTGAGCCCGGAGAGCATGACGAGCAGGAGCGTGATGAGGGCGACGACCGCGCCCATGAGGGCAAACCGCCCTTTGGCGAAGCGGATATCGCGGATGGCGAGATACATGGTTGTCCTTCTTCGTGACGTGGGTGGCGTTGCTTCAAGCCTTCCGTCCGCCCGGCTTCGCGACATCGGCCGCCCGGCTGGACCGCCGGCGCCGGGAGGACGGCCGCACGGTCAGCCAATCGGTTGATTCCGCCGGGGACAGACGGTTTTCCGCCGGAGCGCTGTCCTGCCGGCACTAGGCTGGAAGCATGGAGGGCGACGCCGTGAACACGGTCCACAACGGCACGCCGCAGGCCGGCACGGAGCCCACCGGGGCGGCCGGCATCCTGCGCGTCCTGCGGGTGAGTCTTCACGTCGGCTTCGCGGTGCTGCTCCTGGTGGCCCTCGTCCGGCTCCTCACCGGCGGAATCCACGGCACAGGCTGGATCACCCTTTTGCTGGCGCTGCTGCTCGCCGCCGTCTACCTCCTGGGCACCGTCCTGGAGAAGCGGCATGCCGCCCGCCCGGCCCGGTTCGATCCGCGGCCCTACTCGGGCTGGTGGCTGGGCGGCGTCAGCCTTCTCTGGCTGCTGCTGATCTGGGCCAGCGCCGACTTCGTCTGGCTGGCCTTCCCGCTGTTCTTCCTGCAGCTGCACGTGCTTCGGCGCCGAGTTGCTCTGCCGGCGATCGCCCTGAGCACCCTGCTGGTCATCGTGGCCCTTTGGTTCCACAACGGCGGTGTTGCACCGTCGGGGCAGGCCACTGCGGAGCCGGCCAGCGTGGCGCTGCAGCTGCCCATGGTGCTCGGTCCCGCGTTTGGCGCGGCCTTCGCCGTGGTCACCGGGCTGGCTTATCGGGCGCTGTTCCTAGAGGCGGAGAACCAGCGGCTGGCGGCCGAGGAACTCCGCCGCACCCGTGCCGAACTCGCCAGGACCCAGCACGACGCCGGCACCCTGGCCGAGCGCACCCGGCTGGCCCGCGAAATCCACGACACCCTCGCCCAAGGCCTGTCCAGCATTGTGCTGATGGGCCGCGCGGCCGAGAAAGCCCTGGACGACGGCGATCCCGCCGTGGCACGGGAAAGGCTCCGCATCGTCCGGGACACGGCCGCGGCCAACCTTGCCGAGGCCCGCAACTTCGTCCGGGCCCTCCAGTCCCCTGACCTCGAGGACGGCTCCCTCGTGGCCAGCCTCCACCGCCTGTGCGAAACGACCGAGGCTGAAGCTGCCGCGCGCGGTGCCGGACTGCGCTGCCGCCTCGACGTCGAAGGCCCGCCGGCGGAACTCCCCGGTGCTCACCAGACTGCCCTGCTGCGGGCCGCGCAGGCGAGCCTGGCCAACGTCCGGGTTCACGCGCAGGCGAGCAGCGCCGTCGTCACCCTGTCCTTCCTCGGTCCGGAAGTGGCCATGGACATCTTCGACGACGGCATCGGATTCGACCCGGCGGCCGCAACTGGCCGCCCGGACGGTTCCGGCTATGGCCTGACATCGCTGCGCGAACGCGTGGCCGCGCTGCACGGCCAGCTGGATGTCGAATCCGCCCCGGGCGAGGGCACCGTGGTGGCCATCCGGCTGCCGCTGGGCGAAGCGCCAGGCTTCCCCGCCGCGTCAGCGCAGGCGGGCGGGGGCCGGCCATGAAAAATATCAGAGTCTTCCTGGTGGATGACCACCCGGTGGTCCGGGCCGGGCTGCGGGCGATGCTCGGTGACCTGCAGGGCATCACCGTGGTGGCCGAGGCAGCCGACGGCGGCGCCGCCCTGGCCGGACTGGCCAAGCTCCATACCCTGGGCGAGCCAGCGGATGTGGTGCTCATGGACCTGCAGATGGGTGCCGGCATGGATGGAGTTACCGCCACCGGCCGCATCAAGGCGGGAGAGGCCGGCCAGCCGGCTCCCCCGGTGCTCATTCTCACCACCTATGACTCCGACGCCGACATCCTCGCTGCCGTCGAGGCCGGAGCCAGCGGCTACATGCTCAAGGACGCCCCGCCCGAACAGATCCGCCAGGCGGTGCTCGCCGCCGCCGCCGGCGGGACGGCGCTGGCACCCGAGGTCGCTGCCCGGCTGATGGGCCGGATCCGGAATCCGGAGCCGGCACTGTCCGCCCGCGAGATCCAGTTGCTCGAACTGCTGGCCACCGGGATGGGAAACCGGGCGATCGCGAAGCAGCTGTTCATTTCCGAGGCCACGGTCAAGACCCACCTGGTGCACATCTACGGCAAGCTCGGCGTGGACAACCGCACCGCCGCAATCGCCGTGGCCGCGCAACGCAGAATCATCCGGCGGCCGTAGCCCGGCGTGACCGCCTTCTGGTCCTGGCCTCTATGACGGCGGTCCGTCCCTGACCACTGTGACGGCGTGATGTGACAACGGAGTTGTCGGGGGCCCGGGGCATAATGGCGCCATGGGGAACTCATCAAAACTTGCACTGGCCCTAGTGGGTCTTGTTCTTGGCGCCTCGCTGGTGGCCTGCGACGACGGCCGCGCCGGCGCCGAAAGCGCTGCCAAGCAGCTTGCCTCCGCGGTGTCCGCGCTCGACGTCGGCTCCGTCGCCTTTGAGGGGAAGGAATCGGGCGCCGCCAACGATCGGTTGAAGGAAATCTTCAAGGGGATGGACCCGGTCAAGCCTGCGGTGGAAAGCGGCCAACTGACCCTGGAGTCCGATAAGGCCACAGTGCCGCTGAACTACAGCTGGAAGATCGGCTCCGGGGAGTGGAAGTACACCACCTTCGCCGAGTTCAAGAAGTCCGGCGACAAGTGGCTGACAGTATGGAACCCGGCCACCCTGGTCCCCGAGTTGGCCGAAGGCGAGATCGTCTACACGGCGACCCATACGCCGGCGCGGGCCGACATCCTGGGAGCCGGGGGCGTCCCGCTGGTCACGTACCGGCCGGTGGTGAACGTTGGCATCGACAAGCCCGCACTCGGCGGCGCGGACCCCGCCGACTCCGCCACCAAGCTGGCCCAGCTGGTGGGAGTTGACCCCGCGGCCTACGCCCAACAGGTTCAGGCATCAGGCCCCGAGGCTTTCGTTGCCGCCATCACCCTGCGTGAGGATGGACGGACCATCACTGACGCGCAGATCGGCGAGATCCCCGGCGCCCGCGCCGTCCGGGACTCTCTCCCGCTGGCACCGACCCGCACCTTCGCCCGCGCCCTGCTGGGCACCGCAGCCGAGGCGAATGCCGAACAGATTGAAAAATCGAACGGGGAGCTCAAGGCCGGGGACACTACCGGCACCGGCGGCCTGCAACAGCAATACGACGCGCAGTTGCGCGGCAGCGACGGCATCCAGGTCTTCGCCGAAAAGGGAGGCCTCACGGCCGAAGAAAAGCAGACTTTGCCCAACGGGGGGCGCCGCCAGCAGTTCCAGACTGAGATAAAAGTGGGAACCCCGCTGAAGACCACCCTGGACCCGAAGCTGCAGGAGCTCGCGGAGGATGTCCTCGGCAAGGTCGGTCCGGCGTCGGCCATCGTGGCGCTCCGACCCTCCAGCGGTGCTGTCCTGGCGGCCGCGTCAGGCCCGGGCAGCAACGGCTACGACACCGCGATGCTGGGCCAGTACGCCCCCGGTTCGATCTTCAAAATGGTCGACTCCCTGGCCATGTTCCGCAACGGAATGACCCCCGATTCCAAGGTGGACTGCCCGCCCACGCTCACCGTGGACGGCCGCACCTTCAAAAACGCCGAAGGCTACCCCGCGTCCTCCCTGGGCTCCGTGACGCTGCGCGACGCCTTTGCCCACTCCTGCAACACCGCCTTCATCAACGCCCGCGGCACCGTCAGCCAGGCGCAGCTCGAATCGGCCGCGACGTCGCTGGGCGTGGCCGTCGAAGCGCCCGCGCTGGGGGCCGCCGCATTCCTCGGTTCCGTGCCCGGAGCCGCCGAAGGCACCGAACATGCCGCTTCAATGATCGGCCAGGGCAAGGTGCTCCTGTCCCCGCTGGCCGCCGCCATCATGGCCGGCTCCGTGGCCAAGGGAGCCCCGGTGGCGGCCCAGCTGGTGTTGAATCCGAACGAGGGCGTCACTTCCCCGGGCGGCGAGAGCACCGCCCCGGCCGGCACCGGAACAGCCGGCACGTCGCCGGCGACTTCGCCGTCCGGTGCCGCGACGACCGACACCCCGGCTCCGTCGGCCCCCGCCCCGGCCGCGACCGCCGAAACGCCGGTCACGGCGGCGGAAGCCGCGTCCCTGGCCGACATGATGCGCGCCGTCGTGACCAGCGGCCACGCCGGGTTCCTGGCGTCCGTCCCGGGCGAGCCCGTCGGCGCGAAGACCGGAACGGCCGAGTTCGGCAACGACAACCCGCCCAAGACCCACGCATGGATCGTGGCCGTGCACGGTGACCTGGCCGTCGCCGTGTTCGTCGAGGACGGCGGCCTCGGGGCCACCACGTCCGGACCGCTGCTCAAGGAGTTCCTCACCCGGGCCAGCTGAGCGATCCCGAAAAGTCGGCGCCGCCGGACCGCGGGGAGGCTGCCGGAAGACCGTGGGAAGATTGAACGCGTGGCTCATATTGACGTTTCCGGCATCGACTACTTCCTCTCCGACGGCACCCAGCTGCTCAACGGGGTGACATTCAAGGTCCCGGACGGCACCAAGACGGCGCTGATCGGGCCGAACGGAACCGGCAAGACCACACTGTTCCGGATCATTTCCGGCGATCTCGTTCCCGATGAAGGCGTGATCGGCCGCTCCGGCAACATGGGGATCATGCGCCAGTTCGTGGGCCAGGTCCGGGACGACTCCACGGTCCGCGACCTCCTGGTTTCCGCGGCCCCGCCGGCCCTGGCCGCCGCCGCGCGTGCCGTGGACGAGGCGGAGCTCGCCATGATGGAGCACGACGACGAGCCCACCCAGATGGACTACGCCCAGGCGATCGTGGACTGGGGCGACGCGGGCGGCTATGACGTCGAGACCGTCTGGGATGAGGTCTGCATGGCGGCCCTTGGCCTGCCGTTCGACCGCGCCCAGCACCGCCCGGCGTCGAGCCTCTCCGGCGGCGAGCAGAAACGGCTGGTCCTCGAGGCCCTCTTCGCCGGACCCGATGAACTGCTGCTCCTTGACGAGCCGGACAACTACCTTGACGTCCCGGGCAAGCGCTGGCTCGAGGCCAAGCTCAACGAGTCGAAAAAGACCGTGTTCTTCATCAGCCACGACCGCGAACTACTCAACAACGCCGCGGGCCGCATCGTCACGCTGGAACCCGGCATCAACGGAGCCGGCGCCTGGGTCCACGGCGGCGGGTTCGGCTCCTACGTTGACGCCCGCGCGGATCGGAACGCGCGCTTCGAGGAGCTGCGCAAGCGCTGGGACGAGGAGCACGTGAAGCTCAAGGAACTCGTCAACATGTACAAGAACAAGGCCGCTTTCCGCTCCGACATGGCCAACCGGTACCACGCCGCCCAGACCCGGCTCGCGAAGTTCCTCGAGGCCGGCCCGCCCGAGGCCCTGCCCATCGAGCAGAACGTAAAGATGCGGCTGAAGGGCGGACGCACCGCCAAGCGCGCCATCGTGGCCGAAAAGCTGGAACTAACGGGCCTCATGAAGCCGTTCTCCACCGAGATCTGGTTTGGCGACCGGGTGGGCGTCCTCGGATCCAACGGTTCGGGCAAGAGCCACTTCCTGCGCCTGCTCGCCACCGGCGGCACCGATCCGGAGCGGGAACACCTGCCGGTCTCCGACGTCGAGATCGCGGAGGTCCCGCACGAGGGCACCGTGAAACTCGGCGCCCGGATCCGGCCCGGCTTCTTCGCCCAGACCCACGTCCGGCCCGACCTGCTGGGCAAGACCCTGCTGGAGATCCTGCACCGGGGCGACGAGCACCGCTCCGGGCTGGGCCGCGAAGCCGCCGCCGGCGCCCTGGACGGCTACGGCCTCGCCGGGCAGTCCGAGCAGAAGTACGAATCCCTCTCCGGCGGCCAGCAGGCACGCTTCCAGATCCTGCTCCTCCAGCTCTCCGGGGCCACCCTGCTGCTGCTCGACGAGCCCACGGACAACCTGGACCTGCACTCGGCCGAGGCGCTGGAACGGGCGATCGACCACTTCGAGGGCACCGTCCTGGCGGTCACCCACGACCGCTGGTTCGCCCGCACCTTCGACCGCTTCCTGGTCTTCGGTTCCGACGGCAAGGTCTACGAATCGGCCGAACCGGTCTGGGACGAAAAGCGCGTCGAACGCGCCCGCTAGGCCGCAGCACGGAGTCCACACAGCAACGCGGGGTCAGATACGGTCCATTCCGGGGGAGGTTACGGGCCGTATCTGACCCCGCGTTGCTGTTCCGGCCACGCTGTGGCTGCGCAATTGGTGATTAAATGATCACAAAGTGTTAGCGTTTGAGCATGAGCACTGACGAGCGGCACCGCCTGATCGGCGAACTGCTGCGCAGCCGGGAGCATGTGACGGTGGACGAACTGATGACCGCCTGCGGCGCATCGGGGGCCACGATCCGGCGCGACCTCGACGTCCTGGCGCTCCACGGCGTGCTCCGGAGGGTACACGGCGGAGCCAGAAGCTTGGTATTCAGCGGCGAGAACCCGGAATACGGGCAACGCGAGCTGGAGGACCACGCCGCCAAGGTACGCATCGCCGCGGGTGTCGCGGCCCTGCTCCAGGACAGGGGACATGTCTGGCTGGACAGCGGCACGACGGCCACGGAGATCGCCCGCCAGCTGCGCCAGCGTGAGATGACCATCATGCCAATGTCGCTGCGTGCCGTCACCGCACTGTCCCCGGATGACCCGACGGCGGGGCGCCGCCCCGACGTCCTGATGCCCGGCGGCAGCCTCGTCCCGGGTGAACTGTCCTTTCGCGGGCCGATGACGGAAGCCAATATCCGCTCGCTGCGTTTCGACGCCGCGGTGGTCACGCCCTGCGCCGTAAACCTCAAAGACGGACTCCTGGCCCACGATCTCGACGACGCCGCCGTGAAGCGCGCCGGCCTCGAATCCGCGGCCAGGGTGATCGTCGCCTGTGCCGGGTCCAAATGGAATGCCAGTGCCGTCGCCCTCGTGGCATCCTTGGACGCCGTGGATGCCATCGTGACGGACCGGCAGCTCAGTACGGAAGAACTTGCCCAACTCGCCCAACACTCGGTGGAAGCAGTGATCGTATGACCAGTACCGCAACCGGCCCCCAGCTGAAGGCCGCCGCCGGGGCCACCTTCCTCGTCTTCGGCATCAACGGCCTGGTCTTCGCCAGCTGGGCCGCCCGCATCCCCGCGGTGACGGAGATCCTGCACATCACCTCGGGCCAGATGGGAACCCTGCTGCTGTGTCTGGCGGTCGGCTCGCTGATCGCCCTCCCCACGGCCGGGTTCGTCGTGGGCCGGATCGGCACGGCCAACGCGGTGCGCAGCGCCGGACTCGTTGCCGCGACAGCCGGCGTCGGCGTGGCGCTGGCCCTGATGGCGGCCTCCGTCCCGGGGACGGCGATTGCCCTGTTCTTCTTCGGAATCGGCGTCGGACTGTGGGATGTCTCCCAGAACATCGAAGGCGCCGACGTCGAACACCGGCTCGGCCGCACCATCATGCCGCAGTTCCACGCGGCCTTCAGCGGCGGGGCCTTCGTCGGAGCCCTGATCGGCGCAGGCCTGTCCACCCTGGGGGTCGGACTCCCGGAACACCTGCTGGTCATCGCCGCCGTCGTCGCCGTCCTGACCGCGGTGGCCCCCCGGTACTTCCTGCCCCATCTGGCCGCCGCCCTGCCCGAAGCAGGGGACACCGGCCATGCCAAGGGCGGGTCAGCCTGGCGGGATAGCCGCACGCTGCTGATTGGCGTCGTTGTCCTGGGCGCCACCTTGACCGAGGGCGCCGGCAACGACTGGATTGCCAAGGCCGCGGTTGACGGCCTCGGCGCCGAACAGTCCACGGGGGCGCTGCTGTTCGCCGCCTTTGTGCTGGCAATGACCGCGATGCGTTTCTTCGGCGGCCGCGCGATCGACGTCTACGGCCGGGTGGCCGTTCTCCGCGCCAGCATGGCCGCGGCAGCCGCGGGCCTGTGCCTCTTCGTGTTCGCCGGTAGCATCTGGCTGGCCGCGGCCGGCGCCGTGCTCTGGGGCGTCGGGGCGGCCCTGGCGTTCCCGATCGGAATGTCGGCCGCGGCGGATGACCCCAGGAAGGCGGCCGCCCGGGTGTCCGTCGTGTCCACGCTGGGCTACATCGCGTTCCTCGCCGGGCCGCCCCTGCTGGGCTTCCTGGGCGATGTGACGGGGATCAGGACCGCGCTGCTGGCGATCGGGATTCCGATTCTGGTGGCTCTGCTGCTCGCCGGTGCCGCAAAGTCCCTTCCCGCGAGGTAAGGGAGCCGCGCTGCACCTGCGCTTGCGCCGGACCTGCGGCACGCCGGACACCCTGCGCCGCACCTGCGGCACGCCCTGTCCGGCAGTATGGTGGTGCAATGCGAACCATGCTGAGGAAGGCCCCGGGCCGCCTGTCGAAATTCGACCGCAAGCTGGTGCGCGCCGTCTCCAATCTGCCGGGCGGGGGCCACGATGAGTTCTTCCGCCAGCTGTCCGCCGCCGCCAACAAGGGCAAGCTTTGGTTCGGCATTGCCGGCGTGATGGCCCTCGTGCCCGGAAAGACGCGCCGGGCAGCCCTGCACGGGCTCATCGCCCAAGGCGTGGCATCCGCGGTCACGAACCTGGTTTTCAAGACCCTCCTGCCCCGGGCCCGCCCCCTGCCCGAACACCTTCCGGTCTTCCGCTTCGTCAACCCCCAGCCGACGAGTTCGTCAATGCCGTCGGGCCACTCCGCTTCCGCGGTTGCCTTCGCGCTCGGCGTCGGCATGGTCCGTCCCGGGCTGGGTGCGGCGCTGGCCCCCGTCGCGGCCGGGGTGGCCTACTCCCGAGTCCACACGGGCGCACACTGGCCCTCGGATGTGCTGTTCGGCTCGGCGATCGGCGCCGGCGCGGCCCTGGTCACGCGGAAGTGGTGGCCGGTCCGGCCGCCTTTCCCGGAGACCCGCCGCAACGCAGTCCGGGCCGCGGAACTCCCCGACGGCCAGGGGCTCTGCATCGCGATCAATACCCTCGGCGGGTCCTACGCGGACGAGACCGCGGCCGCCCTGCAAAAGATATTCCCCAAGGCGTATGTACAGGAAATCGGGCATAACGAGGACGTCGCCGCCGAAATCGCCGGGGTCGCGACACGGCAGGGCATTGCGGCCCTCGGCGTCTGGGGCGGCGACGGAACTGTCGGCGCCGCCGCGGCAGCCGCCGTCGAACATTCCCTCCCGCTGTTGGTGCTCCCCGGCGGAACGCTCAACCACTTCGCCCGCGACGCCGGGACGCCCACCCTGGAGGCGGCCGTGCAGGCGGCCTCGCACGGTCAGGCTGCCGTGGCCGACGTCGGCCACGTGAGCGTGGAGCGCGGGCTCCCCGACAGCCCCGAGCACCTTGAACTGAGCATGCTCAATACGGCCAGCATCGGCCTCTATCCGAACCTGGTCCGCCGGCGGGAACAGCTCCAGCCGGCACTGGGCAAACCGCTGGCCGGCGTGGTGGCCATGTTCCGGACCTTCGCGGCGGGCACCCCCACCACCCTGATCGTGAACGGGGTCAGGCACCGGCTGTGGATCCTGTACATCGGCCGCGGCCGCTACTATCCCCGTGACCACGCGCCGCTGGTGCGTCCCGTGCTGGCGGACGGCGTCCTGGACCTGCGGATGATCACGGCCGATGAGCCGCTCGCCCGGCTGCGGCTGCTCTGGGCCGTGCTCACCGGCACCGTGGCCAGCTCCGGGATCACCCACCTCACCGAAACGGACCGCATCACGGTGGAACCGGGGGACGGGCCCATGGTCCTGGCCGTCGACGGCGAGGTCATGCCCGGCGTGCGAAGCGTGGAATTCACCGTCCGCCGCGGCGCGCTGACCTACTACTCGCCGCTAGGCTGAGCTCACGCCGGCGGACGCGTCATCCTCCCGGACTACCCTGATTCGACCCTGAATCATCCCTGAGACCGGCGAATTACGCACCCGGCATCGGTAGCGTGGGGTGCGGACGGGCCCGTGACTGCGGCGCCCCGGATAATCTCCCGCTACGCAAAGGAACGCTTCCATGATCGAAGCACGAGGCCTGACCAAGGTTTACGGCGACAAGACCGCCGTCGCCGGCGTCAACTTCACTGTCGAAGCCGGCCGGGTCACCGGCTTCCTGGGCCCCAACGGGGCCGGCAAGTCCACCACCATGCGCATGATCATGGGACTGGACCGGCCGACGTCGGGCTCCGTGACCGTCAACGGATCTCCGCTCACCGGGCACACCGCCCCGCTGCGCGACGTCGGCGCGCTGCTGGACGCGAAGGCCGTCCACACGAGCCGCTCCGCCTACAACCATCTGCTGGCCATGGCCGCGACGCACAGCATCCCCAAGAAGCGCGTCCACGACGTCATCGAGATGACCGGGCTGGCCGAGGTGGCCAAGAAGAAAGTGGGCGGCTTCTCCCTCGGCATGGGCCAGCGGCTGGGCATCGCCGCGGCCCTCCTGGGCGACCCGCAGACCGTCATCCTCGACGAGCCCGTCAACGGTCTTGACCCGGAGGGGGTGGTGTGGGTCCGCAACCTCGTGAAATACCTGGCCTCCGAGGGCCGCACGGTGTTCCTCTCCAGCCACCTCATGAGCGAAATGGCCGTCACGGCGGACCACCTGATCGTGATCGGCCGCGGCAGGATCATCGCGGACGCCCCGATCCAGGAGATCATCACCGGCAAGGGCCAGGGCCGCACACGGGTCCGGACCGACCAGCCGGACCGGCTCATGCAGCTGCTGGCCGGAACCGGTGTCTCGGTGGAGGTCCAGGAACGGGAACTCCTCGAAGTCATGGGGCTGGACCCGCGGCAGATTGCCACCGTGGCGCTGGAAAACCACGTCATGATCTACGAACTCACCCCGCTCCAGGCCAGCCTCGAGGAGGCCTACATGGAACTGACCAAGGATGAGGTCGAATACCATTCGCTGATCACCGCGGGCACCGTTCCCGTCGAAGCCGGAGGCAACTAAGCCATGAGCTCCACAACCGTTGAATCCACGCCGTCCCCCCGAGACGCGGAACCCCGCATGCAGCGCTCCGGAAACGGCACCAGTTCCGGCCCCGGCCCCACCTTCCTGAGGGTCCTCAACTCCGAATTCATCAAGTTCCGCACCCTGCTCTCCACGCTGATCCTGCTCGGCTCCACGGTGATCGTCATGGTGGGGTTCGGTGCCCTCTCGGCCTGGGGGACCGGTCAGTTCTCCGAGGCCGCGGGCCGGGATCCGGAGGCGGCCGCCAGGATGGCGGCGCAGGGCGGGGACCTCGCCGTCGGCGTCCCGACCTCCGGCATCGCCTTCGCCCAGCTGATCCTCGGCTCGCTCGGCGTGCTGCTGATGAGTTCGGAATTCACCACCGGCATGGCCCGGTCCACGTTCGCGGCCGTGCCCAAGCGCATCCCCGCGTTCGCGGCCAAGCTCGTGGTGGTGGTGCTGACCTCGTTCGTCGTGACCGCCGCGTCCGCCCTGGCCGCCGGGTTCGTGTCGGTGCCGATCCTGGATAACTACGGCCTCGCCCTGGACCTGGGCAGCTCACAGTCGGTCAAGATGCTCCTCGTCAACAGCATCTACGTCGCAGCAGTCGCGGCGATCGGCCTGGCCCTGGGCACCCTGATCCGGAACTCCGCGGGCGGCATCATGAGCCTGGTCGGCCTGTTCTTCGTCGCCCCGATTGCCTTTCAGCTCATTCCGGGCGACTTCTTTGTCGAAGCCCGCAAGTACCTGCCCGGCAACACCGTGGATCCGCTGACCGCCCTGAACCATGTCCCGGACACCCTGGAAGCCTGGCAGGCCGGCCTGGTCCTGGGTGCCTGGGTGGTTATCCCCGTGCTTCTGGCCGGGATCCTGCTCAAGAAGCGGGACGTGTAGGCCGGCGGGCCTAACGTCTAGGCTCGGAGCATGATCGATGCAGTGCCTGTGAAGGACGCGTCAGCCGCAGCGGCTGACGCGTCCTTCGCCGAGCTCACCGCCCGACGGCGCGGACGGCTCAGGCGTTACCTGCTGGCCAATCCGCGGGTCATGGATGTCCTGGTGGTGCTCTGCTACCTCGTCCTGGTCACGCCCACGGCGGTGGAGTCGCTGATCGACGGCGACTGGCCCGTCGCCGCGCTGCTCGCGGCCGCCGCCCCGGTCCTGCTGTTCCGGCGCGCCTATCCCGTGCAGGTGGCGGCGGCCGTGGGGGCACTGGAACTGGCCGTCACGTACCTGCATCCGTGGGGATCCAATGTCTCCGCCGGGCTCTGGTTTTCGCTGTACGCCGTGGCCGTCGCCCGCACGCGCCGTTTCGCCCTGGCCGCCCTGGCCCTGACGACGGCGCCGCTGGTGCTCGTGTATTTCATGCTGGCCGCCGGCCCGCTGGACGGGCGGCTTCCGGACATGGCGGTCAGCACGCCGGAGAACTTCCAGCTCGTCACGAGCATCGCGGCCGCCATCAGCATCGCCCTGTCCAACGTGATCGCCACCGGGATCGGGATATCGGTCCGGCAGCGGCGCGAGCATGAGCACGAGATCGCGGCCTGGGCCGCCCGGGCCCAGCAACTGGGCTCGGTCACGGAACGAAACCGGATCGCGCGAGAAATGCACGACGTCGTGGCGCACTCGCTGACCGTGATGATCAGCCTGTCGGACGGCGCCGCCGTCGTGGTCAAGAAGGATCCCGAGCGCGCCGCCGGCGTTCTCGCCGAACTCTCCCGGACAGGACGCACCGCCCTGGCCGACATGCGGCGCGTCCTCGGCGTGCTGCGCGAGGATTCCGCCGGCGGACACGCTCCGCGCGAGCCGCTGGTGGCCGGGGACAACCTGGCCAAACTGCTCGAGGGCTTCCGCACCGCCGGCCTGCCGCTGCACTACACGCACACCGGCCCGTCCCTGCCCGGCGATGCGGCGTTCCAGCTGACCGTCTACAGGATCGTGCAGGAGTCGCTGACCAATGTGCTGCGCTACGGACGTGCGCTCAGCCGCGTGGACGTCAGTATTGTCCGGAACGGTTCCCTGGTCACCATTGACGTGGTCGACGACGGCAGGGGAACCGTTGAATCCGGCAGTCCAGGGGCCGGCGCGCAGACCAAGCCCGACGCACCGGAGCCCCTCGGCACCGGCCAGGGAATCGCCGGAATGCGGGAGCGGGCCAGGATCTACGCCGGCACCGTGCAGGCCGGCCGCGCCGGTGACCGCGGCTGGCGGGTGCGGGCGGAACTGAACTGCAATGAAGGCGCTGCAGCGGAAACTGCAACGGAAACAAGGGGGAACTGTGGTCGATAAAGGACCCATCCGCGTTCTGCTGGTGGATGACCAGCCGCTGCTTCGAATGGGCTTCCGCCTCATCCTGGAAGGGGAAGACGATCTGCGCATCGTGGGCGAGGCGTCCAATGGCGCCGAGGCGGTCCGGCACGTCCGGGAGCTTGCGCCCGACGTCGTCCTGATGGATGTGCGGATGCCGGTGCTGGACGGGATCGAGGCCACCCGGGCCATCGCGGCCTCGGGTTCCGCCGCCAAAATCATCATCCTGACCACCTTCGACCTCGACGAGTACGCCTTCGCCGGGCTGCGGGCCGGGGCTTCGGCCTTTCTGCTCAAGGACGTGGCGCCGGCCGAACTGATCGGCGCGGTCCGGGTGGTGGCCAGCGGCGACGCCGTCGTGGCCCCGCGCGTGACGCAGCGGCTGCTGGAGACTTATGTCCGCGGTGCTGGAGCCGGCGGACAGCCGGCCGCCAGTCCGGCACGCCCGGCGAAGGATCCGTTGCTGGAGGACCTGACGCCCCGCGAGAACGAGATGCTCGGGGCGTTGGCGGAGGGGCTCTCCAACGCCGAAATCGCGCACCGGTACTTCCTGTCCGAGGCCACGGTCAAGACGCACGTGCGCCGGATACTGACCAAGCTCCATCTGCGCGACCGCGTCCAGGCCGTGGTCTACGCGTACGAGACCGGCCTCGTGGTGCCGAGCAACGCGGACTACTAGCCGGGACCCCGCCGGGAAGCAGCCAGCCGGCCGTGCGTGCTGACTACCGGCGGGTAGCCCGCGAAGCAGTGGTTTCACGCACATTACAGAATTGCCCTGGGATCAACTTTAGTTGCCGCGGGGGCCTTCTTGTTGGGCCTAAGTCCGGTTGGGCCTGGCGTCATTTGTGGGACTGCACAAGACGGGCCGTGTGCCGCGCGGTCTAGGGTGAAACGACATCGCGGCCCGCCGCGCACATGGAACACATGCTGCGCCGGCATTAAACGGGCCTGAACCCCCACGAAGGACGGCGCTTCCATGCACGCTGACCAGCAGCTCTCAAAATCCCTGAAACCCAGGCATCTGTCCATGATTGCCATCGCCGGCGTGATCGGCGCCGGACTGTTTGTCGGTTCGGGTGCGGCGATCCAGCAGGCCGGCCCGGGCATCCTGGTTGCCTACGCCGCGGCGGGACTCGTCGTCATCCTCGTGATGCGCATGCTGGGCGAAATGGCTGCGGCCAACCCCGAAACCGGCTCATTTTCCACTTACGCGGACAAAGCCCTGGGCCGCTGGGCAGGGTTCAGCATCGGCTGGCTCTACGCATGGTTCTGGATCATCGTCCTCGGCATCGAGGCCACGGCGGGGGCGGCCATCATGCACCGCTGGGTGCCCGGCATCGACCAGTGGGTATGGGCGCTTGCCCTGATGGTGCTGCTGACGCTGACCAACCTCGGGTCCGTGAAGTCCTACGGCGAGTTCGAATTCTGGTTCGCTTCCATCAAAGTCGCCGCAATCGTGCTCTTCCTGCTCTTCGGTGCCGCCGCGATCCTCGGCCTCGTCCCCGGCGTGCCCGCACCCGGACTGGACAACCTGATCGGTAACGGCGGGTTCATGCCCAACGGTCCCGGCGCCGTCCTCGCCGGCATCCTCGTCGTCGTGTTCTCCTTCTTCGGGGCCGAGATTGCCACCATCGCCGCCGGCGAATCCGAGAACCCGGTCGACGCCGTCAAGAAGGCTGTGAAGTCCACCGTCTGGCGGATCCTCGTCTTCTACATCGGTTCCATCGCCATTGTGGTCACCCTGCTGCCCTGGAACTCCGCCTCCGTCGCCAAGAGCCCCTACGTTGCGGTGATCGAGCTGTTCGGCATCCCCGGTGCCGGCACCATCATGGACATCGTGGTGCTGACCTCGGTCCTCTCCTGCCTCAACTCGGGTCTCTACACGGCCAGCCGCATGCTGTTCTCGCTGTCCCGGCGCGGGGACGCCCCCCGGTCCTGGATGCGGATTTCCAAGAGCGGCGTGCCCTCTTCCGCGGTCCTGGCCTCCACCGTGGTCGGTTTTGTCACCGTCGGACTGAACTACATCGCCCCGGACACCGTGTTCCTGTTCCTGGTCAACACCTCCGGCGCCATCGCGCTGTTCGTGTGGCTCGTGATCGCGACCTCCCAGCTGATCCTGCGCCGCCGCATGGGCGCCGCAGCCAAGGACCTCCAGCTGAAGATGTGGCTCTTCCCGTACCTGACCTGGGTGGCCATCATCAGCATCGTCGCCCTCCTGGTCGGCATGGTGATCCTGGAATCCACACGGGAATCTCTGCTGCTCTCACTGGCCCTCGCCGCCGTCGTGGTGGGAATCGGCGTTGTCCGCTACCGCAGGAACGGCGCCAAGGCCACAGTTCCCGCAGCAGGTGCGGCTGAGGCTCCCGCCGAGGAAGCAACGGTAGGCGCCGGGCCGGTCTCCTAGGCTCCGTCCGGCTGCAGGTCACGGGCCGGGGCCTCCCGCAGATTCAGCCCTCGCGGCGGTCCCGCAGCCACGGGACATGCCCTCCCCTGGCGTCCGGCAGTGGACATAGTGCCAAGATGTCCATTGCTTGGCCCGAGGGGAGGGCATGTCCCGTGGTGCCTGGGGGACATGTCCATTCCCGGGACCGAGGGGAGAGCATGTCCGGCCCAAGCACAGCCGCATCACAGGAAGGGTCTAACCAGCCCATAGCGCTGCCGGGTTCGATGGGTTCATGACCACAACGCCCCGGCCACCGCACGAGCCGCACCCCAATCACGACCAAGGCCTGGAATTCGATCTCTCCACCCTCATGAGCCGCCGCTCGCTGGGCATGTTCCTCGGCGCGGGGACGGCCGCCGCCCTGGCGGCCTGCAGCTCCGGCGGTGCCGGGAGCAGTTCGACGTCGGCCTCCGCCGCTTCGGCACAGGCAGAGTCGACAGCGTCGGCCGCAGCGGCAGCAACCACGGGAGCCTCGCCGGCGGCCACGCCGGCGCTGGCCCGCGCGATCGCCGAGTGCGGCGTCGAAATCCCGCAGGAAACGGCCGGTCCCTATCCCGGGGACGGTTCCAACGGACCCAACGTCCTCGAGGCCTCCGGCGTGGTCCGCCGGGACATCAGGTCCAGCTCGGAAGCTCCACGCGCACGGCGCAGGGCGTACCGCTGACCGTCACGCTGACCCTTCTCGACAACGCCAGCGGCTGCACCCCGCTGGCCGGTGCCGCCGTCTACGCCTGGCACTGTGACCGCGACGGCAAGTACTCCATGTACGACTCAGGGCTCCAGAACGAGAACTACCTCCGCGGGGTCCAGGAGGCCGACACCAACGGGCAGGTCACCTTCACGACCATCTACCCCGGCGCCTATAGCGGCCGTTGGCCTCACATCCACTTCGAGGTCTTCGAATCCATGAGCAACGCGACGGCGGCCGGGCAGGTCCTGGCCGTGTCCCAGATCGCGCTGACGGAGGCGGCGTGCGCTGAGGTCTACGCCTCCGCCGGCTACGAATCCAGCGCCCGCAACTTCCCCCGCACGACTCTGAAATCCGACAACGTCTTCGGCAATGACGGCGGGATCTATCAGCTGCCCTCCATGGGCGGCTCGGTATCGGCCGGCTACACCGCCGGTCTCAACGTCACGGTATAGGCCGACGGCGCCCGGCCCACCCGACCGCCGGCCCCGGCCGGCCCACCCCGGCGACGGTACGGACCGGGCTAGACTCAAATCCATGCCAACACCGAGCACTGCCGCAGAGCACATCCAGGACCTCGGCGCCTACGTCAGCGCGTCGCCGTCGAGCTTCCACGCCGTCCACGAGGCCGCGCGCCGGCTGGACGGGGCGGGCTTCACGGGCCTCGACGAGCTGAAGCCGTGGGACGGGACTGCATCCGCCGCGGCCGGCAAGTTCTATGTGATCCGCGACGGCGCCCTCATCGCCTGGGTGGTGCCCGCCAGCGCCGGCCCAACCACGGGCTTCAACATCCTCGGCGCCCACACCGATTCGCCGTCCTTCAAACTCAAGCCCAAGCCCACCACGGGCAAGTTCGGCTGGCTGCAGGCCGGCGTCGAGGTCTACGGCGGACCCCTCCTGAACTCGTGGCTGGACCGCGAACTCCAGCTCGCCGGCCGCCTCGTCCTGCGCGACGGCACCCAGCACCTCACGGCCACGGGCCCGCTGCTGCGCTTCCCGCAGCTCGCCATCCACCTGGACCGGGCCGTGAACGAGGGCCTGGCCCTGGACAAGCAGCAGCACATGAACCCGGTGTTCGGCCTGGGCGATCCTGCCGGCGAGGACCTGCTCGGCCTCCTCGCGGCGAGGGTCACGGACGCCGAGGTGGATCCGGCGCAGATCGGCGGCTACGACGTCGTCATCGCGGACACCCAGGCCCCGGCGGTGTTCGGCGCAAAGGGCGAATTGTTCGCCTCCGGCCGGCTCGACAACCTCTCCGCGACGCACGCCGGGCTCACGGCGCTGATCGCCCACGCTGGCACGCCGCTGCCCGACGGTGCGCCGATCGCCGTGCTGGCCGCCTTTGACCACGAGGAAATCGGCTCGGCATCCCGCTCCGGCGCGTGCGGTCCCATCCTCGAAGACGTCCTGGTGCGGATCAGTGACGGGCTCGGCGCCTCGGCAAGCCAGCGCCGTCAGGCCTTCGCGGCGTCGTTCTGCGTCTCGGCGGACGCTGGCCATGCCGTGCACCCGAACTACCCGGACCGGCACGACCCCGCCAACCGGCCGGTCCTGAACGGCGGCCCGCTTCTGAAGATCAACGCCAACCAGCGCTACGCGACCGACGCCGCCGGGGCCGCCCTCTGGGCGCGGCTGTGCACCGACGCCGGGATCCCGTACCAGGAGTTCGTCTCCAACAACGTGATGCCGTGCGGCTCGACGATCGGCCCGCTGACCGCGACCCGGCTGGGGATCCGGACGGTCGACGTCGGTGTGCCCCTGCTGTCGATGCACTCGGCGCGCGAGCTCTGCGGGGTCGAGGACCCGCACTGGCTGGCCACGGTAACCCGGACGTTCTTCCGCGCCGCGGCGTAACAGAAGACGGCGTAACAGCAGGTCAGGGAGGGTTGCGACGCAAACTGCAGATCCACAAGGATCCTGCGGATACCCACAAAGTTGACTCCGAAGCTCTGGCTGGGGTCCCGGGGCGGTCCTAGAGTTCAAGGCGTAGGGAAGCCCCGTACGGTTGGTGGTCCAGGTTCCGGACTGCCGCGGAAAGTCATCCCGACGCTTCCAGGTGCGACCGGCTTCAAAACAACTGAACAGCACCAAACACGTGGGCTCCGAGCTATCGGTGTCCTCGTCAGGCCAAGGTAGTGCAGACGCCGTGGCCGCACCCTAGAGCGACCGCGCCCCAGCAGGGAGTCCACAGTGAAGTCTGCACACGCCTTTTTGCCCCGACGGATGATCCGGCCGACAGTCACCGCCGTGATTACGGCCCTACTCGCCGCGGCCTTGTCCGTCCTGGGCGTCCCGGCGGCGACCGCGGCGGGGCCATGCACCGCGCCGATTGTGAGCAAAGTGGCCTGCGAAAACACCCAGACAGGCAACCCGGCTTCGGAGTGGCAGGTTACCGGCGCGGGCAGCAGCACGATCCAGGGCTATGCCACGTCCATGAGCGTCAATATCGGCAGCTCGATCAAGTTCAAGATCAAGACTCCGGCCACTTCGTATCACATCGATATCTATCGCCTTGGCTATTACCAGGGACTTGGCGCGCGCAAGATTGCGGCCAACGTGCTGCCGAGTGCCGCCCTGCCGCAGACCCAGCCGGCGTGCGCGACTTTCTCCGCAACGGGTCTCATTGACTGCGGTAACTGGGCGGTGTCGGCCACATGGCAGGTGCCGGATACAGCGGTGTCCGGCGTCTATCTGGCCCGGCTGGTCCGCAACGATACCACCGGCGTGAGCGTCATCCCTTTCGTGGTCCGCGACGATGCTGCGCACTCCGCCATGCTCTTTCAAACGTCGGATTCCACATGGCAGGCATACAACACCTATGGCGGCAACAGCCTGTACAGCTGCACAGTGTCCTGCCCGGCGGGGGAACCGCTGTCCTACAAGTCTGCATTCAAAGTCTCGTACAACCGGCCCTTCAATTCAGCAGCGGACGACCAAGGCAGAAGCTGGCTGATGTACGCCGAGTACCCGATGATCCGCTTCATGGAGGCCAACGGATACGACGTGAGCTACATGAGCGGGATCGACGTCTCCACCCGGGCTCCGCTGCTGCTCAATCACAAGGTCTTCATGTCAGTGGGGCACGACGAGTACTGGACGGCGGATCAACGGGCGAACGTGGAAGCAGCCCGGGATGCCGGTGTGAACCTGGCGTTCTTCAGCGGCAATGAAATGTTCTGGAAGACGAGACTGGAACCGAGTTCCGATGGCACGAACACGGCGGACAGGACCCTCGTGTCCTACAAGGACACGCACTTTGACGGGCCCACAGACCCGGTCGCGTGGACCGGAACCTGGCGGGACCCGCGTTACGGGACGGCCGGTGGTGGAGGTAACCCGGAGAATTCCCTGACAGGGCAGTTCTTCATCGTCAACTCCGGAACCACCGACATCGTGGTCCCCTCAGCCTACAAACAGCTCAGGCTATGGCGCGGGACCGCCATTGCGAACTTGACCGCCGGAGCTTCGGCCACCCTGGGCGCCGGGGTCGGCACCCTGGGCTACGAGTGGGACATCGACGCCGACAACGGGTTCCGGCCGGCCGGCTCGTTCCGGCTTTCCAACACCGTCAGTTCATCGGCGGAAGTCTTCACCGACTATGGTTCCAGGACGCTGGGCGGTCAGGCCGCGACACACAACCTGACAATGTACAGGGCTCAGAGCGGAGCCCTGGTCTTTGGTTCGGGCACAGTGCAGTGGTCCTGGGGGTTGGACGGCTTCACCACAGGAAAAGCGGCTGACAAGAACATGCAGCAAGCCACGGTCAATCTCTTCGCTGACATGGGCACGCAGCCAACGACTATCACGGCTGGCTTGGTGGCTGCTGCGGCGTCGACCGATTCGACGGCTCCGACATCAACGATCGTTTCACCTGCGGCAGGATCGACGGTCTCGGACGGCACGACTGTGACCGTGACGGGCACGGCCGCCGATACCGGCGGCGTGGTTGCCGGCGTCGAGGTCTCGACCGACGGCGGTGCAAGCTGGCGTCCGGCGACGGGCACCTCAAGCTGGACGTATAGCTGGAATGCGCACGGAAACCCGACGTCGACTTTGCGGTCCAGGGCCGTTGATGACAGCGGCAACATCGAATCGCCCTCTGCCGGCAGAGTCACGAATGTGTCATGCCCGTGTTCCATGATCGGCGTCAATGTCAGTCCGGCCGTTCCTGACGCCGGTGACACAAATGGAACAGAGGTCGGGGCTAAGTTCTACTCCGACGTCGCTGGAACCATCAGCGCCTTGCGGTTCTACAAGTCCGCCAAGAACACCGGGACGCACGTGGGCAACGTCTGGAGCGAATCCGGACAGCGGCTTGCCACAGTGACTTTCAGCGGTGAATCGGCGACCGGCTGGCAGAGTGCCACTCTGTCCCCGCCCCTCGCAGTCACTGCGAACACGAAATACGTAGTGTCGTACTTCGCGCCGGCCGGCCACTACGCCCAGGACGCCGCCTACTTCTACAACCATCCCTCGCCGGCACCTGCCGGGAACGGCAGCACGGGCGGGGCCCCGCTGCACTTCACACGCAGCGTGCCCGGCAGCCCGAACGGATTCTACAAATACGGTGCGTCGTCTTCCTTCCCTGATCAGGTCTATGACGCGGAGTACTACTGGGTGGATGCTGTCTTCACGCCGTCCAGCAGCCCCGCCCCGGCACTCTCATCGGTGTCACCGTCCAACAATGCAACAGGCGTCGACGTCGCGGTGAAGCCCTCCGCGACCTTCAACCAGGCGGTAACGGCCGGGTCTGTCACGTTCGTTCTGAAGAACGCGGCAAACACTGCCGTCCAAGGTTCGGTGACATACGACTCGGCCACGAACACAGCGACGTTCACCCCCGGGTCACCCCTGTCCTTCAGTACCAGCTACACGGCCACGGTCAGTGGTGCCACGAATTCCACGGGACAATCCATGGCGGCACCATATTCATGGACGTTCACGACGGCGGCGCCGCCGGCCGCGCCGACGATCGCGGCCGTGTCGCCGACCAACAACTCCGTCAGCGTCGACACAGCCGTGAAGCCTGCCGCGACGTTTGATCAGGCGGTGACGGCTGCTTCGGTGGTGTTCTCAGTGAAGGACGCGGCCAACGCAGCGGTGGCCGGCACGGTCGGCTATGACTCGACGGCCAGGACCGCGACGTTTACTCCCGGTACGGCCCTCAGCCCTGGGACCACCTACACGGCCACAGTCAGCGGTGCGACGAATGCTACGGGGCAGACTATGGCGGCCCCCTATTCGTGGGCGTTCACCACTGCCGCTGCCGTCACTTGCCCGTGTAATGTTTTCAGCTCAAATTCGGTGCCGACAACAGCTTCGGCCAATGACCCGAATGCCGTGGAACTGGGGATGAAGTTCCGGTCGGATGTGGCCGGGACGGTGACGGGTGTCCGGTTCTACAAGGGCAGTTCGAACACCGGAACCCATACCGGGCATCTGTGGACGGCCACGGGGACGCTCCTGGCGTCGGTGACGTTCGCGGGGGAGACGGCCTCGGGCTGGCAGCAGGCGACGTTCTCCTCGCCGGTGCCGATCTCGGCGAACACCACCTATGTGGTGTCCTACTACGCCCCGAACGGTTCCTATTCCGCTGACGCCGGCTACTTCAATAACGGAGCTGATGCGCCACCGCTACACGGCCTGGTCAGCGGCCTGGACGGATCCAACGGTGTCTACCGTTATGGCAGTGCAAGCTCCTTCCCGAGCGACAGCTTCGGCAATTCCAATTACTGGGTCGACGTTGTCTTCGCGACGACGTCCAGTCCCGTACCTCCGGTTGTTTCGTCGGTGTCGCCGGCGAACAGCGCCTCGGCTGTCGATGTGGCGGTGAAGCCTGCCGCGACGTTTGATCAGGCGGTGACGGCTGCTTCGGTGGTGTTCTCCGTGAAGGACGCGGCCAACGCAGCGGTGGCCGGCACGGTCGGCTATGACTCGACGACAAGGACCGCGACTTTTACTCCTTCGAGTGCTCTCGCGTTTAGCACCACGTACGGCGTCACGGTCAGCGGTGCGACAAATGCCACGGGGCAGACCATGGCGCCGTACTCGTGGACATTCACCACGGCCGCGGCTCCGTCCTCGTGTCCCTGCACCGTGTTCAATCCGACGTCGGTGCCTGCCACCCTGGCGGCCAATGACCCGAATGCCGTGGAACTGGGGATGAAGTTCCGGTCGGATGTGGCCGGGACGGTGACGGGTGTCCGGTTCTACAAGGGCAGTTCGAACACCGGAACCCACATCGGGCATCTGTGGACGGCCACGGGGACGCTCCTGGCGTCGGTGACGTTCGCGGGGGAGACGGCCTCGGGCTGGCAGCAGGCGACGTTCTCCTCGCCGGTGCCGATCTCGGCGAACACCACCTATGTGGTGTCCTACTACGCCCCGAACGGTTCCTACTCGTCCAACAGCGGATACTTCACATCCGCCGCTGACAAGGCACCGTTGCATGGCCTCGCATCCGGCACGGACGGACCCAACGGCGTGTACCGGTACGGCACCTCGACAGGGTTCCCCACGGACAGCTACAACAACACCAACTACTGGGTCGACGTCGTTCTCGCCACCACCTCCCCGAACGCGGCGCCGGTTGTTTCGTCGGTGTCGCCGGCGAACAGCGCCTCGGCTGTCGATGTGGCGGTGAAGCCTGCCGCGACGTTTGATCAGGCGGTGACGGCTGCTTCGGTGGTGTTCTCCGTGAAGGACGCGGCCAACGCAGCGGTGGCCGGCACGGTCGGCTATGACTCGACGACAAGGACCGCGACTTTTACTCCTTCGAGTGCTCTCGCGTTTAGCACCACGTACGGCGTCACGGTCAGCGGTGCGACAAATGCCACGGGGCAGACCATGGCGCCGTACTCGTGGACATTCACCACGGCCGCGGCTCCGTCCTCGTGTCCCTGCACCGTGTTCAATCCGACGTCGGTGCCTGCCACCCTGGCGGCCAATGACCCGAATGCCGTGGAACTGGGGATGAAGTTCCGGTCGGATGTGGCCGGGACGGTGACGGGTGTCCGGTTCTACAAGGGCAGTTCGAACACCGGAACCCACATCGGGCATCTGTGGACGGCCACGGGGACGCTCCTGGCGTCGGTGACGTTCGCGGGGGAGACGGCCTCGGGCTGGCAGCAGGCGACGTTCTCCTCGCCGGTGCCGATCTCGGCGAACACCACCTATGTGGTGTCCTACTACGCCCCGAACGGTTCCTACTCGTCCAACAGCGGATACTTCACATCCGCCGCTGACAAGGCACCGTTGCATGGCCTCGCATCCGGCACGGACGGACCCAACGGCGTGTACCGGTACGGCACCTCGACAGGGTTCCCCACGGACAGCTACAACAACACCAACTACTGGGTCGACGTCGTCGTTAGTCAATAGCCGTGAAGGGGAAGAATGGAACACGGATGAGAGCCGTCAAACGCTTCGCGGCCGCGGGGATCGCGGGGTGCATGGCGCTGATCACCGCGTGTTCCGGCAGCCCCGCGGACGTTCGGCGGGAATCTGCGTCCCAGCCCGCGTCCAGCGGACCTGTTGTGTCAGATACCCCCAGTCCCGAGGGGCCGCTGCGCTTCCAGACGGTCTCGGGACTGGGGGTGAACGCGAACGTCCACAGCTGGGACAACGGCCGGCTCCGGCCCGCGATCGACATGATTGCCGATCTAGGCGAGGTCAACTGGCGCGTGATCATCGATAAGGCCGATTGGGAAACGGAAGAGGACCCGTCCAACCCCGCCACCATTGACTGGGCCCGCTACACACCCATCTACGAACGCGGCAAGATGGCCGATCTGTGGAACACCATTGAGTACATCTCGTCCAAGCCTGGACAACAGGTCATGGTCAACGTCATGGGCGGCGTGCCGGAGTGGATGGGTGGCAATCACATCGACACGGCAGCCGAGGACCAGTGGGTCCGCATGATTGCTTCCATGGTCGCCTACGGACGGAATGCCCGGAAGCTGGACTTCACCTTGCTTAGCCCCATGAACGAGACCGACTGGAACGGGATCGAAGGACCCCAGGTGGCGCCGGAACAATATGTACGGCTCCTGCACAAACTTGTGGTCCGCCTGGACGGCCTGGGCCTTCGCGACATGCGGCTCGTCGGACCGGACACAGCCTCCGCCGGCAAGGCCACCTCCGAATATCTGCAGGCACTGGACGAGGATTCCCTGGTCATGTCCCGGATGGCGCATTTCGGGATCCACAGCTACGACGGCGGCTCCGGTGGTGCGGCGGAGGCGCTGGCCAAATCCTCCCATCCCGACCTGGACTACTGGGTCACGGAATTCTCCGGGCCCTGCCCGGGCTGTGACACGGGTTCACCGAACCCCGCCGACTGGTCATCCGCCGCGCAGACAGCCTCCCTGGCGATCAGTCTCCTGCTGGAGGGCGCCGCGGGGCTCATGCAATACGACGCGTGGGACGGCTATTACGAACACCACGAAAGTGAAGGCTACTGGGGCCTCCTCGCCTATGACGCCGCCCAGCATACGTACAGTCCACGCAAGGCGTACTTCGTCCTCCGGCAATTGATCCGGTACACGCCCCGTGATGCTGTCCGCATCGCGGCTTCGTCCAGTGACGAAAGCGTCGACGTAGTGGCCTTCCAGGACCCGGCGTCAGGACGGGTCTCGGTCTTCGGACGGAATACGTCCGACTCGGCGATGAAAGTAACTGTGCGACTACCGGGACTGACCGGGACGATGCCGTTGTCCACGTTCATCACCGATTCCGGACGCGATATGAAGGCCGTCGATGACGCTTTGATGGTCGAAGGGACAGTAAACCTGACGGCCGGACCGAACTCGGTCTTCACATTGACCGGGAGTGCAGCGAAAGGATGAATGGCATGTCTGTGTCTGGTTCTCGGGGCTTCGAGGTGGACCACGTTCTGCTGACCCGTTTCAACCTGCCCACGGCGGGCAGGGAAAGCCAGGTCCGCGCGCAGGAGGGCTGGCTCAGGGACAGGGTTGATCTCTTCGAGCGATTCTGCCTGCCTTCCGTTCGGGCACAGACTTCCGGGAACTTCCGTTGGGTGGTCTATTTCGATCCCGAGAGTCCTTCATGGCTAAAGGAGATGATTCCCCGGCTCGCCGGCGATGGCGGCTTTGTGCCGATCTTCCGGGAAAGCGTCAACCACGAGGAGCTGCTGGCAGATCTGATCGAGGTCGTGGGAAAACCGCGGAAAAGATTGGTCACGACAAATCTCGACAATGATGATGGATTAGCCGTGGATTTTGCCGAACGGCTTCAAATTCAGGCCGGCATCCCGACCGGCCGGACGGCGATTTACTTTTCCCGGGGCCTGATACTGAAAGGAAAGAACCTCTACTCACGAATCGACCGCCGAAATGCCTTTTGTTCAGTGGTCGAATCGTGGGATGAACCGGTGACGTGCTGGGCCGACTGGCACAATCTCCTCGGTAAAAGCATGCCTGTCCGGGAAATTGCTGGATCCCCCGCCTGGTTGCAGGTAGTTCACGGCGGAAATGTGAGCAATCGGGTTCGAGGGAGAATGGTTTCAGCTGTGCTTCATGTTAAAAGTTTTCCGGTTATTTCACCCGATACCGGTTATCCTTCTGACAGGGCACTGCGCTGGGAAAACTTAGTGGCGGCTCCTGCTCGATACTTGGGCGAACGTGGCAGATCGACGGTTAAATGGCTCATGATATTGGTCTTGGGCAAGGATGGTCTCAGCAGGGTAAAGGAAGTACTGTCTGTCGGAAAGGCGGGCCCTGTGAGGGGGGAAGCAGATGCAACTGAAGGAACTTATTAGAAGCCTCGCAAGACGTTGGTACGTGGTGCTGGCCGGCCTCGCCCTGACCGCAGGTATGTGTGCTGTGGTGTATGAGAGGGTTCCTGCTACCTACGAAGCCAGCGGCAGTCTTGTGCTCATGCCTCCGTCGGCGACGGTGGGGGCCACCGGAAACCCTTACCTCTACCTAGTGGGAATGTCGCAGGCACTTGACGTACTGACACGACGGGCCAATGCAGCAGAGGTGCGCGCGCCCGTCCTGGAGAATTTTCCAGCCATGACCTACAGCGTCGACGCGGACCGGTCCACCAGCGGGGCAGTCGTTGTTGTCAAGGTCTCCAGCCCTAACCCAGGCGAGACGATGGGCGGCTTGAAGGCCGCTTTGGGCACTGTGCCGGCCACGCTCAAAGCCATGCAGGACGAGTTGTCCGTCCCGGAGTACTCAAGGATCAATCTGAAGACGATCGTCGTGGCTCCCGAGTCCAGCATGGAGAACAAGGCCCAGCTGCAGCTCATCATCGTCACCGCAGGAGCCGGAGCCGTAGGCACTGTGCTCCTGGCCAGAATGTTGGACGGGCTGCTGCTTGCCAGGCGAATGAGGCGTGGAAGCGCGGAACGTCCGGCCCCGGGAGGGTCGACCGAAACGCCGGACCCGGCCCCGGGGCGAAGGCCGCGGCGGTTGCGGGGGGCAAAGTCACCGGAATCCCGGCCGCTCGAGCCGGACACGGGGGATGAGGAGTCTGTGGAACCAGCCCATAAGGCCAACGTTCGGGCTACGCTGCCATGACCATGGCGCAGCTGCTCTCCCTGCTGCTACGACGCTGGTACGTCGTTGTGGCAGGGGTCGCCTGCACATGGCTCGTCTGTACAGCGCTCATGCTCACTCCTCGCGTCTATGCGGCGCAGATGGATGTGGTTTTTGTCGTGCCAGGCGGGGTGGCGTCGTCGAGGACTGACGATACGTTTGCGCAACCCCTGATAAATTTCACCAGCGTAGTGGCAGTAAGGGTCAACGCCGTACGACCCTCCGTGAAGCTATCCTCGCCAACGGCCGAGCTGTACGGACTCGGTGTCCGGGAAGGGGTTTCCGTCACGATGGCTGATGCCGGTGGACAGTGGGAGAGAATTTTCAATGCGCCCGTCATCCGGATCCAGGCGGTCGATTCCAGCCCCGAACGCGTGTCTTCTGCCTTGTACGAGGTGGCTGGCGACATTTCGGCGGCTTCGACTTCCATTCAAGATGAAAGCGGGGTCGGGAAGAACGTAAGGATCGGTGTGGAGACCGTGCCGTTGCGGCCGGAGGTCTTCGCCTATTCCCGAACCCGGACGAGCGAAGCCAAAGCCAGCGCGGCCGTCTGGGTATTGGGCCTGAGTCTCACTGCCTCTGCGGCGGCCCTCTCTGACAGATGGGCGCGATCACGTCGCCGCTCGGAAAGGACGAGGCACCGTGCCACTGAAACTGCGGCGCAGTCCGCGACCACAGCCTGAGATTTACCCGGTAGAGCGTCCCGGCTGGGACGCTACATCGTTTCTGACGGTTTATCTCGTGCTTGTTTGCGCCCTCCCTTCTTATCTGACGATTCCAGTATTGGGCTCGGCCGGCAGGCCCTCCACGCTCTGGGGCCTCGTGGGCCTTCTCTGGTGGATCTGGAACAGAGTGGGGGTGGTCGTTCCTTATAAAGGAGGTGCCCGAGTCATCCGGACGGCCTTGCTGGTGTTCGTCGGCTGTGTTCTGGCCAGCTATGCCTATGCAAACTTCCGCGGTCTGCCGGGTGCGGAATCGAGTCCGGCCGACAGCGGGATGCTGCGTCTGGCGGGATGGGTCGGCATCGCGCTCATTGCCGCCGATGGAATTCGGACGCGGGAACGCCTGCAAACTTTCCTCCGGCGCATCGTGCTTGCGGGCACCCTGATGGCGTCGTTGGGACTAGCCCAGTTCTGGACGGGACAATCGCTAATTGACTGGATCTCATTGCCTGGGTTCGCCGTGGATTCCTCCCTTTCCGGCGTGGAGGGCCGAGGAGGGTTCATCCGGCCCCAAGGGATGGCGGCTCACCCGCTGGAATACGGGGTGGTGCTATGCATGACACTGCCGATTGCGATCTCTTTGGCCATGACCGACACCAATCGCGCCGTGTTCATTCGCTGGGTTCCGGCAATGGTGATCACGTTTGCCTCCATGCTGTCGGTTTCCCGTTCAGCACTCATTGGCGTTCTCGCCGGAATTCTGGTTCTTTCACCTCGTTGGTCACCCAAGGTCCGCTTGTATGCCGTTTTTGCGGCAGTCGGGTTGGGGGGCATCATGTATTCGGCTGTCCCCGGGATGGCGGGAACGCTGAAAGGAATGTTCCTTGGCGTGGCAGATGATTCGAGCACAGCATCAAGAACGAATTCTTATGCCGCGGCTTTTGAAATAGCTCAGCGGAGTCCGTTTTTGGGCCGCGGATTCAGCACTTTCCTACCGCAATATTTGATTCTTGATAATCAGTTTTTGGGTTTGTTGATCGAGGTCGGTGTGCTGGGCCTTGCCGCATTCCTGGTTCTTGTGGTGATGTCAATCATCATTCCGTGGAAGGCGACAGGCCGATCCGCCGACGCCGGCATGGGCCAGTTGGGTGCGGCGGTCTCGGCCTCCGTGGCGGCCACTGCCCTATCGTTCGCATTCTTCGATGGGCTGGGCTTCCCCATGTCCGCAGGGCTGCTGTTTATGATGTTCGGGGTATCAGCGTCAATGGTGCGGTCGGCGCCGTAGTCTCCGACGCCCCCACCGGGGCTATGCCCACCAAGCCCGCAATCACGTTGTCGGGGTAATCCCCGAATGACCGATTGGTCTTCGTGAAGGGCTACCCGCCGTTGCGGGCCCGTAGTAAGCCGACAAGCAGGTCTGCGTGTCGTGCACTTACCCGGTCATACGTAAAGGCCATGGCGTCCACCGCGACCTGTCGACCGAGGGTTTGCCGCAGCGGTCCGTCGTCGGCCAGCCGGCGCAGGGCCGCAGCCAAGCTGGCGGCATCGCCAGCCGGGACGACGAGGCCGTTGCGTTCGTGCTCGATGAGACGGGCCTCCCCCATCGGCGTCACCACCGCAGCCAGCCCGAATCCGCCGGCTTCGAGCGTGACCTGCGGTCCGCCCTCCTCGTGGCTCGGCATGACGAACACGTCGCTCGTCGCGTAGAAGGACCCAACATTGTCCGTGAAGGGGACGTGCACTACCGACCCCCGGCAGACGGCGGCGTTCAGTAGATCATGCACGGAAGGTTCGGCGTCGCCGACGACGAACAGCTCGCCAGGCTCCCCGGCGAGTTCCCAGGCTTCCAGCAGTTCGGGGATCCCCTTTCGTAGCCCGGCTCGCCCGACGAAAAGGAACCTGAGCGGCCGCGAGTCGTGGACGCGGCGGGCGCCGCCCACCCGCCCGAAGCGCTTGGGCGACCAGCCGAAGCTCGTCGGCACGATGCGGTCCGCGGGGATCCCGACCTCGAGGAGCGACTCGGCCGTGAGGGCATTCGGCGCAAGTACGTGGTCATACATCGCGAGCTCGGTCTTCTCGAGAGCCACGGCCTGCTCGGAGATGCCGTGCCGTGGCTCGAGCCCGCGCACGACGTAGGCGCCGTCAAGGAGGCGCTTGGCCATGGCCTGGCCCGAGTTGATCATCTGCCGCACCACGAGGAACCCGCGTTCCTTGGCGGCCGCCACGTGCTCGATCGAGATCCCGGGCCACGCGTAGACGACTGTTGCCGCCGGGTCGGCCCGCCGCAATTCCCGGCGGTAAGCGCGGTCGAGGGCGGCATCGCTCATCGGTTCGATCAGCCGCCACGGCAGACGTGACGCCGGGTATAGGATGCTTTCCACCACGTGTACCCCCGGAGCCATTGACCGGGTTGCGCGCGGCAGCACCACCGTGGGCGCGAGTCCCTGTCCGGGGAACCGGCTGACCATCAAGGCGCAGGTCTCGGCCCAGCCGCGACCGTTGTAGGGCATCGAGCAGTGCACAATGCAGCGGGGCCTGGCGGCCATCGCCGCCTCTTGGCAGGAGCCCGACACCTTAACACGCTGCAACGGTCAGCTCCGGCTGATTCTCTTGGCGAAGGTCGCCCGCCAAAGCTCGGTGACCCGAGCCGGCTTTCGCGCAAAGCGCCAAAGAATCCGGGCCGTGCCCTTGGAAGTCTCTGCGAACAAGTCGACGAAACTGTCGTTGAAGTCGAGGCCGCAGTTGAAGAACCGGGCAATGCGATGCCCCGGGACCCTGAGTCCGACAATTTCATTGAGGACATTCCCGCCGTGGATGACCTGGAGCCACATGGGATGTGCAGTCCGGATATTTCGTACTGGGCCGCGTTCGTCGACACGGTAATGATGTTCGACGAACACTGTCTCCGGCGCGGCCGTTCCTGCCGCTTCGATGAGGGACAGGAAGGGATTCTTGGTGTAGGGACGCAAATAAGCCCTCCCTTCGGCATATTGGGCGCCGTTTACGAGGTTGATGAATTCGAAGTCCTGACGCTGAAAGCAGCCCTGTATCGTTTGGACAAAGTCCCGCGCGACGGCGTCGTCGTTGTCCACCCTGGTCGTCAGGATGTAGGGGGCATCCGTTCGATCTGCTACAGCCTCAGAAACTGTCTCCGCTGTAAATGCACCGGAGACATAGACTGTTTCGAATGTTCCCCGGGCATCCTTTTCGATTTCCTGGCGGAACCACTGCGGGCTTTGATCATCGACGAAGACCAGCCACAAAAATTGTGAGGACGACTGATCGGCCATCGCGGGCAAACAATACTGACGGAACAGCCGCAAGCGCTCCCGGAGCCACTCGTCAGTCGGTTCAGAAGCATGGTAGAAAGAGCGCACGTTGAAGCGCGTCAGAACGAAGTGCGACGCGTCGCCGCCGGCTATTTTGGGCGCTGCAGTGACGTCACTGTTCAAGATGTTCACCTGCTCCTACTGGTTTTGAATGCGACAGGGCGTATCCGTAGCAGGCGCGTTCGAGTTCGTCCGCGACAACGCGCTGTGCTGGTTCCCACCCGGGACGCACACTCGCCGCGATCATCGCCAGCCGGTCCGCCGACGGAGGCTCTTCCACTGCGCTGCACAGGGCGGCAGCGAGCCCGGCCGGTGTCGGGTTGGCCCAGCTCACGTGGGAATTGCTCAGGCCCATCCGGGCCAGAGGAGAATCATTGACCACGGGCGTCATACCGGCCGCGAGCATTTCCTCCGGAACAAGGGAAACGTTGGTGAAGGAGAGGGCCAGTCCGGCAGCGGACTGATTGTAGAGCCTATTGAGATCGGACGGCGAGAGCTTCCCGGCATGGACATGGGGGATGTCCCAACTTTCCGGGCGGTCCCCATAGCTCGTGATCAACTGCTCGGGGTGCCTGGCGTGAAATTCCTCCAGCGCCAACTTGGCCAGCAGGAATCCCCGGCGGTCCACGTCAGGGCGCGCAAAGAACACGACTCCCGTGCGGGCGCCGGTATTCTCGAGGCGATACACTCCCGTGTCGCAACCAAAGGGGGCGACGACGGCTGCCGCCCCTGATTCGTCGTCGATCAGGTGCTGGACCATGTGTCCGACGGCGATGTGCCGAAAACCGAACCTGTAGGTGTCCTCGGCCAACGCATAGAGACTCCCGCGCGGGTAGAAGTAGGGCTCGAAGTCTTGCACGAAGTAGAACCTGTGCTGCGCGGCCGTCCCCCTCGTGGCTAGTACATGGGCTGTCTCCCAGGAGCTGGCCACGCTCGCGTCATACCCCTCGATTTCGGCAGGTACGTAGCGAATGTCTGCCCGAAGCCACGGCCAGTGCCGGCGAATCACGGCAGTGTGGTGCGCCAGTTCGGCGCCGTGGCGGTTGTAGAGCAACAGGGTGCAGGCGTGGCCGCGCCGTTCCAGCTCCTGCACCATGCGGAAGAGCGTCGTATGACCTCCGCTCCCGGGCCCGGGAGGGGTGCATATCCAGGCAATCCGGAGGGGCTCGCTAGACGGACGGGGTGGTGGTGCTGGGAGCTGCAGGCCTGTCGAGTCGGCGATATCGCCATACAGCAGCGGGAAATCCAGCTCTGAGGTCCGAAAGGTGGTCGAGATCTTCCTGGCCGTGCGTTTGGCAAGCCGCTGGGCGACGTCTCTCGCACCGTTGGTTCGCAACCGGGCACTCAAGCGTTGTATCGACCTCCATTGCTGCTGCACGTTAGAACACCCCATTTCTGTGCCATTTGCGCCAATTCACGTTGGTGCGGATGCGGCCCTTGACACGGCGCAGGAACGGCAGAACTCCGGCGGTGGCGCCCGGAGCGGGGCTGTTGACCCTTCGGGACAGTGTCTCCCACGCGGCCGACCCCTCGATTCCGGGGTCAACATCCTTCGCGAACGCTCGGTAGGCCGTGAAAAGCTCCGGATCAGGCAGGCCTCGATCGAGTTCCAATCCAGCCGTGTAAAGTGCCTCGTTGACCAGCGCCGCCCGGGCATCCTGGAAAAGCTCATCGGCCCCGGGTATTTCCCCGGCTAGGCCGCCGAAGAGTGTTTCGAAGACTTCATACCGCTCGCCAAGATCCAGGCTGCCGTCCACTTCCGTCGCCGACATGCTGTTCGGGTGATCCCGATGCCAGGCTTGGTCAGCGCCGTGGATATAGGCGATGTCCGCGAATGCGGCAATACGCAGCCACAGCTCCATGTCGGGTGTATGCCGGAGTGGTGCCTGGTACCCGATGTGTTCAAGGACGGACCGGCGCATCAGCACCTCCGGTGAGGTGATGACGTTCTGCGCGGAGCGGCACCGTCCCCTCAGCCAGTCGTACCCCGGCCAGATAGTCCACGCCGACGCCTGGCGTCGGGGCTCCGGCAGGCTCTCGGTGGCAAAGTGAATCGGGTGACCGTAGACGAGTCCAACGGAGGGGTATGCCCGGGCGAGCTGCGTTGCTCGGGCAAGGGACCCGGGAGTTAGCAGGTCGTCCGCGTCGAGCCGCACCAGGAACTCTCCGGAAGCTATTCTTGCTCCGTCGTTAAACGTAGACACCATCCCCCTGTTTCGCTCGTGCGCCAGCACGGCGACATTCGGGTGCGTTGCGGCGAGATCTTTGGCCACGGACAGGCTGGCGTCCGTGGAGGCGTCGTCGACGATGATTACGTCGACCTCAACCTCTTCTTGGGAAAGGCAGCTGTGGACGGCGTAGGGAAGGAAGTTCGCGTAGTTGTAACAGGGAATCACGACCGTCACCGTGGCCGTGTGTGCCTGTGCGGTCCGGGGCTTGACCCGGATCCGTCGATCAAGGCTTTGTACCGTATTCTCCATTTTTCTCACTTCTCCAAAGACGCACGCAGTTGCTCCGCGACGAATTCCTGCTGGGCCGTTGTGATTCCCGGGTAGAGGGGAAGGGACAGTATTTGCTGTGAGTGTTTTTCTGCCTCGGGAAAGGATCCCCGGCGGTGGCCAAGGAACTCGTAGGCTGGCAGCAGGTGGATGGGCAGGGGATAGTGGACACCGGCTCCAACGCCGCTTGCGTTCAGCCTGGCGACAATACGGTCGCGGTCGCGCCCGGGGACGCGGACGACGTACAGGTGGAACACGTGTTCGTTGCCGGGCGCGGTGGCGGGCAGAACGACGTCGTCGAGACCTTCCAGAAGCGTGGCGTACAGCTCCGCGGCCTCCGCCCGCTCTTGGTTCCATTGATCCAGGAGTGCGAGCTTGGCAGACAGAACCACCGCCTGAAGGGTGTCCATCCGCGAGTTGAATCCGATGTCGCCATGTTCATAGCGGGTGATTCCGCCGTGGTTGCGAAGCTTCCGGAGTTGGTCGGCAATTGCTGCCGAGCTCGTCATGACGGCCCCGGCATCCCCGTATGCTCCGAGGTTTTTTCCCGGATAGAAGCTCGTGGCAGCGACGTCGCCCAACGTTCCCGCGCGCGCGCCGAAGCGTTGTGCACCCTGGGCCTGGGCCATGTCCTCAACAAGCGTCACGTCTGCGTTCGTTGCCAGGCGAAGCAGTTCCATGGGAGCCGCCTGGCCGAACAGATGAACGCCTATGACGGCTTTGGTCCGCGGTGTCAGCCTTTCCCCGACACTCCCGGGAGCCACCAGGAAATCGCTGTCGCAGTCCGCTAGAACAAGATTGGCGCCCGCACGCATGACGGCGCCCGCGGTGGCAACAAAGGTATTGGCCGGCACAATCACGTCATCTCCGGGCTTGACGCCGGACGCCCGTAGGGCAAGTTCGATGGCGTCGGTCCCGTTTCCCACGCCGACGGCGAACTGCGCGCCGCAGTACCGTGCCCAGGCTTCTTCGAACTCCCCGACTTGGGGCCCGAGGACGAAGCTGCTTTCCGCAATGACCCGGTTGAAGCCCTCACGGATAGTGTCGTTGATCTGCCGCTGCTGTTGGGCCAAGTCGACCAGCGGCACGCGATGAGTAGTCATGATGTTCCTTTTCAGCTCGTGGATCCTGGAGTTTCCGATACTTCTTTGCCGCGGTCCGGTGTATCGGTATCTGTCACGCAGCGGGCCGCGGCCCGGACTTGTCGGTTGAACCATCGGGCCAGCAGCAGAATGTAGACGCCCGCGCCGGCTGCACCCCCGGCGAAAAGTTGGGCCACCGGGGTCGGCAGGAGGGAAATCGTGAGCATGGCGGCGGCTGCTGCCGGTACGGCCGCGGCCAGGGGTGGCCAGAGCCGTGAGGCCACCGCCCGCAGGTCTGCACCGCTGCGGCGCAGGGATAAGGCGTAGGCCGGGCACACAACAAGAAGGGCTGTTGCCAGGTGAGCTGCGGCCACTCCGGCCGTTCCGGCCAGGCTGATGCCGAGCAGGACGGCGGGGATGAGGCCGGCGATCCAGACAACCTGAACGACGAGCGTGACCCGGGCTGCGCCCCGAGCGAGGAGATACGAAGCGGAAAGGTCAAAGAGGGTTCGCAGTGCCCCGAAGATTCCGAGCCAGCCCAGGATCAATGACGCGGGCAGCCATTTAGGCCCGTAGACAAGTTCGACCACAGGTCCGGCCAAAACCGCCAACATCAGTCCGGCCAGCAGGGAGACGGCCCACACCGGCCCGAGCATGGCCGCGAAGCTCTTATCCGCCCGTCCCCGGGCCAACCTGGCGAACGCTGGAATCGAGACGGAACGAACCACCTGGCCGAGGGCGCTCATCGGCCAGTTCGAGATGTTAAACGCCAGGAAATAGAACCCGAGCGCCACGGGACCGGCAAGGCGTGAGATGGCGACGGTGTCAACATTCAACAGCGCCCAGGACAACATGTTGGCACCCGCTACAGGCAGGCCGTAGTCCAGGACCCCAGGGGCCACTTGCCGGTCGAAGCCGAATCGGGGGCGCTCCCCGGAGAGGACAAATTGGAGGACCACCGAGACTGCCTGCGCCGAGATCCGGGCAACGGCCAGGCCCATAACCCCCCAACCGGCAAGCACCAGTGCGATAGTCAGCGAGGTCCCGACAACGAATTCAACGCATGAAATGCCGAAAAGCTTCTTCTGTGCGAAAAGCCGCTGCAGGGCCGCGTACGGCACGACGCCGAGGCTGGCGAACAGCAGGGACAGGGACATGACTGCGATGACAGGTCCGGCGTCGTGGCTGCCCAGCAGATCCGCCAGCCCTTGGGCCGACGCCGCCATCGTCACCGTCAGTATGGTTCCGGAGACGGCGGCCAGTGTGGCGACGGTAGGCGCCTTCCTGGCCGGGTCCTCTGAGCGTACGAGGTCAGCGCTCATTCCGAGATCAGCCAGCGATATCAACACTGCCTGAACGCTCAGGGCCACGGCGAAAACCCCGAACTGAGCCGGCGCTAGGAGCCAGGCAAGAACGATGCCCACAGCGAATCCGCTCAGACGCAGGACGAGGCTGTTGATGCTGCTCCAGGCGAGTCCGTGACCGATGCGCTGCCTGAGTCCGGGGGATGCGGTCGCCGTCATACGCCAAATCGCCTCCAGCGGCGCCACCGCAAGGACCAGCGCCAGTAATCCGCCTTGCCGGCGAGCCGACGCCGAGAGGCGGACATGCGGCCGTTCTGGCGAATGCGGAAAGCCCTCCACGGCGCAGAGCCGGTAACGCCGGCGTCAGTCTCGACCGCGAACGTGGCCAGCTCGCTTGCCACACTCGCGTGCATGCCGCCTCTGTCGAGTGCCTGGTTGGCGGCGCGGACTGCTTCAACTGCCAGGGCGTGTCGGGCCATGCGCAACAGTCCGGGTTGCCGGTCCAGGGCCGATCCGGGCACACCGGCCATGTCCTCGAAGACATGACGTCGCGCCTGGATGTCCGCCAGCCCACCACCGAAATCCGTCAGGTGCATGTTCAGCCCATGGACCCGGTAGAAGGCCTGAACGTTTCCGTTGACTCGTCCGACTGAACCGAGGTCCGCGGCGCGCAGCCAAAGCTCCATATCCGCCGAATGCGGCATGTCCGGCCGGTAGCCGCCGAGCCGATCCATGACGGAACGCCGGAGTACCGCCTCGGGATTCACGATGATGTTGGATCCCCGCCTGCACATGATCCGGGTCCACTCGTCGCCGGTCCAGAGCGACCACGACTGCCGCATCTCGGCCGTCGGAGGTACCTTGTCGTGAAATTCCTGGGCATAGCCGTAGACCAGCCCGACGCCAGGGTGGGCTTCCATCAGGGCTGTGGACCGCGCCAGCGATCCTGGCGCCAGCAGGTCGTCCGCCGACAGCAAGACAACATACTCGCCTTGGACCCGAGACAGGCCGTCGTTGTAGCTCGCGATGTGTCCCAGGTTTTGACTGTGCAAGACCGCGCTGATTCGCTTGTCCCCGGCGGCAAGCTGCCTCGCAACCTGCGGACTGGCGTCGGTGGAGGCGTCATCGACAATGATGACGTCCAGCTCGACGCCGGCCTGGCTCATGACCGATGCCACAGCCTGCGGGAGGTAGCGGGCGTAGTTGTAACAGGGGATGACGACCGAAACTAACGGACGACGCGTCAGCTTCTTCGGTCTTTCATGGTTTCCGAACCCGAGCCGGATCGCCGCGCGGTTCACAGCTCGGCCGCCGTTGCGTTGAAGCCCGCGTCGCGGACCGGGTGCGCCGGCACACCCACCCACGTTTCGCCGTCGGGGACGTCCCCGAGAACCGCGGCGCCCATGCCGATCGTCGCGTAGGAGCCTACCGAAGTGCGTTCGCGCACGCTGGAGTTCATCCCGAGGTGGGCCGCCCGGCCAATTCTCACGCCGCCGCCAAGGGAAGTGCCGGCGGCGAACGTTGCGTAGTCGTCCACGACGTCGTCGTGCGTGAAGGTGACGCCCGGCATGGCCACCACGTGGCCGCCCAGGGTGACCGAGGCCGTCAGCGTCACGTTCTGAAGCAGGATGCTGCCCCGGCCGATCCGGCATCCATCAGGCATTCGGACCGTCGCGTCGATCACGGTGGCGTAGCGGTTGGTGCCAATACCCATCGCGCTCAGGCGTTCCACGACGGCCTGTCGGGGACGGCCGGAATCCACGCAGACCAGAAGGAAAGCGTGGGTGTAGCGGACCGCGTCGTCGATGGTTCCCAGAACCGGCGCTCCGTCCACTTCAATCCCGGACATCTCCTCGTCGTCATCGAGGAAGCCGACGACGTCATAGCGCCCGCTGCTGCGAACCGTGGCCAGAACCTCACGGGCGAGCCCGCTGGCAGAGATCAGCAAAAGCTCGCTCACCGGGTCATCCTCCCGTTGCCCGGGACGCCGGCGCACGGACGCGGAAACCGTACCGCAGCTCCGCGGGCGACGACGGCTGGCAGCTTCTGAACGAGGGTTCCGTCAGGTCCGGAAGCTGCCAGCTCTTGTTCGTGGGTCCGTTGTGCAGCAACGGACCCGGCAACCCGGCCGGTGACGGCCGGATTGAACCTGTAAGGGGCGGCTGCTGCCGCGTCCCAGGCGAGGAGGCGCTCGGCGCCTGGGGCCGGACTAGTCCCGTCAGGTTGCCTGAACTGACGTGCCACTGGCCAAACAGTCATCCCCCACCTACTTTCTCGCCGAACCTTTGGGCGCGAAGCCGATTCGTTCCGAATCGTGCCGGCGGATGCCGGTCACATCGACGCATCTCGGCCGTTCACTCCGTGCACTACGAAAAAACTAGCCCTGCGCGAGCGGAAAAAACGGGAAACGGCGGCTCCATGTGGTCCAAGCAGGGGAAGTCTGCGGGATCTGCGGGATTGTGGATGTGGCCTTATTGAACGTGGCGGGGGGCGCCTTTTTCCGAGGGCGCGGCTCATCCCGCTCCGGGCAGACCCCGGAGGTGCCGGAGGTGTAGGAAGGAAGCGGGGGAGCAGGGGGCCGCTAAACAGCCAGAGGGGATTCCTCGCCGGCCAACTCCGGGAATGGCGTGGGTCCGGCCGATACGAGGCACGTCAACTGGGATCGGGACTGGACTGCCAGTTTCCGATAAATCGCAGTGAGGCGCACCTCAACCGTCCTAACGGACACGAACAGCGATGCGGCGATTTCCTTGTTGCGCCGGCCCCGGGCCACGAGTTGAACAAGTTCGCGCTCTTGGTCCGTGAGCAGCAGTAGGGCCGGGCTCTGGATCTCCGGAACATCCCGCACGCCGTCGCCGAGCAGCATCGCGTCAACATGCTGCGTCCAGGAGGCGGCGCCTGACTCTTCGAAGAGCGCCTTTGACCTCAGCAGGGCGTTCCTGCCGTCTTTATGCCTCCCGCAAGTCTCCAGCCGCTCGGCATAGCAAAGAAGTGTCCTGGCCCGCTCGAACAGGGAATCGTCCTTCTGCCACGAATCCAGGGCCTGAACGAAAAGCTCCAAAGAGCGTTCGCCCTCTGCGACCAATGCGCGGGAGCGGGACACGGCCATCAGCAGCCATCGGGATTTCAGGCCGGCTGACCTGTACTCCAACCTGGTGAGGGCTCGGGCGGCCTCGCGCCGGTGACCTGACCTGACGAGCACTTCAACGAGGTCCGACTCGCAGCGCAAAAGGGCCGGGTTGCTGAAGTCCATGCCAATTTCGGCAGCCCTGGACAGCAGGGCACCGGCCTCCTCAAGGTCGCCGCGCATCAGCGCAAAATGTCCCTGCCACGCGAACAACTGCGCTACCGTCCGCGCAGGCGCGTCGGCCCTGACAAACCTTTGGGCCTCTGCGAGGCAGGCCTGAGCCTCCACCGTGTCGCCGACGGAGTACGCCCGCCAGAGGAGGAAGTTATTGCGCATCCCGCGGTGATACTGCTGGCTGGTTGCGGAACCGGCAATCTCGTCTATCAGCGCCACGGCGGAACGAAAGTTTCCGGCACGGATTTCATTGTCCGCCGCGAAATACCGAGCAGTCTCACTCCAGTTCGCATCGCTGGCCGCGCTCAGGTTCCGGACGAGGGAAAAGAGGTCGCGGGCTCCTTCATAGTTCTCGGCATACGTCAGGGCACGGCCCTTGAGCAGCAGCGACGCGGGGGAACTGTTGGCGCCGCCGTCGGCAGCTCGCGAGATCCGGTCAACGCTCCCTTTGACGGCGTCGGCCAGAAGCCTTGCGCGCTGGTTCACGGCCACGGCTTCGCCGGACGCGTCACCCAGGAACTGCTCCGCATGCTCCAACAGCAGCCCGGCGTCCTCGACCTGCCAGCGTTCGGCCATGTGCAGGGCGCCGATGGACAGGAGGCAGGCGGAGAGTCCCGGATCGTGATGCCCGAATTCCTTGATCAGCCGAATCATCATGCTCGGCCGCATGGAATTGCCCTTCATCAGCTCCATCTGGAAATCGAGCCCTGTGAGTCGCAGCGTCAGGGCCCGGTTCTTCGTGATCCGTTGCGCCCAGTCCAGGTAGCGTTTCGCGTGGACGAATTCACCCCTACTGAACAACACCTCCGCGACGGTGCCTAGCCTGGCGGCCGTCTCGGCCTCCCAGGGGTTGATGGCGAGGGCCCGCTCGATGTACTCGACCGCGGATTGCGTCTCCTCAGCCCGAACAAGTTCAACCGCGTGGCGGAGCAGGCTGAACGACGTGTCCCGGCGCGCGGCCGGGGTGTAGCTCAGATGCCACGGCCACGCCTCGTGGTCCGCGGTTTCGGCGGCCGCAGCCAGTGCGCGGTGATGTTCGGTTCTTTCCGCCGGCTGCATGGCCGAGAAAATATGGGCGCGCAGCATTTGGTTCTGAATTCTGACGTACGATCCGGTACGGACGGCAATTCCGGCGGAGACAATTTCATCCACGCCCGCCCAGAGGTCCCCGGGCATTTCTTTCAGAAGACCTGCGCTGCTCCGGTAAGAAAGGGAAAGGAGATCGGCGGCCAGCCGTGCCCGCGGCGAAAACGCCGAAATCGAGGCCGCCAGATCAGGCTCAAAGCTTCCATCCCAGTGTAAGGGGATGGGGAGGGCGTATTTCCCCTGAACCTGGCGCTTAGTCAGCTCATCGTAGAGCTCAATCGCTGCCAAGGGATTGCCGTGGGTGGCCGCGGCAACAGCGTGGATTGCTGCCTGGCCGACCGGCCCAGGCGTCAGGGATTCGAGCATTCTCACAATGTCGCTATGGCTCAGATTCTCCAGGTGAAGAGTGGCCATCCGGGCGAACGGACTGTCCGGCGCCTCACCGCGCATGCTGACAATGAGCACGAGCCCTGTACCAGCAAGGCGCCGGGCCACGAAGCCGAGAATGGTCTGGCTGGCAGGATCCAGTTGCTCGGCATCGTCAACAACCACCACCGTGCGGTCTGCGGTCCATTGCCGGACCGCGGAGAGGAGCATCGTCGAAAGGTCTGCAGCGTCGAGGGTTCCGCGGGGTGAGGTGGCCACATAGTCGGTGAGGGGTGTCAGCGCAGGATCGTCGATTCCGTTGAGCAGGGCCGTAAGACCGGAAAACGGCCACGTCGACTCTGACGGATTGGCGCGGAGGAGCACCGTCCTGTGCTCGTGCAAATTCTGGAGCTCTGCCAGCAGTGCTGACTTGCCGCTCCCGTGGCCGCCCGTGACCGCCAGTGCGGATTCCCGGGGGCTCCGGATCAGCGCGAGGACGCGGGCGATTTCCTTTTCCCGGCCAAACAAAACCATGGGTGCCCCGATTCCATCCCCAAGAGACCAATCAGTCAGGGTTCCAGCCTCTTTCGGAAAAGAGAAAGCAGCCCAAACTGAATAATTCAGCTTCCACACGCCAATGTCGCCTGCAAAACAATGGTCCGGGATAACGCTCCAGATTGGACCGTAAGCCCTGACCAAATGGCTGTGCTGATGCCAATGTAGCTTGGGTTTTACCCGGGGACTAGGAAGTTCGGATAATCGAGTACAGGGTTTGCAAAACACGAGTAGTGAGACCCAGAAGTACTCGGATCGGGCCGCAGAGCCGTCCACGTTGCCTGATGCGGCAGGCAACTCGAGGCGGCCCGCATCCTCCGTCCTACGCGGCGACGCCGACCACGAGGTTGATGGTGGTGGCCAGGATGATGGTCCCAAAGAGGTAGGACAGCAGGCTGTGCTTGAGCGCCTCGGCTCGGATGCCGTGGTTCTGCAGGGCGGTGTCCGAGACCTGGTAGGTCATGCCAAGGCTTGTGGCCAGGTAGGCGAAGTCGGTGTACTGCGGCGGCCGGCTCTGGTTGAAGTCGATGCCGCCCACCCGGGAGCCTGCCTTCGTGCCTGTTCCGTAGTACAACTCCGCGTAGCGCAAGGTGAAAAGTGTCTGGACCAGCGTCCAGGACAGTGCGACCGAGACCACCGCGAGCAAGCCGCCGGCAATCCGGGACACGGTGTCCGTGTTGTTGTGGGAATCCACGATGACCGCCGCCGCCGCACCCAGGCTGGCAATGTTTGCAGCCAGGATGAGCAGGTCCGTCGTGCTGCGGGACGGGTCTTCCGCTGTGGCGTGCAGCCGTGTGTCCGCGGGATCGAGGCGCCCGATGACGAGCCAGACCCAGACGATGTAGGTCAGGGCAGCCCCGCACCAGCCAATGGTGGGAGCCTGCACCCAGTGCCCGGCCAAGCCGGCCGCCGTGGCGGCAAGCAACCCGGCCAGCAGCATGACGGCGAAACGCAGGCGGCTCCTCCTGATGCGCACAGTACGTCGGGGCAGGGATCCGGTGTTCATTCCCTGATCATGGCATGCCGACGGCGACCATCCCGCGCCGCAGTTATCCACATGGCAGCCGGCGCCCTTCCGGGGCCGGCCGCGGAGCCGTACGGTGGGGGCACGGAATCGCGGAACCGCTCCGGATGCACTAAGCTATTGAAGTCTGTGCTGCGCCCTGCCCCCGTTCCGGAGGCCGGGGCATTGCACGGCACCGCAAATGAACCTCCTGTTACGGAAATGCCGTAACCGCTTAGCCCAAAGGAGGTGGGTTCACATATGCGTCCTTACGAATTGATGGTAATCATCGACCCCGAGGTCGAAGAGCGTGCCGTTGAGCCGTCGCTTCAGAAGTTCCTGAACGTCATCACCAACGATGGTGGAACCATCGAAAAGGTTGACATCTGGGGCCGTCGTCGCCTGGCCTACGAAATCCAGAAGAAGTCCGAAGGTATCTACGCCGTGGTGAACTTCACCGCTGAGCCGGCTACCGCCAAGGAACTTGACCGCCAGCTGAGTCTCAACGAGACCATCATGCGCACCAAGATCACCCGCCCCGAAGAGCAGAAAGTTGTTGCTGAGTAATTCAGCGGACAACCGTTCAATCTTCATCCCGCAGGAACGCACAAGGAGGCAGTAGATGGCAGGCGAAACCACTATCACGGTTATCGGTAACCTCACCAATGACCCCGAACTCAGGTTCACACCGTCCGGTTCGGCCGTAGCGAATTTCACCATCGCTTCTACTCCCCGCACCTTCGACCGGCAGTCCAATGAGTGGAAGGACGGGGAAACCCTGTTCCTCCGCGCGTCGGTCTGGCGTGAAGCAGCCGAAAACGTCGCCGAGTCCCTGACCAAGGGCATGCGCGTGATCGTTTCCGGCCGCCTGAAGAGCCGTTCCTACGAAACAAAAGAAGGCGAGAAGCGCACCGTTATCGAGCTCGAGGTCGATGAAATCGGCCCGAGCCTGCGCTACGCCAATGCCAAGGTCAACCGCACCCAGCGCTCCGGCGGTCAGGGTGGACAGGGCGGCTTCGGCGGCGGCAACAGCGGCGGTGGCTTCGGTGGCGGCCAGGGTGCAAACCAGGGCGGCAACACCGGCGGAACATGGGGCGGCAACCAGCCCGCCGCGCAGGAGGATCCGTGGGCCACGCCCGGGGTCAGCAATGCGGGCGGCGGCTGGGGCAACGGCCCGGATTCCGAACCTCCCTTCTAAACAACATCTAAGGTCCGGCAACGAAAGCCGCCTGGACGCCGCACGGCGGCCGGGTGCAGACTGCGCCGGATCACCACCATCCCGTGGATCAATATCCACGGGCTCCATCGAATAGGAGCTCCACGATGGCTAAGGCTGAACTCCGTAAGCCCAAACCAAAGTCCAACCCCTTGAAGGCCGCTGACATCACTGTCATCGACTACAAGGACGTAGCATTGCTGCGCAAGTTCATCTCCGACCGCGGAAAGATCCGCGCCCGTCGCGTCACTGGCGTCACGGTGCAGGAACAGCGCAAGATCGCCCAGGCAATCAAGAACGCCCGCGAAGTTGCTCTGCTGCCTTACTCCGGCGCTGGCCGCGGCTAAGGAAGGGATTAACTAACATGGCAAAGCTCATTCTGACCCACGAAGTAACCGGTCTCGGTGCTGCTGGCGATGTTGTCGAGGTCAAGGACGGTTACGCACGTAACTACCTGCTGCCACGCAACTTCGCCCTGACCTGGTCCAAGGGTGGCGAGAAGCAGGTTGAGTCCATCAAGGCTGCCCGCGTTGCCCGCGAGCACGCTTCCCTGGAAGACGCTCAGAAGCAGGCCGCTGCACTCTCCGCCAAGCCGGTCAAGCTGGTCGTCAAGGCCGGCGAGACCGGACGCCTGTTCGGCACCGTCAAGCAGGGCGACGTGGCCGACGCTGTTGAGGCCGCTGGCCTGGGCCGCATCGACAAGCGCAAGGTTGAACTGCCGGCACACATCAAGTCGACCGGTTCCTACCAGGCAAACGTCCGTCTGCACGACGACGTTTCCGCTGTGATCGAACTCGACGTCGTCGCAGGCAAGTAGCCCTTTCGGCTACAGCCTCTCCGGCTAGGCAGTCCTGAACTGCCGGAAGGCCCCCGCTATTGGTTTCCCCCGGGAAAACGATAACGGGGGCCCTCTGTGTTTAACAGCAACGCGGGGTCATTTACGGCCCATCCCGGACCTCCGGATGGACCGTAAATGACCCCGCGTTGCTTGGGCCGGGCCGGCCTAGCCCTGGTGCAGCACCGTGGTGACGTACCGGTAGCCGAACCGGATCAGTTCCGCCAGCACGGCCTCGTCGACGTCGTCGAGCTTGTTGACGTACAGGCACCCGGCGCCGGTCTTGTGCTTCCCGAGGCTGCCGAGCAGTTCGGCGGCTTCCAGCCCGTACGTGAGGCCGTAGAGGGAGAGGCTGGACTTCCTGGGCGAGAACCCGACCGCGGGGGAGTCTCCCTCCCGTCCGCTCTCGTATTTGTAGTGGTAGCGGCCGAATCCCACAATCGTCGGGCCCCACATTTCCGCCGGCCGGCCCGTGGTCCTGGACATCAGCGCCAGGAGGCGCAGCCCGTCCCCGCGCCGGACCGGATGCTCGACGGCGGCGAGGAAGTCCTCCACGGACGCGCCGGTTGTCTGGGTCTTGTTTTCAGCCATGGGGGCAGTCTGGCAGACGCGGGCAGTACTGTCAGCCGCACTGTCAGCCGTGTTGTCGGCCGTGTTGTCAGCCGCGGACGGCGCCGGTGATAGCCTTCTGCGGTGAACCCCGGTCCCGCCGCCGCGCCCCGCCTTCGTCCCTTCAACCAGGTGGACGTCTTCTCCGCCGAGCCCTACCGCGGAAATCCGCTGGCCGTCGTCGGCGATGCCGAGGGCCTCGCGACGGAGACGATGCAGCGGTTCGCCAACTGGACCAACCTTGCGGAGACAGCCTTCCTGCTGCCGCCCACACACCCCGAGGCCGACTACCAGGTGCGGATCTTCACCGGCAGCGAAGAATTTCCCTTCGCCGGTCATCCCACCCTGGGCTCAGCCCACGCCTGGCTCGAGGCGGGCGGCATCCCGAAGCAGGACGGTGTGGTGGTCCAGGAGTGCGGGGCCGGGCTGGTGAGGCTCAGGCGCGACGGCGGACGCCTCGCGTTCGCGGCCCCGCCGCTGACCCGCTCGGGGGCCGTGGCGGAGGAGGATCTGGTGCGCATCGCAGCCGGCCTGGGGCTGCCCCGAGAAGCGCTGCTGGACGCGTCCTGGCTGGTCAACGGCCCGGACTGGATTGGCGTGCTGCTGGAATCGGCGGAGCAGGTGCTGGGCGTCCGCCCGGACTATGCGGCCATGGCGGGCCTCAAGGCCGGCGTTATCGGGCCGCACCGTGACGGATCCGCCGTCGACTTCGAGGTGCGCACCTTCGTCCCGGGCGACGCCGCCGCGGAAGACCCCGTCACGGGCAGCTTCAACGCAGGTGCGGCCCAATGGCTAATCGGCAGCGGACGGGCCCCGGAGTCCTACGTCGCAGCGCAGGGGACCGCACTGGGCCGGGCCGGCCGGATCTATGTCGATGCCGTCGGGGCGGACATCTGGGTGGGCGGAGATTCCGTGAGCTGCATCGAAGGCTGGGTCCTGCTCTGACCCCGGTCCTGCGCTGCTCAGTTGCGGAATGCGGACGGGAATAAATCCGCTCGCCCGCCTCTTGTTCAGGTAGATGCAAACGCATGTAATGGCATTGCTGACCTGGATTCAACTTAGGAGCACCTCGTGGAAACCCGCCGTATCACCGTTATTTCCGCCGGACTCGGCGTCCCCTCATCGAGCCGCCTGCTGGCGGATCAGCTGGCGGCGTCGGCCGAGCGGCAGCTCGCCGCGGCCGGCTACGCCGTGGACATCGAGGTCGTGGAATTGCGGGACCTCGCCGTGGACATCGCCAACAACTTTGTAACCGGCTATGCGGCCCCAAAGCTGGCTGAAGTGATCACAGGCGTCGAAGCCTCCGACGGCGTCATCGCCGTCAGTCCCGTGTTCAGCGCCTCCTACAGCGGGCTCTTCAAGTCCTTCATCGACGTGCTCGATCCCAAGTCGCTGGAGGGCAAGGCTGTTCTTCTCGGGGCCACCGCCGGCACGGACAGGCACCAGATGGTGCTGGACTTTGCGATGCGGCCGCTCTTCACCTACCTGCGCACCCGCATCGCCGCCACCGCGGTCTTCGCCGGGCCCCAGGACTGGGGGAACAACGACGACGGCGGCTCACCGCTGTCGGTCCGGGTGGACCGGGCGGCGGGGGAGTTTGTCGGCCTGCTGCAGGACGCGGGGCCCCAGCGGAAGCCGGCCCCGCTGGAGTCACTGCCGTTTGAGCAGCTGCTCGCCGGGATCTCCGCCCAGCGATAGGCAGGTGGGACGTCCGAACCTTTTTGGGCGCCCGCTCGTTGTCCGGGACATGAAGTGTCCCGTGGATTCTATTGACCTGATCATGAGTGAACGCAGCGGCGTGGAGATTGACTATTGCCCGCAATGCCGCGGAGTGTGGCTGGACCGGGGCGAGCTGGACAAGATCATCGACCGGGTTGCGGAGTCCTTGGGCCCGGCAGCGGCCGTCCCCGCGGGCCCGCAGCCGCCAGCACCGCTGCCGCCCGCAGCGTTCCCACCTACGCCACCCGGCCACATCCCGCCGCCGCTGTACAACCTCGACCCGCGTCGGCAAGACCGGCGTCCGGATGACCGCCGCTATGACGACCGCCGGTACGATGAGCCCCGCGACCGTCCGCGCCGTGACAAATCGGGCTATGACCAGCCGGGGTATGACCAGCCGCGGTATGACGACCGCCGCCGTCCCAAGAAGAAGGAAGGCTGGCTGGGGGACCTGTTCGACTTCTAGCACTGCGGAGGACCCGGCCCCGCCGATGACCGGGCCGCGCGGAGGACCCGGCCCCGCCGATGACCAGCCTCCGCTCGCGCCCCGCGGTGCGCCTGGACGGAGCCGTGGCCGGACTGTCCTCAGTCTTCGAGCAGCGCGATGAACTCCCTGGCCTGCTTCATGGAAATGTCCGAGTGGCGGGTCAGGGCCGTCGCGGCGGCCTCCGTGTCGCCGCTCTTGGCCAGGGTGCGGATCCTCCCGTAGATCTCATCGTTGAGCATGTTGCTGCTCACCTCGCGTGTGACATCGCCCTTGCTGGCGATAGCCCGGTAGCGGTAGGAGAACCGCTGCGGCACGTCGTCCTCGTCCGGAACGGCCGCCGGTGCGGCCTCCGGGGCGCGGAACGGCTGCGGGTGCGCCGCGAGTGCCGCGACGGCGTCGCGGGACGCCCGGAGGCCCTCACCCGTGGCCTCGAGGTACACCTTGATCGCGGCCATGGCCTGCCCCTGTGCGATCAGGGCATAGAGCCGCCGGTGCTGCTCCTCGTTGAGCTTGGCGGCCGAGGCTCGGGCGAGCTCGGCGGAGTCGGGGCCAGGCTGTGGCGCGGCCGCCGGATAAGGGTGTTCGCCGCGGTGATTCCAAGCCCGGATGGCCAGCAGTACGCCGACCGCCACGAGAACCAGGATCAGTCCGGGAATGAGCAGGGAGTCCATGCGCTACAGCCGATCTACGTAATTCTTGGAGGTCTTGAGGTCTGCGTGCGTCGACTGCCGCAGCAACTGTATGGCCTTCAGCTTGTGGCCGCTGCGGGCCAGGGACTGCAGCTCCAGGAGGAGTTGCGGGCTCAAGTATCCGACGCCGGGCAGGGCGTCCCCGTGGCCGGGCTGGGACCCTGCCGAGGTCGAGGCGCTTCGGGCCAGCTGGCCGGAGCGGGCGTGATCAGCCTGCTGGGACTGCTGCTGGGAGTTCTGGCTGGGGCGCGTGGCCGCTTCAACCCGGGCCCGGGCGGCCACGGCGGCCCGGACCTGCGCCGCGTAGTGGGCCTGGGACTTTACCGCCAGTTCCTGTTGATAGCGCTCGGCCTCCGAGATGCCGAAATTCCGCGGTTTCAAGGCCGTGGCCACCGCCCAGAGCACCGCCGTCAGAATGAGGGCAGGCAACATGACTAGCAGTACATCGCCCATGGTTAGAGCTTATGCCAGATTGCGGTTATCCACAGCATGCCCGGCAACCCCCGTACAGTGCGCCGCGGCCGGCGTCAATTCCGCCGGGCGCCGTGAATCCGGTCACGAAATGTGCACATCGGGCGGCAAGTATGGCCTCGCGCGCCGCGGTCTATCCCCAGCCGCAAGATGCAGGCTGTGGATGAAGCCTCGGCAAAAATGTTTTGTGTCCACAAGATGAATCCAATGTTTCCGCAGTTCAATGGCGGATTACGGACTCAACTTTTTTTCTATCCACAGCTCTACCCACAGACTGTGCACAAGCACCGGCCACTAGTGCACAGGTTATCCACAGGGGAGCGCGCCGGCCGGGTTGGTGCCTGCCCGATCGGGGGATAACGTTGCAGGATATCGGGGCTTGGAAGCGGAAACCTGCGGTTGCCGGGCGATCGCCAGGCAGGAAGCCCCGCCGTCGGATCCCGGCGGCTCACCGCCGCACCACGCTGTGGATAACGGCGATGGACAAAGCGGCGGCATGGCGGTTGGACGGCGTCGGACCGGCGGCCCGACGCGAACTGTCGGAGCTGACTGATACGAATGAAGCGGCCGGCATAGGTCGGGTTCATGCCACCGGGTGTGAGAACAGGCGGTGTTAGAACACAGGGTGTGAGAACACAGAGTGTGAGAACACGCGCTGTTAAACGGCGGGGAAGTAATACAGCCGGGCATCAAGCCCGGCATCAAAAACGGCTGGGCAGCAGAACTGCTCGGCTGCAACGCAGCTGGGCATCAAGGCGCAGGGCTTACGCGCCGCGGCGAACGGATATCCGCCGCGGCACACAACGGAGGACGGCAGTTTTGTCAGTTACGCATCTGGACTCAGTCGAGGGCACGCGGGGCGCCGAGGGCAGCCGCAAGCCTCCGCAGGACATCCCCGCGGAGCAGTCCGTCTTGGGCGGCATGATGCTGTCCAAGGACGCCATCGCCGACGTCGTCGAGATCCTGCGCGGCCAGGACTTCTACCGTCCGGCCCACGAAACCATCTATGAGGCCATCATTGACCTCTACGGCCGCGGTGAACCCGCCGATGCCGTGACGGTCTCGGACGAGCTGACCAAGCGCGGCGAAATCAACAGGATTGGTGGACCCGCCTACCTGCATGAACTCATCCAGACCGTCCCCACAGCGGCCAACGCCGGGTACTACGCCGAAATTGTGGGCGAACGCGCCGTTCTGCGCCGCCTTGTCAACGCCGGAACCAAGATCGTCCAGCTCGGGTACGGACAGGACGGCGAAGTCGAAGACCTCGTCAACCAGGCCCAGGCCGAGGTCTATGCCGTGGCAGAGCGCCGCACCGCCGAGGACTATGTGGTCCTCAAGGACGTCATGGAGTCCACGGTGGACGAAATCGAGGCGTCGGGGCACCGCGGCGAAGGCATGGTGGGCGTCCCCACCGGATTCTATGAGCTTGATGAACTGACCCACGGCCTGCACCCGGGCCAGATGATCGTCATCGCCGCGCGCCCCGCCGTCGGTAAGTCCACGTTCGCGCTGGACTTCGCCCGCTCGGCTGCCATTAAGAACAACCTCGCCACCGTCATGTTCTCCCTCGAAATGGGCCGCAACGAAATCGCCATGCGCCTGCTGTCCGCCGAGGCCACGATCGGTCTTCAGGACCTCCGTAAGGGCACCATCAAGGACGAGCAGTGGTCCAAAATCGCCACCACCATGGGCCGCATGAACGATGCCCCGCTGTTCATCGATGACAGCCCCAACATGTCGCTGATGGAAATCCGTGCCAAGTGCCGGCGCCTGAAGCAGCAGCATGACCTCAAGCTCGTGATTTTGGACTACCTGCAGCTCATGAGCTCGGGCAAGAAGGTGGAGTCCCGCCAGCAGGAAGTCTCCGAGTTCTCCCGTGCGCTCAAGCTCCTGGCCAAGGAACTCCAGGTGCCGGTGATCGCACTGTCGCAGCTGAACCGTGGCTCGGAGCAGCGCCAGGACAAGCGGCCCATGGTCTCGGATCTGCGCGAATCCGGTTCCATCGAGCAGGACGCCGACATGGTGATCCTGCTTCACCGTGAAGACGTTTACGACAAGGAGTCGCCGCGAGCCGGCGAGGCCGATATCCTGATCGCCAAGCACCGTAACGGCCCCACGAAGGACATTGTTGTGGCCTTCCAGGGCCACTATTCGCGGTTTGCCAACATGGCCGCCGACGCCGGAGGCGGCGGCGGCTTCTAGCCCTGCCCCCTGCCGGTCCGCCGGCTGCTAGCCGTTGCCTGCCGCGAGCAGGTGGTTGGGCAGCCGGTTCCCGGGCGCCCGCCCGCGGATTTCCAGCAGCTCGCGGGCGTGGGCATGCAGCCGCTTGTCCTCCTCGGACACCGGCACCCACTGCGGGATCGGGACCGAGGTGCCGGTCTCGTCCCGGGCCACCATGACCGTCAGGCAATAGGTGGTGAGGTTCAGCTCGCGCCCCTTGGGATCTCCCGAGCGGACATGGACGGCGATGTGCATGCCCTTTGTTCCGGTGTAGACCAGCCGGGCCTCCACTTCCACCACGTGGCCGATCAGCAGCGGGCGGTAGAACCGCACGCCGCCGGAGAACACGGCCACGGTGTCCATGCCGCAGTAGCGGGAGGCGCAGACGTAGGCGGCCTCGTCAATCCACTTCATCACGATGCCGCCGTGGACCTTGCCGCCCCAGTTCACGTCCGTGGGCGCCGCCATGAACCGCAGCACCACGCGCTCTGCCGTGCCGGCATCGGTATATTCCTGTCCGCTCATGGCCTGGACGATGTCTTCGCGGACCTTGATCCGGGCCAGTGCGTCGTCCCGCTGCCCGATCTCGGCCGGGGTCGCCGGTTCAAACTGCGGCACCGGAATAGGCTTGCCGTCGGCGCCCACGGCCACGAAGATCACAATGCACTGGCTGCGCATGGTGGCAGGGCCGCCCTTCGGATCACCCGAGGAGACCACGGTGCGGATGTGCATCGAGGACCGTCCGGTGTAGACGATCGTGGCCTCAACCTCCACCATGTCGCCGCTGTTGACCGGATCCGCGAAGTGGATGTTGCCCACATAGGCGGTCACGCAGTAGGACTTCGCCCAGCCAACGGCGGCGGCGTAGGCCGCCTTGTCCACCCACTCCAGTACGGTGCCGGCGTCGACCGAGCCGCTGTGGCCGACGTCGGTGGGAGCCGCCAGGAAGCGCAGGGTCACGGAATTGGGCGCGTTCTCGCTCATGCTGTGAGTTTACTGAAGCGCCCGGCAGGCGCCGCCAGCCGGCGACACAATCGCTGTCCGGGCCGCCATAACCGGTCGACATGCGGCGGCGGGCGGCCACCGCATGGTGACCGCCCGCCGGGGACTGCTGGCAAGTGCCGGGGCAGGAGCCTTACGCGAGGACGCTGAGCTTCGAGTTGCTGCGGCCGAAGAGCGCCTTGTCCACCGAGGCGTTGCCGGCGCCGACGAGAGCCACGGCGAGGGCGGCTGCCGCCAGGATCAGGACGAGCTCATAGCCGCCGGTCGCGACGAAGACGCCGGCGCCGGCGTGGACCAGGATCAGGGCGCCGAGCATGTCCACCGCGAGGAGGGCTGCAAACACGCGGGTGAGCACGCCCAGGATCAGTGCGACGCCGCCGACGAGTTCGAGGGTGGCGACCACGGGAGCCGCCGCCTGGGCCGCCGGGACTCCCATCTGGGTGAAAGCTGCCTGGGTGCCGGCGATGGTGAACTCGTTGAACTTCTGCCAGCCGTGAGCGGCGAACAGGAATCCCGTGATGACACGGAGGATGGTCCGGGCGGTGGTGGTCAGTGCGGGCTGGTTCATGGTGTGCCCTTCCTAGGGTCGGGGGCGCCGTGGCGGCCGGGCCGCAATGCCGGCCGGTCCGCAACAGTGAGAAAGTTGTAGTTTCAAGTTTTATAGTGCCGTCATTTAGTTGTTATGTCAACTAAACGACGTCCGACGGCGTTTCGCGGGCCCCGCTAGGGTTAAGCCGTGCCTGCTTCCCCTCCGCTGTCCGAGACCCTGCCGCCCTCTGCGGGGCACCGGCGGGAGATTCTCCGCCTCGCCGTGCCCGCGTTCGGTGCGCTCATCGCCGAACCGCTGTTCCTGCTCGCCGACTCGGCCATCGTGGGCCATCTGGGAGTGGCCGAGCTTGCCGGCGTCGGGCTGGCCTCGGCGGTGCTGCACACCGCCGTCGGGCTCATGGTGTTCCTCGCATACTCCACGACGCCGGCAGTGGCACGGGCGATCGGCAACGGCCAGCTGGCCAAGGCCCTCGCCGCCGGACGGGACGGGGTCTGGCTGGCACTGATACTCGGGATCATCCTGGCGGCCGCGGGGTTCCTGGCCGCCGGGCCGCTCCTGGAGCTGATGGGTGCCCGCGGCGAGGTCCATGGATTCGCCGTGGACTATCTGCGCGGGTCCATGCCCGGCCTCGTGGCGATGCTGCTGATCTTTGCGGGCACCGGAGTGCTGCGCGGGCTCCAGGACACCCGGACCCCCCTGGCCGTTGCCGCTGCGGGCTTCACCCTGAATATCGCGCTGAACCTGGTCCTGGTCTACGGGCTGGGCTGGTCCGTGACCGGGTCGGCGGTTGGCACAAGCATCGCGCAGTGGGCCATGGCGGCCGTCTATGTGCTGATCGTCCGGCGCAACGCCCGCAACGACGGGGTGTCCCTGCTGCCGGACTGGCGCGGCATCCGGGCCATGACCAAGGTGGGCTCCTGGCTGATGCTGCGCACGCTCAGCCTCCGTATCGCGATTCTCGCCACGGTGGTGGTAGTCACTGCCCAGGGCCCCGTCAATCTCGCCGCGCACCAGCTGGCCATGACCGTCTTCACGTTCTTCGCCTTCGCCCTGGACGCCCTCGCGATCGCGGCCCAGGCCCTGATTGGCAAGGAGCTCGGCGCGGCCCGGCCCGAGGCGGCACGCACGCTGACGCGCACCATGACGCGGTGGGGGATCGGGTTTGGCGTCCTGACCGGGATCCTCCTCGGCGCGGCGGCGCCGTGGGCCGGCGCCCTCTTCACCGCCGACGCCGACGTCCGGGCCGCGCTCACGCTCGCCCTGTGGGTGCTTGCCGCCGGGCAGCCGCTCGCCGGGTACGTCTTCGTCCTGGACGGCGTCCTCATCGGGGCGGGCGACGCCCGCTATCTCGCGGTCGCCGGCGTCGTCAATCTCGCCGCCTACCTGCCGCTGCTGCTGGCCGTGCGGTATTCCGGCGCCGGCGCCGGCACGGGTTTGCTCTGGCTCTGGGCCGCCTTTTCCCTAGGCTACATGGCGGCGCGGGCGCTGACCCTGGGTCTCCGCGCCCGGACGGACCGCTGGATGGTCCTTGGCGCACAGTGAATACAGCGCGGTCAATGCATCGTGAAATGCGCGGTCAATGCTCCGATCAGTGCGCCGTGCCGGACCCTGCCGTCAGGGGCGCACTGGGCCGGCCTGCCCGGCAGGCGCGCGCAGTGGCGGCTTCGCACTAAACTGGACGGGTGACTCTCCCCGCAGCGCCTGACGCGACCCCTGCCATCCGCGCCGCGGCCGACCTCTGGAAGCCCGTGCTTATCAGGGCCGCCGTTGCGCTCGTGTTCGGCGCCGTGACCGTGTTCTGGGCGGCGCCGCCCGAGGCCGGCATGGGCTGGGCCGGGGGACTCTACCTGCTGGCCACCGGCGTCATAATGATCTGGACCGTGGCGAGGACCGGGTTCCGCCCGCGGGAAGGCGCCGGCAAGATCCTCTCCGCCGGCGGCGCCGTCCTGGCCGGAGCCGGCGCGGCCGTAGTCATGCTCCCGACCCCCCTCGTCTTCGGAACCATCGCAGCCGCGGGTCTCGGCGCGTCCGGTGCTGCGGAACTAGCCGCCGGTATCCTGGGCCGAGGCCGGTCCGTCCTGGCCCGCGACTGGATCGCCTCCGGCGTGATCGGGCTGGGCACCGCGATCGCGCTGCCGTTCTTCATCGGCCTCGGGGCGCACGCGCTCCTCGGCGTTGCGGGCGGCGGAGCCATCATCAGCGGTGTCCTGTGGATGCTGTCGGGCCTGACCCTGCGGCACGATGCTCGGGGCGATTCCGCAAAGGCCGTAAACTAGTACCGACAGGTTCTACCCGGCGTAGAACAATTGCGGTAACAAGACAGCCACGCTTCCCCGCGCAGGCTGCAGGAGGAAATCACCTTGGCACAGCAGAAACCCGGAGCGCCCCGCAGTCTGCGGACCTCGGTCAAGGGGCCGCTCATGTTCTCCGCGTTCTGGGCCGTGGTGGTTTTCTTTGGCGTCCTGATCTTCGCCTCGGGCGGCAGCGCCCGCTCGCCCCGCTTCGATCTGGCCTTCACCGGCGCCGGGATTGCGTTCATTGTGATCCTTGTGGTGGCCGCCATGCTCTCGATGAGCCACAAGGAAAACGCCGAGGATCTGGGGAAGGGCTCCGGCGTTAACCTCAGCTCCCGGCGGCCCTCCGGCCACGGCGGCCCGTCCGCGCCGTCCGGACCCGGGGCCTCCGGCCCCGCCGATCCCCGCGGCGACGGGCCTCAGGCCTAACCCCTGCGCGCCCGACCACTGCGCGCCCGACCACTGCAGCCCCAAAACCCGCAGCCCTACGGGCCGCAGGCCTGACGCCGCAGGCCCGGCCGTCAGGACACTGCCTTCCTCGCCCGGTATGCGGCCACGTGCGCGCGGTTGGCGCAGTTCCCGGTGTCGCAGTACCGCTTCGAGCGGTTGCGGCTCAGATCGAGTACGACGGCGTCGCAGTCGTCCGCGGCGCACACCAGCAGGCGGTCCATTTCCTTGCTGCGGATGACGTCAACGATTGCCATGGCCGCCTCCGTGCTCATCCGGTCTGCCAGCGGGGCCTCCGGAGTGGTGGCATGCAGATGCCAGTCCCAGGGATCGTGCTTGACCAGTTGGGGGAGCGCATGGGCCTCCCGGAGCAGCCGGTTGACCGTCTCCGCGGCAGTCGTCTCGTCCGCGAGCCAGAGCTCGGCAAGCTCGCCGCGCAGCCGCCGCACGCTGGCCAGTTCCGCCTCGTCCCGGGTCCGGGACCCGGTGAAGCCCTCAGCCTCAAGGAAGGCATCCAGATCCTTTGCGGTGGCCAAATGTTCCTCGCCGTTGGCCGCGGTGTTGATGAGGTTAACCACGGAGCGCAGGGCAACTTCCGTGTCAGGGGCAAAAACCATCTTGACTCCTTACCGCGCCGGGGCGTAATGTCATGACCATAACCCTACTTTACTCCTGACAGGAGAATGCCCGTGTCTGCCCCCCGCCGCACCGCCGCCGTCCCGGTTCGAGATCTTGCCGCCAAGCGGTCCGCCTCGGAACCCGGTGGCGCTGTGCCGGGCACCAGGGCTACGGGTGCTAAGCGGCCGGGCACCAAGCCAGCGCGTGCCGCGTCCGGCTTCATGGCCTCGGGCCTGGGCATCGCCCTGTTTTCGTCAGCGGTGTTCGGGCTCTCCGGATCCTTCGCCAAGGCGCTCTTGGAAACGGGATGGACACCCGGCGCGGCCGTCACGGCACGGCTCACCGGCGCCGCCCTGATCCTGGCGGTTCCCGCCATCCCCGCGCTGCGCGGCCGCTGGCACCAGCTCAAGGACAACTGGCTGACCATCCTGCTTTTCGGCCTCATCGGGGTCGCCGCGTGCCAGCTGTTCTACTTCAACGCCGTGTCCCGGCTGTCCGTAGGGGTTGCCCTCCTGCTGGAGTATCTTGCACCCGTCATCATCGTGCTCTGGTTGTGGGTCGCGAGCCGGAAGCGTCCCCGCCCGCTGACCATCGCCGGCACGCTCCTGTCGCTGGGCGGCCTCATCCTGGTCCTGGACCTCACGGGCGCGGTGAAGATTGATCTGATCGGCGTGCTGTGGGGGATTGCGGCCGCCGTCTGCCTCGCGATCTACTTCTTCATCACTGCCAGGGAAAACGACACCCTCCCGCCTATCGTGCTGGCCTCCAGCGGACTGATGGTCGGTGCCGCGGTGATGTGGCTCGCTGCCGCCACCGGGCTGGTGCCGATGGCCTTCAGCACGGCCGACACCCGGCTGGGGCCCTGGGTCACCCCCTGGTGGGTCTCGCTCGGCGGCCTGGTGGTGCTGGCCACGGTCCTGGCGTACGTGTCCGGAATTGTCGCCGCGCGGGCGCTCGGATCCAAGGTGGCGTCCTTCGTCTCGCTGACCGAAGTGCTCTTCGCCGTCATCTGGGCCTGGCTCCTGCTCGGGGAACTTCCCGGGACCATCCAGCTGCTCGGCGGGCTCCTGATTGTCGGCGGCGTGGTCCTGGTCCGGGTGGACGAGCTCCGGTCCTCGTCGGGCACCGGCGCGGCCATGCCGGCAGTGCTGGACCACGCGAACGACTTCGAGCCCGTGCCGTAGGCAGTCCGCCCGGGGCCCTCGTTCCCGGGCCCGAAGGCACCTAGCATGGAGGCATGTGCCGAAATATCCGGACCCTCCACAATTTTGAACCCCACGCAACCACCGCCGAGGTGGAGGCCGCGGCGCTGCAGTACGTGCGCAAGATCAGTGGCAGCACCAAGCCGTCCAAGGCCAACGAAGAGGCCTTCAACCGGGCTGTCCATGAGATTGCGCACGCCACGCAGCACCTGCTCGACTCCCTGGTGACCCATGCCCCCGCAAAAGACCGCGCGGAGGAAGCGGCCAAGGCCAAAGCCAAGGCTGCCGTCCGCTACGGCGCGGCTTGAAGCGGACGCCTGAGGCTGGGCGGCCCGGGGAAGGGCGGCCTACCTGCCGAAACTGCGCAGCCGCAGCGAGTTGGCCACGACCAGCACGGAGCTTGCGGCCATCGCGGCGCCGGCGATCATCGGGTTGAGCAGGCCCAGGGCCGCCACCGGAATGCCCACGGCGTTGTAGAAGAAGGCCCAGAAAAGGTTGGTCTTGATGGTGGCCAGCGTCCTGCGGGACAGCTCGATCGCCTGCGCCACCTGCCCGAGATCGTTGCCCATGACTGTCAGGTCGGCGGCCTCGATGGCAACGTCCGTGCCGGAGCCCATGGCGATGCCGAGGTCCGCCTGGGCCAGCGCAGCGGCGTCATTGACGCCGTCGCCGGCCATGGCCACCGTGGCTCCGGCGGACTGCAGCTTCCGCACCGCCTCGACCTTGCCCTCGGGCAGCACACCGGCGAACACATCCTCCGCAGCGATGCCGACGGCGGCTGCCACCTGGGCGGCGACGGCGGCGTTGTCCCCGGTCAGGAGGATCGGCCGGAGACCGAGGCCGCGGAGCCGCGAGATCGCGGCCGCGGAGCCTGGCTTGAGCGTATCCCTCAGGCTAATGATGCCGGCGGGCTCCCCGTCCACGGCGAGCCAGATCGCGGTGGCCCCGGAGCCTTCTGCGGCAGCAAGGGCCTGCAGCTGCGCGGCCTCGGGAGCGATGCCGTTCGTCTGCAGCCAGCCCGAACGGCCGGCCGTCACACGCCGGCCCTCGACGGTTCCCTGGACTCCGCCACCCGGCGCAGAGCGGAAGCCGGCGACGGCGGGAAGGGAGCCGGAGCCGTTGTTCCGGCGCTCAGCCGAGAGTGCCGAAGCTGCGATGGCCCGGGCGATCGGGTGCTCGGAGGCGTCCTCCACGGCCCCTGCGAGGCGCAGCACCTCGGCTTCGCTGTGCGGTCCGAAGCTTTGGACGCCGTCCACGGCAAGGCGGCCGGTGGTGACCGTCCCGGTCTTGTCCAGCAGGATCGTGTCCACAGTCCGGGTATCCTCGAGGACCTGCGGCCCCTTGATGAGTATGCCGAGCTGGGCGCCCCGGCCGGTTCCCGTCAGCAGCCCCACGGGCGTGGCCAGCCCCAGGGCGCAGGGGCAGGCAATGACGAGCACGGCGACGGCGGCGGTGAAGGCGGCGCGGACCTCGTCGGGGCCGGCGGCCGGGCCGGCGGCCAGCAGCCAGGCGCCGAAGGTCAGGGCCGCGACGGCGAGGACGACGGGGACGAAGACGGCGCTGATCCGGTCAGCGAGCCGGGCGATGGGGGCCTTTCCGGTCTGCGCCGCGGAGACAAGACGTCCCATCTGGGCCAGGGTGGTTTCGGAACCGACGCGGGTGGCGCGGACCAGGAGGCGGCCCGAGGTGTTGATCGTGGCGCCGGTGACCAGGCTGTCCGGACCAACCTCCACCGGCACGGATTCTCCGGTCACCAGCGAGGCGTCCACGGCCGAGGAGCCGTCCAGGACCACGCCGTCCGTGGCGATCTTTTCGCCCGGACGGACAACCATCACCTCTCCCACCGTCAATTGCCCGGCGGGGATCTGTTCCTCACGGCCGTTGCGCAGCACTGTGGCGTCCTTGGCGCCAAGGCTGAGCAGGGCCTTGAGGGCATCGCCTGCCCTGCGCTTGGCGCCGGCCTCCAGATAGCGCCCCAGCAGCAGGAACGTGGTCACTACGGACGCGACCTCGAAATAGAGGCCGCCGGAGCCCATGCCTTCCATCGCCGGGTGCTCGGTCAGGCGCGGGTCTGCCAGAAGCTGCCCCGCGGAGAACGCGAAGGCTGCGATCACGCCAATGGAAACCAGGGTGTCCATTGTCGAGGCCATGTGCCGCGCGTTGATGGCCGCCGCCCGGTGAAACGGCCACGCCGCCCACGCGACCACCGGCAGCGCCAGTGCCCCGGCCACCCAGCCCCAGTTCGGGAACTGGAACACTGGGATCATGGAGATCGCGAACACCGGGACGGTGAGGACGGCGGCCACGATGAGCCGCGGGCGGAGCACGGCTGCGGTTTTCGATACAGGCTGCTCACCCGGGGGCGTGGCACCCTCGATGCCGTCACCGGTCACCCGTCCGTTGACCGAAGGCTGTGCGGCCGGGATTTCGAGGGGGTCAGCCACATTAGCCGGGTGCCGGGGGGACCGGATGGTGGCCTTGTATCCGGCGGCGGCGACAGTGGCCGTGATTTGATCGTCCGTGATGGCCGCGGGGACCCTGACATGGGCGGACTCGAGCGGGAGGTTGACGGTGGCCTCCACGCCGTCGAGCTTTCCGAGCTTGCGTTCGACCCGGCTGACGCAGGAGGCGCAGGTCATGCCCTCGATATCGAGGTCGATAACACGGCTTCCGGCCTGGTCCAGCAACTGCTCGTTCACCACGGTCCCTTCCTGTTCTCGCACTTTTCCGCTGCCTGGTCTGTTTTGCGCCGTCCGCCGGCGCGAGCGGCGCTCAGGCTTCGCTGGCGACCATCAGGTAGCCGGCTTCGGCGACTGCCTCGCCGATCTCGGAGAAGGACAATGTGCCGGCGGAAGTGATCGTGACGGTGGAGATGCCGCCGGCGTGGAGGTCGACGTCGACCTTTTCGACGCCTGAGAGCGCCTCAAGTTCTTCACTGACGGAGGACACGCAGTGGCCGCAGGTCATGCCGGAAACGTTGACGGTGGTGGAAACGGTGCCCATGGCGTGCTCCTTTGTCGCGGGGCAGGGGTGGTTCCCCGGCCCGGTGGTGTGATGGGGGTGCAGGTCCTAGCGCAGGAGGCGCCCGATGGCATCGGTGGCCTCTTTGACCTTGAAATCGATGGTTTCGGCCCGTAGTTCCGGATCCGGTTCGGAGGCGGCGCCGACGACGCAGTGGCCGATGTGCTCCTCCACGAGCCCCAGGCTGACGGCATGCAGGGCCTTGGTGACGGCGGCGACCTGGGTGAGGATGTCGATGCAGTACTTGTCCTCGTCCACCATGCGGGCGATACCGCGCACCTGGCCTTCGATCCGCTTGAGCCGGCGCAGGTAGGCGTCCTTGTTGGAGCTGTAGCCGTGCTGCTCGTGCGGCGGCGGGTCCAGGCGGGCCGGTTCCAGGGGGGAAGGGACGGAAACTTCGGACTCGCTCATGCCTCAAACATATACCCCCTAGGGGTATGTTTCAAGGGTCTGGAAGCTCCAGGGGCGGAACCGTCCGGAAATTAAAGAGCTCCGGAGTGCGTTATTGGGGGATACGCACTCCGGAGCAGCTATGGGGTAGGCGGCTTTCCTCTGGCCTACACATCGAGCTTACTTGGCGGTAGAGGGATAGCGCCAGCGCCCCGAATAACAACTTTCGCTTTATTTTCTTTCGGCCGGAACGATCAGGATCGGACGCTCCTGATGGTGGCTCAGCCACGCCGCCACGGAGCCGTTGAGCGCCGCGGAAATGCGGTGGCCGATGCCGCGTTCGGGGGTCCCCACCACGATCATGAGCGCCTGGGCGTCGGTGGCGAGCCTGCCGATCGCCCGGGCCGGGTCGCCCGCCAAGGTCCGCAGGGTCCAGTCGATTCCGAGGCCTGCGCAGCATGCTTCGATGACGGAGTGCAGCTCCTGGGTTGTTGCCCGGATCCGGGTGTCGTCCGCGTCGGGGTGCAGCGAGAGCCGGTGCGCTGACCGGGCCGGGTCCCACTCCACGAGGTAGCTTGCTTCGTCCACGTAGGCGCAGATCAGGGGCACGGCGAGGCGCTTCGCGAGCGTTGCCGCGGTCTGCAGCACCTCGGGATGCTGTCCTGGAAGCACGCCCACCACGAGAGGCGGCGGGCCGTTGACGGGCTCGGCGGGCATGCTTCATTCTTGCGCCTGGGTTCGGCCTTGAACAGGGACTTACTCCCCGGTCACACGGCTTCTGAGGTTGCGGGTGCTGTTTGCCGCCGCTTCCCTTGTACACCCCGCGGGCGGGGCCTACGGTTGAAGAACACAGGAGGAGGATGCCGTCGTGGAGATCTACATGTGGTGGCTGGATCTGGATTTGGCGAGTAAGGAATGGCTCCGGGAAAACCTCCGGACCGCCGAACTGCCGGAGGCTGTGCAGCGGGGGATTGCCGCCGCGGGCGGCCCGCGTCCTGGTGAACTGTCCCCGGCCGGAACCGTCTTGACGGTCGCGGACTGGGACTTCATCGAGACGCAGTCGGAGTTCGTCGACTGACGGCGCCGGCGCCGTCCGGCCAAGCGGGACGCTGCCGGCGCGGGAAGAAAACCATTGCGGCCGTCCGGTGTGGATGGTTGCATGGGGGGCATGGCTACTGCAGAGAGTTATGTCCTGGCGATCGGCACCAAGAAAGGTCTCTGGCTGGCGACGAGCCCGGACCGCAAAGACTGGTCCCTTTCCGGCCCGCATTTCCTGATGAGCGAAGTGCCCAGCATCGGCATCGATACCCGCGACGGACGCACCCGGATCCTTGTCGGGGTCCGCTCCGAGCATTGGGGCCCTACCGTTTTCCACTCGGATGACCTGGGCGGGACCTGGAACGAACCCGAAAACGGCGCCATCACGTTCCCGGACGGCACCGATGCCGCCCTGGAACGGATCTGGCAGATCCACCCCGACGCCGACTCCCGCCCGGGCGTTGTGTGGGCAGGCTGCGAGCCGATCTCCGTCTGGAAGTCGACCGACGGCGGCGAGCACTTTGAGCTCAACCGCGGTCTCTGGGACCATCCGCACCGCAGCGAATGGGGTGCAGGCTATGGCGGCGCCGCGGCGCACTCGATCGTGGTTGATCCGACGGGTGAGAAAGTCCACGTGGCCATGAGCACCGGAGGGGTCTACCGCTCGCTTGACGGCGGTGCCTCCTGGGAGCCGCGCAACAGGGGGATCTCCGCATACTTCATGCCGGATCCCAACCCGGAATTCGGCCAGTGCGTCCACAAGATTGCGGCCGACGCCGCCGTCGACGGCCGGCTGTACGCGCAAAACCACCACGGCGTGTACCGCAGCGACGACGACGCCGAATCATGGGAGTCGATCGCCGATGGGCTGCCGGCGGACTTCGGCTTTGTCATGCTGACGCATCCCCGCCGGGCCGGTACCGCCTGGGTGATCCCGCTAAAGGCCGACGGCGAGCGGATTCCGCCGGACGGAAAGCTGGCCGTGCACCGGACGGACGACGCCGGCTCAAGCTGGAAGCGGCTCGACGCCGGACTCCCGGACCCCGAATACAACGCGGTGCTGCGCGATGCCGCCTGCGTGGACGAGGCGGAGCCCGCCGGCGTCTACTTTGGGACCCGGGGCGGCAGTGTCTACGCCAGCGCCGACGAGGGGGAACACTTCAGCGAAGTGGCCTCGCACCTGCCGGACGTGCTGTGCGTGCGGGCAGCCGCGGTGTCCGCGGCCCTGGTCCCGGCACAGCCGTGACGAAATGGGTAAGGGCATCAACGAGCTCATGAACAACGGCATGCCTGTCCCCGCGGAGTCGGCGATCAGCGTAGTCCTGCCGAGCGTCCTCCAGCCGCTCGCCGGCGGGCAGTCCATCCTGACTACGCCCGCGGAATCAGCGGTGACGGTGGAGTGGTTGCTGGATACGGTGACCGGAGATTACCCGGCGCTGTCACGCCGGCTGCGGGACGAGACCGGAACTGTTCGCCGTTACGTGAATATATACGTCAACGGGAATGAAATCCGGCGGCTTCAGGGCCTGGTGACGACGGTGGCGCCTGGCCAGGAGGTCCTCATCATCCAGTCCGTGGCGGGAGGCTGAGGCCTCAGGCGACCCGCCAGACGGTGCATTCGTCTGCGTTGATGGCTTTGCGCATGCCGGTGGGGCGGTCCATGATCCAGACGACGCCGATTCCCGGGGCCGTTTCCTGGACACTGCCGCGGCGGATCACGACGTCGTCGTAATTCGGGCCGACGCGCAGGCGGGCCTCGATCTCGTCGCCTCGGTGCAGCTGGTCGAGGGCGCGGATACGGGTTACATGGGCTTTCGCTTCCTTCAACATGGCGGGGCCTCCTGGACTGGAGTTTGGTGCCTGCTCTTGCCGGCACTTCCAGTGTCCTGCGCCAATGTTGCGTCCGCGTTTCGGCACGGTAAGGGGCCGGTTAGTTTTTGACGGCGCCGCGGTTACCCGCCTCAGGGCATGCGGCGTTCGCCCGGACGCTGGACCCGGAACCACCGGTACCCGTAGCGGTCCAGCGGGAGTTCGAAGCTGCCCTAGCCGAGCTAGGGGCATTCCCGATAGCGCTGGATCAGCGTCGCGATGGTGTTCCACAACGAGCCGGGGTCGCGCGATGCGTGGAACCGATGGTAGCCATCGTTAAGGTCCACCGTGGGGCGCGGGTGTGTCGAGGAAACCTCTTAACGGGGCTGGGGGGCTGGGGGGCTGGCGGTGCCGGGTCCGCGGCGCAAGAATGGGCGCTATGCGACTGCCGCTGATGCCTCCCATCGCGCCCATGCTGGCCAAAGCCCTTCCGGCGCTGCCGGCGACGGATGCCGGAACGGCCTGGCTCTTTGAGCCGAAGTGGGACGGATTCCGCTCCATCATCTTCCGCGACGGCGACGAAGTTGAGATCGGCAGCCGGAATGGCAAGCCCATGACCCGGTATTTCCCCGAACTCGTCGTGGCGCTGAAGGAGCAGCTGCCGGAACGCTGCGTGGTGGACGGCGAGATCATCCTGGTGGCGGCCTCGGGGGACCGGCTCGACTTCGAGGCGCTCCAGCAGCGGATCCATCCGGCCGCCAGCCGGGTGAAGCTGCTCGCGGAGCAGACCCCGGCACGATTCGTGGCCTTCGACCTGCTGGCCCTCGGCGGCGAGGACCTCACCGGCAGGCCGTTCGCCGAGCGCCGGCGGGAGCTCGAGCGCGCGCTGTCGGCAAGCGTGGCGCCGGTCCATCTGACGGCCGCGACCGCGGATCGGGACACGGCGCAGCGCTGGTTCCGGCAGTTCGAAGGGGCCGGGCTGGACGGCATCGTGGCCAAGACGCTGGAGGGCACCTATCAGCCGGACAAGCGGGTGATGGTCAAGGTCAAGCACGAACGCACCGCGGACTGCGTGCTCGCCGGGTACCGTGTGCACACCTCCGGTCCGGACCGGGTCGGCTCGCTGCTGCTGGGGCTCTATGACGACGCCGGGGTGCTCGCGAATGTCGGCGTGGTGGGCGCCTTTCCGATGGCACGGCGCGCTGAGCTGTTTGCGGAGCTGCAGGAACTGGTCACCGGTTTCGAGGACCACCCCTGGGCCTGGGCCCGGCAGGAGGAAGGGGCGCGGACACCGCGGAACGCCGAGGGAAGCCGGTGGAGCGGCGGCAAGGACCTGTCCTTCACGCCGCTCCGGCCCGAGCGCGTGGTGGAAGTGAAATACGACCATATGGAGGGCGCGCGGTTCCGCCACACCACCCAGTTTGTGCGCTGGCGTCCCGACCGGGATCCGCGCTCCTGCACCTACGAGCAGCTGGAGGAACCGGTGAAATTCGATCTCGCCGCGGTGTTGGGCGCCACGCCCTAGCCCCCGAACAACGGCAACCCCGCAACGCCCTGACGAGTTAACGACGGCGGCCCGCCCCCGGAAGGGACGGGCCGCCGTCGTACGGTGCGGAAACTGCCGGCGGCGCGCTGCCGGGACCGGATCCTAGCGCTGGCCGAGCTCCTTGGTGGGGACCTTGAAGGTTTCCTTGGCCGTCAGGGCCGAGATGGTGGCGATCAGGCAGATGACGGCGGTGAAGATGCTGATCTGGACCCAGCCGCCGGACTGGATGCCGCCCATGGCCGCCACGATCGCCGGGGCGAACCCGGCCATCAGGAAGCCGAGCTGGGTGCCGATTGCGAGGCCGGAGAAGCGGACGTTGGTGCTGAACATCTCGGCATAGAAGGAGGGCCAGACCGCGTTGGCTGCGGCGTAGCCGAAGGAGAAGAAGGCGATGGCTGCCAGGAACATCAGCGGGACGCTGCCGGATTCAAGGCTCAGCAGGAAGACGGGGGTCAGGACCGCGCTGGAGAGTGCGCCATAGATGAAGACCGGTTTGCGGCCGATCTTGTCCGCGAGCATGCCGAAGAGCGGCTGGGTGCCCAGGGCCAGGAAGTTGGCGCCGACGACGAGCCAGAGGGTGGTGGTGCCGTCCACGCCGGCGACGTTCTTGGCGTAGCTGATGGCCAGCGTCCCGAAGACGGTGGACACGGCCGCGATGAAGGCGCAGGCGATGACGCGGAGGACGTCGCGCCAGTGGTCCTTGAGGAGGTCGGCAACCGGGAGCTTGGAGATCTGGGCGGTCTTCTTGGCTTCCTCGAATGCCGGCGGTTCGTGCAGGGTGCGGCGGATGAAGAACGCGATCAGCACCACCACGGCGCTGAGCCAGAACGGGATGCGCCAGCCGATGGTGTACTTGATCTCATCGGGCAGGGCCAGGACGGGGATGAAGACAAGGGCGGCGAGGATCTGGCCGCCCTGGGTGCCGGTGAGGGTCCACGAGGTGAAGAAGGACCGGCGGTTGTCGGGAGCGTGCTCAAGTGTCATGGAGGACGCGCCCGCCTGCTCGCCGGCTGCGGACAGGCCCTGGCAGAGCCGGGCCAGCACCAGCAGCGCGGGAGCCCACCAGCCGACCGTCTTGAAGTCCGGAAGGCAGCCGATGACGAAGGTGGAGGCACCCATCAGCAGCAGCGTGAACATGAGGACCTTCCGGCGGCCCACCCGGTCACCGAAGTGGCCAAGCACGACGGCGCCGACCGGACGGGCCACGTAGGCGAAGCCGAAGGTGGCGAACGACATGATCGCCGCGTTGGTGTCGGCGTCCGGGAAGAAGACGTGCGGGAAGATCAGCGCAGCGGCGGAGCCGAAGATGAAGAAGTCGTAGTATTCGACGGCGCTGCCCAGGAAGCTGGCAAGGGCCGCCTTCTTCGGCGTCCCTCCTGTGGTGATACCCGGCGTCGTGGACGGGACAGTGTGGCTCATGGTGTTCCTTTTGTGTGACGACGTTGTCGCGGATGGATCAGGAAGGTCTCGGCTGCCGCTTGTTTAAGTGTGGTGCAACCGGAAGTCCGTGCAAAGACCCGGACTAGTAGCCACATGGTGGAAGCTACTTGTGCGATGTAGCAATCATGGCTGTGAGCGTAGTCACTTGTCAAGAAAAATAATCACCATCTAGAAATAGCTCTCACTATGTGAGAACATCGATGCATGAGTGTGAATCAAGCCACAAATGAATCCGCCACGTCCGAGTACCCGGCGGAAGCCGCCTCAATGCCGGCCAAGCCGGGCAAGGCCGCTAAGGAGGACTCGCGGACGGATATGGTGGGCAAGGCCCTGGGCCTGCTGGTCCTTCTGGGCGACGAGCCGCGCGGCGCCAGTGCCGCGGAGATCTCCCGCCGGGCCGAGCTGCCGTTCAGCACCACCTACCGCCTGCTCGGTTCGCTGACCCGGGACGGCTTCGTGGACTACGAGCCGGACGGCCGCCGCTACCACCTGGGCCTGCGCGTTTTTCAGCTCGGCCAGCGCGTCTCCAATCACCACGGCTTTGCCGGCACGGCGTTGCCCATCCTGCGCCGCGTGACCGAGGAAACGGGTGAGGCCACCATCCTCTCGGTGCGGGACGGCATCCACCACCTGACGGTGAATAAGGTGGACGGCCCGCAGACCTTCCGGGTCACGAGCGACCCCGGCCATCTCGGGGCGCTGCACACGACGTCGGTGGGCAAGGCGCTGGTCGCGTTCGCCGACGACGCCACCCGGGCCCAGCTCATCGACGAACTGCCCCTCGAGCCGCTGACGGAGCATTCCATTACCGACCGCGAGGCGTTCCGGGCCGAGATTGAACTGGTCCGCCGCCGCGGCTACGCCACCATGGACGAGGAGAACGAGCTCGGCATGCGCGCCGTCGCCGTTCCCGTTTTCAATGCCCAGGGCCACGCCTTCGCTTCCCTGGCCACGGCAGTGCCGGTGTTCCGCCTGAGCATGGAAGCTCTCGTGGCCCTCGTGCCCCTTCTACAGTCGGCCGCGGCGGAGCTTTCCGCCAGGCTGCCCCAGCGCTGACCCCCTGTCAGCTGGCAGGCCCCTCGGTAATAATCTGTTCGTGATACGAACAACAGTGCAACATATGAACAAAGTCTGTAGTGTAATCCCTATCACCCGGCCAGCCGCAGACGCCGCAAGCGTCACCGCCCGCCGAGTGCCGTTGTCAAAGGAGCTAACCGGATGAGCAATCGAGCAGAGTCCTTCCTCGTGGGCCTCGTGGGAGACGGCGTCATGCCCTCCCTGACGCCCTACATGCATGAACGCGAAGGCGACGTTCAGGGTCTCCGGTACCTCTACCGCCCCATCGACCTCATCGAACTCGGCCTGCCCGGCCAGGCCGTAGGTGAGCTGCTCTCCGGTGCCCGGAGCCTCGGGTTCAACGGATTGAACATCACGCACCCCTGCAAGCAGCTCGTGCTCGACTACCTTGACGAGGTCTCCGCCGACGCCCGGCGCCTCGGCGCCGTCAACACCGTGGTCATCCGCGACGGCCGCTTCATCGGCCACAACACCGATTTCTCCGGCTTCGCGGCCGCCCTGGCCTCCGGGCTCCCGGGCGCCACGCTGGACCGTGTGGTGCAGCTGGGGGCCGGCGGCGCCGGATCCGCCGTCGCCTATGCCCTGCTCACCGCGGGTGTCCGGGAACTGGACCTCGTGGACACCGACGCGGCGCGCTGCGCCGACCGCGCGGCCGAACTCGCCGGATTCTTCCCGGACCGGACCGTCACCCCGCGGACGACGGCGGAGCTGCCGCGGCTCATGCCGCTGGCCGACGGCCTGGTGCACTGCACCCCCGTCGGCATGGCGGCCCATCCGGGCGTCCCGCTGGACATGTCCCTTGTGGAGTCCCGGCACTGGGTGGCCGACATCGTGTACCGGCCGATCGAAACCGAGCTCGTCCGCGCCGCGCGGGCCAAGGGCTGCGAGGTGCTCGACGGCGGCCGGATGGCCGTGGGACAGGCGGCGGACGCCTTCCGGATCTTCACCGGACGGGAACCGGACGCCGAGCGCATGCGCTCCCACTTCCTGGAACTCGTGGCCGCGGAAGGGGTGGCCGCCTGATGCGCACCGGAATCGCCACCGTCTGCCTCGCCGGCACCCTGCGCGAAAAAATGCAGGCGTGCGCCGTTGCCGGGTTTAACGGGATCGAAATCTTCGAACAGGACCTCGTCACGTCCCCGCTGAGCCCGGAAGACGTCCGGAAACTGGCCGCCGACCTCGGCCTCACCCTGGACCTCTACCAGCCGTTCCGCGACTTCGACAGCGTCCCCGAGGATCTGCTCGCCGCCAACCTGCGCCGCGCGGAGGCCAAGTTCCGGCTGATGTCCCGGCTGGGCATGGACACCATGCTGCTGTGCTCCAACGTCGGCACGGCCACGATCGACGATGACGAGCTCCGGTCCGCCCAGCTCTCCCGGCTCGCGGACCTCGCGGGGGACCACGGCGTCAAGGTCGCCTACGAGGCTCTGGCCTGGGGCAAATACGTCAGCGACTACGAGCACGCACACCGGCTGGTTGGCATGGTGGACCACCCCAACCTGGGCACCTGCCTGGACTCTTTTCACATCCTCTCCCGCGACTGGGACACCGCGCCGATCGAGGCCTTCAACCCGGAGAAGATCTTCTTCGTCCAGGTGGCGGACGCACCCAAGCTGTCGATGGACGTGCTGTCCTGGAGCCGGCACTACCGGGTGTTCCCGGGTGAGGGGCAGTTCGACCTCGCCAAGTTCATGGGTCATGTGGTCCGTGCCGGCTACACCGGGCCGGTGTCGCTGGAAGTGTTCAACGACGTCTTCCGCCAGTCCGACGTCGAACGCACGGCCGTCGATGCCATGCGGTCGCTGATCTGGCTCGAAGAGCAGAGCGCCCGATGGCTCGAGGCGAACCCGGCCCCCGCCGCATGCGGTGTGACAGGCACCGCGGGCGGGGCCACCGGTGCGGCGTCCCGGCGCCGGTACCCGATGGAGCTCGCCACGCTGCCCCGCGTGGCCGAGCCCGCCGGCTTCAACTTCGCTGAGGTCCGGGCCGGGGACTCCGCGGGCCTGGAAACCCTGCTCGGCCAGCTGGGGTTTGCGTTCAACGGGCGCCATCGGACCAAGAACGTGCAATTGTGGACCATGGGCCACGCCCGCGTGATCATCAACGAGGAACCCGCCGCCGGCGCCGCAGCCCCTGGCGCCTTCGGCTCAGCCGCGCCCGGCGCCGCCATTTCGGCGCTCGGCTTCGACGTCGACTCCCCGGTCATCGCCGCCGCCCGCGCCCAGCAGCTCAAGGCCCCCGCCGTGCCGCGCAAGAGCCAGGCCAACGAGGAAGTCTTTCAGGGTTTCGCCGCGCCGGACTCCACCGAGATCTTCCTCTGCCAGGGCAGCTCGGACGGGACGGCGGCCTGGGTCGGTGAATTCGGCGAGCCCCACGAATCCGGCGAAGAACTGGCTCACCCCGTTCCGGGCGCCGGCCCCGTTCCAGGCGCCGGCGCCGCGGCCGGCGCCGTGATCGACCACGTGAACCTCGCCCAGCCGTGGCAGCACTTTGACGAGGCCGTGCTGTTCTACACGAGCGCCCTCGCCCTGGAACCGCAGCCGTATGCCGAGGTGGCCAGCCCCACCGGCCTGGTCCGGTCCCAGGTGATGATCACCGAGGACCGCGGCGTCCGCCTGGTGCTGAACCTGGCGCCGCTGCTGCAGCAGGAAGCCGCCGCCGGAACCGATCCATCGGGGTCCGGCCACCGCCGCACGTACCAGGAGCACGTGGCCTTCGCCGTGGACGACCTCGTGGGCACTGCCCGGGCCGCACGGGACCGCGGACTGGACTTCCTGCAGATCCCGGCGAACTACTACGAGGACCTCGACGCCCGGTTCGCGCTGGACCCGGAATTCCTGGCCACCCTCCGCGAGCTCAACCTGCTCTATGACCGTGATGCGGACGGCGAATTCCTGCACTTCTACACGGCCACGGTGGGCAGCGTGTTCTTCGAAATGGTGGAACGCCGCGGCGCCTACGACGGCTACGGCGCCCCGAACGCCCCGGTGCGGCACGCCGTCCAGTACGACCACCTGCACCAGCTGACCCGCACTTCCTGACCCCTGCCGAACAACACAACAACGAAAGGAGGCTGCTGTGCCTGAAGAAATCAACCTCGACATCTTCAATGCCGACCCGATCACCGAGGACGTGTCCGACGAAGCCACGGGGGCCGCACCAAAGACGTATGCGCCGCTCGACGCCGCCGCGGGGTCGCAGGCGGACCTCAGCGCCGAGATGAAGGCGATCGGCGAGGCCTACGCGAAGACGCTCAAGAACGGAGCCCCGGCCGAAACCCAGCCGCGGCTCGACTACGCGCCGTACCGCAGCAGCGTCCTGCGCCACCCCACCAAGGACCTGCACCACGCGGACCCGGAAACCATCGAACTCTACTCACCCGCGTTCGGGCACATGGACGTCCACGCGCTGGAAGCGGACCTGACCATCCAGCACAACGGCGAGCCGCTGGGCGAACGCATTGTGGTCTCCGGCCGCGTGCTAGACGGCGACGGCCGCCCCGTCGCCGGCCAGCTTGTGGAGATCTGGCAGGCGAACTCCGCTGGCCGCTACATCCACAAGCGGGACCAGCACCCTGCACCGCTGGACCCCAACTTCACCGGCGTCGGCCGCTGCATCACCGGCGTGGACGGCTCCTACAGCTTCACCACCATCAAGCCCGGCGCCTACCCGTGGAAGAACCATCTCAACGCCTGGCGCCCCGCCCACATCCACTTCTCCCTGTTCGGGCAGGAGTTCACCCAGCGGATCGTCACCCAGATGTACTTCCCCGGCGACCAGCTGTTCCCGCTGGACCCGATCTACCAGTCGATCGTGGACCAGGATGCCCGCGACCGGCTCGTGGCCACCTACAACCACGAGCTGACCAAGCCTGAATGGGCGCTGGCATACAACTGGGACATTGTCCTGACCGGGTCCAAGCGGACCTGGACCGAAAACGAGGCCCTGGGCGCAGGAGGCGACGAGAATGAATAGGAGCGCCATGAGTAAACTCACCCCGACACCGGGCCAGACCGTGGGGCCGTTCTACGGCTACGCGCTGCCCTACACCAAGGACCGCGAGCTCCTGGCCCCCGGCTCCCCGGGTTCCATCCGGCTTCAGGGCACCGTCTATGACGGGGCCGGGCACCCGATCCCGGACGCGATCCTGGAGATCTGGCAGGCCGACGCGGATGGCAACGTTCCACACCGCACGGGCTCCCTGGTCCGCGACGGCTACACGTTCACCGGCTTTGGCCGCAGCGCGGTCGGCAACACCGGCGTCTTCACCTTCACCACGGTGAACCCCGGCCCCACCGAGGAGGGCGCGGCGCCGTTCATCGCCGTCGCCGTCTTTGCCCGGGGCCTGATGAACCGCCTGTTCACCCGCGTCTACCTGCCGGAGGACGAGGAAGCCCTGGCCAAGGATCCGCTGCTCAGCTCGCTCGAGCCGGACCGCCGCCGGTCCCTCATCGCGCGCCGGGACCCCGACGGCGGACTGACCTGGGACATCCGTCTCCAGGGCGAGGGCGAGACGGTGTTCCTGGATTTCAGCGACGCTGAGGGCGCCTCGAAGTGACCTTCTTCGAGACCGCCGGTGACGTTGGCCTGCACGGTGACGTTGGCCTGCATGGTGACGTCGGCCTGCTCAGTCCCGTGTCGGCGTCGCCGTTTGTGGCGGTGCTGACAGGGGACCGTGCAGTGCTCGCCGCCATCCTCCAGGTCGAGGCGGCCTGGGCGGCCGTCCTGGACGAGGCGGGCCTCGCCCCGGCCGGGTCCGCCGCAGTGGTGGCCGCCGCCGCGGACGTGCAGCGCTACGACGTTGCGGGCATCGCCGTGCGCGCACAAGGCGGCGGCAACCCCGTCATCCCGCTCCTCGCGGACCTCCGTGAGCAGGTCCGGGCCCTGGACACCGAGGGTCTCGGCGCGGCACGGGCCGTTCACACGTCGCTGACCAGCCAGGATGTGCTCGACTCGGCCCTGATGCTGCTGGCCGCTGGAGCCGTGCGTGAGCTGCTCGCCGAGCTCAGGGCGGCCACGTCCGCCCTTGCGGCCCTTGCAGACGCCCATGCCCAGACACTTTGCGTGGGCCGGAGCCTGACCCAGCACTCCCTGCCCTTCAGCTTCGGGCTGCGGGCAGCGCAGTGGTTCGCCGGGCTGGCCGCCGCCGGCCGCCGGCTCGAAACCGTCGAGCTGCCGGTGCAGACCGGCGGCGCCGCCGGGACCCTTGCCGCCGGCACTGTCCTTACTTCCGGCGCCGGTGTGGCGGGCGCCGGTGCGGCCACCGGGCCGCTCTCCCCGTTTGACCTCGCGGACCGGCTGGCCGCCCGACTGGGCCTCGCCACCGTTCCAGCACCCTGGCACACCAACCGCCTGGCCGTGACCTCGCTCGGCGACGCCCTGGCCGCCGTGACGGACGCGGCCGGAAAGCTCGCCGCCGACGTCCTGTTCCTGAGCCGGCCCGAAGTGGCCGAACTCGCGGAACCGCGCTCCGCCGGAAGAGGCGTGTCCTCGGCCATGCCGCAGAAGCAGAACCCCGTGCTGTCCGTGCTGATCCGCAGCGCCGCCCTGCAGTCCCCGGCCCTGGCCGCCCAGCTGCACCTCGCGGCGGCCAATTTCAACGACGAACGCCCCGACGGCGCCTGGCACACCGAATGGGCCGCCCTGCGCCAGCTGCTGCGTCTGGCCCTCGGTGCCGCGGGACAGCTGCGCGAACTGGCCGAGGGGCTGCAGGTCTTCCCCGGGGCCATGCGCCGAAACCTGGACCTGGCCGGGCCGCTGCTGCTCTCCGAAGCCGTCAACGCCGCTGTCGCGCCGCTTCTGGACGCAGACCGCGCCGCGACGGAACCGGGCCGGACGGGCAAGCAGCGCCTGCAGGCCGTCGTGGACCAGACGCTCCAGGCCCCGGCCGCGGAGCAGGCGGCCACCTACCGGACACAGCTCCGCGCGGCCGTCCCCGACGACCTGCTCCCGGACTCCCGGCTGGAGGAGCTTCTGGACCCGGCCAACTACCTCGGCCAGGCCGCCGAGATCTCCCGCCGCATCCTCGCGGCATATCCGGAATACACCGCCGGCCCGGCCTCACCTGACGATGTCCGTGCCGCCGTCCAGCAACTCCAGAACGGAGCCTCCCGTGGCTAAACCCACCGTCAAAGCAGTCCTGCTCTCACCCCAGCGTCCGCTGGGCGACAAACCCCTCCTCGTCGTGGGCCCCTCGCTCGGGACGTCCTCGCTGCTCTGGAGCCAGGCCGGCACCATACTGGGCGCCGACGTCGACGTCGTCGCCTGGGATCTGCCCGGCCACGGCGTCTCGCCCGCGGCACAGGAGAGCTTCACCGTCGCCGAACTGGCCGACGCCGTGATCGGCCTGGTCGATTCGATCGCACCCGGTGCGCGCTTCCACTATGCCGGCGTGTCCTTGGGCGGGGCCACCGGCCTGCAACTGGGCATCAAGCACGGCGACCGGCTCAAGAGCCTGTCCGTGCAGTGTTCCGGCGCGAAGCTCGGCACGCCCGAGGGCTGGCTGGAGCGCGCCGAAACCGTCCGCACGCAGGGCACCCCGGTGATGATCCAGGGCTCCGCGGAACGCTGGTTCGCCCCGGGGTTCATGGACCGCCAGCCCGAGCTCAGCGGTCGGCTCCTGCACACCCTCCGGGACGCCGACCGCTTCAGCTACGCCTACTGCTGCGAGGCCCTGGCCGGCTTCGACGTGCGGGACCAGCTCGGCACCATCCGCGTCCCCACCCAGGTCATTGCCGGCGCCCTGGACGCCGTTGCCCCGCCGTCGATGGCCGAGGACGTGGCCGCCGGCATCACCGCCGGCGGCGGCACCGCCACGGCCGTCAGCCTGGAAGGCGTGGCACACCTGGCCCCGTTCGAGGCGCCGGCCCACGTGTCCGAACTGCTGAAAAGCCTCATTACCTGGACCGAGACCCAAGGAGCCGGCGAATGAGCCTCCCCGAAACCAGCAGCCCCGAACGTGGCACGCCCGAACCCGGCGGGCCCGAGCGGAACGGCGTAGTCCAGCCGGGCGCGACAAGCCAGGAAATCTACGACGGCGGCATGAAAGTCCGCCGCGAGGTCCTCGGCGCCGTGCACGTGGACCGTGCCAACGCGAACAAGGATTCCTTCACCGAGGACTTCCAGGACATGATCACCCGGATCGCCTGGGGAGGCATCTGGACCCGGCCCGGGATCAGCCGGCAGATGCGCTCGGCCGTCACCATTACCGCCATGGTGGCGCACGGGCACTGGGAAGAACTGGCCATGCACATCCGCGCAGCCATCACCAACGGCCTGAGCCGGGATGAGATCAAGGAAATCCTGCTCCAGACCGCCATCTACTGCGGGGTCCCCTCCGCCAACACCGCTTTCAAGACCGCCCAGCAGGTCTTCCATTCCATGGACACCACTGGAACGGACGCCCCAGCGCGTGACGCGGCCACCCCTCCCAACTAGCTGGCAGCAGGGGCCGTTTTGAGCGCTCAGAACGGCCTTATCTGCTAGTTAGTTGGGATTTTCAGACGGAAATTTAGAGGAGCAGTTATGAACCAGGCTTTCATTTACGATGCCGTGCGGACGCCGTTCGGGAAGTTCGGGTCCGGCCTGGCCGGGGTCCGGCCGGATGATCTCGCCGCGCACGTGATCCGCGAGGCGGTCAAGCGCGCCCCGGGACTGGATGTCGAGCGGATTGACGAGGTGGTGTTCGGCAACGCGAACGGTGCGGGCGAGGAAAACCGCAACGTGGCCCGGATGGGCACCCTGCTGGCCGGCCTGCCGGTCTCGGTCCCGGGGACCACGGTCAACCGGTTGTGCGGGTCCTCGCTGGACGCGGCGATCATCGCGTCCCGGCAGATCAACACCGGCGACGCGGAGCTGATGCTGGTCGGCGGGGCCGAGTCGATGTCCCGGGCCCCGTGGGTGCTGCCCAAGACCGAGAAGCCCTACCCGGCCGGGGACCTGAGCCTGTCCTCCACCACGCTGGGCTGGCGCCTGGTGAACCAGGCAATGCCCGCGGACTGGACGATCTCCCTGGGCGAGGCCACCGAACGGCTCGCCGAGAAGTACGGGATCACCCGGGCCGCGCAGGACGAGTTCTCCGCCGCCTCCCACAACCTCGCCGCCAAGGCGTGGGACGAGGGGTTCTACGACCGGCTCGTGACCCCGGTCCCGGGCACGGACCTGGTCCGTGACGAGGGCATCCGGGCCGGGTCCACCGCCGAGAAGCTCGCCGGGCTCAAAACCGTGTTCCGGACCGAAAACGGGACCGTCACCGCCGGGAACGCGTCCCCGCTCTCGGACGGCGCGTCCGCGGCGTGGCTGGGCTCCGAGGCCGCCGCCGGGCTGCTGGGCCTGGACCCGCTGGCCAGGATCGCGGGCCGGGGCGCGCACGCGAACGATCCGCAGTACTTCGGCTACGCCCCGGTCGAGGCCGCGAACAAAGCCCTGGCGAAGGCCGGGATCGGCTGGGACCAGGTGGGCGCCGTCGAACTGAACGAGGCGTTCGCCGCGCAGTCCCTGGCCTGCATCAACGCCTGGGGCATCGATGCGGCGATCGTGAACCGGCACGGCGGCGCGATCGCGATGGGCCACCCGCTCGGCGCGTCGGGCGGGCGGATCCTGGGCACCCTGGCCCGGTCCCTGCAGGCCTCCGGGCAGCGCTGGGGCGTCGCGGCGATCTGCATCGGCGTCGGCCAGGGCCTCGCCGTCGTCCTGGAAAACGTCACCACCGCCGCATCGGCCTAACCAGCCGGCCTAAGGAGAACACAGCCATGCTGAATTTTATTGACACGGTCGGCGAGGCCGTCGCCGGCATCAAGGACGGCTCCACCGTCATGATCGGCGGCTTCGGCAACGCCGGCCAGCCGTTCGAACTGATCGACGCGCTGCTGGAGTGCGGCGCCACCGACCTGACCGTGGTGAACAACAACGCCGGCCAGGGCGACCAGGGCCTGGCGCTGCTGATCAAGGAGGGCCGGGTGAAGAAGATGATCTGCTCCTTCCCGCGGCAGTCCGACTCCTGGCACTTCGACACCAAGTACCGTGCCGGAGAGATCGAACTCGAACTCGTCCCGCAGGGGAACCTCGCCGAGCGGATCCGGGCCGCCGGCGCCGGAATCGGCGGGTTCTTCACGCCCACCGGGTACGGCACCATGCTCGCCGAGGGCAAGGAAACCCGCTTCCTGGACGGCAAGTGGCAGGTTTTCGAGACCCCCATACACGCCGACGTCGCCCTCATCAAGGCCCTCACGGCCGACGGCAAGGGCAACCTCGTCTACCGCAAGACCGCCCGGAACTTCGGCCCCATCATGGCCGCCGCGGCCAGGCACAGCATCGTCCAGGTCTCCGAGATCGTCCCCACGGGCGCCCTGGACCCGGAGGTCATCGTGACCCCCGGAATCTACATCAACAGCATCGTCCGTATTGATTCCAGCAGTAGCGCCATCGGCAAGACAGGAGCCGGCAAGACAGAAGCCGGCAAGACAGAAAGCGTGGCCTGAGATGAGCATCCAGTCCAACAGCCAGGCCGATATCCAGGCATCCGGGACGCCGCTGGGCCGGGACGACCTCGCCCGCCTCGTGGCCCGCGACATCGCCCCCGGATCCTTCGTGAACCTCGGCATCGGCCAGCCCACCCTGGTCTCGAACTACCTCGAACCCGAGCAGAACATCACGCTCCACACCGAAAACGGCATGCTCGGCATGGGCCCGGAAGCCACCGGGGACGAGATCGACGGCGACCTCATCAACGCCGGCAAGATCCCCGTGACCGAACTGCCCGGCGCGTCCTACTTCCACCACGCGGACTCCTTCGCGATCATGCGCGGCGGCCACCTGGACATCTGCGTGCTCGGCGCCTTCCAGGTCTCCGCGACCGGCGACCTCGCCAACTGGCACACCGGAGCCCCCGACGCGATCCCCGCCGTGGGCGGCGCCATGGACCTCGCCACCGGCGCCAAGGACGTCTTCGTCATGATGACCCTCCTGACCCGCGACGGCGCATCCAAGCTCGTGGAGGCGTGCACCTACCCGCTCACCGGGATCGGCTGCGTCACCCGCGTCTACACCGACAAAGCCGTCTTCCTCACCGGACCCGACGGCGTCCGCGTCCGGGAAACCTTCGGCTGCACCCTCGAGGAACTCCAGGCCATGGTCCCCGTGCCGCTGCGGGCCGCGTCCGCGGACGCACGCTGAAGCCCTGCAGGGATAACGTCAGCCGGGATAACGAATGCAGGGATAAAGTGATGCGGGACCGGGAGGCGGTAAATGATTGAGGTAGCCAAGGGCGGCGCGCCCGCGGCCAGCGACCAGTACGTGCAGTCGCTGGCGCGCGGGCTCGCCGTGATCCGCGCCTTCGACACGGATCACCCGAAGATGACGCTGACCGAGGTCGCGGCCCGGACCGACCTGACCCGGGCCACGGCCCGGCGGTTCCTGCACACCCTCGTGGAGCTCGGCTATGTCCGCACCGACGGCAAGATCTTTGCCCTGACCGCGAAGGTGCTGCAGCTCGGCTACGCCTACTTGTCCGGGCTGTCGCTTCCGCAGCTCGCCCAACCGCACCTCGAGGAGCTCTCGCTCGAGCTGGGAGAGTCGACGTCGGCCGCGGTGCTCGAGGGCACCGACATCGCGTACATCGCGCGGGTATCCACCCGGCGGATCATGACGGTCGGCATCACGGTGGGCACCCGGTTCCCCGCCTACGCAACCTCCATGGGCCGGGTGCTGCTCGCGGCCCTCCCGCCGGCGCAACTGGAGGAGTACCTCGCGGCCGCCGAGATCCGGCCCCTCACCCCCGGGGCGATCGGAACCAAGGCCGGCCTCCTGACCGAGCTGGCCACGGTCCGCGCCCAAGGCTGGTGCCTGTTGAACCAGGAACTGGAGCTGGGACTGATGTCTCTTGCCGCCCCCGTCCATGACGGGCCCAAGGTGGTGGCGGCGATCAACGTCTCGCTGCAGGCCCAGGCGGTGTCCGCGGAGCCCGATCCCGAAGCGTACCTGGACACCGTGCGTCAGGCGACCGTGGCCACCGCGGAACTCATCTCCGAGGACCTGACCTCGGGTCGGTGACTCCTCGGGCCCCCGGCACCGGAACAGCTGGCGCCGGAACAGCTGGCGCCGGAACAGCTGGCACCGGAACAAATGGCGCCGGAACGGCCGGCACGGGAACAGCCGGCGCGGCCGGCAGCTAGCCGGCGTCCGAGATGGGCCCCGTTGAAACCCTGATCATGACGCCCGCTGGTTCGTCACTGATTTTCAGGTGCAGGTCCCGGCCCACCAGCAGCGTGTGAATGTCGTCGCTGTCGTCGGGTGCGAGCTGCTCGGCCAGCCGCGTGACGGCAAGTGCCATCGCCCGGCCCCAGTCGTGGGGATCCATACTGGATGATTCAGCCGCCGCTGAATACTTCTCTGGTTCAGTCATCTGTCCCCCGCTTTCGGTGTCCGGGGCGCAGGCTCCGGCACATCACGAAGCCCAGTCTAGTGACAGCGCGGAGCGGACGTCCACGATTCCCGCCGGCCCTGCGGACGTTGCGCCTGCACTGCGGCTAGGATTTCACTTCGGGACCTCTCCCGCCATTCGCCCCGAAGGACGCCATGACAGAGAACAACACCGCGACGCCGGAAACCCCGGAAACCCCGGAAAACCAGGCGACCCCGGAGAACCCGGAGAACCCGGAGAACCCGGAGAACACAGAGTCCCGGCGGGCCGCCGTGGTCATCAACCCCATGAAGTCCCCCGGGGAGAGCTTCCGCGCCTCCTTCTTCCGCCTGTGTGAGACCCAGGGCTGGGCCGAGCCGCTGTGGCTGGAGACCACCAAGGAAGACACCGGGATCGGCCAGGCGCGCGAGGCCCTGGAGGCCGGGGTCGACGTCGTGATCGCCGCAGGCGGTGACGGAACTGTCCGCTGCGTGGCGGAGGTCCTTGCCGGTACCGGAACTCCCATGGGCCTGGTGCCCCTGGGCACCGGCAACCTGCTGGCCCGCAATCTCGGCGTCGACATCACCGACCCCGTGGCCGCCAGCTACGACGTCCTGAGCGGCACGGACGTCAAGGTTGACGTGGTCAAAGCCAGGCTGGACCACGCCGAGGAGGAGCACATCTTCCTGGTCATGGCCGGTCTCGGTTACGACGCCGCCATCATGGCCAATACCGTGGACGAGCTCAAGGACCGCGTGGGCTGGCTCGCCTACGTGGAAGCGGGCATCCGGCACCTGCCGGGCAAACCCATCCGGGCAAAGATCAGCATTGACGGCCAGCACCCCGTGCGGCGCCGGATCCGCAGCGTCATGGTGGGAAACTGCGGCAAGATCATGGGCGGCGTAGAGATCTTCCCCGACGCCAAGGTGGATGACGGCATCCTGGACGTCGTCATCCTGGCCCCCGTCGGCCGGTTGGGCTGGCTGGGCGTGCTGGCAGGCGTCTTCGGCCGGAACAACCCCAAGAACACATCAGTCGAATACTTCGCCGGAAAATCGGCGGAGATCGAGCTCGCCCACGAGCAGGAATTCCAGCTCGACGGCGACCCCCTCGGCAGCGCCAAACACCTCGGTGTCACAGTGGAGCAGGGGGCCCTCACCGTTCGCATGACGGCCGTCTGAGGCCGCCGGCCCGCGGTGGCGGGCGGCCATTCACCGCAGGCCGGCCCACGTGGTGAGTCCGGGTCTAACTGAGTACTACCCGGACGCATCACCGGACGGTCGTTCGCAAAGGCAAGTAATAGGCACTCGTGACGGGGAACCCGGGCACCGGCTTGGATAGGCAGTGGCATCATACCGATGTCGCCGTCTAGCGAACTGGGGGTTGGCTGTGGCGATTCCAGCCGTAGATTCTGAGCTCATGGCCTCTCCGGCCCCTTTGCGGGTCGCCGTCATCGGCGCAGGATACTGGGGACCGAATCTGGCCCGGAATTTCAAGGCTGCCCCCGACTGGGAGCTGGCAGCCATCGTGGACATGGACCGCGTCCGTGCCGCCAGGCTGGCGGCTGCTCACGGTGACGTCGCGGTGTGCGGGTCCGTCGAGGAGCTCCTGGACACGGTCGACGTCGACGCCGTCGCCATCGCGACGCCGGCCCACACCCACCACGGCATCGCCCTGACGGCACTGCGTGCCGGAAAACACGTGCTGGTTGAAAAGCCGCTGGCAGACGGGCGCGCCAAGGGCCTCGAAATGGTCGAGGAAGCCGAGCGCCGCGGCCTGGTCCTGATGGCCGACCACACGTACTGCTACACCCCGGCCGTCCTGAAGATCAGGGAACTGATCAGCGACGGCTCCTTGGGCGACATCCTGTTCATCGACTCGGTTCGGATCAATCTTGGCCTCGTCCAGCCCGACGTGGACGTCTTCTGGGACCTTGCCCCGCACGACTTGTCCATCCTTGACTTCATTCTTCCCGGCGGCCTAAGGCCGGTCGAAGTGTCGGCTCACGGCGCGGACCCCCTCGGTACCGGAAACGCCTGCGTGGGCCACCTGACCTTCGCGCTGGCCGGCGGCGGCATGGCCCACGTGCACGTGAACTGGCTGAGCCCCACCAAGATCAGGCAACTGGTGGTCGGCGGCTCCCGTCGCACCCTCGTCTGGGACGATCTGAACCCGCAGCAGCGGCTCAGCGTCTACGACCGCGGCGTCAGCCTGGACGCACAGTCGCGGTCCGCGGCCGAGAAAAAGGCATCGGCCATCTCTTACCGGCTGGGGGACACCTGGTCCCCGGCCCTGCCCGAACACGAGGCCCTCGGCCAAATGGTGGCCGAATTCGCCAGCAGCATCTGGCAGCGGCGGCCCGCACGGACCAGCGGGGCCGCCGGCCTCCGCGTACTTTCGGTGCTGGAGGCGGTCAGCAACAGCCTCAGCGCGGACGGGCGGCCCAGTGCCGTGACAGGGAACGAATTTCAGCTGGAAGGAAAACGATGAGCACACTGCAGGGGGCCACGGTCCTGGTAACCGGCGGAGCCGGAACCATCGGGTCCACGATTGTTGATCATTTGCTCGCCGCGGGAGCCGGCCGGGTCGACGTCCTGGACAACCTGGTCCGCGGACGCCGGGCCAATCTCGATGAGGCCATGGAAAGCGGCCGGGTGCATCTGGTCGAAGGCGACCTGCGCGACCGGGACCTCGTCCATGACCTCACGCGGGGTAAAGATATCGTCTTCCACCAGGCCGCCATCCGCATCACCCAGTGCGCGGAAGAGCCCCGGCTTGCCCTGGAGGTGCTGGTCGACGGCACGTTCAACGTCCTGGAGGCCGCAGCCGAGCACCGTGTCGACAAGCTGATCGCAGCCTCCAGCGCCTCGGTCTACGGCATGGCGGAGGAGTTTCCGACCACGGAACGGCACCACCACCACAACAACGACACCTTCTACGGGGCGGCCAAGTCCTTCAACGAAGGCATGGCCCGCAGCTTCCGCGCCATGACCGGGCTGGACTACGTGCTGCTGCGCTATTTCAACGTCTACGGGCCGCGGATGGACGTTCACGGCCTATACACCGAAGTGCTGGTGCGCTGGATGGAGCGGATCGCGGACGGCCAGCCGCCGCTGATCTTCGGTGACGGCCGGCAAACCATGGATTTCGTCCACACCCGGGACATCGCCCGCGCCAACATCCTGGCGGCCGGGAGCGAAGTCCGCGAGGGCGTGTACAACGTGGCCAGCGGCGCCGAAACGAGTCTGCTGCAACTGGCTGAAGCGCTGTTGCGGGCGATGGATTCGTTCCTGACCGTGGAGCACGGCCCGGACCGCGCCGTCAACGGCGTCGTGCGCCGGCTGGCGGACACGTCCTCGGCGGCACGCGATCTCGGCTTCACCGCCGAAACCGGACTCGAAGAGGGCCTGCGCGAACTTGTCAGCTGGTGGCGTCCGCTGCGCGGCGAGATCGCCGCCGCCAGGGTGGGCGGTGTGCGATGACCGTCGATCACGACCAGCTCCAAGAGCAGGCGCTGACCCGGATCAATGTCATGAAGCCGTGGCTCGGGGACGAGGAAGCCGCGGCCGTTGCCGACGTGATCGCCTCCGGCTGGGTGGCGCAGGGTCCCCGCGTGGCCAGGTTCGAGGACGCTTTTGCCGCCTCGCAGCAGGCCGGCCACGCCGTCGCCGTATCCAACTGCACCACCGCGCTGCATCTGGCCTTGAAAGTGGCCGGCATCGGGCCGGGCGACGACGTCGTGGTTCCCTCCTTCTCCTTCATCGCCACTGCCAACGCCGCCACCTACGTTGCCGCCCGGCCGGTGTTTGCGGACGTCGAAGCGGACACCGGGAATGTGTCCGCACGGACCATCGCGGCAGCCCTCACACCGGCCACCCGTGCCGTGGTCGTTGTGGACCAGGGCGGGATGCCGGTGGACCTGGACCCGATCCGCGGGCTGTGCGACCCGCTGGGCATCACGGTGCTCGAGGACTCGGCCTGCGGGGCGGGGTCCACGTACCGGGGGCGCCCGGTAGGGGCAGGGGCCGAGCTCGCCGCGTGGTCCTTCCATCCCCGCAAGATCCTGACAACGGGCGAGGGCGGCATGCTGACCACCAGCAACCCGGACTGGGCTGCCCGTGCCCGCCAGCTGCGTGAACATTCCATGAGTGTCTCGGCGAACGACCGGCATGCCGCCCGGCTGGCCCCGGCCGAGGAATATCTGGAGATCGGCTTCAACTACCGGATGACGGATCTGCAGGCGGCCGTCGGGCTGGTGCAGCTTGGCCGGCTCCAGGAGGCCGTCGCCCGCCGCCGCGGAATCGTCGCCGGCTACCGTGCGGCCCTCGCCGACGTCGAAGGCCTGCGGTTCAGCCAGGACCCCGCCTACGGCACCAGCAATTTCCAGTCGTTCTGGTTCGAAGTCCTGCCGGACTTCGGGATGGGCAGGGAGGAACTGCTGGCCCATCTTGCCGAGGACGGCGTCTCGGCCCGGCGCGGCATCATGGCCGCTCACCGGCAGCCGGCCTACGCCCGGCTGGACACCGGCGGCGCCGATCTGTCCGTGACGGAACGGCTCACCGATAACACCATGATTCTTCCGGTCTACCATCAGCTGACTCCGGACGAGCAGTACCGGGTGATCAACTCACTGCGGAGGGCCGGCGGGCGGCATCATGGATGAGCTGCTCCTCATCGCCGCGAGCGGCCTCGCCCGTGAAGTCCTCGCCGCCGTCCGGGAGAGCGGACGGTCCGAGGTCATTGGAATCCTCGACGACGACGCCGGCAAGACGGGAGCGGTCGTGGACGGCGTCCGCGTCCTGGGCCCGGCCAGTGATGCCCTCCGCTATCCGGGAGCCGGCGTGGTGGTCTGTGTCGGCTCCGGCGCCGGGCGCGCCCGGATCGTGGACCGGCTCGCCGGGCTCGGACTCCCGGACCGCAGGTACGCCACCGTTGTCGACTCGCTGGTCCGGATCCCGGACGGATGCGGGATCGGCCGCGGGAGCGTCCTGCTGGGCCATGTCACCCTGACCGCCGGGGTCACCCTGGGCGAGCATGTGGTGGTCATGCCCGGAGTGACGCTGACTCACGACGACGTCGTGGAGGACTTCGCCACGTTCGCGGCCGGGGTGTCGCTGGGCGGCGGTGTCAGAATCGGGCGCGGAGCCTACCTCGGCATGAACGCCAGCGTGCGGGAAGGCGCCTCGGTAGGGGCGGGCGCCACCATCGGCATGGGTGCAGCCGTCCTGGCCGACGTGCCGGAGGACGAGACCTGGGTGGGCGTGCCGGCACGGCTCCTGCGGGCCGGCATTGCGAGCGGAACGGCGGCCTAGTCCCATGGGAAACCGCACTGCAGCCGCGGACCAGCAGAGTTCACCGCGGAACCTTAATCCAAACGCGCGGCACGGAATCCTCGTGTTGCTGACCCTCTACCTGGCGGCTCTTGGCTGCATCGGATTCTGGCCCACCCCGGTGGACCGGCCCCTATCCGGCTTCCTGGACGACGTTTTCGCGGCCCTGCACGAGAACGCGCTGACGGCGGGCATCAACTATGGCGTCGTGGAGGGCACAGCCAACGTCATACTCTTCTTCCCGCTGGGCCTCTTCCTCGCCCTTCTGCTGCCTGTGCGCAGGTGGGGGCTGGCCGCCCTCGCGGGTCTCTTCACGTCTGTGGCGATTGAAGCTGTCCAGTACGTGCTGCTCAGCCAGCGCCAGGCCAGCCTCCGGGACGTTGTGAACAATGCCCTCGGCGCGGTGCTGGGCGCCCTGGTGGTCAGGCTGGCACGCACACGGCCGCCGGCACGCAATCCTCAGCCCGACCCAGGTCCGGGAACCCCCAACGGCAGGAGCGACATGACAACGGTGGCCGACTCGGCAGACGTGGCCGACACCGCCAGCATCGGCGAAGGCACCCGGATCTGGCATCTCTCCCAGATCCGCGAGGGCGCGGTTCTGGGCAAGAACTGCAACATCGGCCGGGGCGCGTACGTCGGACCCGGGGTGCAGGTCGGGGACAACTGCAAGCTGCAAAACTATGCGCTGGTCTATGAGCCCGCCCGCCTGGCCAACGGCGTTTTCGTCGGTCCCGCGGCAGTGCTGACCAACGATCAGCACCCGAGGGCCATCACCCCCGACGGTACGCTCAAGGGCTCCGATGACTGGGTGGCCGTGGGGGTCACCATCGGTGAAGGCGCCTCCATTGGTGCCCGCGCCGTGTGCATCGCTCCCGTCTGCATCGGCGAGTGGGCCACCGTGGCGGCAGGCGCCGTCGTGACCAAGGATGTGCCGGCTTTCGCCGTGGTTGCCGGCGTGCCCGCACGGCAGATGGGCTGGGTGGGTCAGGCCGGGCATCCGTTGAAGCAGGACGATGGCGGAAGCTGGCTGTGCCCGGTCACCGGGCGCCGTTACGTCGAATCCAACGGGCAGCTGCAGCCCGAGAAGATCTCCTGAGGGGGCGATGACTAATGACTGACAAAGTGGTTTTGGGCGGCACCCCCGTGGATCTTGTGGATCCGGAGGCGGCCCTGGACGTCATTCTGGCCAGGGCGGCCGGGCCCGGCGTCCGCCCGCTGGCCGTGGCGTCGGTGAACCTGGACCACCTCCATCATTTCGGCACCGGGGGACGCTGGGCGGGAACCCTGCACGCGGACCCCGCGAGCACGGCGGACTGGCTCTATCTGCTTGACGGCGCACCCCTTGTTGCCCAGTCCCAGCGGCTCACGAAGCGCCGCTGGCCACGCCTGGCCGGCAGCGACCTCGCGGCTCCGCTCTTGGCCCGCGCGGAAGAACGGGGGCTTCGGGTGGGCTTCCTTGGCGGGTCCGAAGAGAGCCACCGGCTCCTGGCGGCCAAAATCGCCCGGGAGCATCCGCGGCTCAAAGTCGCGGGAATGTGGTCGCCGTGCCGGGACGACCTCGCCTCCGCCGTCGCGTCGCAACGGATCGCCGGCAGCATTGCCAGCTCCGCTGCGCAGATCCTTTTCGTCGGCCTGGGCAAGCCCCGCCAGGAGCTCTGGATGGACCGGTACGCAGGGCTCACCGGCGCGGGCGTCCTCCTGGGCTTCGGTGCGGCCGTCGATTTCCTGGCCGGCAGGGTGAGCCGCGCACCGCAGTGGGTGAGCGACCACGGACTGGAATGGGGCTACCGGCTGGCCTTGGAGCCCCGGCGCCTGGCCGGACGCTACCTGGTCGACGGGCCTCCCGCGTACCTCAAGCTCCGGACGCAGTCCTGCACGCTTCCCCCCACCCTCCCTGAACACCCGAGCGCCGGCGTGCCCGCCGAGCGGACCCCCGGCCGTTTCACCGGGCCGGACGGATCGGCGGACGTCGCGGTCGTCGTCGTCACCTACAACAGTTCCCGGGACATCAACGGCCTGCTGACCAGCCTGCGCGCGGAAACGCGGGATCTGACCCTGCGCGTGCTGGTCGCGGACAACTCCTCCCGCGACGGGACCCTGGGGCTGGTCCGCCGCCGTCACCCGGACGTCATCGCCTTCTCCACCGGCGGCAACCTGGGATACTCCGCCGGCATCAACGCCGCCATGCGGCGGGCCGGCGACTCGGCCGCCGTCCTGGTGCTCAACCCCGACCTCCGCGTTGAAGAAGGCAGCCTGAAGACATTGCAGCTTCGACTCCAGGCCTCACGGGCCGGCGCCGTGGTTCCCCGGCTGCTCGATCCCACCGGGGCGCTCAGCCCTACGCTGCGCCGCGAACCAAGCATTACGCGGGCTGTCGGTGATGCCCTTTTGGGCCGGCGCGCTGGCACCCGGCCGGCGTGGCTCGCCACGAGCGACTTCGATGCGGAAAGCTACGCCCACCCCCACCCCGTCCAGTGGGCGACGGGCGCCGCGCTTATGGTGCGGCGTGCGGTGGCAGACGCGCTCCCGTGGGACGAATCGTATTTCCTGTACTCCGAAGAGGTCGATTTCTTCCGGCGGCTGCGGATGCTGGGGGAAACCGTCTGGTACGAACCTGCTGCGACCATGACCCATGTGGGTGGCGGATCCGGCGCGGCGCCGGAGCTGAATGCACTGCTGGCGGTCAACTCCGTCCGCTACGTCCGCAAATACCATTCGGCAGCCTACGCGGCTGCCTTCCACGGCGCCGTGGTGCTGTCCGAGGCTCTCCGGTGCTGGAAGGCCGACCGCAAGGGTGTACTGCGGACCGTCCTGAACGAACACCTCTGGGCCCGCCTGCCGGGGCCCACCTCGCAGGTGAAGGTTGACGACTTCCCGCACGGTGCGGTGATCATCCCGGCCCACAACGAGTCCCAGGTGATCGGCCGGACGCTGGCTCCGCTGGCTCCCCTGGCCGCAGCCGGAGTGATCGACGTGTTCGTGGTCTGCAACGGCTGCGTTGACGACACGGCCGAGATCGCGCGCGGATTCGACGGCGTGAGGGTGCTGGAGATTGAGCAGGCGTCCAAGTCCGCCGCCCTGAACGCCGGCGACGCCGCCGCCACCGTGTGGCCAAGGCTGTACTTGGATGCGGACATCGAGATCACCCCGGCTGCGGTCAGGGACGTACTGGCAGCCCTGGCTCCCGGTGGCCTCCTGGCGGCGCGCCCGGCAGTCCGGTTCGACCTGCAGGAGGCCCATCCGCTGATCCACGCCTACTACGGAACGCGCCGGCGGCTGCCGTCGGCACGGAGCGGGCTCTGGTCGGCGGGCGCCTATGGCCTCTCGGAGCAGGGACATACACGGTTTGCGGAGTTCCCCAATGTGATCGCCGACGACCTCTTCGTGGACCGTCTCTTCACGCCCTCGGAGAAAGCCGTCCTCGACGTGGAACCCGTGGTGGTGCGCCCCCCGCGAACCCCAAGTGCCCAGTTGGCCGTGCTCAACCGGGTCTACCGCGGCAACGCCCAGCAAAACCGCATGGAAGGACGGCGCAGTACGGCCCGCGGAACGCTCAAGGAAGTGGCGCAGTCCATCCACGGCCCGCTCTCCGCCGTCAACGCGGCAGTGTATCTGGGGTTCGCAGTGGCCGGCCGCCGGGGCTCCGTGCCAGCCGGCGGGTGGGAACGGGACGAAAGCAGCCGCCGACCCGCGGCAGCCAGCCACGACCCCCTCAATAGTTCCCACGCCGGCTCTCACAGCGTGTCCGGTTCCGGCCGTACCGGCACGGCCGGTCCGGTACCGGTAACGGGAGCCCGTCCGCTTCAGTCCGGCCCAGCTCCTGCCGCTCCGGTGGGTTAGCGGCTGCCGCTAAGGCCCGGAATGGGACGGCGCTGCCGGCCGGTGCGCCAGGATCTCGGCGAGTTCGGCCAGCCGGTGCGCGCGGGCTGATTCGGCCGGCGTGAACGGCTCGCCGGGCCGGGAGAATGTAATGGGTCCGTGCCACGCCGTGGGAATCTTCAGGAGTGTCCCGTCCGCCGCGGCCGGCGCCAGTTCGGTGTTGCCGGTGCCGGGGCCCGTGACGATCCGGGCCCGCAGAAGTTCCGCGACGGCCAGCGGCAGTTCCTCGGGACTGGCGGCGATCCGGGCGGCCAGGCTCAGCGCCCCTGTCTGGCCGTCGGCCATGGCCAGGGCCGTGGTGGGCCAGACATGCGGATCAGCTCCGCCGCCCGCCCGCAGGGCGCGCAGGAGTTCGGCCTCGCGGACTTCACCCGGTGCGGAGAGCACAAACTCGTCCAGCACGCCGCCAGTCACGGGGTGGACGTGGATGCTGAGGATGTTCGTCTCGAGCCCGGCCAGGGCCTGGGTGAGCTTTTGCAGCGACCCGGGCCTGTCCTTCAGGATGGTCCGGGCCCGCCACAGGGCGGGCGCGGCGACGAGCCGTTTGCGGTGGCGCAGGGCCGGGGCATGCAGCCAGCCCCTGAGCATCCGGGCCGCCGAGGGTTCGGCCACCCAGATCACCAGGATGGTCGCGGTCATGGTCAGAACCAGGACCTTGGCAACATATGGCAGGTGAGTTCCGACCACGGCCGCATGCACCAGCAATTCGATGGGAAGCATCACGGCGATATTGGCCAGGGTCAGCCGCGCCTTGGTCGGTTCGGGCATTTGGCCGCACACCTCGCAGCTCAACTCGGAGGTGGCCGGGCGGTGAGTCTTGCTGTGAGTCTTGCCTGGGGTCTTGCTGTGAGTCTTGCTTAGGGCCTTGCCTGGGGTCTTGCCGTGGGCGTTGCGCGTCATGCTCCCATGATTCCGGCCCGCTGTTTCGGCCGGGTTGCCGCCGGGTGACGGTTTCGGACCGGGCGGGGCCGGAAGGAAGCCCGCTACAGGCCTTGTCCACCCTCCGGGCCGCGGTGCAGCAAGTGGCGGTGCGCATAGAGGTCGCGGAGCAGGGCGATCTCGGCCAGGTGATGGATCATCTCGCGGTTGATGTGCAGGACCAGTGCTGCCATGGGGGCATCGGCGAACGGACCTTCGGCCGGGCCGCAGGGTGCCCCCAACCCCGCCTCGTGGAGGCTCTTCACGCCCTGGATCCACCGGGCGTAGAACTCGTCCAGTTGGTCCAGTGCCAGGGCCGCCGTGTCTGGGTAGGCGAAGTTCTGGTAGTCCACGGCAGGACCGCCAAAGTGCGATGCCGTGCGCGCACCCAGCACGCCGACCAGAATGTGGCACAGGCGCCAGGCAATGGTCGTCACCGGAGCAGGAACGGGCTCCGGGTAGCTGAAATCAATGGTGAAATCACCCGTACCCGGCGCCGTCGGAGGCGTTGAGGCGTCCTTGCGTCGGACACTCCAGCCCGGAACCGGCTCCCAAAAGTACTCGTGGTCAGTCAACCCGGCCAGCCTCGGCCGGGCCTGATGGGCAAAATGCCAGTCCAATTGGTCCACCAGCTCGTGGTTCCAGCGAACATCCGGCACGGTGTTCCTCCTCGGCACCCAGGCCCGAACGGCGGGGGCGTCTAGATCAAAGTACCCCGGACCACCTGCCCGCCATAGGGCATGCAAAGAATGGACGACAAGCGTCCTTGACGGGATGGGCGCCGACTCAGCGGCCACCCCTGCTGCAGGCGCTCCGGGAGGGGGCGCCGTCGCCATGAGTGCCTCCGTGGCACGGCTTCCGGAGCCTTAGGACTCGCGGCGGCTCGCGACTCCGGCAGGGACGGCCGACGGCGTGATCCCGTCCGGGCGCTCCCCGGCGCCGGCGCGGCCGCTGTCGGATTCCGGACCAGCCAGCGTGGCCAGCAAATCGCGGATCTCGGCCAGCAGCGCGGTGTCGGCAGGGATCGGTTCTTCCTCGGGCTCGGCTGCGCTGAGCCGGTTCTTGACCATCCTGTTGATCCGGTTCATGGGGGCCACGAAGATGAAATACACCACCGCGGCGGTGATGAGGAAGGTCAGGAAGGCCGTCACCACGGCGCCGATGTTGACGAACGTCTTATCGTTGCCCGGCCAGACGTAGAAGCCCAGGCCGTGGGTCTCGACGCCGCCGGCGGCAGCGAGGATCGGGTTGACGACGTTTGAGGTGAAGGCGCTGACCAAGGCCGTGAAGGCTGTGCCGACCACGACGGCGATGGACAGTTCGATCACGTTGCCGCGCAGGATGAAATCCTTAAATCCTTTGAGCATGGGGAACCTCCGGGGTGCATTGCTGGCTTGATTCAACCGGTCGACGCTACCACTTCGCGGGCGCCCGGCCGATCCCGATCAACGGATTCCGATGCCGCCGCGGCGCCGTTCGGGCGTAAACTCCGTCGTGGATGCCAACGCCGCCGTCGTAATACCCCGACTGCAACGAAAGGCGCCCGAACCTATGAACAACCGCGCCCGTGGGAGCCTGCCCATGAAAGCATTTCGCCGTGCGCCCGACGCCCTAAGGCCGGCGCAGTGAAGCTGTTCGCCGACATGTTCACCATCGCCCCGGGCAACAAGGACCACCAGGTCGCCCTGCGCTGCGCCGTGGGCGTCTTCGTGCCGCTGATCACCCTGGTGCTGCTGGGCCGCCTGGATCTCGCCATCTTCGCCTCCTTCGGCGCCTTCACCGGGATCTACGGCCGCAACGAGCCGCACGCCAGGCGGTTCACGCTCCAGATGCGGGCCGGCGGTCTCATGTTGGTGGTGATGTTCCTGGCGGCACTCACAGCGCGTGTGGACGCGTCAGCCGGGCTCTCGGCGGAGGGCGCCACGTGGCTCCTGGTGGTGGCCACCACCGTCGTGGCGGGCGCCTGCTCGTTGGTGGTCGCACTGTGGCGCCTGCGTCCCGCGGGGTCGCTGTTCCATATCTTCGCTTTCGCGGCCATCGCGTCGATCCCCAACCAGCCGCCGCTGTGGCAATGCATGCTGGTGGCGGTACTCACGGTCGCCTTCTCCCTGCTGGTCGGCCAGTCCTCACGGGTGGCCCGGAGCCGCCGGACCCCGTGGGTGCGCACGAGACCTGCCAGGCTGACGCCGGGGGAGAAGCGCGCCGCATGGCAGGAAAGCGCGGGCTACCTCGTGGCGGCAGGCCTCGCCGGGACGCTGGGGACCTTGGCCGGCGAGTGGCTCGGGGTCGGCCACAACTACTGGGCGATGGTAGCCGCCGTCGTCCCGCTTGTGGGGCACACCACCCGGCACCGCGTCAGCCGGGGCCTCCAGCGCATCGCGGGCACCGCACTGGGGCTGGTATTGCTCGCCGGGATCCTGCTCCTGCAGCCGACGCCCTGGCAGACAGTGCTGGTGATCGCCGCATGCCAGTTCGGCGCGGAGATGTTCATCGCGCGGCAGTACATGCTGGCGCAGGTCTTCGTCACCCCGCTGGCACTGACTTCAACGCTCCTCGTGGCGCCCGTGCCGCCCGGGATCCTGCTCCGCGACAGAATCGTGGAGACCGTCATCGGCGCCGCCGTCGGCATCGCCGTCGTGCTGGCGCCTGGCGCATGGCGCCGCGTGGGGGCGCTCCGCGGGACGGCGGCGCAAAGGCGCATCTCCTAGGAGTGCCCGACGCCGGCGCCGGTGCGCGACGTTGCGTCAACGGTCTGCGGCACGAAGGCGAGGGCGAGAACCGCCAGGACCGCCGCGCCGGCGAAGACGTAGAAGCCCCACGGGTAGGCGATGCCTGCGGCGACCAGCGTGCCGGTGACGGCCGGGCCCAGAATGGCCCCCAGCCTGCCCACGCCCGCAGCGAAGCCCAGGGCGGTGCCGCGCAGTCGGACCGGGACGAGCTGGCTGACCCAGGCGTAGACCAGGACCTGGGAGCTGAACACGAACACGCCGGTGACGAAGACGGCGGCATACAGCACGACTTCGTTCTGGATCTGGATGCTGAGCGCGGCAAGGAACACGGCGGAGAGCCCGAACCAGAGCAGGACGATCCTCTTGGTGCCGTGCCGGTCGGCCAGGACTCCGGCGATCAGGAGACCCACCACGGCGCCCACGTTGAGGACCAGGAGCAGGGCGAGGCCGGCGTTCAGGCTGTAGCCGGCGGAGGCCATGAGCTGCGGCAGCCAGGTGTTCAGGCCGTAGACCAGCAGCAGTCCCATGAAGGACGCGACGGCCACGCCGGCGGCGATCAGCGGGTAGGGCTTGCGGCCCAGGTCCCGGAAGCTCGCGCGTTCTTCCGCAGGCGCGGCCGCACCGGCGTGAGCGGCCCCCGCGCGGGCCGGGACGCCGGCAGGGACCGCGGCGCCTGCCGGGGACTTCGCCGCGGCGGGGATGTGGATCACCGGCGGGAGGGTTTCCGGAAGCTTGAACCAGAGGAAGGGGGCCAGGGCGAAGCCGGCCAGGCCGCCCACGACGAACATGGTGCGCCAGCTCGGGATGACCATGAGGGCCAGGAACGCGGTGGCCACAGCACCGACGTGGTATCCGGTCATGGTCCGGGTGGTGGACTTTCCGGCCGTTCCGGCCGGGGCGTAGTCGTTCATGTAGGCCAGCGCGGCGGGCAGGCAGGCGCCCAGGCCGAGGCCGGCCAGCAGCCGGAACGTGCTGAACCATGCCACGTTCGGTGCGAAGACGACGGCGATAGTGAAGATGGAGAACCAGGTCACGCACGCCACCAGCAGGTTCCGCCGGCCAAGGCGGTCCGAGAGCGGGGCAATGAAGAGCGCGCCGAGGCCCACGCCTACCAGCGAGATGGTGGCTGCGAACGTCGCGCCGACTGCGTCGAAGCCAAGTTCGTGCGACTTGATCAGGGTCGGGATGACCGTGCCGAGGACCACCAGGTCAAAGCCGTCCAGCACCATGGCCAGCCAGCAGAGCCATACCGGCCACCGTGATTTCTTCCCCGAGGACGACTTGTCCAATGACGACGTTGACATTGCTACCTCAGCGCTACTCTTGACGTGATTCCGTGCCCGGCCGGCGTTGGCCGCGCTCTTCCTGGTCTGAGCGTTTTATCACCCGCCGGTGTCGCATGGGACACTTAAAACCATTCAATGGAAGGGGAGTCGTGGCCAATTCGAACTCCGGCGACTCGGTGGTGGACCGGATCCTGCGGCTGATTGCCGCCTTCCCGGAGGGTGTCACGGCACTTCAGCTCTCGGACCTGGCCGCCAGGGCGGAGCTTCCCCTGACTACGGCGCACAGGCTCGTCCGCCAGCTCGCCGGACACGGCCTGCTCGACGTCGGCCCCGGCGGTTCGGTCAGCCTCGGCCTGCGGCTCTGGGAGCTCGCCAACCGCAGTTCCCCCACGCTTGAGCTCCGCCAGGCCGCCCTGCCGTTCATGGAGGACATCCAGCAGGTGCTCAACCAAAACGTGAACCTCGCCGTGCTGGACGGCTGGGAAGCGCTCTTTGTGGAGCGGCTGTCCCGCCGCGGCTCCGTCGCCAACCGGGCCCAGGTGGCCGGCCGGATGCCGGTGCATGTCTCCTCCGCCGGGCTGGTCCTCATGGCCAACCAGCCGCGCTCCGTCCAGGCCGAGTACCTCGAAGGATTCAGCGATCCGACCGGCCGGCTGGCCCTGCCGGACCTCCGCACCCTCCTCGGCGAGGCCGCCCGCCAGGGCTTTGCGCAGCTGGCCGGTGTCGTGGACCCGGACACGTGGGGGATCGCCGTCCCGGTGCTGGACCGCAGGAAGCATGCTGTGGCGGCCCTCGGCGTCGTCGTTCCCCTCCGCGAAGTGCGCCTGCAGGCGCTCGTCCCCGCGCTGCAAACCGCGGCCCGCGGAATCGGTCGCCGGCTCGGCGAACCACGCGAAACTCTCGGATTCCATTCAACGGAATCCTTGTAACGCGTATCACGGCCCGAGGAGCACACTGTTAGCCAGACGAACCAGACCGGCCCCAGGCGCCCGACCTTCGGCCCCCGCAACGAAGCGAGAATCACATGGCACAGCGAAAAGTCCTCACCACCCAAGTAGCGATCATGGGTGCCGGCCCCGCCGGGCTCATGCTGTCCCACCTGCTGGCCAAGGCCGGCATCGAATCCACCGTCCTCGAGATCCGCAGCCACCGGGAGATCTCCGAAACTGTCCGTGCGGGCATCCTGGAGCATGGCTCGGTCAAGATGCTCGTTGACGGCGGTGTCTCCGACCGCGTGTTGCGCGACGGCGACCGCCACGACGGAATCGAGCTGCGCTTCAACGGCGAAAGCCACAGGATCGACTTCCAGGATCTCGTCGGGGAATCGGTGTGGCTCTATCCTCAGACGGACGTGTTCCTGGACCTTTCCGCACGCCGGAAGGCCGACGGCGGGGATGTCCGGTACAGCGTCACGGACACCACCATCCATGACATCGAGGCCAAGCCCAAGGTCTGGTTCACGGATGCGGACGGCGTCGAGTACGAGCTCCAGGCCGACTTCATCGCCGGCGCGGATGGTTCGCGCAGCCACTGCCGCTTCCAGATCCCCGAGGCGCAGCGCAAGTGGTATTTCCACGAATACCCCTTCGCCTGGTTCGGCATCCTGGCCGAGGCGCCGCGCAGCTCGGACGAGCTGATCTACGCGAACTCGGAGAACGGCTTCGCCCTGATCAGTCAGCGCACCGAGACGGTCCAGCGGATGTACTTCCAGTGCGACCCCAACGAGGACGTCAACAACTGGGATGAGGACCGCATCTGGGACGCCTTCCGCAGCCGCGTCAACGGCAACGGCTTCGAGGTCAAGGAAGGGCCGGTCATCGACAAGACCGTCCTGAAATTCCGCAGCTTTGTCCACGCCCCCATGCGGCACGGAAACCTGTTCCTCGCCGGCGACGCCGCGCATACCGTGCCGCCCACGGGAGCCAAGGGCCTGAACCTGGCGCTGAACGACGTGAAGGTCCTCTTCGAGGGATTCGACAGCTACTATTCCACCGGCTCCACCGTGCTCCTGGACGCCTACAGCGATCGCGCCCTCGACCGGGTGTGGAAGGCCCAGCAGTTCTCCTACTGGATGACCTCCATGCTGCACACCGCCGCCGACGCCGACGACTTCTCCCGCGCCCGCCAGCTCGGCGAGCTTCACTCCGTGGTGTCCTCCCGCCACGGCCGCGCCTACCTCGCGGAGGCCTACACGGGCTGGCCGGGAGCCCGCTAGGCCGGAGACCGGGGACCTCACTCTAGTTGACATTTTTATCGACAGGCCGAGGGGCCGGGACTAGCCTTTAACCGTCCCAGCATGACCCGACAAGGACGACGGAGAGGTGTCCGATCATGGGAACCGCAGAGAATGTTGAACTGGTCCGGCGGGGTTACACGGCCTTCAACGCAGGGGATATGGCGACCCTCAGCGACCTGTTCGCGGAGGACGCAGTCTGGCACGTCGCGGGAAGTGGCGTGCTATCCGGAACCAAACAGGGCCGCGACGCGATCCTGGCGTACTTCGGTGAACTGGGAGCGCGCACCCAGGGTCACTTCCAAGCCAACGTCCAGGACATCGTCGGAGGGGAAAAGCACACGATCGCCATCCAGCAGACCCACGGAGAGGCCAACGGCAAAACCCTTGACATGCCTACCGTCATCACGTTTGTCGTCGGCGACGGAAAGATCACGGAAGGACGGGAGTTCTTCGAGGACACGGCCAAGGCAGACGATTTCTGGACCTGACCGGACAGCCATGCCGCAAGCCGGACCCGCCGGACGTTTACCGGGAGGCTGAAGGCGTGTGACTAGTCCTGTCCCAGGGTCTCGGTCAGGTGGTGCGTCGGAATCCGGTCCCGGTCGTAGGTGATTTCGGTGTACCCGTGCGGCTCCGGCTTCCCGGACGTGCTCAGGTTCACGAAGACGATCTGGTCAATCGTGAGGATGCTCCGGCGGGTGATCATGTTCCGGACTTCCGCGCGCATGGTCAGCGATGTCCGGCCGAACCGGGTCGCGGTCAGGCCCATTTCGATCAGGTCGCCCTGGACCGCGGAGCTGACGAAGTTGATTTCGGAAATGTACTTGGTGACGGCCCGGCCGTTGCCCAGCTGGAGGATGGCGTAAATGGCCGCCTCTTCGTCGATCCATTTCAGCAGGCTGCCGCCGAACAGGGTGCCGTTGGCGTTGAGGTCCTCGGGCCGCACCCATTTACGGGTGCGGAAGGTGATATCGGCCGATTCCATAGTGCGAGGTTAGCCGACTCGGTGCCCGCCGGTGTTGTGTGACGCCTGCTTCAGGCACAGGCACAGGCACCGGCACAGGCACACACACTGCCTCACGCCATGGCGGTGTGCGCGGCGCTGTGCGAATCGATGGGCTTCGCGTAGCAGTACGAATGATCCACGCCGATGTACGGTCCAAAGTTCGGCACGGACACGAACCCGGAGTTCTCGTAGAACTGCCGTCCGTCGGTCTGCACCGAGCCCGCCTCCGCGGTCAGCTTGGTGATGCCCATTGCGTGGGCGTGGGCTTCGAGCGCCGCAAGGATGGAACTGGCCACCCCGGAGCCGCGCGTGTACGGCAGTACGTAGAGGCGCTTGATTTCGGCGGTGTGGGCGTCCAGCATGCGGAGGCCGCCGCAGCCGACCGGCTGGCCGGACGCTTTGTCGTGTGCCACCAGGAACACCGCGGTGTCAGCTTCCGACGGCGGCGGCCCAGGTTCGTGATCGGGCCGTCCAAAACGGGCGTCGAGTTCTGCCTGCTGGGCGGCCCTCAGGTCCGCGCCGACGGGGTTCGCCCAGGTGACCTGACGGATGTTTAGCCGCGGGTTGGTCTGCATCACTGCCTCGATTCGCCGAAGGGTTATGCAGTCTAAGGCTAGGCACCAGCGGTTTCGGCTGTGTTTCCTGCCGGTAAGCGTCGGGAGAACTGTTCCGGTGGACCTGGCGACGGCGGCCGTCTAGCGCCGCACCAGTGTCCGCAGGAGTTTCAGTGCCACGGAGATCGAGGCGATATCCACCTGGCCCGGTCTGGTCACTTCCGCAAAGGTGTCCTTGATCCGTGCCAGCTGTTCCTGGTGCCCGCGTTCCCAGGCCACGATGCGCTCCACGGCATCGGACGTGCCGGCGTCCGCGGCACCAAGGCCTTGGGTTGTTGTCATCACCGAGACGGTCATGTCGGCCACGGCGGAATACACATCGTCGCGCAGGGCTGCCCGCGCGAGGGCCTCCCAGCGGCTCTGCCGCGGCAGGTCGGTGATGCTGAGCAGCAGGTTCGCGGCGCCGATTCGCTGGAACACCGCATAGTACAGGTCAGCGATGGCGGGGATCGGCTCACGCACCTGTTCGGAAATCAGGGAGATGTCCAGCAGCCCGAAACTCTCCAACAGATCCGAGGCGCGCAGGCCCAGCTCACGGGGCATCCCGACTGCGGCCCAGTGCGCAAGCCTCTCTTGCACACGATCCAGGTCTGAGCCGCGGAGATAGTCCACGGTTCGGGTGCGCAGCAGTTCCAGGGTGGGCATAATCCTGGCCAGGGCCGCGGCCACGGGCTGGTCGCGGTGGTCATGCGTCACGTACCATCGCGTGGCCCGGTCCAGGACCCGACGCATATGCAGGGTCGCCTCCGCGATGGGTTCGGTGGGATAGCCGGCGGGAAGTGCGGCCAGCCGGTTGACGATCCACGGCAAGTCGTAGGCCTCCCGCGCCACCACGAAGGCCCTGGCCACAGCGGCGGCCGTGGCAGTGGTCTCCTCGATGGCACGGAAAGCGAAGGTGATGCCGCCGAGATTGATCATGTCGTTGGCCACCACTGTGCACACGATCTGGCGGCGCAGCGGGTGGGCCGCCAGCTCCGCTTCAAACCGTTCGGAGAGCTGGCGCGGAAAATAGCCGCGGAGGACGCGCAGGAACCACGGGTCGTCGGCAAGATCGCTGGCGTTGAGTTCGGCTGCGAGTTCGATCTTGGCGTAGGCGGCCAGCACGGACAGTTCCGGCGCGGTCAGGCCCTCACCGGACCGCAGCCGATCCTGAAGTTGCGCATTGCTTGGCAGGCCCTCCAGCCTGCGGTCAAGGTCGGTGGCGTTCTCAAGCCAGTCCATGGTCCGTTCGAAGCCTGGGCTCCATTCCCGCACCAAGTGCCGGTCGTTGAAGAGCAGGACATTCTGGTCCGTGTTGTTGGCCAGAACAAGCCGGGCCACTTCGTCCGTGAGTGAATGCAGGAAGCCGGCGCGTTCCGGCGGCGGCATCTTTCCCGCCGCGATCATCCGGTCCACGAAGATCTTGATGTTCACCTCATGATCCGAGCAGTCCACTCCGGCTGAGTTGTCGATCGCATCGGTATTGAGCAGGACGCCGGTCAGGGCGGCCTCAATCCGTCCGAGCTGGGTGATTCCCAAGTTCCCGCCCTCGGCGATGATCTTCGCCCGCACCTCATTGCCGTTGATCCTGATGGGGTCGTTGGCCTTGTCGCCAACCCCGGCGCTGCCCTCCGATGAGGCCTTGATGTACGTTCCGATGCCGCCGTTGTAGAGCAGGTCCACGGGTGCCCGGAGGATGGCCTGCAACAACGCGTGGGGCGGCAGGGACACGATGCCCGGGTCCAGTCCGAGAGCGCTCCTGACCTGTTCGGTAATGCCGATGGCCTTGGCCCGGCGGGAGTGGACGCCACCGCCTTCGCTGATCAGCGCCGGATCGTAGTCCGCCCAGGATGAGCGGGGGAGGGCAAAGAGCCGCCGGCGTTCCCCGAACGAGGACTCCGCATCCGGTGCCGGGTCAAGGAAGATGTGCCGGTGATCGAAGGCCGCCACGAGCCGGATGTGGCGGGAGAGCAGCATCCCGTTCCCGAAGACGTCGCCGCTCATGTCGCCGATGCCGGCGACGGTGAAGTCCTCTTCCTGGCAGTCCACCCCGAGGTCGCGGAAATGGTGTTTGACCGCTTCCCAGGCCCCGCGGGCCGTGATGCCCATCTGTTTATGGTCATAGCCCACGGACCCGCCGGACGCGAAGGCGTCGCCCAGCCAGAAGCCGTACTCCTCGGCCACCGCGTTCGCGGCGTCGGAAAATGACGCTGTTCCCTTGTCCGCCGCCACCACAAGGTAATAATCGTCGCCGTCGTGCCGCACCACCCGCGGCGGAGGCACCACCGCTTCGCCGTGCGCGGTGGTGACCAGGTTGTCGGTGAGGTCCAGCAACCCGCGGACAAAGGTCCGGTAGCACTGAAGGCCCTCCGTCAACCAGGCCTCGCGGTCCGCGGCCGGGTCGGGCAACTGTTTGGGATAGAAACCACCCTTGGCGCCCGTGGGCACGATCACGGAGTTTTTCACGTTCTGTGCCTTGACCAGGCCAAGGACCTCGGTGCGGAAATCCTCACTCCGGTCGGACCAGCGCAGCCCGCCCCGGGCCAGTGCCCCGAAGCGCAAGTGGACGCCCTCCACGCGCGGCGAGTACACCCAGATTTCGTGTTTGGGACGGGGAAACGGTGCGCTGGCCATGGCGGCGGGGTTCAGCTTGAAGCTCAGGTAGGGCCGTCCCTGGTAGTAGTTCGTGCGCAGCGTCGATTCCACCAGGTTCATGAAGGTGCGCAGCAGCCGGTCGGCGTCGAGGACAGGAATGTCCTCTATGGCGGCCAGCAGCTCCTTCCGGGCCGCCTCGCTGTCCCCGAGCCGGATCGGGGCCTCCAGCTCGGGATCAAACTTGGCCCGGAACAGTGCCAGGAGCCCGCGGGTCGCCCGGACATTGGCCAGCAGGGTGTCGGCCATGAAGCCATAGGAGTTCGTGGTGCCCAATTGCTGCAGGTACTTGGCATAGCTGCGCAGGATGGCCGCCTGGCGCCATTCGATGCCCTCGCGAAGGACGAGGCCGTCGAAGCGGTCCGACTCGGAATCCCCGCGCATGGCAGCGCCGAAGGCATCCCCCAGCAGTCCGCTGGTCCGGGCCGGATCCACGCCCGCCGGGTACCGGACGCCGAGGTCACAGAGGAACAAGGGCCGGTCGTTCCCGCGCACCACATCGAAGGGCCGTTGGTTCAGCACCTCCAGTCCGAGGTTGTGGAAGAACGGCAGGATCCGGGTCAGGCTGTGGGCTGTGGTCAGGTAAAGCCGGATCCGTGCGTCTTCGGCCAGCGTCGTGGACGCACCGCCGCGGACATAGACGGCCAGCTGCGGATCGTTCAGGGGCCGTCCGCCCGTGCCGTCCAGATCGAACTGCTCAAACCGGCTGATGTCCTCAACTGCGTCCTCGACGTCGAAATCAGCCCTGTAGCTGGCCGGGAAGGCGGCGGACCACAGCGCGGACAGCCGGCCGGCCTCCGCGGACGGCAACCTGTCCCGGAGCGCTTCGTCCAGGCCCTCTGCCCAGGTCCTCGTTGTGCTGATGATGCTCCGCTCCAGTGCGGCGGGATCGACGTCGGGCATCCGGCCGGGAGGCAGCAGAATCCGGAAAAACACGCGGGCCATGGGGGATTCACTCAGCCGGACTTCGAATTCGAGCGAGGAGGACTGGAAGGCCTGCTTGAGTTCGTGTTCGATCCGGAGCCGGACGGCCGTGCTGTACCTTTGCCGGGGGAGGAAGACCAGGGCGGTCACGAAGCGGCCGTAGCTGTCAGCGCGCAGGAACAACCGTGTTTGGTGGTGGGCCTGCAGAAGCAGGATCTCACGGGCAAGCCCGGAGAGTTCATTCGGGTCCCGGTGGAACAGCTCGTCCAAGGGGAAGGACTCGAGGACGGTGAGAAGCTGCCGGCCCGGGTGGGAGGCTTCGGTGAAGCCGAAGTCGTCCTGGACGGCGCGCACCTTGTCCCGGATGACCGGGATGCGCCGCACAGACCGGCCCGTGGCGCCCGGGGCGAAGAGGCCCACAAACCGTACTTCTCCCGTGGCCTTCCCGGCGCCGCCGAAGGTCCGGATCATGATTTCATCCAGGTAAGCCGGCCGGGGGACGGACGATCTCAGGTCCGAAATGGAAAGCGTGAGAACCTGCGAATGGGGCAGTCCCGCGACGGGCTGGCGTGCCTCCGGCCGCCCGTCCCGGAGCAGGCCCAGCCCCGTGCCGGGCCGCAACGTCACTGCATCCGTGCCATCCGCCGTCGCGTATTCGTACTCGCTGTATCCCAAGAACGTGAAGTTGCCGCGGTCCAGCCAGTCCAGGAGCTCACGGAGCTGCTCCGGAGCCGGAACGGTGCCGGCGGGCAGCCGGTCCAGGGAGCTGATGGCGCGGCCGAGGCTGGAGTGGATGGCGGGGGTATCATCAGCGACCAACTGGACATCCGCCAGGACGCGCCGCACGTTTTCGGTGAGCTCCGCGATGGCCCGGGATCCCGGCAGGCGGCCTATCTCTGCCGCCACCCAGATTTCGGATGACCACCCCGGCGGGGCCTGGACGGCGTCCGCGGCGCCCGTGGTGCCGGGGATGCGGCCCGCCGGTGCGGACTGCGGCGGCCCATGCCGTACTTCCATCAGCCGGTCAGTACGCGGATCCCGCCGCACCAGGAAACTGGGATGCACGAGGAGCCGGATGGACTCGTTTTGGCGGGTCAGCTCCGCAGTGAGCGAATGGATCAGGTGCGGGACGGCGTCCGCAACCACCAGCAGGACGCTGGCATCGCTTTCGTTCAGGACGCCGACCGCCGCCGTGCCTGCCCGGTGACGGTCCGCGAGTTCCGCGTGGTGCCGTGCCCTCTCCTCTAGGTTTTCGGGGCTGTAGCCTTGGAGGTCCTCCGGCGCTGCGTGCTCGTAGTAGGCCGCGAGGAACTGTTCATCGAGGTCGTGAAGCATTCCGCCGGGCGCATGCCCCGGGTGTACCGATTTGCGTGACATACGCCTGCGCCTCCACTGCGCGGGATCAACCGCATGCCGCCGCCGGCCGTCCTGTCCCCGCGCCTGATTTCATCATCGCCGCGTTCAGCGGAGCAGTCCAGACCCGGATAACAGGCAGCCTCCGCAGGGGACGGACTACAGGGGACGGGGCGCAGGGGACGGACTGCCGGGAGCGGGCCGGCCCGTTACGCCGAACGGCCGGTGGGATCCTCCGCCGTCGGATCCGCCAGGGCCAGGCCGCCCACGGGGCTGTCGTCCCAGTGGATGAGTTCCCAGCCGTTGTCGGGATCGCCCTCGAGCGCCACGATGCCGGTATTGTCCAGCACGTGCCTGATGGCAAAGTCCGGTTCGATGTTGCCCGCCCGCAGGCCGGCCCACACCCGGATGGCGGCTCCGTGGCTGACCACGGCAACGGACCCCGAGCCACCCGCTCCGCTGGCCCGTGCCGTTATTTCGGCAATGGCGGCGTCGTAGCGCTCGAAGAAGTCCCGGCCGCTGGGACCGGCAGGCATCCGGCGGTCCAGCTCGCCGTCCGCCCAGGCAAAAATGGTGCCCAGGTACCGCTTGTGCGATTCGTGGTCCGTGAGCTTCTCCAACGCCCCGGCCTCGATCTCGTGAATGCCCGGAAGCACCTCGGTTTCCAGCCCGTGCACCCGCGCGAGGGGTGCCGCCGTGATCTGCGTCCGGACCAGGGTGGAGGCATACAGGGCGCGGATCCGCTCATTGGCGAGCGATCTCGCAAGGGCGGCAGCCTGCCGTTCGCCGAGTTCCGTCAGCCCGGGGCCCGGGTGGGCGGTGTCAAGCTGGCCGAGAACATTGCCGGGCGTCTGGCCGTGGCGGATGAGCAGGAGTCTCACTTGAGGTGATCCACCAGCTGGTCCGCGATGCCGGTGTAGCGGCCCGGGGTCAGGGCCAGAAGCCGGGCCTCGGCGTCGGCAGACAGGCCCAGGCTCTGGACGAATTCGCGCATCCGTGCGGCATCCACGCGGTGCCCGCGGGTCAGGTCCTTGAGCCGCTCGTACGGATTCTCCATGCCCTCGACGCCGGCGATGGCCTCGGCGCGCATGACCATCTGGATGGCCTCGCCAAGGACTTCCCAGTTGGTGTCCAGGTCCGCCGCCAGGACATCCTCGGCAACCTTGAGCCGGTCCAGGCCCTTGGCGACGTTCGAGATGGCCAGCAGCGAGTGGCCGAACGCCACACCGATGTTGCGCTGCGAGGAGGAATCGGTGAGGTCGCGCTGCCAGCGGGACGTGACCAGCGTGGAGCCCAGCACGTCCAGCAGGCCGGAGGAGATCTCGAGGTTGGCCTCGGCGTTTTCAAAACGGATCGGGTTCACCTTGTGCGGCATGGTGGAGGAGCCGGTGGCCCCTGCCACCGGAATCTGCACGAAGTAGCCGATCGAGATGTAGCTCCAGATGTCCGTGCAGACGTTGTGCAGGATGCGGTTGAAGCGCGCGACGTCGGCGTAGAGTTCCGCCTGCCAGTCGTGGCTTTCGATCTGGGTGGTCAGGGGGTTCCAGGTCAGGCCGAGGCCCTCGACGAAGCTCTTCGCCACGTGCTCCCAGTCGGCGCCCGGGACGGAGGCGACGTGGGCGGCGTAGGTGCCGGTGGCGCCGTTGATCTTGCCGAGGTATTCGGTCCGGGCAATCCGGTCCAGCTGACGGGTGAGCCGGTGCGCAATGACGGCCAGTTCCTTGCCCAGCGTGGTGGGCGTGGCCGGCTGGCCGTGCGTGCGGGAGAGCATCGGAACCGCACGGTTGTCCTCGGCCATGGTGCTGATCTGGGCAACGAGGGCGCGGGCCGCAGGCAGCCACACGTCCTCCACTGCGCCCTTCACGCCAAGGGCGTAGGAGAGGTTGTTGATGTCCTCCGAGGTGCAGCCGAAGTGAACCATGGCGGTCAGGTGGTCGATCCCGATGCCGGGCAGCCGGCGGCCGATGTAGTACTCGACGGCTTTGACGTCGTGCACCGTCACTGCCTCGATTTCGGCCAGCTCGGCCACTGACGCGGCGTCGAACTCCGTGACAATCGCGCGCAGCTGCTCCTGCTGTGCCGCCGTGAGCGGACCGGCCCCGGGCAGGACGCTGTTGCCGGTCAGGTGGATCAGCCACTCCACCTCCACGGCCACGCGGTCGCGGTTCAGGGCTGCTTCGGACAGGTAGTCCACGAGCGGCGCGACGGCGGACTGGTAGCGGCCATCCAGCGGGCCGAGCGCGATCGGGGAGTCGGACGCGGCGAGGGCCAGGCGTCCAGACGGCGTGCGGGTATCAGCTGTGGCGGCAGTTTCAGGCATGTGCCGATTCTTTCACGAAGTGCCGCCGGGCCTTAAGCGCACCTGTCCTTGTGACATCGCCGCTCCTCACGACGCGGCCGTGCGCCATCCCGTGCGCCATCCGGTGTGACACTGCCGGGCTGCCGCCGCGCGGGGGCCAGGCGCGTTATCCACATGGCCGGACGGGGCGCTTTCGGCGGTTCCCGGGCGCCCGCTAGCGTCGGTTCATGATCAGTGGAATGACGCAGGCAGTTCGATGAAGCCGGCAGTTCGACGACGCAGGCGGTCGATGAAGCAGGCAATTCGATGATGCCGGGCAGCGGAATCCGGGGCAGGCGGGCAGCGTGGCTATTCTTGGCGTGACGGCCGCCGATGCCCTCGAGTGCGCGTCGCGCAGTTACGAAGTCCAGCAGCTCGCGGCACGCGTTGCGCGGTGTGCCGATGAGGCGGATGCCGTACTCGCCGCGCTGGCCCGCCTTGAGCTGCAGACCTGGCAGTCGCCCGCCGGACGCGCCTACCGGCTGACGCTGTCACTGCAGGCAGCGGCGCTGCACCGGGGCCGGGACGCCCTGCTTGAAGCCGTGGCGGTGGTGCTCCGGCATGCCCGGAACATGACCCAGCCCGCCGACCGGGCGCGCCCCTGATGACAGAGGCGACTCCGGCCGGCTCCGGCGGTCCGCCCCTGGTCTCCGCGCCGCCACCTGACGGAAGCCTGCGCATCAGGGGCGGAATCGGAGGGCTGAGCTTCCAGTTCGAAGAGCTGCTCGCCGGTGCCGCGGCACTGGACGGCCTGGTCCGGCAGCTGCAGACGGTTGAGACGGAGGCCGACGCCGTCCGGCGCGCACTTTTCCCGTATCAGTCCGACTCCTACACCAGCGGCAGCAACGCCATCATCGCGGTGGGCGAAGCCAGCCGGGAGATCGGCGTGGTCCGGTCGCAACTCCAGCGCATCGGCCAGGACGTCAGCGCCAGCCGCCGCGAGTACGAATACGCCGAAGCCCGCAATGCCCTGCTGCTGCGGATGGGCCTTCACGGCTCCGAGTACGGGGCAGCGCCGGAGCCCCCGGCGCTGCCCGGCGCCCGTGACGCCGTCGAGGACTGGATCGCCATGGTGCCCCGGAATCTCGCCGTGCTGCTTGGCCTGCCCGCGCCCCTGGCCGCCGTGCTCGGAGCCTTGGGCGGGCCCGCTGATGTCCGGCGCCTCGTCCGGGATGCCGCCGAGGCGCCGGGGCTCGTCTTCCTCAAGCCGCGGCCGGTGAGCATCGTGGGGCGGGAGACCTTTTCCGCCGATGTCGACCTCTCGCCCGCCGGGCTGCTGCGGAGGGCCGGAGCCGTGGGGCAGCGGAGCGGCCAGATCGAAGTCATCGAGGTCGACGGCGCGGAACGGCCTGCATGGGTGGTGATCATCCCCGGAACCCAGCTGGGCGGTACACCGGAAGGCGCCAACCCCTTTGATCCCGCCGGAGTCGCCGAGGCTTTGGGCTACGACTCCGCATCGACGGCTGTGGCCATCCGGCAAGCTCTGCAGCAGGCAGGAGCCGCGGCCGGCGATCAGCTCGTGGCGGTGGGCTACAGCCAGGGCGGGATCCACGCGATGAATCTCGGCAGGGACCGGGCTGTCCTGGCCGAGTACGATCTGAAGTTCGTGCTGACGGCGGGCTCGCCGGTCGGCGGCATCAGCCCTGAACCGGGGATCCGCAGCCTGCATCTGGAACATGAGCAGGACTGGGTTCCGGGGGCGGACGGAGTGGCCAACCCGGATACCAGGGACCGGGTGACCGTGACGCTCACCAACCCGCTGGACCTGCCGCCGCTGAAGGACTTCGGCCTGGGTCCAGGGCACCGGCTGGAGAACTACGCCGACGGGGCCGCGCTCATCACGGCGAGCCGCGACAATTCGCTGCGGGACTCCACGGCGGCGCTGGCTGCTGTGGTGGGAACCGGCGGTGCGGCGACGGTGAACCGGTTTTCGCTCCGGCGGGAGGCCCGGCCCGGCCACGCCCGGGACGAGGGCAGGCCCGGCCAGGAACCGCCCGCTACTAACGATCGAGCGCGGGGAGGAAGCTTGCCACGAGGGAGACGCAGCTGATGATGATGGCGGCAAATATCGCAGTCCAGAAGAACGAGTCGATGGTGAAGTGCACTGTGGTGTAGCTGCTGATCCAGGACGTCAGGTAGAGCATTCCCGCGTTGATGACAACCGTGAAAAGGCCCAGGGTGAGGATGGTGATCGGCAGCGACAGGAGGCTGACGATTGGCTTGATGAAGGCATTGACCAGGCCGAAGATCAGGCCGATGAACAGGTATCCCAGGATGGTGCTGAGAGTATTGTCGCCAGCGGTGGAAATATCCAGGCCGGTGAGGATCCAGCACGCGATGGCCAGGGCCAGCCCGTTGATGATGACTCGAACGATGAATGAGCGCATGCGCTCATGCTGTCATACGCCCGGCGCCAGCGGCAGGGACCATGTCCCCCAATAACGGCCCCAATAACAGCAGGAACCCGAAGTAGGCTAGTTCGCATGACTTCATCAGAAAACGCGGCCGGGGGCATCAGGCCCCGTCCGGTGGTAGACCGTCTCCCCCGCTACGCGGCCGGAAAGCCGCCGGCCGCCGTCGAGGGGCTGGTCAGCTACAAGCTCTCCTCCAACGAAAACCCGCTGCCCCCGATCCCTGCAGTGCAGCAGGCCATCGCGGCGCAAACCGACTTCAACCGCTACCCGGATCCGCTCAGCAGCAAGCTGCGTGAGTCGCTCTCCACCTTCCTGGACGTTCCCGCCGAGGACATTGTCACGGGTGCCGGCAGCCTGGGCGCCCTGAACCAACTGCTGGCTACGTTCGCCGGCCAAAACGACGACGGCAAGGCCGACGAAGTCATCTACGCCTGGCGCTCGTTCGAGGCCTACCCGATCTGTGTCGGACTGGCCGGCGCTGAGAGCGTCCGGATCCCGTTGACCGCCGACGGGCGGCATGACCTGGACGCCATGGGAGCTGCCGTCTCCGCGCGGACCCGGATGATCCTGCTGTGCACGCCGAACAACCCGACCGGGCCTATCCTGACCACCGAGGAAACGGAGCGCTTCATCAAGGCCGTTCCCTCCGACGTCGTGGTGGTCATTGACGAGGCCTACCAGGAATTTGTCCGCGCCGAGGACGCCGTGGACGGCATCGCGATGTACCGCAAGTACCCCAACGTGGTCGTCCTGCGGACATTTTCGAAGGCGCACGGCCTCGCCGGTCTCCGCGTGGGCTACAGCGTCTCCCGGCCCGAACTGACGCAACACCTCCGGGTCGCCGCTACACCGTTCGCGGTGTCCCAAATCGCGGAAACAGCTGCCGTAACGTCACTCGAGCATTTCGGCGACGTTGTAGAAAGGGTACAAAGCCTGGTGGACGAGCGGGACCGCGTCACCGCCGGACTGCGGGAACTCGGCTGGTTCATTCCGGAAGCCCAGGGCAACTTCGTCTGGCTTGGCCTGGGCGCCAACAGTGCGGAATTCGCCGCCCTGGCGGCGGAACGGGCACTCTCCGTGCGGGCCTTTGGCGAGGAGGGGGTGCGGGTCAGCATCGGTGAACCGGAAGCCAACACCCGCTTCCTCGAGCTCTGTGCGATCTACACAAAACCACCACGGCGTTCCTAGCGGTTAACATGACGCGTTCAGGCCGCCCCGTGCGGCTAGAGTAAGGACGAGTAAGCCAAAATATATGCCTAATCCGGAATGTATTCCCGGTCTGGCATATATCCCAGCGATTGCGGCGCATTCGGATGCGGCAAGCAAGGAGACGGTATGGGCGCCACACATCTGCCCTCTACCGAGTTCGACGGAACCGACATGGATGACCAGCTCGAGGCGGAAGCCGAGGCCCAACTGGGCGCCCCGCCCGAGCCGATGGTGCAGCTGCTGGGCCCCGACGGCAGCCTGGGCTCCGACCCGGTTTTCTCAAAGTACGCCGAGAAGCTTGATCCGGACGCCCTGCGCGGTTTCTATGCCGATATGGCGAAGATCCGCCGCTTCGATGTGGAAGCCACCGCCCTGCAGCGGCAGGGGCAGCTGGCCTTGTGGGTTCCGCTCACAGGGCAGGAAGCGGCCCAGATCGGCTCCGGACGGGCCAGCCAGCCCCAAGATTACATCTTCCCGACCTACCGTGAGCACGGCGTGGCCCTGACACGCAACGTGGACCTCGCCGAGCTGCTGCGTCAGTTCCGGGGCGTCTCCAACGGCGGCTGGAACCCCAAGGACACGAACTTCCACCTCTACACGCTCGTCCTGGCAGCCCAGACCCCGCACGCCGTCGGTTATGCCATGGGCATCCAGCGGGACCAGAAGCTGGCGGCCGCCAATGCCGTCGACGGCGGCGAACCGGGACAGCCGGAGGAGCCCAAAGCCGCCGTCATGGTGTATTTTGGCGACGGCGCCAGCTCCGAAGGCGACGTCCATGAATCCATGGTGTTCGCCTCGTCCTACCAGGCGCCCGTCGTCTTCTTCTGCCAGAACAACCACTGGGCAATCTCCGTGCCGAGCTCCGTGCAGACCCGCATTCCGCTCGCCAACCGCGCCAAGGGCTACGGCTTCCCCGGCATCCGGGTGGACGGCAATGACGTGATCGCCGTCCACGCTGTCACGGAATGGGCGCTGGAGCAGGCCCGCGAGGGCAACGGCCCCGTCCTGATCGAGGCGTTCACCTACCGGGTGGGGGCGCACACCACTGCCGATGACCCCACTAAGTACCGTGGTTCCGACGAGGAAAGCCTGTGGCGGGCCAAGGACCCGCTGGACCGGCTGGAGAAGTACCTCCGGGCCGAGGGCCTCGCGGACGACGCCTTCTTCGAGCAGGTCAGGGCCGACGGCGACGAACTCGCCGCCTACGTCCGCAAGACCACCCACGACCTCGAAACCCCTGACATCCGGACCGCGTTTGCCAACACCTATGTGGAGGCCCACCCGCTGGTGGCTGAAGAGCTGGCCTGGTTCGAGGAATACAGCGCAGGGTTTGCCGATGAGGAGACTCCCGCCCCGGCACCAGCCACTGAGGCACGATCCGCTGCGGCAGAACCGGAAATCACGGAGGCGGCCAACTGATGACCACCATGACCATTGCGAAAGCGATCAACGAGGGCCTGCGGGCCACGCTGACCAACAACCCCCGCGCGCTGCTGATGGGCGAGGACATCGGGGCCCTCGGCGGCGTCTACCGGGTTACCGACGGGCTGATCGCCGATTTCGGCGCCGACCGCGTCGTGGACACCCCGCTGGCCGAATCAGGCATTATCGGCACCGCGATCGGCCTTTCCCTGCGCGGCTACCAGCCCGTGTGTGAAATCCAGTTCGACGGCTTCGTGTTCCCGGGGTTCAACCAGATCACCACGCAGCTGGCCAAGATGCACTCGCGCAGCAACGGCAACCTGACTGTGCCCGTCGTCATCCGGATCCCGTACGGCGGCGGCATTGGTTCGATCGAGCACCACTCCGAATCCCCGGAGGCACTCTTCGCCCACACGGCCGGCCTGCGCATCATCACGCCGTCCAACCCGCACGATGCCTACTGGATGATCCAGCAGGCCGTCGACTGCCAGGATCCCGTGATCGTTTTCGAGCCTAAGCGCCGCTACTGGCTCAAGGGCGAGGTCGACACCCAGACCCCGGGCGCGTCCGCCGACCCCTTCAAGGCGCATGTCCTCCGTGAGGGAACGGATGCCACGGTCGTCGTCTACGGGCCCCTGGTGCCCGTGGCCCTCGCCGCGGCCGAAGCCGCCGCCGAAGACGGCCACAGCGTCGAAGTGATCGACCTCCGGTCCATCTCGCCGATCGACTTCGACACCGTCACGGCCTCGGTCCAGAAGACCGGTCGTCTGATCGTGGCCCACGAGGCCCCTACTTTTGGCGGCATCGGCGGCGAAATCGCGGCCCGGATCAGCGAGCGGGCGTTCCACTCGCTCGAGGCCCCCGTCATCCGCGTCGGCGGATTCCACATGCCCTATCCCGTGGCCAAGGTCGAAGAAGACTACCTGCCGGACATCGACCGCATCCTTGAGGCGCTGGACCGCGCCCTCGCGTACTAACGAGGACCCATGACGCTTAACAAGTTCAACCTCCCGGACGTCGGCGAAGGGCTGACGGAGGCCGAAATCGTCGCCTGGAAGGTCAAAGCCGGCGATACCGTGGCCATCAACGACGTCCTGTGCGAGATCGAGACCGCCAAGTCCCTCGTGGAACTGCCGTCGCCTTTCGCGGGAACAGTCACCGAACTGCTGGTTCCCGAGGGGGTCACGGTGGAGGTGGGCACCCCGATCATCAGCGTCAATGACGCGCCCGCCCAGCCGCCTGCAGCGCAAACACCTGCCACGGCGCCCGCTGTCGCGGCGCCCATGTACGGCACGCTGCACGCCGACGCGTCCGACGCCGGCGAACAGGCGGGCCGCCCGGCCGGCGGGCCGCTGGTGGGTTCCGGCCCCAAGGCCGATGCCGTCAAGCGCCGCCGGCGGATTTCCGCCTCCTCGGCCCCTGCGGCTGCCGCTCACGAAGCCCCGGCTGCCGCGGCAGGCACCGGCGCTGCCGCCCCGGTGGCCGACCGGGTGGGTGTGGAGGCCCACGACATCTGGATCAACCCGGACGCGGTCAGCCGCCCGGCCGACGAGGCCGCAGGCCCCGCCGGCGACTTGCGCCCCACGCTGGGCGGTGCCATCAGCGGCCTGGTCGGTAAGGTACTGGCCAAGCCCCCGGTCCGCAAGATTGCCCGGGACCTCGGCATCAACCTGGCCGACGTCGTGCCCACCGGTGCCCGCGGTGAGGTGACGCGTGAGGACCTGGTGAGCTACCAGGCCCAGCGCGACGCCGAGGTGGACAAGGCGGACTCGTTCTGGGGCAAGTCCGGCCGCCCGCAGGACCAGCGGATCGAGCGGATCCCGGTCAAGGGGGTCCGCAAGGCAACGGCGAAGGCCATGGTCGAGTCGGCCTTCGCGGCGCCGCACGTCAGCATCTTTGTCGACGTCGACGCCAGCCGCACCATGGAATTCGTCAAGCGCCTCAAGGCCTCCCGCGACTTCGAAGGCATCAAGGTCTCGCCGCTGCTGATCCTGGCCAAGGCCGTCATCTGGGCCGCGGCGCGCAACCCGAGCGTCAACGCCACGTGGGTGGACAACCCGGACGGCAGCGATTCCGCGGAGATCCACGTCAAGCACTTCATGAACCTGGGCATCGCGGCCGCCACGCCCCGCGGACTGATGGTGCCGAACATCAAGAACGCCCAGGATCTCTCGCTCAAGCAGTTGGCCCTGGCCCTGAACGAGCTGGCCACCACGGCGCGGGCCGGCAAGACCCAGCCGGCCCAGATGCAGGGCGGCACGCTCACAGTGACCAACATCGGCGCCCTCGGGATCGATACCGGCACGCCCATCATCAACCCGGGCGAGGTCGCGATCGTGGCATTCGGCACCATCAAGCAAAAGCCTTGGGTCCTGGACGGCGAAGTCATTCCGCGCTGGATCACCACCCTTGGCGGCTCGTTCGACCACCGTGTGGTGGACGGGGACCTGTCGGCCCGGTTCATGGCCGACGTCGCCGCCATCCTGGAGGAGCCGGCCCTGCTGCTGGACTAGCCGCAAAACTAGCCCGAATCCAGCCCTGAAACGCCTGAACCCCGCCGCTGAAAGCTCAGAGGCGGGGTTCAGTCATTTCGGAGTTCACTCAATGCGGGGTTCAGGCAATGCGGGATGCCGTCAATATCAGGCCACCAGGCCCGTCGGCCTAGTTTCCCGAGTACGCGGTCAATAGCTGGACCAGGGCGGGATCGCCGCTCATGCCGGCCAGGGCGGCCGAGGCAGCGAACATCAGGCCCGCGAGTCCCACGCTGCACGCGCTGGCTGCGGTGAGGAACTTCCAGTCCTCGCGGAGCACGCTGCGTACGGTGTCCGGCATGCGCAGTCCGGGCATGATGAGGTTGGGGGCGCTGTCGGTTGATCCGTCATCCAGGAAGGCGATGACGCGGCCGGCACCGCGGTCCACGCGCATGGTGCTGATGTGGTTGCCGTGACGGGCCAGCAGGATGTCGTGGCCAACCAGTTGGCGGCGCTGAAGGGTGATCATGGGGTTCCTCTGGTAGGTGGGTTCTTGGATGTCCGCACCATCGCAGGGCACTTCCCATTTTACTGAGCCAGGTCATGCCGGGCTGCCGCCTGACGGGTGAGGCTGCCCACGGAACGGGGTGATCCTCATCAAGTCCATGCCTCATCAGGCCCGTGCCGTATCAACTCCGTGCCGTCCTGTCCTGCAGGTGCGCCGCAGCACTAGAGTGGCACCAGCCGCCGCCGGCCGGGCGGACGCGGATCAAAGGAGATGTTGCGTGTTTTCAAGCCCGTACCCCGACGTCGATGTTCCCAATCTCGGTGTTTACGACTACCTCTTCGGCGGCCTGGGAGAGGAGGACCTGGACCGGGTCGCGATTGTCGACGGCGTCAGCGGAGCCGAGACCACCTATCGTTCGCTGCGCAGCCAGATCGACGCCCTCGCCGGCGCCGTGGCCGCCCAAGGCCTCGGCGTGCACGGCGTGGCAGCCATCCTGTGCCCCAATGTCCCCGCCTTTGCCACCGTCTTCCACGGGCTGCTGCGGGCCGGCGCCACGGTCACCACCATCAACTCGCTGTACACGGCGGACGAGATCGCCAACCAGCTCACCGACGCAGGCGCGGGCTGGCTCTTCACCGTCTCGGCGCTGCTGCCGGCCGCCCGGGAGGCCGCCGAGCGGACCGGTATCCCTGCCGCACGGCTCGTGGTGCTCGACGGCGCCGACGGCCACCCCTCGCTGGGCGACTTGCTCGCCGCCGGCGGGCCGGCCCCCCGCGTCTCGTTTGATCCCGCCACGCACGTGGCCGTGCTGCCCTACTCGTCCGGAACCACGGGCAGGCCCAAGGGCGTCATGCTCAGCCACCGGAATCTGATCGCCAACGTGGAACAGTCCCGGGGGCTGCTCGACGTCGGACCCGAGGACCGGCTCCTGGCGCTGCTCCCGTTCTTCCACATCTACGGGTTGACAGTGCTGCTGAACCTGGCACTGCGCCAGCGGGCCCGGCTCGTAACGATGCCCAAGTTTGATCTGCCCGAGTTTTTGCGGATTATCCAGGATCACCGCTGCAGCTACCTGTTCATCGCCCCGCCGGTGGCCGTGGCGCTGTCCAAGCATCCGCTGGTGGCCGACTACGACCTCAGTTCGGTGCACACCACTCTCTCCGGCGCGGCGCCGCTTGACGGGGAGCTCGGCAAGCGCCTGGCCGCACGCCTCGGCTGCCGGGTCCTCCAGGGCTACGGCATGACCGAGATGAGCCCCGTGTCGCACCTCATTCCGCGGGACGGGCTCAAGGGGAGTGAGGCCCCCGTCAGCTCCGTGGGATATACGGTGCCCAACATGCAGTGCCGCCTCGTGGATCCCGCCACGGGGGAGGACATCCCGGTTCCCGCGGCAGGGACCAGTGCGCCGGGGCACCTGCTGTGTCGCGGGCCGAATGTGATGCTCGGCTATCTCAACCGGCCGGAGGAAACGGCGGACACCCTGGACGCGGACGGCTTCCTGCACACCGGGGACATCGCCACGGTCCGGGCGGACGGGGTGGTGACGATCGTGGACCGGCTCAAGGAGCTGATCAAGTACAAGGGATATCAGATCGCTCCGGCGGAACTCGAGGCGCTGCTCCTGACGCATCCCGGCATTGCCGACGTCGCCGTGATCGGCTCCCTCGACGCCGACGGCCAGGAAGTGCCCATGGCGTTCGTGGTACGCCAGCCCGGCCCCGACGGCGTCGACTTGGACGAGGACGCCGTCATGGCGTTCGTGGCCGCCAAGGTGGCGCCGTTCAAGAAGATCCGCCGCGTGGAGTTCATTGAGGCCGTGCCGAAGTCCGCCTCAGGAAAGATCCTGCGGCGGATGCTCAAGTCCGCAGAGCCAGACGCAGAGCCGGCCGGTGTGCGGGGCCAGCTGTAGGGGCTTAGCCGGCGTCGGTCTTGGCGATGTAGACGTCGCAGGGGGCGTTGTGGGCCACGCTGTTCGCAACGCTCCCCAGCACGCGGCCGATCCCCCGCATGCGCCGGTTGCCGACCACTATCATCCGGGCGCCGGTCCGTTCGGCCTCCCGGATCAGGGCTTCGGCGGGCTTGCCGCGGGCAGCGGCGTAGGTGACCTTGGTGTCGGGGCGGCGCAGGCCGTCAGCGACCGTCCGCGCAACCTCCTCCGCGTTCCCGGCGTCGGACACGATCCACTCGTCAGCGCCACTGGCGAAGACTTCGGTCCTGTCGCTGTCAAAGGCGCTGACCACATGAAGGGTGGCCCCCACCGAGGCTGCGAGGTCGCGGGCGGTGTGCGCCGCCCGCAGGGCAGTCTCACTGCCGTCGACGCCGACAACGATAATTCCGGTCATGGACCACTCCTCTATTCAATGAACCTGGCCAAGCGAACCTTGCGTACGAACCCTGTTAAGCAAACCCTGTCAGACGAACCCTGTCAGACGAACCCTGCCAGCGAAACCGCGCCGGTGACTCAGGCTACAACGCCTCGACTGCTTCGCGCAGGACCGGCGCGAGCCGCCGCACACCCTCGCGGATCGCGTCGGGCGGCACGGCGCTGAACGCCAGCCGGATCTTGTTCGAGGGGTCGTCCGAAGGTGTAAATGCTGCTCCCGGAATGAAGACGACGCCGGCGTCGATCGCCTTCTTCAGCAACGGGTAGGTGTCCACGCCCTCGGGCAGCGTGACCCACACGAAGAAGCCGCCGTCCGGGCGCGTCCAGCTCAGTCCCTCCGGCATGTAGTCGGCCAGGGCGGCAAGCATTGCCTCGCAGCGCTCCTGGTACAGCCCGCGGTAGGTCTCGATCTGGCCACGCCAGTCGTAGTCGCGCAGGTAGGCGGACACCAGCATCTGGTTCAACGTCGGCGGGCACAGGGTGACAGCCTCCGATGCCAGGTAGTACCGGCGTTGCAGGTGGGCCGGGACGAGTGCCCAGCCGATCCGCAGGCCGGGCGCGAAGATCTTCGAAAAGGAGCCCATGTAGATCACGTCGTCCGGGTTCGCCGCCCGAAGCGGGGTCAGCGGCTTGCCGTCAAAGCGGAGCAGGCCGTACGGGTTGTCCTCCAGCACCAAAATATTCGATCGGCGGCATATGTCGACGATGGCCTGCCGGCGCTCCGCCGAGAGGGTGATGCCGGACGGGTTGTTGAAGCTGGGGATGGTGTAGAGGAACTTGATGTTCTTGCCGGCGGTCTGGAGCGCGGCGATCTTCGCCTCCAGCAGGGCCGGAATGATGCCGTCCCCGTCCATCGCCACGGTTTCGACCTGCACCTGGTAGGCCTCGAACGTGTTGAGGGCACCCACATAGGTGGGGTCCTCCGCGAGAACCACGTCCCCCGGGTTGCAGAAGACCTTGGTGGCCACATCCTGCGCGGACTGGGAACCGGCGGTGATCACGATGTTCGCGGGGTCGGCGTCGAGGATCCCTTCCGCCGCCATGACCTCGCAGATCTGGGTGCGGAGTTCCTCGGTGCCCTGGCCGCCGCCGTACTGCAGGGCGGTCATGCCCTGCTCGGCGATGATTTTCGCGGCGGTCTGTCCGAGGCGTTCCAGCGGCAGGGACTGCAGGTAAGGGCTTCCGCCGGCAAGGGAGACGAGGCCGGGGCGCATTGAGATGTCGAAGACGTCCCGGACTGCGGACTGTTTGATATTTGCTGCGCGCTCCGAGAAGAGAATCTCGTGGCGGTGGGCGGACGTAGCCGCACGTTCGATTGCGTCAATGGCCTCGGCCGGAAGGACTGCTGCGGCGGCATCAAGTGTTTCGTGGGTCACAGTCCCAAGGATACTACCCATGTTGTCCCAGGGGAAACGATTGTTTCTGAAATGCGGCCTCCGGGAGGCCGGCCAATGCCCCTCGCTATCCCGGAAGCCGGAAGCCCCCGGCAGACGCGTTGCTGGCGGGGGCCTCCGGAATGGCGGGTTCGGTAGGGCTAGGCTGCTTCCGCGGTGCGGGCTGCGGCCAGCGCGTCAAATACACCCTTGATCTGCTCGACAACTTCGGCGTCGTCCTTGGGGTGGACCTCGGCGAAGCGGACCATGGAGCCGGGGACTGCCAGCTTGACGTCTTCGAGAACCTGGGCGCCGGCGATGCCGACGGCCTTACGGGCCTCGTCCTGGGCCCAGACGCCGCCGAACTGGCCAAAGGCAGTGCCCACGACGGCGGTCGGCTTGCCGGCGAGGGCGCCGGCGCCGAACGGACGGGACAGCCAGTCGATGGCGTTCTTCAGGGATGCCGGGACAGTGCCGTTGTGTTCCGGCGTGACGAGCAGGATGGTGTCGGCGTCGTTGGCTGCGGCACGAAGGGCGGCTGCGGCTTCGGGCACCTGGCCTTCGACGTCGAGGTCCTCGTTGTAGAACGGGATGTTGCCGAGGCTCTCGTGGATGACCACGTCAACCTGCTCCGGGGCGTTGAGTTGGATGGCCTCGGCCAGCTGGAGGTTGGTGGAGCCGGCACGCAGGCTGCCGACGAGGGCGAGGACGGTCTTCTTGGACATGGGTACTCCTGTGCATCACGCCGCGGGACGATTCCGACGGCTGGCTGGTTGTGGAGGCTTTGGGCCTTCACCCATGCTAAACGGACTGCGGTCCGGTTATATTCCGAGGCGCTACAATCAGCGATGTGAGCCTCATCCCTATCCGTCCCGGTGCCCAGTCCGGTGCCCAGTCCGGGGGCGGTCGCGCCGGCGGGTCCGGCGCAGAGTCCGAGCGCCGTGACGCGGCACGCAACAGGGAACTGCTGCTTTGCGCCGCCCGGGAAATCGTCGAGGAATCCGGCGCCGATGCGCTCACGATGGACCGGCTGGCGCAGCGCGCCGGCGTCGGGAAGGGGACGGTCTTCCGGCGGTTCGGCAACCGTGCCGGATTGATGATGGCGCTCCTGAGCGATGCCGAGGCCGAGTTCCAGGGGAGATTCATGTTCGGTCCGCCCCCGGTGGGTCCCGGTGCGCCGCCCCTGGAGCGCCTGATTGCCGTGGGTGCCGCGCGGATTTCCTGGATCCTGGAATTCGGGGAGCTGGCCAGGGCCGCCGACGCGTCCGTCCACAACAGGTTCGATGTCCCGCCGGCCGTCCTCTGGCACCGGCACCTGGAGATGCTGCTGCGCGAAGCCGGGGTGACGGCAGACCCGTGGCTCATGGCGTCGGCCCTGGGGGCCGCGCTGGAGCCGGAATTGTTGCTGCATGCTGTCGGCGTGCACGGGATCGCGCCGGAGCGGCTCGTGGAAACCTGGCGGGAACTCGTCACCAGGGTTGTGGCCGGGGCCTAGCCGACGGCCGCCTTGCCCGACGCCCGCCTTTGCCTGACTGCCTGGCCAGCGGCCTGACCGCCTGCCGTTCCGCCGGGTCCAAGGTGCAGGTACGGAGGTAGCCTAGGCACCATGACCAACGATTCAGCCCGGCCCATCCGCACCGCCGTCGCCGGCTTCGGCCTCTCGGGCAGCGTCTTCCACGCCCCCTTCATCGCCGCAAACCCGGCCTATTCACTGGACGCCATCTCCACGTCCGACGCCGGCAGGAAGTCTGCCGCCGCGTCCAGCTACCCCGCTGCCAGGATCGTCGACACTCCGGCCGACCTCCTGAAGCTCGCCGGTGAGCTGGACGTGCTGGTGCTTGGCACTCCGCCGGCCACCCACTACCCGCTCGCGAAAGCCGCGCTGGAAGCCGGCCTCGACGTCGTCGTCGACAAGCCGTTCACCGTGCGCAGCGCCGAGGGGCACGAACTCATTGACCTCGCCGCCCGGCTGGGCCGGGTGCTCACGGTGTTCCAGAACCGGCGCTGGGACGGCGACTTCCTTACGGTGCGCGGGCTGCTGGACAGCGGCGCCCTCGGCGCGGTGACGCGGTTTGAGTCCCGCTTTGAGCGGTGGTCCCCCGACGTCCCCAAGGCATGGAAGGCGGCCGCGACGGCGGACGACGACGGCGGCGGGGTGCTCTTTGACCTCGGCACCCATCTCCTGGACCAGGCCGTGCAGCTGTTCGGGCCGGCGACGGTGACACACGCGGAGCTGGAGACCCGGCGGCCCGGACAGCAGGTCGACGACGACGTCTTTGTGGTCCTGCGGCACAGCTCCGGGGTGACCAGCCACCTCTGGATGAACATGCTCTGCGCCCAGCAGGGACCGCGCTACCGCATCCTGGGCAGCGGGGGCGGCTTCACCAAGCATGGCGTGGACCCGCAGGAGCCTTACATTGTGGCCGGCGGGAGCCCGCGGGACGCCGGCTACGGAGTCGAGGATCCGGACTGGGCCGGGGTGCTGGGACGCGACGGGCACCTGGACCGGCTGCCCACCGAGCGCGGCGCCTACCCGGAGTTCTACCGGATCCTGGCGGCAAAGATCGCCGACGGCGGTGCTGCCTCGGCGCTGCCCGTCCCCGTCGACCCCGCGGGCCCGGTCGGGGTGCTGCAGCTCATCGAGCAGGCCCGGTCACTGGCGAAGGTCCACGGCTTAGCGGGGGCCGGCCCGGGCTTAACCACCAAACGGGCTTAAGCAACAACCGGCCGCCCCGCACCACCGTCTTGAAGACTCAAGAGGGCGGCGCCGGAGCGGCCGGTTGCGGTGGAACTTACGCGGAAACCAGCTGGTGCCAGTCGGCGACGAGGGGCAGATTGTGCGCCTCGGACACGGAGTGGTGGGCAACCTTGCCGGCGGCGATGTTCAGGCCGGCGGCCAGGGCCGCGTCACGCTCGAAGGCAGCCTTGACGCCCAGGTTCGCCAGGGACACGGCGTAGCGCAGAGTGACGTTGGTCAGCGCGTACGTGGAGGTGTTCGGCACAGCGCCGGGCATGTTGGCAACGCAGTAGAAGATCGTGTTGTGGACCTTGTACGTCGGTTCCTGGTGCGTGGTGGGGTGGGTGTCCTCGAAGCAGCCGCCCTGGTCCACGGCGATGTCCACCAGCACGGAGCCGGGCTTCATCCGGGACACGAGCTCGTTGGTGACGAGCTTCGGGGCCTTGGCGCCGGGGATCAGCACCGAGCCGATCACGAGGTCGGCGTCGACCACGGACTTCTCGATCTCGTACTTGTTCGAGGCCACGGTCTTCAGGCGGCCCTGGTACTGGGCATCGAGTTCGCGGAGGCGGTTGATGTTGATGTCCAGGATGGTGACATCCGCGCCCAGGCCCAGGGCCATGGCGGCGGCGTTGGTGCCGGCAACGCCGGCGCCGAGGACAACCACCTTGGCCGGACGCACGCCCGGAACGCCGCCCAGCAGCACGCCCTTGCCGCCGGCCGGGGCCATCAGGGACGTCGCTCCCACCTGCACCGACAGGCGGCCGGCAACCTCGGACATCGGGGCCAGCAGGGGCAGGGACCGGCCCTCCTGGACGGTCTCGTACGCGATGGCGGTGACGCCGGTGTTGATCAGTTCCTGGGTCAGTTCCGGCTCGGCGGCCAGGTGCAGGTACGTGAAGAGGATCAGGCCCTTGCGGAAGCGGTGGTATTCGGCCTTGACCGGTTCCTTGACCTTCATGACCATGTCCGCGCGGCCCCAGACGTCGTCGGCTTCGGCGACGATCTCGGCGCCGGCGATCGCGTATTCCTCGTCCGTGATGCCGGAGCCCAGGCCCGCCCCGCGCTCTACGAGGACCACGTGGCCGTGGGTGCGGAATTCGTGCACGCCAGCAGCGGTGATGGCGACGCGGAATTCGTTGTTCTTGATCTCTTTGGGGACACCGATGATCATTTGTTGGCTCCAATAGTGAGGGCCTCATGGGCCTGGATGGGCGGGGGATTTCGTACTTCCAGAATAGATCCCGCTGTGAGGCAGGCGACAGGAGCCGGTGCTGGCCTCGGGACGCAATCCGCGTCATTCCGGGGTTTTTCAAATCCGCGGATAGACATTTGTCGAAGGCGCAGGCGTCAGGTGTCGGCTCGTGTCCGTCCGGGCATATTCGCAGCGCGGTGCGCCGGGGCAGTAGTCTGGCAGGATGCAGCAGCAGGACGTGGAGCAGCTCGTGGAGCAGGTGGCGCAGCGGCTGGGCCGCGGCCTCTCCCTCGAGGACCTCGACGGTTTGCTCCTTGCCTACAGCTCCAACCAGTCGCAGGCGGACCGCGTCCGGGTGAACTTCCTGCTCAGCAAGCGCGTCCCGCTGGACGTCATTGCGTGGCAGCTCTCCCACGGCATTGCGACGGCGGTCCGGCCGGTGGTCGTGCCGGCCAACGCGGACCTCGGCATGCTGGGCCGCGTGTGCGTGCCGCTGCTGGTGCGGGGCTTCCGGGTGGGGTACCTGTGGGTCCAGCTCGACGCCGAGGAACCCAGTGGCGCATCCGTCCTCGCCCAGCTGCCGGACGTGGCCCGGGAACTGGAACAGCTGTCCTCCCTCTTGCTGGATTCCAACACCGCCGAGTCCGAATTCCGCCGCCGCCGCGAACAGGAGTTCCTGGCCGCCTGCGCCGGTGAGGCCAATGCGGTGGCGGCTGTGGCCGGCTGGAAGGAGGTCCAGGGCAAGGGACCCTGGCAGCTGGTGACCGTCCTGGACGCGGACGGCTGGGCCGGCGGATCGGATCCGATCGCCGACACGCTCATCCACCGCTCCGCGGCACTGCAGGCCACCATCGGCGTGGACGCCGCACTGTTCAGTGCCGGCACGGAAACCCATGCCGTGGTGCTCTTCAAGGAGTCCACCGGGCGGGCGGACCACGCCCAGGTGCTGGTCCACTACCAGCTCGAACTGGCCAAACGCTCCGGGCGCGCGGTCCGCCGGATCATTCTGGGCACGAGCGAGGGGTTCGCGAAGCCGCGGGAACTCGCCGAGGCCTACCGGCAGTCACGCCAGGCGGCCCAGGCGGCGGCAGTGGATCCGCAGCTGGGCGAGCTCGTCGACTGCCGGGCCACCGGCGTCTACCAGCTCCTGGCGTCGGCGGGCGGCGGGGCCGGGGCCTGGGCGGACGCGGGGTCGGTGTATTTCCGCCTCCTCGAGGACCATGACCGCAACCACGAGCTCCTGCCCGTGCTGGAGCTGTTTTACGACAACGACGGCTCGGTCCAGGAAGTCGCGACCAAGCTGCACCTCCACCGGAGCAGCATCTACAACCGGCTCGGCCGGATCCGCCAGGTGCTGGGCGTGGATCCGCTCAAGGGAATGCCGCGGCTGGAACTGCATGCGGCCCTCAAGGCCCGGCGCTGGGCGGGCCGACCCCGGATTTAGCGCCGGACGTTGGCCCCGACCTTGCCTTCGGCTTAGCCTTCGAACTTGGCGGCGTCGGGGTCGAGGGCCGGACCGGCGTCCTGGCCGGACCGGCCGGCGTCAGGGGCGGGCTGGCGGCCGGCGCTCCGACGGCGGGAAATCCGGCTGTCCACCCAGAGCGACACCGCAACGAAGGCGACGCCGCTGGCCATGTAGGTGGCGGTGTTGTTCAGGCCCATGGCGGTTCCGAAGATGGCGGCGAGCATCATGGCGGCGATGCCTGCCACGATGTGCCATCCTCTGAATTTACCCACCATTGAAGTTTAACCCGCGGCGTATCCGCGTTTCCGCGCAGGGACGCGATCGTTGCTTGATCCTTATCACTGCGTCATGAAGCAGTTTTTCGTGACGCATTTGAGCCGTCGTCATCCCGGCCGGCCGGCGCCTCCGTACCCGTACTACCCGTACTACGCTTCCGCGGTTGGCTTCTTCTGCGTTTCGAGCCACGCCATGATGTCGGCCAGCCGGATCCGTCGGTGTGTTCCCCGGTATTCCACCGGAATCTCGCCGCGGTCGGTCATGTTCCGCAGGTACGTGTGCGAGATCCCTGCCAGCTCCGCGGCGCGGGACGTTGTCAGCATCTCCTCGACGCTGCTGACCGTGACTGCCTCGCCGCGGCTGAAGCGGCCCAGCAGGTCGACGACGGCGTCCCGCGCCGCGGGCGGCAGGCGGTGGACGGTGCCGTCCACGAACACCGTGATGTCGTGGCTGCCGTCGAGGGCATACTTGAGATTCTGCGCGTCCTGGGCCGGGAGGCCGGCCGTCACCCGGGGAGCTATCAGTGCCATGAGTGCATCCTAGCGGCAGCATTGCAGCCGGGGTCCGTCGGCGGGCCGGCCGGCGGACCCCGGCTGCAGCAGACGGTTACAGTCCAAGGTCCTCCAGGACCGGGAGCTTGGCCCTGACCCAGGCCCGGGCCTCCGTGGCGCTCGGCGCGGACAGCGCCAGCTTGGCCAGTTCCTGCGCCTCGGCCAGCGTGACGGTCTTCAGCACGGCGGCGACGGCCGCGATGGAGCGCGCCGTCATGGACAGCGTGGTGACGCCCAGGCCCGTGAGGACGACGGCGAGGGCCGGGTCCGCCGCGGCCTCGCCGCACACGCCGACGGGCTTGTTGTGGCCCTCGGCAGCCGAGCCCTCCACCGTCAGCCTCACGAGCCGCAGCACGGCCGGCTGCCACGGTGTGTTCAGGGCGGCGAGCGGTCCGAGCTGGCGGTCGGCGGCCATGGCGTACTGGGTGAGGTCGTTGGTGCCCAGGCTGGCGAAGCCCACCTCGCGGAGGATGGCCTCCGCCGTCAGGGCGGCCGACGGGACCTCCACCATGACGCCGGGGGTCTTGATCCCGGCCGCGTCGCACAACGAGGCGAAACGGGCCGCCTCCTCCGCGGTTGAAATCATCGGAGCCATCACCCAGACGTCGGCCTCGGACGACTTCTCGGCCAGGGCGATCGCCTGCAGCTGGCGCTCCAGGACGCCCGGCGTGGTGAAGTCCGTCCGGTAGCCGCGGACGCCCAGGGCCGGGTTGGGCTCGGTGGCGTCGGTCAGGAAGGGCAGCGGCTTGTCCGCGCCGGCATCGAGCGTGCGGAGCACCACTTTCTTGCCGGGGAAGGCATCGAAGACACCCTTGTAGGCGGCGGCCTGTTCCTCCACCGTCGGTTCCGTGTCCCGCTCCAGGAAGCAGAACTCGGTGCGGAACAGTCCGACGCCCTGGGCGTTCAGGCCGGCCGCGGTCACGGCGTCCTTGGCCCCGCCGACGTTGGCGAGGAGCGGAACGAGGTGGCCGTCCGCCGTCGTGCCCGTTCCGTCAAAGGCGGACAGCAGCGATGCTGTGGCGGCCCAGTGGGCCGCGGCCGCCCGCTGCGACTCGTCCGGGCCCGCGGTGATCAGTCCCGCCGCGCCGTCCACGTACACCTCGGTGCCGTCGGCGAGCTCGTCGACCCCGACGGCGGCCACCACCGCGGGCAGGCCCAGCGAGCGGGCAATGATGGCGGTGTGGGACTGCGGACCGCCGCCCGCGGTGACCAGGGCCAGGACCTTTTCCGGATCCAGGGTGGCGGTGTCGGCCGGGGCCAGGTCCTCGGCGATGAGGATGAACGGCGTTGCGGAGACGGGAATTCCCGGCGCAGGAACGCCGCGCAGTTCCGCCACGATCCGGGCCCGGACGTCGAGGACATCGGTGGCGCGCTCGGCCATGTAGCCGCCCAGGTTGTGCAGCATTTCCGAGACGGAGGCGCCGGCTTCCCAGATGGCCCGCTGCCCCGAGGTGCCGCGGCCGATCAGCTTGGTGGCGGACTTCAGCAACATGGTGTCCGTGGCCATGAGGGCGGTGGCCTCCAGGACGGCCTTGCCGTCGCCGCTGACGGTGTCGGCGCGGGCCTTGAGCTCGTCGTGGACAGCCTTCGCCGCGGACTTCAGCGCCGCCGTCGCCTCTTCCGCCGTAACGCCGGCGGGCAGCTGCTCTCCGGCGGGCGGTTCGCTGATTGGTTTGGGCATCTGCCGGATGGTGCCGATGATGCGGCCGGGGCTAACGCCTACTCCTGGGAAGTTCTGCACTGAAGGTCCTCATTCTCTGTCGTAGGCCAGTGGCCACTAAGCCGGTAAACCAGGTGCCACAGCTGATCCTGCTGCTCGTTTCCGCCTGCGGCTGACTGCTACGTCAGCGGCGGATCACGGCACCTGCGAAAATTGTATGTGATGTAGTTCATATAGCGTTGCTATAGGTGCTAGGGTAGCGGTTATGAGTATCGATGGCCAGCTACCACCCAAGGCCCGGCTGCTTCGCGCCGCCGCCGAGCTACTGGCCAATTCCGGCGGCTCCCCGGTATCGACCCGCCAGATCACTCAGCTGGCCGGTGTTACGGCACCGACCCTGTACCACCACTTCGGGGACAAGGAAGGGCTGTTCGACGCCGTCGTCGCAGCAGGATTCGACGAATATGTCGCGGGAGAACGCGACTTTGCGCCCTCTGGCCAGCCGCTGGAGGACATCCGGAGGATGTGGGACAACCACGTGCAGTTCGGGCTCAAACAGCCGGAACTGTACCTCGTCATGTTTGGCAATATCCGCCCTGAGAGCCGGCCGGCGATCGTCGCCGATGCCGAGGCCCTCATGGAGGAGATGCTCAACAAGGCGGCTGTCTCCGGCCAGCTCAACGTCCCGCCCAGGGAGGCGGCCAGGTCCATCCTGGCGGCCAACGTGGGCGTGACCCTCATGTTGATCGCGGAAAAGGCGCCCGAGCGAAACCTCGAGCTGTCCGCCATGACCCGCGACGCCATGATCTTTGCGGTATCCACGGAACAGGCCCGGAACAACGGATCTGCAGACGACGGAAAATCCTCGGTGGTCGTGGCGGCTATCGCATTGAACGCGGCACTCCAGGCGTCCCACTCGGACCAGCTCTCCAGTTCGGAACTCAAGCTCTTCCTCGAATGGCTCCACCGGATCTCCACCAGCTCCAACAGCTAGCTCGGCGAAATTATCGGACCATCCTGCAAAGCAGCGGGAACGACGGTTAGGAATTCACATGGCAACAGAGACAGTTGCGAAACCACGCACCAGCGTGCGGGTACACGTCCAGAAATTCGGGACGTTCCTGTCCGGAATGATCATGCCCAACATCGGCGCCTTCATCGCGTGGGGCTTCATCACGGCGCTCTTCATCCCGGCGGGCTTCTTCCCCAATGCAGAGCTCGCCAAGCTTGTCGGGCCGATCATCACGTACCTGCTCCCGCTCCTGATCGGCTACACCGGCGGCCGGATGGTCTACGGCGTGCGCGGCGGCGTGGTGGGTGCCGTGGCCACCATGGGTGTGATCGTCGGTACCGACATCCCCATGTTCATCGGCGCCATGATGCTGGGTCCGCTCACGGCCTGGCTCATGATGAAGGTCGACAAGATCTGGGAAGGCCGCGTCAAGCCCGGCTTCGAAATGCTGATCGACAACTTCTCGGCCGGCATCCTGGCCGCCATCATGGCCGTCGTTGGCATGCTGGTGGTCGGCCCGGTGGTGAAGGCGTTCAGCAACGGCGCCAGCGCCGTCGTCGAATTCCTGGTGGTCAACGGCCTCCTGCCGTTCACCAGCATCTTCATCGAACCGGCGAAGGTCCTGTTCCTGAACAACGCCGTCAACCATGGCATCCTCACCCCGCTGGGCACGCAGCAGGCGCTCGAACAGGGCAAGTCCATCCTGTTCCTGCTCGAGGCCAACCCCGGTCCGGGCTTCGGCATTCTGCTGGCCTACTCGTTCTTCGGCAAGGGCCTGGCCAAGGCGTCCGCTCCGGGCGCGGCAGTGATCCAGTTCGTCGGCGGCATCCACGAGATCTACTTCCCGTACGTCCTGATGAAGCCGATGATGATCTTCGCCGCAATCGGCGGCGGCATGACCGGCATCTTCACCCTCGTGGTCACCGGCGCCGGACTCCGCTCCCCGGCCGCCCCCGGCAGCATCCTCGCGGTCTACGCCGCCACCGCACGCGACAGTTACGTCGGCGTAACGCTCTCCGTGCTGTTCGCCACCACGGTGTCCTTCCTCATCGCCTCGGTGATCCTGAAGGCCAGCAAGGCATCGGCGGAAGACGACCTCGACGAGGCCACCCACCGGATGGAAGCCCTGAAGGGCAAGAAGAGCTCGGTTGCCTCCGCCCTTACCGGGGCCGGCATGAATGCCGGCGGTGTCGCGGTCCTCGCGGGCCCGGTCAAGAACATCGTCTTCGCCTGCGACGCCGGCATGGGCTCCAGCGCGATGGGAGCCTCCGTGCTCCGCAACAAGATCAAGGCCGCCGGGTTCCCCGACGTCAAGGTCACCAACTCGGCCATCGCGAACCTCAGCGACACGTACGACGTCGTTATCACGCATCAGGACCTGACCGAGCGGGCCAAGCCCGCGACCGCCAGCGCCGTGCATGTGTCCGTGGACAACTTCATGAACAGCCCCCGGTACGACGAGATCGTGGAGCTGGTCAGGGCCAGCAACACGGACGGGGGAGAGGCCGACGCGGGTGCCGGGGCCGCAGCCCCTGCCGCCGCGGTCGCGACGGAAGCGCCGGCAGAAGCGCCTGTGGAAGCCGCCTCGGACGTTGAGGCCGGTCCCGCGGGCATCCTCGTGGCCGAGAGCGTGGTCCTCAGCGGCACCGCCACCACGCGGGACGCCGCGATCGACGAAGCCGGGCAGCTCCTGCTGGATCGCGGCGCCGTCGACTCCGGATACCTGGACGCGATGCACGAGCGCGAGGAGTCCGTCTCCACCTACATGGGCAGCTACCTCGCGATCCCGCACGGCACCAACGCCGCGAAGGACCACATCATGAAGTCCGCGGTGTCGGTCATCCGGTACCCGGACGGCATCGACTGGAACGGCAAGGAAGTGAAGTTCGTGGTCGGCGTGGCGGGAATCAACAACGAACACCTGCAGATCCTGTCCTCGATCGCCAAGGTCTTCACCAACAAGGCCCAGGTGGCGCAGCTTGAGGCGGCCACCACGGTCGATGAAGTCCTGGCCCTGTTCGGAAAGGTCAACTCCTAGTGAAGGCTGTCCATTTCGGCGCCGGGAACATCGGTCGCGGCTTCGTGGGCCTGCTGCTGCACGAGGCCGGGTATGAGGTGGTGTTCGCCGACGTCGCGGACTCCCTCATCACCCAGCTGGCTGCCGCTGACAGCTACCAGGTCCACGAAGTCGGGGACGTCCCCGCCGTCCGCACCGTCGATCACTTCCGCGCGCTGAACTCCGGCACCCAGGAAGCCGACGTCGTCGCGGAAATCGCGACCGCGGACATCGTCACCACCGCCGTGGGGCCGCACATCCTGAAGTTCGTGGCACCCGTGATCGCCAAAGGCATCGCGGCGCGCGCCACCGGGCTGGCGCCGCTGCAGGTGATGGCATGCGAGAACGCCATCAACGCAACCGACATCCTGAAGTCCGAAGTGGCCGCCCAGTGGGATCCGGCCGCCGGATCCCTGGACGCCGCCGCCGTGTTCGCCAACACGGCGGTGGACCGGATTGTGCCCAACCAGGATGCCGGGCAGGGTTTGGATGTCACGGTGGAGACGTTCTACGAGTGGGTGATCGACCGTACCCCGTTCGCCGGGAAGGAACCGGTGATCCCCGGCGCGACCTTCGTGGACGACCTCGGGCCGTATATTGAGCGCAAGCTGTTCACCGTGAACACGGGCCACGCGGCAGCGGCCTACTTCGGTTTCGAGGCAGGCCTCGGCAAGATTTCCGAGGCCATGGCCGATCAGGACGTCGCCGCCGACGTGCGCGCCGTCCTGGACGAAACCAAGGAGCTCCTGGTGGCCAAGCACGGCTTCAACCGCGCGGAACAGGAGGCCTACGTGGAGAAGATCCTGGGCCGCTTCTCCAACCCGCACCTGCCGGACACCGTCACCCGGGTGGGCCGCGCCCCGCTGCGCAAACTCAGCCGGAACGAGCGCTTCATCGGGCCGGCCGCCGAGCTGGCCGAGCGCGGGATTGTCCCGGAAGCGCTGCTCGGGGCGATCGCCGCGGCCCTGCGCTTCAACGATCCCGCCGACACGGAGGCGGTGGAACTCGCGAAAATCCTGTCCGCGTCAACGCCGGATGAGGCCACGGAGAAGATCACCGGACTGGCGCCGGATCACCCGCTCTTCGCCGCAGTCTCCTCCCTCATCGAGGAAGCCAAGGCTGTCGTCTAGACCCTTCGATAACGCCGAGCACTGAACGCCGGCGCCGCAACTCACCCGGGTTGCGGCGCCGGCGTTTGCGTTTCCTGCCGAGCCCGCCTCATTGACCATTAGGCTACCTAACTGTTAGGCTGCCTAACTATGAACGCCAATGAACCGGCCGACGCCAGCCTTCTCGCCCTCGCCCAGGATTTTCGCGAGGCCCTCCGCCACAGCATCTACCTGGTCCGCCGCCTGGATGCCGACGGCGAACTCAGCGCCGCCCAGCTCAGCACGCTCAAAATGCTGATGGACGCAGGAGCTGCTTCCTATGACAGCGGCAGTGACGGCGACATTGACCGCGGTGCCTCCGCCTACGGAGTGCGGGTGGGTGAAATCGCCCGGAACCTCGGCGTCAAAGTGCCGAGCGCCACTGAACAGATCATCAAGCTCGAGCGCGCCGGTCTCGCCCACCGGGAGCCGGACCCCGACGACTCCCGTGCCGTCCGGGTGAGGCTCACCGCCGCCGGCCGCGCCGCCGTCGAATCCGCCAACGAGCGCCGCAACGCTGTCATGGCCGGCATCCTTTCGTCCCTTTCGGACGACGACCGTGCCGCCCTCGCCGCCGCCCTCCCGGTCATCGGCAGGATCAACGCGACGCTGCAGGCTTGATACCCAACCGAAATTCCCCTCATTTAGGAGTCCCCATGCACGGCCAGCCCGCCGACACCCTGCCGGCAGCCGAAGTTACCCTCGAGGCCGAGAAAGCCTCACTGCTCAAACAGCCCAAGGCGGTGTGGGCGACGGCTCTCGCGGCGGTGTTCGCGTTCATGGGTATCGGCCTCGTGGATCCCATCCTGCCGGCAATCGCCAAAAACCTGGACGCCTCGCCGAGCCAGGTGTCGCTGCTCTTTACGAGCTATTTCCTGGTGACCGCCGTCGCCATGCTGATCACCGGCTACGTCTCGTCCCGGATCGGCGGGAAACGGACGCTGCTGATCGGGCTGGCCGTGATCGTCGTGTTTGCCTCGCTCTCCGGCACGTCGGGCAGCGTGGCCGAACTCATCGGCTTCCGGGCCGGCTGGGGGCTGGGCAACGCCCTGTTCGTCGCCACGGCGCTGGCCGTGATTGTCGGCGTCGCGAGCGGCGGAGCCGGCACAGCGATCATCCTCTACGAGGCCGCCCTCGGACTGGGCATTTCCCTCGGCCCGCTCCTGGGCGCACTCCTTGGCGGCTGGCAGTGGCGCGCGCCGTTCTTCGGCACCGCCGTGCTGATGGCCTCCGCGTTCATCGCGCTCATTGCCCTGCTGCCCAAAACCCCGCTGCCCGGGCGGAAGGTCAGGCTCCGGGACCCGCTGCTGGCGCTGGGCCACAAGGGGCTCAGGACGACGGCGGCCAGCGGCCTGTTCTACAACTACGGCTTCTTCACCGTCCTCGCCTTCACACCCTTCATCCTGGGCATGGACGCCTACGGGATCGGCGGGGTGTTCTTCGGCTGGGGCGTCGCCGTCGCCGTGTGCTCCGTGTTTGCCGCCCCCGTGCTGCAGAACCGGTTCGGGGCCGTCCGGGTGCTCACCGGCACCCTGGCCCTGCTGATGCTGGACCTGGTGGGACTCGGCCTCGCCGCCGGACACTCGGTGCCCGCCGTCGTGGTCCTCGTGGTCATTTCCGGGGCGCTCCTGGGCGTCAACAACACCATCTACACGGAACTGGCCATGGGGGTTTCCGATTCGCCGCGGCCGGTGGCGTCGGCGGGATACAACTTCGTGCGCTGGATGGGCGGCGCCCTGGCACCGTTTGCCGCCGCGCAGCTGGGCGAGCACTTCGGCCCGCAGGTCCCCTTCTTCGCCGGCGCGCTGGCCATGGTGGTCGCGATCGCCGTGGTCTACGGCGGCCGCCGCTACCTCACGGAGCACGAGCCGCACGTGCTCTAGCGAGCCGCGGTAACAGAAACGCCCATGTTCCGCGGAACATGGGCGTTTCTGTTAGCGCCTGCGCCTGCAGGGAAGGACTCAGGCCGTTGCGGACTCCTTGGCTGACTCCTTTGCGGAACCCTTGGGGACGAACAGCGTTTCGGCCTGTTCCAGGGACATGCCGTTGGTCTCCGGCACCTTGAACATCACGAAGAAGAACGACGCCGCCGCGAACAGCGCGTACATGGCGTACGTCAGTGGCAGCGAGGCCGCGGCCATGACGGGGAAGCTCAGGGTGATGGCGAAGTTGGCGATCCACTGCGCGGCAGCGGCCAGGCCCAGGGCGCGGGCGCGGATGCGGGACGGGAAGATCTCGCCCAGCAGCACCCACACCAGCGGGCCCCAGGAGGCGCCGAAGCTGATGACGAAGATGTTGGCGGCGACCAGCGCGGCCGGACCCCACGCGCCGGGCAGCGAGATCGCGTCCCCGGAGCCGGTTGCCGAGACCGTGGCCGAGCCGAAGGCCAGGGCCATGGTGCCCAGCGAGACGGCCATGCCGATCGAGCCCGCGAGCAGGATGGGGCGGCGTCCGATCCGGTCCACGAGGGCGATCGCCACGAGCGTCACCAGGATGTTCGTGACGGCGGTGGCCACGGAGATGGTGAGCGAATCCTTTTCCTGGAAGCCCACGGCCTTCCACAGGGTCGTGGAGTAGTAGAAGATCACGTTGATGCCGACGAACTGCTGCAGCACGGACAGGATGATGCCGATCCAGACCACGGGCTGCAGGCCCAGGGCCTTGCCGCGCAGGGACCCCTTCTGGCCGGCGAGCTTGTCCTCGTCGATGGCCTTCCTGATCTCGCGCAGGTGGCGGTCCGAGTCCTCACTCGGGGCGATCGACCGGAAGACTTTGAGAGCCTCTTCGTCCTTGCCCTTGAAGACCAGGAACCGCGGCGATTCCGGCAGGGTGAAGGCGATCCAGCCGTAAATGACGGCGGGGACGGCGGCGGCCATGAACATCCAGCGCCACGATTCCAGGCCAAGCCACAGATCTTGGTCCGCGCCGCCGGCGGTGGTGGCGAAGACGGCGTCGGAGAGCAGGGCGGCGAAGATGCCGGTGGTGATGGCGAGCTGCTGGAGCGAGGCCAGGCGGCCGCGGACGTGCCGCGGCGAAATTTCGGAGATGTAGGCCGGGGCGATCACCGAGGCCAGGCCGATGCCCAGGCCGCCCACCAGGCGCCAGAAGATCAGGTCCCAGACGCCGAACGCGAACCCGGTGCCGATGGCGCTGACCAGGAACAGCAGGGCGCCCAGCTTCATGGCCGGGATCCGGCCGTAGCGGTCGGCCACCTTGCCGGCGAGGTAGGCGCCTGCCGCGCAGCCCAAGAGGGCGACGGCCACGGCGAAGCCGGTCACGGCCTCGCTGAGCGCGAACTCCTCCTTGATGGCGTCGACGGCGCCGTTGACCACCGACGAGTCAAAGCCGAAGAGGAAGCCGCCGACGGCGCCCGCCACGGCCAGCCAGATCACCCGTTGGGGGATCTTGGCGGCGGTCTGGTCCTGGGTGATGGTCATATGGCTCCCTCGGCAATTCGTGGTTCACGGCCTGCGCCGCAGCTACCCAGTCTTACACCGGACGCAGTGCGGCGCCTGTCACAAGGCCGGAAAGTGAGAGCAAGCTTACATACCGGTGGACAGGCGCCGCGCTGCGGCAAAAAACCCTAGTGAGCGGCGGCCGAGACACCTTCCCGGGCGACCGACTTCGGGTCCGTGAGCTTCTTGTTCGGCAGGGCGAACGTGATCAGGAAGGCGATACCGGTGAGCACGGCGGCTGTCAGCATGACGGCGTCGATCGACTGCGCAAAGCCCTCCGTGATGGGGCGGGTCAGCGTCGGGTTGGCGGTGTGCAGCCAGCTCGTGTCGTTCAGCGAATCGTTGCTGGCGCCGTTCTTGAAGAAGTCGTAGAGCTTGGCATTGGCAGGGTCGGCAGCCACGGCCGGGTCCTTGAGCACCTTGAGGTAGTCCGCGTTCTGCGCGGCGTCCTTCATGCCGGTGGCGATCTTGTCCGCGGCTAGGCTGAAGAGCATGGAGATGAACACGGCCGTGCCAACCGCGCCGCCCATGGAGCGGAAGAACGCGGCGGCTGAGGTGCCCACGCCCATGTCCTTGGACGGAACGGAGACCTGCATGGCCAGCGTCAGCGGCTGCATGCAGAAGCCCAGGCCCAGCCCGAAGAACACCGCGATGGCGCCGGGGACCCACAGCGGCGTGTCGACACCGAGCGAGAGGCCCATGACGACGGCGGCCGCGGTCAGGACCGCGGTGCCCAGGATCGGGAAGATCCGGTACGTGCCCGACGCCGAGATGGTCCGGCCGGCTGTGATGGACCCGGTCAGGATGCCCACGGTGAAGGTGATCATCATAAGGCCGGCCTCGGTGGGGGTCAGGCCCTTGACCAACTGCAGGTACATGGGCAGCATCGCGATGGCGCCGAACATGCCGATGCCGATGATGAAGTTCAGCAGCGAGGACAGCCCAAAGGTGATGTTCTGGAACAGCCGCAGCGGGATCAGCGCATAGTCGGCGGCGCGCTTTTCAGCCAGCAGGAACGCGATGATGCCCACAACGCCCAGCCCGTAGCAGAGGTAGGAGTTGGCGGAGCTCCAGCCCCAGGTGCGGCCCTGCTCGGCGACGAGGAGCAGCGGGACGATCGCCAGGGTGATGGCGGCGGCGCCCCAGTAGTCGATCTTCTGCTTCACGTGCTTGGCGGGCAGGTGCAGGTACATGAACACCACTGCCAGGGCCGCGAGGCCGATCGGCAGGTTGATGAGGAACACCCAGCGCCAGCCGTCGATCCCGAGGATGGTCTCGGAGCCTGCGAAGGCGCCGCCGATCACCGGGCCCAGGACGGAAGAGATGCCGAAGACCGACATGAAGTAGCCCTGGTACTTGGCCCGGTCCTTGAGCGCCACGATGTCGCCGATGATGGTCAGGGCGAGGGCCAGGAGGCCGCCGGCACCCATGCCCTGGATGCCGCGGGCGATTGCCAGTTCGGTCATGGAGTGGACCGAGCCGGCGTAGAGCGAGCCGGCGAGGAAGATCAGGATCGCGATGAGGTAGAGCGGACGGCGTCCGAAGATGTCGCTGAGCTTGCCGTAGAGCGGCGTGCTCACAGTCGACGTGATCAGGTAGGCCGTCGTGGCCCAGGCCTGCAGGGACAGGCCGTCGAGGTCGTTCGCGATCGTGTAGATCGAGGTGGACACGATCGTCTGGTCGAGCGATGACAGGAACATGCCGAGCATGAGTCCCACCATGACGGTGACGGTCTGACGGTGGGTCAGGACCTCTCCCGCGGCGCGCACGGAGGTGGTTTTGGACATGACTGCTCCAAGGGGAAGTGTGGGAATTAAGCTGATAGTTGCTTTCAGTAACTATGTTACTGGCTCATTTGTTCCCGCTACTACCGCCCGGCGAAGAAAGTCCTCAGCGTTCGACGAGGATTCCGTCCGGATCGCACCAGATCATCGCGCCCGGGCGGACGGCCACGCCGTCGATCTCCAGCGGCACGTCAACGTCTCCGGCGCCGTCCTTGGCGCTCTTGCGCGGGTTGCTGCCGAGGGCTTTAACCCCGAGCGGCAGCGCCGCAATGGCGAGCCGGTCCCGGATGGCGCCGTTGATAACGACGCCGGCCCAGCCGTTCGCGACGGCGCTCGCCGCGATCATGTCCCCCATCAGCGCCGTACGGAGCGAACCGCCGCCGTCGACCACCAGGACGGAGCCGTTGCCGGGTGTCGCCAGCACGGACTTGACCAGCGCGTTGTCCTCGAAGCACTGAACGGTCCGGACCGGGCCGCTGAAGTGGGTGCGTCCGCCCAGGGACTGGAACTGTACGGCTATGGAGTCGAGTTCCTCGCCGCGTTCATCGTAAAGGTCTGCGGTGTTGACGTCGGGTGCGGTCACGGTGCTCCTTGGGTTGGCGCGGCGGGTTGGCGCAGGTTTCATCCCCGAGACTCGCACATTGCGAGCGGATCTGCCGAGTCCCGATAGTCTGGCTCCGCACTGATACATACGCCTGATCATCAGTTCCAGGGGGAGCCATGAGCATGTCCGATACCACCGCGCCGGCGCTGGCCGAACCCGAGCGCCGCGTCCGGCCCGTCTGGACGGCCGGGGTGGTGCTGGTCAATGTCGGCATCAACGCGGCCTTCTTCGGCCCGCTCCAGGTCCTCCTCGGCCAGCAGGCGGCAGCCTTCAGCGAACCGGACAAGGAAGCCATCCTCGCCCTCGTGACGGGTGCGGGCGCGGCCGTCTCGCTCGTCGCCAACCCCCTCTTCGGGGCCTTCAGTGACCGGACCACCTCGCGCCGGGGCCGCCGGGTGCCCTGGGTGCTGTTCGGCGCCGTCCTGGGCGCCGCGGCACTGATCGCGCTGGCGGGCGCACCGACCGTCGCCGTCATGACGCTGCTCTGGTGCCTCGTCCAGGCCGGCTGCAACGGCGCCTACGCGGCCATCACCGCGGCCATCCCGGACCGGGTGCCCGTCCCCCAGCGGGGAACGGTCGGGGGCCTTGCCGCGATGGGCCAGACTGTTGGGATCCTGGCAGGGGCGGTGATCGCCGCCGCCGTCGCAGGCAACTTCGCCGCGGGGTACGTCGTGTCCGCGGCGGCGCTGCTCGCCGGCGTCGTGCTCTATTACGTCAAGAACGACGACGTCCCGCTGCCCGCGCAGGCCCGCCCGCCTTTCAGCCTGACCGGCTTTGCGCGGGGCTTTTGGATTTCCCCGGCCCGCCACCCGGATTTTGCCTGGGCCTGGCTGACGCGCCTGCTGGTGAACATCGGCAACCACATGGTCACCCTCTACCTGCTGTTCTTCCTCAACGACGCCGTCCGGATCCGCGAGACCCAGGGCATCGAGCCCGAGTTCGGTGTGCTGATCCTGACCGGCCTGTACGCGGTCATGGTGATCATCACCAGCGTGGTAGGCGGCCGGCTGAGCGATCGCCTGGGCCGCCGGAAGCCGCTGGTCATCATCTCGTCCGTGGTGATCGCCGTGGCTTCCCTCATTCTTGCGTTCGCGCCCACATGGCCGGGCGCGCTGGTCGGCGCGTCCGTGCTCGGCATCGGCTTCGGCTGCTACCTTGCGGTGGACTTCGCCCTCATCACCGAGGTGCTCCCCACGCCGCTGAGCCGTGGCAAGGACCTGGGCGTCATCAACATCGCCAACTCCCTGCCGCAAGTACTCGCCCCGCTCATCGCGTTTCCGTTTGTGGCCCTCTGGGGCGGCTACGTGGCTCTGTATGTTGCGGCCGCCGTGATCGGGCTTCTTGGTGCCGTGTTCGTGGTAAAAATCAAGGGCGTGGCCTGAGCCCCAGCTATCCCGTCATAAGGCTCCGGCGGGCCCGGGGGACCGGCCGGACGCCCGGTTGCGTGGCGTATAGTGGACGGCAATTGCCGCGGCAGCGCTGTGGGCGGAACGCTCCCGGCTGCCGAGAAAAACGACCCCCGGAACGCTGCTGATGCCTGATTTTCACTCAGATCTTCCACCGATGGCCCCTCCCCCCACCCTGCCCCGGCAACGGCTCCGGTACGTGCGGATCCTGGAAGTAGCCGCCGGGTTTGCCCGCAAGGGCCTGGACTCCGTGGTGCTATCCGAGGTGGCGGCCAAGGCGGATGTTCCGCTCGGGACGCTGTACCGCTACTTTCCCTCGGCCACCCAGCTGGTCCTTGCGCTCTACCGCAAGCAACTGGGCGAACTGCTCGCCGGGAGCTCGCCGGCAGAGGGAAAGGTTGCGGCCCAGGCCCTCGTGGGAGTCGTGATGGAGATCTTCCACATGCGCCTCATGCAGCCCGCCGTGGAGCAGTGCCTCAACCGGGCGGTCTACGTCAAGGACACGGACACCACGCGGCTGCTCCGCGAGATCGACACGACGGCCGAAAAGGCGGTGACGGCCGCGTGCGGCGACGCCGCCGTCGCCCGGGTCCTGCTGCTGACGGTCACCGGACTGGTCCAGGCCGTCCGCTGCCGCCGGCTGTCCCTGTTCGAAGCGGAGGAGGACCTGAAAAAGGCCTGCTCGCTCCTGCAGCGCGTCCCGCAAACCGCGTAACTGGTCTAGACCGGCAGCCCGCAAAACCTGCCGGTCGGCGTGATCTGGGTCACATAACGGGGCGGGGAAACGTTTCACCATTGGCGGCACCGGGTACCGCGCGGCAAAACCGGAGGGATGCCTTGTTTACCATTGCTGGACCGGAGACCGCTGACGCCAGCAACTCCGGGGGCTCCACCGGCGACCGCCACCTTTGGTCGCCGCCGACGCCCCCGCCAGACCAACTCGGGCATTCCCAATGCCCGAGCTTCCAAGAGCCGTGCTCCCACGGTGAGTCCCAGGAGACAACGACGTGTCCACTGAAACGATCATTCCCGCCGATTCCACTTCCCCGGCCGAGACGGTAGCCGTGCTCAGCGACGAGGAGATCTTCGCATCCCACCAGGGCGGCAAGCTTTCGATTTCCAGCACCGTCCCGCTCGCCAGCAAGCGCGACCTCTCCATTGCCTACACGCCCGGTGTCGCCCAGGTCAGCCGGGCCATCCACGCCAAGCCCGAGCTCGCCAAGACGCTCACGTGGGCCCAGCGCCTCGTGGTCGTCGTCAGCGACGGCACGGCCGTGCTGGGTCTGGGCAACATAGGCGCCAGCGCCTCGCTGCCCGTGATGGAGGGCAAGTCCGCCCTGTTCAAGGCCTTCGGGGAGCTCGACTCCATCCCGCTGGTCCTCAACACCACCGACGTCGACGAAATCGTCGAGACCCTCGTCCGGCTCCGCCCGAGCTTCGGCGCCGTCAACCTCGAGGACATCGCCGCGCCCCGCTGCTTCGAACTTGAGGAAAAACTCATCGAGGCACTGGACTGCCCGGTCATGCACGATGACCAGCACGGCACCGCCGTCGTGGTCCTCGCCGCCCTGACCAATGCCGCCAAGGTGACCGGCAGGACGCTCGACAGCCTGCGCGTGGTGGTCTCCGGAGCCGGAGCCGCCGGCATCGCCGTCGCCGAAATCCTGCTGACCGCCGGGATCGGCGACATCGTCCTCCTGGACTCCCGCGGCGCGATCAGCAAGGACCGGGCGGACATCGCCGCCGATCCGGCCAGCAAGAAGGGCCAGCTCGCCGCCCGCAGCAACCCGCGCGGCGTGAGCGGCGGCCCGGGCGAGGCGCTGCTCGGCGCCGATGTGTTCGTCGGCGTCTCCTCCTCCAAGCTGGACGAGGAACACCTCAAGCTGATGAACCACAGCTCGATCGTGTTCGCCCTGTCCAACCCGGACCCGGAAGTCCTGCCGGAGGTCGCCAGCAAGTACGCGGCCGTGGTCGCCACCGGGCGCAGCGACTTCCCGAACCAGATCAACAACGTCCTGGCCTTCCCCGGCATCTTCCGCGGAGCCCTCGACGCCGGCGCCCGCCGGATCACGCCGGCCATGAAGCTGGCAGCAGCCCGGGCCATCGCCGAACTGGCCGAGGACGATCTGTCCGCCGATTACATCGTGCCCAGCCCGCTTGATCCCCGCGTGGCCCCTGCGGTCTCCGCGGCAGTCGCCGCGACGGTCGAAGCCGAGTAGGTCCGCACACTGCCGCACACGGCGACGGCGGCGCTTCCGGGGGGAGTGCCGCCGTCGCCGTTTTGTTGTTCTGTTGTCATGTTGTTGTTCTGTGGACGTGTGCGGACACTACAGTCCACCAGGGGCGGCTGTGATCTGCGGTCCGCCGCAGGCTCCGTCGCCGGCCGGACCCGGCTTAGACTGGGGCCATGAACCCCGAGACCGTCGTGACCGTGCTCTGCGGCCTCGCCATCCTGGTGGGCGTGGCCGGGACCATCGTCCCCGTCCTGCCCGGCAGCATCCTGATCGGGCTGAGCCTGCTCGCCTGGGCGCTGTGGGGTGGCGCAGGAACCACCGGCTGGGTGGTCTTCGGGATCGGCCTGGTGTTCGTCCTGGCCGGCATGGCCGCCAGCGCCGTCCTGACCGGCCGGAAACTCAAGCAGCACAGCATCCCAAGCCGTTCCGTCGTCGTCGGGCTGGTGCTGGGTGTGGCCGGCATGTTCATCATCCCTGTGGTGGGACTCTTCGTGGGCTTCGCGGCCGGGCTGCTGCTCAGCGAGCTGCAGCGCACGCGGGCGTTCGGCACCGCGGTGGCCTCCAGCTGGGCCGCGCTGAAGGCCACCGGAATGGGCATGATCGCGGAATTCGGCCTCGCGTGCCTCTCCGCCAGCACCTGGGTGATCGGCCTCTGGGTGGCCTCGGCCGCCTAGCAGCGCCCTGCCGGTCCTACTACCATGAAGGAATGAGCGCCGAACTTGGCGAATCCGCCTCCCGCATTCCCGCGATCGAGTCTCAGGGTCAGCGCAGGCCGTACACGGACACCCGCTACCTGACGCCGTTCCGCAAAGCACTGGTCCGCACGCCCGTCCGCGGCCTCGCCGGCAACGTGGGCGGCGTGGTTACCGGACTCATGGCAGGCCGGGCTCCCGGGACGCTGGCCGTCGAGGGCGGGGTGCCCCGCCTGGGCAAAGTCCCCGGCCGGGCAGCCGGCAAGACGGCGAAAGCCGTGCACGCCGCCATCTTCGGCAGCACGGATCCGGACCCGCTGATCGCCCTGGCCCGCACCTATCCCGGCTGGGCCGGTCTCTGCTACCTCATGGCCGGACTGCTGGCGTACGGACACGGCGGCCATCTGCGCGCCTCCGAGCTCCTGCAGCACGGCCTGAGCCTGCGAAACGACGCCGACGCCAACCGCTACGCCGCCGTGCACCTCGCCGGCGTGGTCACCAGGGTGGAGGTGGCCGAGCGGATCGAGGTTCCGGTGCTGTTCAGCGAGGAGGCCGTGTTCCTGGCGCTGTCCCATTCCCTGCGCGAGACCGGCCAGGCCGAGGCGGCGCTTGCGGCCCTCGCCGGCCTGCCGCCCTCGCTGCCGCTGGCGCTGGCCCGTTGCTCCCTCTCCGCCGAGCTGGGACTCGATATGGAAGTGGTCGCGGACACGGAAGGGCTGCTGAACGCCGACGATCTGGCCGCCGCGCTGCTGCTGGTGCGGGCCCGCTCCCTGCGCAGGCTCGGCTCCTACGGAGCGGCCCGCGCCGCCCTGCAGGAGGTCCTGCGGCGCCGGAAAACGGACTTCACACTCCGCAGCGACGCACTGACGGACCATGCCCTGCTCCTGCTGGACGCGGGCCGCAAGACCCTCGGATCCCGGGAGTGGCAGCGCCGGAAACCGGCGGAGGTGGAGGCTGTGAAGGCCATTCGCAAGGACGCGGAGATGCACGAACTCTGGGACCGCGAGTACGGCCGCGCCGACGTCGACTGAGTGTCATCCGCGCCGGCGGAGGGGAAAATCCACGTATCCACTACCCTTGCGGGGGCCCATGGCGGGGAGTACAAACGAGGCATGAGAGATGCGGTGGCCCGCTGGATGCAGCACTACATCACGGCATGGACGACGAACGACCCTGAGGACATCCGGGCCCTGTTCACCGAGGACGCCATCTATGCGACCAGCCCCCAGGAGCCCGAACCGTGGCGGGGCCGGGAGGACATCGTGGAGCACTGGCTTGCCGGGCGCGACGAACCGGATGACTGGACCTTTGAGTGGAAGTTGCTCGGGGTCGACGGCGGCCGGGCGTTCGTGCAGGGCCTGACCACCTACCGCGGCAACAGCCGAAGCTACGACAACCTCTGGATCATCCAGTTGACCGCGGACGGCCGCGCGTCGTCCTTCACCGAGTGGTACATGCAGCGCAAGTAACCGTGCCGGGGATGCCCCGGCTCAGGCGCGGGCCAGGGCCGCGGCGACAGCGGGCATGATCTGTTCGGCGAGCAGCACGGCACCCAGGACCAGCATGATGACACCGCTGGCGAGCGTCACGTGACGGGCGGCGCCCGGCCTGGCATGGAGCAGTTTCCGGGCCAGGAGTGCCACACAGCTGTAGATGACCCCCACGAGCAGCACGAAAGTGAGCCCGAGCAGCCCGGACTGTACCGGAACCGGGAGGGCGGCATCCGGGCTGACGAACTGCGGCACCAGGGCCACGAAGAACAGCAGCCCCTTGGGATTGATCCCGCTGATACCCATGCCCTGGACGAAAATCCGGAACTGGCTCGCGGGCGCCGCTGCCGGGGGACCGTCCGTGCCGGCGCCGAAGCTGGGGCCGTTGAAGCTGGCGCCCCGCCAGGACCGCAGGGTGCTGAAGCCCAGCCACAGCAGGTACAGGGCACCCGCGGCGGTCAGCCAGCCGAGCACGCCCGGCATCCCGGTCAGCAGCGCCGCCAGGCCCAGCACCAGGAGCACCGTGTGCAGGGCGTAGCCGCCGCAGAGTCCGGCGACGGCGGGGGCGAAGCTGCGCTGCCTCAGCCCGGCAGCAATCGAATAGGCCCAGTCGACGCCGGGGGTGCAGGCCAGGGCGACGGCGACAACCAGGAAGGCGAGGAAAAGCTGGGGATTCACGGCGGGCTCCAGGGGGTGTGGCACCTCTGTGTAGGTACAAGGAAAACTCTAGGCAAAATCGCCCCGGAAGTGTTCGCTAATTTACTGGTGAACCGCCGTTCTTGGGTAAGATAATTGCGTGATTGACGCTATTGACAGAAGTATTTTGCGCCACCTTCAAACGGACGGGCGAATGACTGCCACGGCACTGGCCGCGAAGGTCGGGCTGACAGTGGCTCCGTGCCATCGCCGGCTGCGGGATCTGGAGGCCGCCGGGATCATCCGGGGCTACCGGGCGGACATTGATCCGGCCGCCGTGGGGCTCGGGTTCGAGGCGATCGTGTTCGTGACGTTGCGCCAGGTGGACCGTTCCACGATGGAGATCTTCGAGAACCGGGTGGCGGACAACCCCAACATCGTGGAGGCCCAGCGGCTCTTTGGTTCGCCGGACTACCTGCTCAAGGTCATCGCGGAGGACCTTCCGTCCTATCAGCGCTTCTACGACAGCGAACTGACCTCCCTGCCCGGCGTCGAACGCCTGACCTCCACGCTGGTCATGAAGAACCTGAAGGCCAACGCCGGGCCGCCGGTCTGAGCGGGGCCGCGCGCCGGGCTCAACGAAGGGTTTAGGCGCCCAGCAGCCCCGTGGTCCGGTAGGGGATGACCTCGCGCAGGAACATGCTCGTTGAGGTCCGCACGATGCCGGGGCACAGCCGGATTTCTTCGGACACGCGGTAGAGGTCATCAGGGCTCGTGGCCACCACCCGGATCAGGAGGTCCGTGTCGCCGGCAGGGGCGTGGCATTCGAGCACTTCCGGGATGTTGCGCAGCGCCGCGATGGCCTCGTTGAGGTGGCTCTGGTCCAGTTCCGCGCTCACGGCCGCCGCCACGCCGCGGCCCAGGGCCGACGGCAGGACCCGGCTGCTGTTCGGGCGGAGCGCGCCCGACGCCGACATCCGCTCCAGGCGGGACTGGACAGTGCCGCGGGCCAGGCCCAGCTTCTGGGCCAGCACCATGACCGGCACGCGGGGATCGTCATCCAGTGCGGCGAGGATCCGCCTGTCCGTCGCGTCGAGCTCCTGCAAAATGACCACTTCCTGTTCACGGACCACGACCCAGTTGATCAGATTGACTACTTCATTCCGGGTCCGTTGCACTAACTGTAGGTCTTCTGCTCAAATAGTGACAACAAAGGGGCAAGGCCACCGCCGCGGCCCCGAAGGCTACAGGCACCCCGGCACACCACCCGGACCCTGGACGAGGCTCCCGCAAGGAACCAGCCGCTGATTGACTCTTGTTCACGCATCGTCATTCCGCACACCGCACCACAACACGGCAAGAGCCCCTGAGCCACCGACGTCGGATGTCCCGAAGTCATCGGTAGCTGAGGGGCTCTTGTGCTGCTCCCTCCAACCAACGCGGGGTCACATCGCGCCCATATTTGGCTCCATCATGGGCCGGAACTGACCCCGCGTTGGTGGTGGAGGGGCTCTGGTGCCGCTCCGCATAGGCTGGTCCCATGACGTCAGCCGGCCGCTTCGCCCCCAGTCCCTCCGGTGAACTGCACGTGGGGAACCTCCGGACGGCCGTCCTGGCGTGGCTCTTTGCCCGGTCCACGGGGCGGCGGTTCCTGATGCGGGTCGAAGACCTGGACCGCGCCCGGGCCGGTGCCGAGGCTGAGCAGCTCCGCGATCTGACGGCGATCGGCGTGGACTGGGACGGCGGCGTCGTGCGCCAGACGGACCGCGAGCACCTGTACGCGGAGGCGATCGAGCAATTGACTGCGGCCGGCCTGACGTATGAGTGCTTCTGCACGCGCCGCGAAATCCAGGAGGCCCCCTCCGCGCCGCATGCTCCGCTTGGCGCCTACCCCGGGACCTGCCGGAACCTCAGCGATGACGAGCGCGAGGCCAGGCGTGCCGCCCGCCCCGCGGCGGTCCGGCTCCGTTCCGCCGTGGAGGAAGCGACGGTGCGGGACGTGCTCCACGGCAGCTACACCGGCGTGGTGGACGACTTCGTGCTCCGGCGCAACGATGGCGTGACCGCCTACAACCTGGCGGTGGTGGTTGACGATGCCGCCCAGGGCATCGACCAGGTGGTCCGCGGTGACGACCTGCTCCCTTCCACGCCGCGGCAGGCATACCTGGCCTCCCTGCTGAATATGCCTGTTCCGGAATATGCGCATGTTCCGCTGGTGCTGAACGCCGACGGCGCGCGGCTGGCCAAGCGCGACGGCGCCGTCACGCTCGCCGACCTGGCCCTGGCCGGCGTGACCCCCGACGAGGTCCGGGACGTGCTGCTGGCGTCCCTTGGGCTTCCCGCCGGACCCCTCAAGCACGCACTGGCCGTCTTCGACCCCGCCGTGCTGCCGCGCGAGCCCTGGATTTGGCCCGGGCTGCCGGGAGCGCAGCCGGGAAGCGACACCCCGCCCCGAACGGGAAGCCACGGCGCGTAGGCTGGATTCATGACCGAGCCCGCACACCCCCAGCCCCGCTTTACCGTTGAGACAGCCAAGGTCCTGGCCGAGGTGGCCCACAACCGGCAAAAGGACAAACTTAAGCGGCCGTACCGGGAGCACGTGCTCGCCGTCGGGGATGCCCTGGCAGACTTCGACGACGACATTCAGATCGCCGGGTACCTCCACGACATCGCCGAGGACACCCCGATGACGCGCCAGGCCCTGCTGGATATGGGAGTCTCGGAGCGGGCGGCCGACATTATTGAGCGCGTCACCAAACGCCTCCACGAAAACCCCGACGACTACCAGGCCGGCATCCGCTACATCGCCGAAGACCACGACGCCACCCTGGTCAAGATTGCGGACAACGCGCACAATTCGCTGCCCGAACGCGTCAAGGCGCTTGCCGAGAAGTGGCCGGACAAGCCGCCGGTCACCCGCTACGACGAGGCCCGCCCGGTGCTCTACGCGGCCGTCCCGGTCGAAGAGACCCGCAAGATCCTGGCCCGGATCAACCCGTGGCTGCTGGATGAACTGGATGAGATGCTCGACGAGGCGGACGACACCGACTACGAGAACCTTTCCTACGACGACGCCGGGCGCACGGGCGACGCGGGGCACACGGGCGAGGCCCGGGGCACGGCCGGCTAGCGGATCCCGTCCCAGAGGGCGCGTTCCCAGGACCTGGGGTCATCCACCACGCCCTGGACAACATCGAAACGCATGGTGGCCCTTCTGGCGGGTTCGTATGCCGGCCAGCCCGGGTCGCCGGTGGCGGCGAAGGACACCCAGGCGGCGTGCATCGCGCTGGCTAGTCCCTGCGGGGGATTCTTGCCCAGGAGCGGCCCGAACAGCCGGGCGTTCGTGGCCAGGGTGTCAAAAACGAACGGCACCTCCACTGCATGGACCGCGCCGAGATCCGGCGCGGCCCAGGCGAACTCGTACATGTAGGTTCCCGCGCCGGTGGACCGCGCCGCGTTCGCGTGGGCCTCGGCCAGAATGATCGCCGGGATCCGCACCCACCAGTCGGTCTGCACCGCGGCCAGAAGCTCGCCGGGCGTGGCGCCGGGATAGCGGGCGCGATACGCCTCCAGCGCAGCCGGGACCGGGAGGCCGTAGGACGCCGGCGGAGGGAACCCTTCGATGCTGCCGGTCCCGCCCAGGCTCTCCTCCGTGACCCTGGCGAGCACGCCGGTGATGGCCAGGAAGAGTTTCCAGTCCTCGGTGTTCGTGCCGACGATGATGTCGATATGCGCGCCGGCCCCGCCGGCGATCCGGTCGATCGGACGTCGCGGAACGACGTCGCCGTCGATTACCGGCTGCCAGGGCATCAGGCTTGCCACCACGTCGTGGCCCCAATGGTCCGGGTCCGGGTGCGCCAGCAGTTCAGTCTTCAGCTCCGTCTGCGCCGTGAGGAGCCGCTGGACCGGGACGCCGGCAATCGCCTCGCGGGTCTGCGGAACGCCGAGTCTCTCGGCGAGGGCCCGGCCGATCCGTTCGGCGGCCAGGGCGGGGAGGACATGGTGGGCCGCCCCGCTTTGCAGGATGGCCCGCCGGAACAGTCCCTCGGCCCGGGGAATGGAAAGGAGGACGCCGATGCTCATTGCCCCAGCCGACTCGCCAAAGACGGTGACGTTCCCGGGGTCGCCGCCGAAGTCCGCGATGTTGTCCCGCACCCACTCGAGCGCCGCGACCTGATCGAGCAGGCCCACGTTGGCGTGCCCGTCGTCGAGGAAGAGGAACCCGTCGGCGCCCACGCGCCAGTTGATCACAACGCACACGACGCCGTCGCGGGCGAAGTTCCGGCCGTCATAGGCCGCCGTTGAGCCGACTTCGAACGCACCGCCCTGGATCCAGACCATGACGGGGAGCCCGGCCGGGCCGGCACCGGCCGCGCCAACACCGGCAGCCCCCGCACTGGGGGCCCAGATGTTCAGGTTCAGGCAGTCGCCACCGCCGAGGCCGGTATCCCAGTCGAAACCCGCGCTGACGGGCGGGGCAACCTGGGGAGGGGAATCCCCGTAGTCCGTGGCATCGCGGACACCGGTCCACGGCTGCATCGGCCGCGGCGGGAGCAGCCTGTTCGCCCCGGTCGGCGGCGCCGCGAAGGGGACACCTAGGAAGGTGCGGACCCCGTCGGCCTCCGCACCGCGCAGCGTGCCGTGCCGGGTATTGACGACAGCGTCCATGGCCATGACCGCCACTCTTGCAGGTCCCGGGTGCGCCGGAAAGGGCCGAAGGTCACCGGCCGGACAGTTGCGCCCCGGGCTGTGGCCCTGTCCGTCGAACGGGGCGCCGGGCCCGCCAGAGGAGTCCGACGCATGCAACGCGGGGTCACTTCGCGCCCATTCCGGACCCCAACACCGGCCGCATCTGACCCCGCGTTGCTTTGGCTACACCCGGCCCAAGGCGTCGATGTCCTCGAGGAACTCCTGATGCACCTCGTCGCTGACCGTCGTCCGGGTGTCCCGGATGGCGTCGAGGTAGTCCTGGGTCGAGGGGCCTTTGCGGACGGCCGCGCGCGAGGCGGGGTCGCCCCCGGACGCGGCACCGCCGTCGTCGTACACCGCCTTTTCCAGCGCCCGCTGGGAGGCGCTGCGGGCCGCATACTCGATGTCCGCGGGGGAGAAGCCCTCGGTGCGGTCCACCAGGAGTTCGACGTCGACGTCGTCCACCACGGCGGCGGGGATGAAGCGCTGCCACATGGCCTCGCGGGCCTGCCGGTCCGGCAGGCCGATCGGGATGACGTAATCGAACCGGCCATGCCGCAGGAAGGCAGAATCCAGGGCGCGGATGAAGTTCGTGGCGCAGACCAGGATCCGGCCGGGCTGTTCGCGGAACGCGGGAATGATTTTCAGAAGCTCGTTGGTGACGCCCTGCAGGGGAGAGGGCGGTTCACCCGAGCGCTGCGAGGCGATTTCCTCGACCTCGTCGATGAAGACCACTGCGTGCTCCAGCTCGGCGATCTCCAGGAAGGTCTCGCGCAGCGCCCCGGCCAGGCCCTGCGGGTCGGCGGCTAGCCGGGACGGGAAGACCTCCACGAACGGCCATTCCAGCCGGGACGCGATCGCTTTGGCAAACGTCGTCTTGCCGGTACCGGGCGGTCCAAAGAGGACGACGGCGCGCGGGGGCACCACGCCGTATTCGTCGGCGAGGTCGGCCTCGGCCAGCGGCAGGACCAGCCGGCGTTCCAGCAGTTCCTTTTCGCGGCGCATGCCGGCCACGTTTTCCCACAGGTCGCGGGCCAGGATGCGGCCGCCGAGCAGGCTGAGCGGCTCAAGCTCCTGGCGCTGGACCGGGATCTTCCGTTCGAAGTAGCGCAGGTTTTTCTTCAGCACGAAGCCGCGGCCCAGGAACGCCTCCACCCGGGTTTCGGATTCGGGCATCAGCGCGGAGAGCTTGTTGAGCCCGTGCGGCGCCATCCGGTTCTCGACGGCGGCCAGCAGCGACGTGCCGATCCCGCGGCCCCGGAACTCGGGCAGCGTGGCCAGGAAAACGATCCAGCCCTGGTCATGGGCGGCGCGTCCGACCGCGGCGCCCACCACCTGCTCGCCCTGCACTGCCACCACGGCGTGGTCCTTTTCGCACGAGGCCAGGACTTCGGAGAGCGCGTACACGGGCTCCACGTTCGATTCCTTGAGGGATTCCCAGAGGTGCAGGATGCCGTCAAGATCGGCCGAGTGGAAGTCCCTGATCCGCCAGTTGGTCATGAAGTGTCTCCCGGGTGGTTCGTCGCTGAGCCGGTGGGCGCCAGTGTGGGCTCCTCTGCTGAGCATATGCGAACCGGGTGCACGAGAGGTTGCGGGGACGTTGCGTTACGCGGACGCGTTGCGGCGGCGCTACTCCGAATCCCGCCTGTCGCTCCCGTCCCGCCCGTCGCTTCCGGCGGGCCGGGCAGCCCGGGCGGTCACGAGCGGATACGGTCCGGTGAAGCCGTCGCGGACGGCGGCGATTTCCAGGATGCGGTGCCGGCAGAGGCGCCAGCCGAGCATCAGGAGCGGGACGATGACCGCCAGGGACGCGATGGTCCACGTACCCACGGGCGAGTCGAAGGCCATGAGGACCAGCACCGCCAGGAGGAAGGCCAGCGTGATCCAGCCCGTGACGGGTGCGCCGGGCATCCGGAAGGCGGGCCGCAGCAGTTCCCCGCGGGCCGCGAGCCGGGCAAGCTGCATCTGGCACAGGACGATCATGGCCCACGTGCTGATGATGCCCAGGGACGCGACGTTCAGGACGATCTCAAAGGCCTCGGCCGGGACCACGGCGTTCAGGATGACGCCCAGGACGGCCACCCCGGCGGTGAGCCCGATGCCGCCATAGGGGACGCCGGACTTGTTCATCCGGGCGGCGAATTTCGGCGCGGAACCCGAGACGGACATGGAGCGCATGATCCGGCCGGTGGAGTAGAGGCCGGCGTTGAGTGAGGACAGGGCCGCGGTCAGGACCACAAGGTTCATGATGGCATCCACGCCGTCCACCCCGATGGAGCCGAAGAACGTCACGAACGGGCTTTCGCCGGCCTTGTAGGAGCTGTAGGGCAGCAGCAGGGAGAGCAGCACGAGCGAGCCGACGTAGAACACCGCGATACGGACGATCACCGTGTTGATGGCCCTTGGCATGATCTTCTCCGGGTTTTCCGTCTCACCCGCGGCGGTGCCGATCAGCTCGATCGAGGCGTAGGCGAACACGACGCCCTGCATCACCACGACTGCCGGCAGCAGGCCGTTGGGGAACATGCCGCCGTTGTCCGTGATGAGGCTGAAGCCGACCTCCTGGCCTGCGACGGGGGTGCCGAAGATGACGAAGTAGATGCCGACGAGCAGGAAGGACACGAGCGCCACCACCTTGATGAGGGCGAACCAGAATTCGAGCTCGCCGAACACCTTGACGCTGATGAGGTTCAGGCCCAGCACCAGGATCAGGGCGGCCAGGGCCCAGGCCCACTGCGGCACGTCCGCGATGGGCGCCCAGTACTTCTTGAAGAAGTTCATGTACAGCGCGACGGCGGTGATGTCCACGATCGCGGTCATGGCCCAGTTCAGCCAGTAGAGCCAGCCGGTGACGAAAGCGGCCTTCTCGCCGAAGAATTCGCGGGCGTAGGAGACGAAGGATCCCGACGAGGGCCGGTGCATGACGAGTTCGCCGAGGGCGCGCAGGATCATGAAGGCGAAGAACCCGCAGACGGCGTAGCTGATGATCAGGGCCGGCCCGGCGGTGGCGAGACGGCCGCCGGCGCCCATGAACAGGCCGGTGCCGATGGCGCCGCCGATCGCGATCATCTGGACCTGCCGGGGTTTCAGGCCCTTGTGGTAGCCCTGGTCCTCGGCGTGGAGCGCGGCTTCGGAGGCGTGGGCATGCGCCGGAATGGTGTGGTCGGTGACGGCCTGTTGGGCAGGCTGTTTTTGGGCGCGGGCAGTTTCGGGATAAGTCATGGGGGTCCTTCGGGGTTCGAGGGTGCGCTATTTGCTCAGGTTGGCCAGGCGGTGCGGGCTGAGGAGCTCGGTGAGCTGCTCGTCGGTGAGCAGCCCGTGTTCGAGCACGAGCTCCGCGACTCCCTTGCCGGTCGCGAGGGCTTCCTGCGCGATGGCCGTGGCCGTGGCGTAGCCCAGATGCGGGTTCAGGGCGGTGACGAGGCCGATTGACTGTTCCACCGTGAGGCGGAGCCGTTCGGTGTTGGCGGTGATGCCCCGGACGCAGCGGGCCGTGAGGGTGCGGCAGGCGGCTTCCAAGTGGGAGATGCTCTTGTGGAGGCTGTGGACAATGATCGGTTCGAAGGCGTTGAGCTGGAGCTGGCCTGCCTCGGCGGCCATGGTGATGGTGACGTCGTTGCCGACGACCTCGTAGGCCACCTGGCTGACCACTTCCGGGATGACCGGGTTGATCTTGCCGGGCATGATCGAGGAGCCGGACTGCACCGCGGGGAGGTTGATTTCGCCGAGGCCGGCGCGCGGGCCGGAGGAGAGCAGCCGGAGGTCGTTGCAGATCTTGGACAGTTTCACGGCGACCCGTTTGAGCACGCCGGAGAGGTGCACAAACGCGCCGACGTCCTGGGTGGCTTCGATCAGGTCCACCGCCGTGACGAGCGGCAGGCCCGTGATCTCGGCCAGGTGCCGGCAGGCGGCCTCGGCGTACCCGGCCGGGGCGTTCAGGCCGGTGCCGATCGCCGTGGCGCCGAGGTTGATTTCGTGGATCAGCAGGTCGGCTTCGGCCAGGCGGAGCCGGTCCTCGCCGATCGTGACGGCGTAGGTGCCGAATTCCTGGCCGAGCGTCATGGGGACGGCGTCCTGCAGCTGGGTGCGGCCCATCTTGACCACGGTGCGGAATTCGAGGGCTTTCGCGGCGAAGGCGTCTTCAAGTTCGGTGAGCGCGTCCAGTAGCTCCCGGGCGGCGAAGATGGTGCCGAGCTTGACCGCGGTGGGGTAGACGTCGTTCGTGGACTGGCTGAGGTTGACGTGGTCGTTGGGGTGCAGCCGCGCGTAGTCGCCCTTCGGGTGTCCGAGGATTTCCAGGGCCCGGTTGGCGATCACCTCGTTGGCGTTCATGTTCGACGACGTCCCGGCGCCGCCCTGGATGACGTCCACCACGAACTGATCGCTGAGCTTGCCGTTCATGACGTCGGCGCAGGCATCCTCGATGGCCTGGGCGCGCTCGGCGTCGAGGAGTCCGAGCTCGTGGTTGGTGCGGGCGGCGGCCAGTTTCACGGCGGCCAGGCCGCGGACCAGGTGCATGTTGGAGGAGAGCGGCTGGCCGGTGATGGGGAAGTTCTCTACGGCCCGGAGGGTGTGGACGCCCCAGTAGGCGTCGGCGGGAACGTCACGGTTGCCCAGGAGGTCGTGTTCGGAGCGGAAGTCTGCGCGTTCGTCGATCGGGGTCATGGCTGTCCTTACAGGGCGTCGGGGGCGTCGGAGTCGTTGCGGGCGTCGGGGGCGGCGAGGAACTCGGTCGCCTGCAGCAGCCCGACGGGCCGGCCGCCGCCCAGCACCGGGGCCGCGGCGATGCGCGCCAGGGGCGAGGTGTCGACGTCGAGCGCGGCCAGGACCCGCACGGTGACCGGCATCCTGGCGCGGTCTCCGCCGTCGGAGATCTTCACGGCGACGGCGCGGCCGTCGGGCAGTCCCACCAGCTGGACGCCCTCGAAGCCGTCCTTGGCCAGCAGGCCCGGGACAAGGCGCATCAGCGCGGTGACATCGCGGTCCTCGCCGGCAACCATTTCGGGGCGGCGGCGCATGGCGCGCGCGACGCAAGCTTCCGCACCGTCGCCGGCTTCGGCTTCCGCGGCCAGCTTGCCGAAGGCCCGGGCCATGCCGCGCAGGGTGAGGGCGAAGAGCGGGGTGCCGCAGCCGTCAGTGGATGTGCGCTCCGGCTCCTCGCCGGTCAGGTCCGTCACGGTCCGGGCCACGAGCTGCTGCAGCGGGTGAGCCGGGTCCAGGTATCCCTGGACCGGCCAGCCGTTGATGACGCAGGTGGCGGCCATCGCGGCGTGTTTTCCGGAGCAGTTCTGCGCCAGTTGGGTGGCTTGGCCGCCGTCACGGAGCCATTTCTCGCGCTCGCGGGCGCCGTAGGGGAGGTCGGTGCTGTTCTCGAGGACCCGGGGCGTGAGCCCATGCAGGTCAAGGATGCGCCGGGAACCTTCGCGGTGGATGGCGGCACCGGAATGGCTGGCAGCCGCGAGGGCGAGGAGTTCGTCAGGGAGGTCCAGCCCGGCGCGGACCATGGCGACAGCCTGCAGCGGCTTGAGGGCGGAGCGCGGGTAGAACGGGGCGAGGGGCTCGCCGGCGGCCAGGAGGGTCCGGCCGTCCGCTGCGGTGGCGATCACCGAGCCGTAATGGACGCTCTCGACCAGCCCGTCGCGGGTCTGGACTGCGAGCGGGGCGTACTGCGGGAGCCTCTCCGGAGCAAGCAGGGCCGGGATGTGCGCGAGGGCGGGAGAAATCATTGCGTCCTTTGGCGGTGGTGTTGGTTGTCGCAGGTCAAGCTGCTGCCGTGTCTGCTGCTGAATCTGCCCTTGCAGGCGGCAATTGGCTGCCCTCAGGGGTTGAGGATCGAGTCGAGGGCGACGCCAACGGCATGGAGGTGCTGGCTCATGGCGATGCGGGCCGTCGCCGCGTCGCCGGCCTCGATGGCGGCCAGGATGCGCCGGTGCTCCTCGTCGGAGGCGTGCTGGCGGTCCGCCACCATGTTCAGGGTCTCGGACTGGTGGGCCAGGGCCTCGCGGATCTCGGCGACGACGTTTTCGAACACCTTGTTCCGGCTGGCCCGCGCGATCAACGCGTGAAAGCTCGAGTCCAGGCCCACCCACACTTCGGGGTCGTCCTCGGCGGTCATCGCGGCGACGATGTCCCGCATGGTGTCCAGTTCCTCGGACGAGCGGCGTTCCGCGGCCAGCCCGGCGGCGGGAACCTCGATGTGCGGACGCGCCTCCGTGAGGTCGCGTGCGGAGTACTGGCCCAAGACCAGGTCTTTGGCCACGTGGTTGGCAATGACGAACGTTCCCCGCCCGGTCTTGGTGACCGTCAGGCCCAGGGCCGTGCAGGAGCGCAGGGCCTCGCGGACCACAGAGCGGCTCACGCCGTACTGCTGGGCAAGCGTGGCCTCGGAGCTCAGCCTGGCGCCGACGCCCAGCTTGCCGGATTCGATTTCGGAGCGGAGGACGTTGAAGACTGCCTCGGCCGCGCTGAGGCGGGCTAGAGGCTGTCCTGCTGTCCGGCTGTCTGACAGGTTCACGCTTTCAAATATGGCAGGGGTCACACCGGGGTGTCAACTGTGACGGCGGCCCGGGTGCGGCCCGGGAGTGGCCCGGGGGCCCGGCCCGGGCCCCCGGGCCGCCGTTATTCTGGTGCTCCGGTGTCCGCCTACAACGCGGCGAGCAGTTGCTTCATCTCCGCGATTTCCGCGGTCTGGGCGGCCGCAATGTCCCTGCCCAGCTGGACGGCCTCGGCGTTCTTGCCGCTGCGGACCTCCGCATTCGCCATCTCGACGGCACCCTCGTGATGGGCAATCATCTGGGTGAGGAACAGCTTCGCGGCCTCGTTGCCTTGGGCGGCGTCGAGTGTCTTGAGCTCGTCCTCGCCCATCATGCCGGACATGGCATGGCCGCCGGCCATCTGCGCGGACTCGTTCCAGGCCTGGAGCCAGCCCGTCATCCGCTCGATCTCAGGGCCCTGCGCGGCCTTGATCTTCGTGGCCAGTGCCGTGATCCTCGCATCGATCCCGGGCTTTGCCAGCATCATCCCGCTCATCTCCACGGCCTGCGCATGGTGGGGGATCATGCCCTGGGCAAAGAGCGTGTCGGTGCCGTTGTGGCTGGCGTCGGCGGCGGCCGGCGCGGAGCTTGCAGCCATGGTGCCGCTGCTGGTGGGGCTCATTCCGGATGCGGAACTGCCGGAGCCGGAGCCGGTGGAGCAGGCAGCCAGTGCGATGATCGCAGCGAGGGCGGTCGCGGAAATGGTGAGGGTCTTGTTCATGTCAGATCTGTCCTTTGGAAATCCGGCAGAGATCGCCGGCATCGGGCGGGGTGGCGGCGCAAGAGGGCGGCGCGCCCCGGGGGCATGCCGAAGCGCCGGAAAGTCAGCGGCGCAGGCCCGGGTTTACGTCCGGCTGATGGACAGATCGTTGGGCGTGGGCGAGCCGGGAATGTGGGCGGAGGGCGCCCACTGGGCTGCAACAGCGGCGGCCCACGGCTGCGTAAGCACCACTGTGGAGCCCGGCGGTGGTGCACTCAGGGATGCACTGGACCCGGAGGGGGTGCAGTCCAGGTGCATGGCCGGCTTCTCGGCGCAGTCGCCCTGGCAGGTGCACGACGCCGGCACCGGCGTGCCGCCCACTGTCACCGTAGTTGCGGTGACCGGAGTGGTGGTCACCGGGGCGGCCGCCTCCGCTTCCGTGGCGGGTGCATGGCTGGAATGAGCCTGGCTGGCGGGCATGTCATGAGGAGCCGCCGCCGTCGCCGGGAACGTCTGCGCGGCGTCCGATGGGGCTGCCTGGCTGTGCATTCCGTGAAAGCCGGCAAGGATGTGCATGCCAAGGAATCCGGCAATGACGGCGAGGATGCCGGCCAGAAGTGCCGCTCGACGGAGGACCGATGCGGGGCTTGCTGCATGTGCGGCGGCCATGGCGGTCCTCCTCTCTCGTGCTGGGCGCTCTCGTGCTTGCGGTGCTTGCGGTTTGGCGATTGTCGGCCGCCGATGGTCTTTCTAGGCTACCGGTGTCCAACGACCGCCGCCTGGATTGTGTTCCATCCCATGCGGCCGGGCAGGAGCGAACATCGGGGCGGCTCTTTGTCATTCGATCCTCATGTGACAGTATCTGCGTATGGATGCAGATATGCAGATTGATGTGGAGAGCCCCTATGTGGAACTGGCCGTCGAGGTGTTTTCCATGCTGGCGGACGCAACCCGGGTGCGGCTGATCCTTGCCCTTGGCGGCGGTGAGATGCCGGTCAATGCCTTGGCGGAGAAGGTGGGGAAGCCCGCGGCTGCTGTTTCGCAGCATCTGGCCAAGATGCGGCTCGGCGGCATGGTGGCGACCCGGCAGGAAGGGACTCGGGTGTACTACCGTTTGCAGAACGATCATGCGCGCGAACTCGTCATGGATGCCATCCACCAGGCTGAGCACGCGCTTGGCACGGCGCCAAGGCATACGTCATGAGCCGGCCCGCCGACGCCGTGCACGGCGGCGACCACGGCCACGGCGGCCACTCCCACGCCAATCGCGATCCCACCAGCACCCACGACCATGACCACAATCACGACGTCGAACTCCCGCACAGCCATGACCACGACGACTCCCACGGCCACAGCCACCCGACGGGTCTGAAGGGCTGGCTTCACGAAGTCTTCGTACCGCATTCGCATGATTCCGCGGACTCCATTGACCACGCCCTCGAATCCAGCACGCAGGGCATCCGCGCGGTCAAGGTGTCGCTGGCGGGCCTCGGCGCCACGTCGCTGTTCCAGCTCGTGATTGTGCTGGTCAGTGGCTCCGTGGCGCTCCTCGCGGACACCGTCCACAATTTCTCGGACGCCCTGACCGGGGTGCCGCTCTGGATCGCGTTCCTCCTCGGCCGGCGCAAGCCCACCCGCACCTACACCTACGGCTTCGGCCGCGCGGAGGATCTCGCCGGCCTGTTCATCGTGGCCATGATCGCGCTCTCCGCAGTAGTCGCCGCCGTCGAATCCGTCCTCCGCTTCTTCGAGCCGCAGCCCGTCCAGAATCTGGGCTGGGTCCTGGCTGCCGGCGTGGTGGGCTTCGCCGGCAACGAGCTGGTCGCGATCTACCGGATCCGCGTCGGCCGGCAGATCGGCTCCGCGGCGCTGATCGCCGACGGCGTCCACGCCCGCACCGACGGCTTCACGTCGCTCGCCGTCGTTGCCGGCGTCGCGGGCGTCTGGCTGGGCTTTCCCCTCGCCGATCCCCTCGTGGGACTGCTGATTTCGGTGGCGATCATGGTTCTGCTGTGGGGCACGGTGCGCGACGTCGGACGCCGGCTTATGGACGGCGTCGATCCCGCTCTCTCGGACCGGCTCTCCGCAGTGGTTGGCAGGCATGCGGACGGCGGAACTTCCCGCCTCCGCTGGTCCGGCCACCGGCTGCACGCCGAAATCACCGTGCCCATGACCGCCGGCGCCCGCCTGTCAGACCTTGCCGCGGTGGCGGCGCACCTTGAGGAGGGCGCCCGGGAAGCGCTGCCGCACCTGGGATCCGTTACCGTGGTGCCTGCCGTGACGCGGCCCCCTCGGCCCAACTAACTCGCAGCAGGGGCCGTTTTGAGCGCCCAAAACGGCCACAACTGCGAGTCAGTTGGGTCAGATCCCCAGGGTGGCGAGGCTCTGCTGCAGCGTTTCCGCCGAGTGGTGCAGGGACGCGATTTCGCCGTCGTCCATGGGGGTGTCCAGTACCTTGAGGACGCCGCCATGCCCCACGACGCTGGGCAGCGAGAGCGCAACGCCGGAAATTCCGTATTGCCCGTCCAACACGGTGGAGACGGGAAGCACCGCGTTTTCAGCGCGCAGCAGGGCCTCGACGATCCGGGCGCCGGACAGCCCGATGGCGTAGTTGGTGGCGCCCTTGCCGGCGATCACCTTATAGGCCGCCTGCGTCACCTCCCGCGCGGTTTCGGCCAGGAGTTCGGAGGTGAAGATCCGTTCGCCGTCGGCGGTCCAGTTGCGGATCGGGACGGGGCCGATCGTGGCGCCGGACCAGACCGGGAACTCCGTGTCGCCATGTTCGCCAACCATGCTGGCGTGGACGCTGGCGAGCGAGACGCCGGCACGTTCGGCCAGGTGCCAGCGGAGCCGCGAGGTATCCAGGACGGTGCCGGAGGAGAAGATCCGCGATGTCGGCAAGCCGGAGATCTTCTGTGCGGCGACCGTCAGCACGTCGCACGGGTTCGTGACGAGCACATAGACGGCGTCCGGGGCGTGAGTCAGCAACTGGGGCATGAGTCCCTCGAGGATGCGGACATTGGTGCCGGCCAGGTCCAGGCGGGTCTGGCCCGGGGCCTGTTTGGCGCCGGCCGTCACAACCACGACGTCGGCGCCCTCCGTCGCGGAGATATCCCCGCCGCCCGTGACGGTAGCCGACGCGGCTGCGAACTGCGTCCCGTGGGCCAGATCCAGCACCTCGGCCTCGGCTTTGACGGTGTTGACGTCGAACAAGGCCACGTGGCTGGCCGAACCGCGGATCAGGGCCGCGTAGGCGAGGGATGTGCCGACGCTCCCGGCGCCGACCACCGCCAGTTTTGAACCGCTCTTTCCGGACATGATGCCTCCTTCCCGCCTAGTTCCCCGGCACGTCGGCGGGGGCCGCCGCGACCGAACCCGCGGTTTCCCCGCCGTCGATCACGAATTCAGCCCCCGTGACAAAGGAGGATTCGTCCGCGGCGAGGTACACCGCAAGGTCCGCGACCTCCGTCGGCTGGCCGATCCGGTGCAGCGGGACGTGGCCGGTGTCGAAGGTCATGCCCGCGGTCATGGGCGTCTCGATGACCCCCGGGTGGACGGAGTTGACGCGGATGCCCAGGCCGCCGAGATCCATGGCGGCGGCCTTGGTCAGGCCGCGGACACCGAATTTGGACGCCGTGTACCCGGCCAGCTGTTCATACCCGCGCAGCCCCGCGATCGACGAGATATTGATGATGGAGGCTGGGCTGGAGCGGGCCAGGACCGGCGCGGCGGCCTTGATGCCGTTGAACACACCCGTGAGGTTCACGTCGATGATCCGGGCCCATTGCTCGTGCGGGTACTCATCGATCCGGCCGAAGTTCACGATTCCGGCGTTGTTAACCAGGATGCTGAGGCCGCCAAAGGCGCTGACGGCCTCGCCCACCGCCTGCTCCCAGTCTGCAGGGCTAGTCACGTCCAGATGCACGTACCGGGCGCTGTCGCCAAGCTGGGCCGCCAGTGCGGTCCCGTCCTCGTCGAGGACATCGCCGACCACCACCTTCGCGCCTTCCTGCAGCATCCGGGTGGCCGTGGCCCCGCCGATGCCGCGGGCAGCGCCGCTAATCAATGCCACTTTGCCGTCCAGCCGTCCCATGACCTGCCCTTTCCAGGCTGTCCCGCTTTCTGGGCGCGGGCGGCTCGCCCGCCCCTGTCCAGCATCTCCTCGGACGCGAATCGGGGGCAGGGCCGTTGGGCCCTACGGGTGTCACCCCCTTCCGGCAGCCGTGCCGGTACGAACGTGCCGATATCACCCTGTTCAGGCTCGGCTACCCGCCCTACACTGGAAATCTGCGGAAAGCGGCACGTACGTGCCTATATGCGCGGCTTCGGGCGTGAGAATTTGACCAAGAGGGAGGCAGCCATGGCGTTGTCTTTTCCGGACCAACTCGCCGCCGGGGTCCGGGCCCGGCGCGGGTCGCTCCGGCTGAGCCAGCGTGAACTGGCCGAACTCGCCGGAGTCTCCGAGCGCTTCGTCCGGTTCGTCGAGCAGGGCAAACGCACGGTGCAGTTGGACTCCCTGATCGCGCTCCTGGACACCCTGGGACTGGAGCTTCGGGTGCAGACCCGGACCAGCGCCGCCGCCCGCGCCCTGGCAGGCCCACATGCTGGCCACGAACTGCCCGCCCACGAACTGCCCGCCCACGAACTGCGTGCCGACAGGGAGCCGGGGATCGGGCCGGAGGCCCGGCCATGAGGCACCGCATCGCTGACGTTTACAAGGCCGGGGTGCTGGCGGCGCGGCTGGAACGGCACGACGGCGGCACCAAGTTCAGTTACCTGCCGGCGTATCTGGCGTCCGGGGGACCCGCCGTCGCGAGCTCCCTGCCGCTGACGGCGGCCCCCGTGCTGTCTGCCGCGGGGGCCGCCCCGCCGTATTTCACCGGGCTTCTGCCCGAGGGCCGGCGGCTGAAAGCGCTTCGCCGCTCCGTCAAGACCAGCGTGGATGACGAGCTGTCCCTGCTCATCGCGGCCGGCGCCAATCCGGTGGGCGACGTGCAAATCGTGGGCCACGGCGAGAAACTGGACCCGGACGAGCACGCTGTCGAGCTTGACCCCGGGATCCCCGTGGATTTCGATGCCCTGCTGGGCGACTCCGGGCTGATCGACCCGGTGGCGCTTGCGGGCGTGCAGGACAAACTGTCGGCAGGGATGATCTCCATGCCGGTGGCCAGCGCCGGCCGGCGGTACATCCTCAAACTCAACGCGCCCGAATTTCCGCACGTGGTCGAGAACGAACACGCGATGTTCCGCTATGCGGAGCGGCTGCGGATACCCCTGAGCCGGGTCCAGCTGATCCGCGACGTCGCAGGCCGGCCGGGGCTGCTCGTGGAGCGCTTCGACCGGGTGCCGGTCGCGAGGGCGGCGGGGGCGTCTCCGAACGCGGTGCAGCGGCTCGCCGTCGAGGACGGGGCGCAGGTTCTGGGGCTCTACCCGGCCGACAAGTACAACGTGGGTTACGGGCAGGTGTGCCATGCGCTCGCGGCGTACTGCGCGGCGCAGCTGCCGGCGCTGCGGAATCTGGCCCTTCAGGCGGCATTCGCGTGGCTCACTGGCAACGGAGACCTGCACGCGAAGAACGTTTCCATGGTGCAGCAGCCGACGGGGGAGTGGTCCATCGCTCCGGTCTACGACATTCCCTCCACCGTGGTCTACGGGGACAAGACGCTCGCGCTCACCCTTGGCGGCAAGCGGACGGGGATATCCCGCAAGCACTTTCTGGGCTGGGCCGCGGGGATGGGGCTGACGGAGCGCGCCGCTGTCCAGATACTGGAGCTGGCGCTGAAGGCCTCCGGGCCGCTGCTGGCTGACCTTGGGTCGGGTACGGCCTTCAGTTCCATGGCCGACGACGGCGCCTCACCGTTTTCGGCGATTGTCACCCGCGACTGGCTCAAGGAACTCAAACACCGGCGCAGGCTCATGGAGGGGTGATGCTACCTGCGCCGGATACCGCCGTTGTCGTGCCGTTTCAGTCGTGCCGTTTCAGAGGTGCTGGATACCGGCCCGCTGCATGGCGTCTTTGTAGACCTCAACGTTCTTGGCGAGGAGTTCTTCCTGCTTGGCCGCCGAGACGGCGAAGGCGCGGCCGCCGAGAGCTGTGGCCTTGTAGATCTTGACGCCGTGGTTCTTCAACGAGGAATGGTAGGTCTTCTCGAAGAGCGTCAGGAAGGAGTGGGCGTCGGCGCCGTGGGCAATGACGGCCGAGACGCGCCGGTTGATTTTAAGGAACTGGCGGAAGGGCCGCAGGCCGTCCGTCTTCTCCTGGACGTTCAGGGCCGAGGCGGCGTCCGGGTCGCGGACCCACGGGTAGGCGTTCCACGGCATCACATAGCGGGGATCCAGCTCTGCGGCCTCGTAGATGGAGGTGGCGCGTCGGGCGGCCTCGTCGTCATTGAAATGCGAAACAAAGCCCGATTCCGTGCCCTTGCCGGGGCTGACATGCAGACTGACGATCCGGCATTCGTCCTCGTCATGGATGGGGTCGATGTAGGGGACCACGGATCCAGGCTTCTTTTCCATGAGCTCGTCGCACAGCTGCGTTACGGCGGCGATGTTCGGCTCCTGCAGCAGGGTCTTTTTTTCGTCCCAGTCAATCGTCACGATTTCTCCCTCAGCACTTGGCGTCCAGAATCAGGCGGCTTCCTCCACTCTACGCTTTCGGGGGAGAGCGCGTTCTTATGGCGAGGGCCAGAGGCTTTCTTCCTCTGGCCATGGTGATAGGGCAGGCGTACGCTTAAAGCGCCTGCAGGTAACCATCAGATGACGCCGGGTTGTTCGGGACATGAAAATGTCCCAGCCTTCTCTTAGCGAGATCGCGAAGGTACCTGCAGGCCTCACGTCATGCGGCCCCTCGGGGGTGCAGGGCGCTTTTCATTGTCTCGGTCACGTTTCGTGCTGAGGCATGCTCCTTCTCTGCCAACCCGGACTGAAGAACGCGATGAAACGTGGACGCGTCCAGGGCGAGCCGCGGATCGAGTTCGTCCGGCATCGATCTGGCCGCACGCGGTCCAGGGTTGGCCCTCGATTCGAACCGTATGAGCCGTGGGTTCATTGGCGGATGCGTCCGTCAGACCAAGATGGGTTCGGGAAGCTGACGCGGAGCGTGGGGATACCGGAGCGCGGACCCGCCCCTGACATGAAAACCCCTGTCATAAAAACCCTGTCTCAAAAACCTGCACTGGTCCATCATGGGATGGGGGTGTCAGCTCGGCGCCCGGACGGTATCGGGCGGGGTATATCCATGAACCACAGGGAATCTTTCGCAACGCGGATCAGCTCTCTGCCTTCTGACCGCCGGTCGCTGCTGAAGGCGGTCGGCGTCGGGGCCGCTGGCATGGCGGGGATGCCACTGATGGCCGCCTGCACGGAACAAAGTGCCCCCGCCGGCGCCTCAACCAGTGCCGGGGCCGGCAACGCCAGCAACGCCGGCCCCTCCGGGCCGCCGTCCGCTTCGCTGCTTTCGGCGCCGGAACCGCAGGTCAAACCGCTGCTGGACCAACAGAAGGTCAACGACGCCGTGGCCCAGCTGGACGGGCTGGTCCGGGGCGCGATGGAAAGCACAGGAGTTCCCGGGATCGCTGTGGCCGTGGTCTACCGGGACCAGGTGGTGTATTCCAAGGGCTTCGGCGTGCGGGAGTCGGGCAGGCCAGAGACGGTGGACGCGGACACCGTCTTTCAGCTGGCCTCGGTGTCCAAACCGCTGGCGTCAACGGTGGCAGCCGTGGCCGTGGGCCGCAAAGCCATCTCCTGGACTGATCCGGTGATCAGCCACACCCCCGGCTTCGCCCTGAAAGATCCGTTCGTTACGCGCAACGCCACGGCAGCTGACCTGTTGTCACACCAAGGCGGCCTGCGGACGGGAGCCGGCGACCTGCTGGAGGACCTCGGATTCGACCAGTCCTACATACTCAGCCGCCTCAACCAGGAGCCGTTGGACTCGTTTCGGGCGAGCTACAACTACAGTAATTTCGGCTACACGGCCGGCGCCCAGGCCGTTGCTGATGCCATGAACATGGCCTGGGCAGACCTTGCCGAAGAAGTGTTATTCAAGCCACTGGGCATGACCTCCACGAGCTATCGCCATGCGGACTACCAAAAGGCGTCGAACAGGGCGCTCATCCACGTACCCGCCGGTAATAAGACCTGGGTGGCCAAATACAGCCGGGACGCCGACGCCGAAGCCCCCGCCGGAGGGGCCAGCTCCTCCGTGAATGACTTGGCCCGCTGGATCCGCCTGCAGCTCGCCAACGGCAGCTTTGAGGGCAAGGAGGTCGTCGCGCCGGACGCCCTGGGTGTCACGCATGTCCCGCACGCGGTATCGGGCCCTCCTTCGACACCTGCTGCGCGCACCCGCTTCTACGGCCTGGGCTGGAATGTGTCCTACGACGACCACGCCCGGCTCTCGCTCGGGCACTCGGGAGCCTTCAACCTTGGTGCCGCGACCGCCGTCTCGCTGCTCCCGGGCGAGCAGTTGGGCATTGTGGCCCTGACTAACGGCAGGCCGCAGGGCATCCCCGAGGCTATCTGCGCCGCATTCTTTGACACGGCCCAGAACGGCGCCCCGACGGTGGACTGGTTCGGATTCACCGCGGGCGTCTTCCAGAAGATCGATGAGTCCGAGAAGCCCAAAGTCGACTACTCCAAGGCGCCGGCGCAGCCCAAAGCTCAGCGCGGCAACGATTTCTACGTCGGCAGGTATGCGAATTCCTACTACGGCCCGCTCAACGTCGCGGTGGAGAGCGGCGTTCTGACCTTTGAGCTGGGTCCCGCCGGCAGCACCACTAAGTTCCCGCTCAAGCACTTCGACGGCGACACCTTCAGCTTTGAATCCATCGGCGAGAACGGCAACGGCCTCGCCGGAGCAATCTTCGCCCCCGCCGGCGACGGCGCCCCCGGCGCTCCAGGGAGTTCCCCCGGCGCCGCGTCGAGCGTCAGGCTCGACTTCTACGACCAGACCGGGCTGGGGACCTTCACCCGCGGCTGAGCCCGGACTTCCGTAAGCTTCAAGTGCACGCACTGCCCCGATCCAAGGAACCCATGCCCATCAACGCACAGTCCCTGAAGCAGGACGGGTTCACCGGTTTCCGGCCGCTCGGGGACCTTGATATCAACCGGATCCCGCAGAAACCCGGGATCTTCGCGGTGTTGCGGCCCGAGGCCTTCGGCCCGCAGTTCCTGGCCAAGAGCACGGCCGGCATCTTCAAGAAGAAGAATCCCACCCTGAAGCCGGAAGCTCTCGACGCGGAATGGGTCGACGGTGCCGATGTCCTCTTCCTGGGCAAGGCCGGGCCCGGAAGCAAGGGAAACCGCGGGCTTCGCCGGCAAATCCAGGAATTCGTCGACTTCGGCAAGGGCAAGCCGCCGGGCCACTGGGATGGCCGGCTCATCTGGCAGCTCGCCGGGGCAGGGTCGCTGATCGTCGCGTGGAAGGAGTTGCCCGTTGAGCAACTTAGTGCGGCCGAAGCCGGGTACCACGCCGCATTCGTAGAACAGTACGGCCGGCTGCCGTACGCCAACCTGGTCCAGGCGCGGGTCAAAGGTGTCTAGCCGCCGTGAGTAAACTTCCCAGCCACCAACGTGGCAGCCACCGGCATCGCTGCAAACACCGCGTCGGAAACCGTCAGCGGGTCGCCGTCGAGCACTGCTAGATCGGCCGGGTCCCCGACGCGGAGCCGGCCGCGCCCCCTGGCCGAGGCCGTGAGGGCCTCTTGCCGGGTGAGGGCCTGCTCGGCGTGCCAGGGCCCGCGGCCATCCTGCCGGGCCCGCGCGGTCGCAGCCGACATTGCAGTCCACGGGTCCAGCGGGGCCACCGGGGCGTCGGAGCCAAGGGCCAGCGTCGCCCCGGCGGCCACCAACGAACGGAGCGGGAAGGCCCGGTCCGTCTGCCCGGGCCAGTTCGCCTCGGCGGCGTCCCGGTCATCGAGCGCATGTGCCGGCTGGACGCTCGCGGTGACGCCCAGCCGGCCGAAGCGGGCGAAATCCTCGCTCCGGACGAACTGGGCATGCTCCACCCGCCCGCCAATGCCGGCCGCCTCAAAGGCGTCCAGCGCAACCCTGTTGGCCGCGTCTCCAATCGCGTGGACGGCCGGCACGAAGCCTGCCTCCCGCGCCCGGACCAGCAGGGCGAGCAGCTCCGGCCCGCTCACCGTCAGCAGACCATGGCCGCCGTTTGGATACGGGTCGACGCAGTAGGCGGTGCGGGTATTGAGTGAGCCGTCGATCAGCACCTTCAACGGGCCTACGGTCAGGAGGCCGCCGCTGGCCGCCACTGGCTGCCCTGACCGCAGCCCCTCGGCCACGGCCCTGTCCAGATCCTGCGGATAAACCCCTGCCTCGACCCGGAGCGCAGCGAAACCGCCGGAAATTCTCCGCAGCCAGGCGTCACGGTTCCATGTCATCTCGAAGTCCACGATTCCGACCACGCCCCGCGCGGCAGCTGCCTGCCCCGCCGCCTGCACCCACGGATCCACGACCCTGTCCGGAAGCCTGCCCAGCTCGCGGGTCACGGCAAACGCCGGTTCCTCACGGAGCAGGCCGCCGGCGCCCACCGGCACACCATAGCGTTGGGCCGCCGCGGAGTTGAGCCAGACACAGTGGAGGTCGTGGCTGATCAGCGCTGTCGGCCGGCCGTGCGTGACGCCGTCGAGGAGGTCCAAACTGGGCACATCCGCCCAGACGGCGTCACGGAAACCGGCTCCCACCAGCGTCGGGACAGCCTCCGGCGCCGAGTCCTCGCCGCTGATCCTTGCGAGGTGGGACCCGACGACGGCGGCCGCCTCAAGCGCCGAGCCGGCACCGGAGAGGTCAAGGCGGTTGGAGGTCATCGCCCACTGCGTCATATGGACATGCTCATCCCACAGCCCGGGAATGACGTAGCGGCCCTTCAGATCAACCACCTGGGTTGCCGCGCGGAACGCGACGGCGGAGTGGCGGGACGGGACGATCGCTGACACCGTGCCGGCGCGCAGATAAATGTCGGAGCACAGGTCGTCCCCCGGTTGCCGTGCGGAAGTCAGCACGAGGTCCGGCGCGGGGCAGGGATCGAGCGGTTCAGGCATAGGGAACAGGCTAGGCGGGGAACGCCGACGGTCCCAAACGCGCATAGGGGACTTTCGCCCCTTACTTGCTCAGCGCGTGCCCCCCAAGCTGAATCTGGGGCGGTTCCTGCACGGCCAGTTGGGGGCCATATTGGGGGAAGAACCGCTTTGAGGAATGCAGTACCGGTCTCGCCGCGAATTGGGGAAGGAAATGGCGTTTTGCACTTTCCGGCTTCAGCAGGAAAAGGCAGGAGACCACGGCCGCATGAACAACTACAGTCCACCTTCAGGGTTGTCCGCCCACCCTGAAACCGTCAGGGAGCTCTGACGGTTTCATGCATCACCATATGGGGGACCCCAAACTTAAGGTTCTGATACGTCTTGACGCCGACGCCGAAACCGCGCGGATCGAGGTGCACGGCGTAGTGACGGTGGCCAATGTTCGGGCGCTGTACGTTGTCTGCCGCCGGGTCACCAGCAAGCTTCCCGGATTCGAACTCGTGCTCGACCTCGCCCATGCCCGTGTTTCGGCTCCCGCAATCGACGAACTCCGCGAGCGTGCCCGCGCCTCGCTCCTGTACTCGGGGATCGACGCGTCTGAGACCCCCTGCCGCCTGCGCCTCGTGGACCCGCTGGTGATCCTGAAAACCAAGGAGCACGTATGAAAGCCCTCGTCTATGGCGGCCCCGGCGAGAAATCCTGGACCGACGTTCCCGATCCCGTCATCCAGAGCCCCAGCGACGTGATCGTCAAAGTGGACACCACCACCATCTGCGGCACCGATCTGCACATCCTCAAAGGCGATGTCCCGGCGGTGGCCAAAGGCCGCATCCTGGGCCACGAAGGAGTAGGCACCATTACGGAGATCGGCGCGTCCGTGACCAGCCTCAAGGTCGGAGACCGCGTCATCATCTCCTGCATCAAGTCCTGCGGGCACTGCACGAACTGCAAGACGGGCCTGTACTCCCACTGTCTCGGGGAGGAAGGCTCCTCCGGCACCGGCTGGGTCTTCGGGCATCTGATTGACGGCACTCAGGCCGAATTCGTCCGTGTCCCGTATGCCGAGAACTCCCTGTACCTCGTGCCAGAAGGAGTGAGCGACCAACAGGCCGTCATGCTTTCCGACATCCTTCCCACCGGCTTTGAGATCGGTGTGCAGTACGGCAGGGTCAAGCCCGGCGACACGGTCGCCGTGATTGGCGCGGGCCCCGTCGGGCTCGCCGCGATCTGCACCGCCGGCCTCTACGGCGCCGCCACGATCATCGCCGTCGACCTCGACGCGAACCGGCTCGAGAAATCCCGCGAATTCGGCGCCACCGATGTGGTCCTCTCCAGCGATGCCGATTGGAAGGAACAGGTGATGCTCCTGACCGACGGGCTGGGCGTGGACGTGGCGATCGAGGCCGTCGGCATCCCGGCCACCTTCGCCATGTGCGTTGACATCGTGCGGCCCGGCGGCAACGTGGCCAATGTGGGCGTGCACGGCAAACCCGTCCAACTGCACGTCGAAGACCTGTGGATCCAGAACATCAACATCAGCATGGGCCTGGTCAACACCAATACCACCCCCATGCTGCTCAAGCTCGTGGCGCTGCAAAAAGTGCCGGCCGACAGTTTTGCGACCCACCACTTCACCTTTGCCGAGTTCATGGAGGCCTACGACACCTTCGCCCGCGCCGCCGAGACGAAGGCACTCAAAGTGGTGATCACGGCTTGAAAGCCTTCATTGTCTACGACTCGGCCTTCGGCAACACGAAGGCCGTGGCCGAGGCTGTGGCCGCCCAGCTCGAGGGGCTGGACGCAGCGGCAGTTCCGGTCGACGAGTTCGACTCGGGTGAGCTGGCGGCGGGGGACCTTTTCGTCGTCGGCAGCCCCATCAACGGATGGCGTCCGACGCCGAAGGTCACCGCGCTGCTGTCGGGCCTCGGGAAGGACCGGCTCACGGGAGTCAAGGCGGCCGCCTTCGATACACGCCTGCGGATGTTCATCCACGGCGATGCCGCCAAGAAGATTACGCACGCCCTCCGCGCCGGCGGCGCCGACATCATCGCCGAACCCATGCCGTTCTACGTGGGCGGCACGAAGGGTCCGTTGCGCAGCGGGGAGATCGACAAGGCTGGCAATTGGGCGAAGGCCCTGCTGACCTCGCTCGGGCGGCAGTAGCCCCCCGGCCCGGCACACCTGACATCCGGAAGTCCCGCCCAACCGGGCGTGCCAACGGACCATCGGAAAGGACGGCGGCCATGAAAGCAGGCCGGATTGTCATGCTGGTGATCGGCGCGCTGTGCGCACTGGTCGGTCTGGGGTTGTTGGCGGGAGCCGGCTTCACGGGCTGGGCCAACTATCAGCAGCGCGACGGCAGGTACTTCATCACGCCGTCGGCGCCGTTCTCGGGCGATTCCTACGCACTCACCACGCCGCGGCTGGACCTCATGACCGGAGGCGGCCTGCCCGAGGGCACTCCCGCGGACTTTGCGGGCAGCGTCCTGCTCCGCGGCTCCACCACCGATCCGGGCAAGGAAATCTTCATCGGTATAGCCCCGCAGGCCGACGTCGCGGCGTACATGGCCGGCGTGCGGCACACCGAGATCGTCGACGTCAGGGCTGACCCCTTCCGCGTGATCTACCGCGAAGTGCCCGGCGCTAATGCCCCGTCCGACCCGGCACGGCAAAACTTCTGGGCCGCGACCGCCACGGGCCCCGGGCAACAGGAACTCGCCTGGGACCTGCGCTCCGGAACCTGGGCCGTGGTGGTCATGAATGCCGACGCGAGTGCCCCGGTGGCGGTGAATCTGCAGGCAGGGGCCCGCTCCGATCTGCTGTGGCCGGTCTTCATCGGCCTACTGATCGGCGGGGTTGTGATGCTCCTGATCGGAGTGCCGCTGATCGTGCTGGGCGCCGCAGGACTGGGCCGCGCCGCAGGATCCGGCCGCGGCGGGCCGGGCACCGGCGTCACTCCCGGCAGCCTGCAGACCCAGCCCGGCCAGCCGTATCCGGTGGGCACACATCCGGCGGGGGCCGCCCCGGGTCAGCTGACCAGTGCTGCCGCGCCGGGCGCAGCCGGGGCATATGCAGCCGGGGCCTATGCAGCCCCGGCGGGAACCCCCTATCCGGTACCCCCGCGCGGCCCGACGCACCACGTTTATCCCGCACGCCTCAACGGCTACCTCGACCCGAACCTGTCCCGCTGGATGTGGCTCGTCAAGTGGTTCCTGGCCATCCCGCACTACATCGTGCTGTTTTTCCTCTGGTTCGCTTTCGGGGTGGTCACTCTTGTGGCGTGGTTCGCGATCTTGTTCACGGGACGTTATCCGCGCTCGCTGTTCGACTTCAACGTCGGCGTAATCCGCTGGAACTGGCGCGTGGCTTTCTACGCCTTCAGCGCGATCGGCACGGACGCCTATCCGCCCTTCACGCTGGCCCGCACCGATTACCCGGCGGATTTCGACGTCGACTATCCTGAACGGCTGTCCCGCGGCCTGATTTTCGTGAAATCGTGGCTGCTGGCCATTCCGCATCTGCTGATCGTCGGCCTGCTGACCGGGACGGCGAGGACCTGGGAGTTCCGCGACGGCCGATGGGTCCAGGAAGGTGTGGGAATCTCGCTCCTGGGCCTGCTGGTCTTCATTGCCGGTGTGATCCTGTTGTTCACCGGCCGGTACTTGCAGGGGTTGTTCGACCTGCTGCTAGGCCTGAACCGCTGGATCTACCGCGTCATGACGTACGTTGCGCTCATGCGTGATGAATATCCGCCGTTCCACCTCGACATGGGTCCCGTGGACCCAGGCGACCTTCCTGCGCTCGCCTACGCAGGCCCCGGCCCGGGACCGGCCGGCGCCGCCCCGTATCCGCCGCCCGGCGCCGCCCCGTATCCACCCGGCCCAAGCTACGCTCCCGGTCCTGACGCCGGAGTCCCCGGTGCCGGAGCCCCACATGCCGGGGCCCCGGGTGGCGGGACTCCCGGCGGGACCCCGCAGGGGCCGGCCGGCGGTCAGGCGGACTTCTACGGGATCGGCGGTCCCGCGGCCTCCATCGACCATGAGACGCCTGAAAGCCAGCCCGGCCAGGGCAGCCAGGCTGAAGGCCAAGGCGGCCCGGGCGGCCAGAAACCTCCGAGCGGCTCCGGCGAATCAGGCCCAGGCGTCCCGCCCGGAACCTAGTTCCGTGCCGCGCTGAGTTCGGCGCCGGGCCCGATTTTGCCGGTTTAGATATTGCCGGGCTCGATATTGCCGGTGGCTGGGACAAGGACGGGCTGGTCGGCAGCGGCGTGGATCGCGGCCTGGAAGTCGAACAGCACCATGTCCCGGAAGATCTTGTGCAGTTCGGTGCCGGCCGGACGACGGCGCCGCGTCGGGTGGGTGAGGCGTCCCGGGATCGCCCCGCTGGGCCCGGTTACACGATCCGGTTCAGGTCGAGCCGCTTATCGGCGGCCAGGAGGAAAGTCCGCTCGCCCGCGGTCAGGGTCCCGCCGGACGCCAGCTCAGCGTCCCAGACCTCAACGATCATCCGGTGAAGCCGTTCCCGGGCTGGAGCGTCGGGGTCGCTTTCGAGGAGGCGTTCGGGGCCCGCGTCCCGCAGGATCCGTTCCCTGATGGGTTCGACGCCGGCGACGGTATCGGCTTCCCAGCGGGCCTTCCGGTTGCGGCTGGTCCGGCCGGCCAATGCGGGCACCGTCAGTCCCGCCCCGACTAGGACAATGGTGACCATTTCCAAGAAGCGGATGGCGGCATCGGAGGGCACCGGGACGGCCAGGAGCGCCGGGACCGGGACCGAGAGCAGCCCGATCGCGAACCTGACCACCACGAGCATGCCGACAACACAGCCGATGCCGACCATGGTGAAGCCGGCCTTGAAGGACCGGCGCATCCGCGGGATGTACCGGAAGCACGCGGTGTCCCGGCCGTTCCTCACCACAGCCGGGATGCGGGCCGCAGCGAGAACGAAGAGAACCGCGGCCATCAGAAGCTGGATCATCCGAAAACGGAGCTGAAGTTCCCCGGCTGGCCGCCGGAGCGGTCCTGGGAGCGGCGGATTCGTGCAGCCAGGCGGTCTGCCAGGAGCTCGGCGGTGACCTCGACCTCATTGAGGAAATCTGTCCGCTTGAGCGCCCTCACGACGCGCTCCGGATCGAGGTCCGGGAAGAACGCCCCCGCGTATTCGGCGGACACGACGTCCTGCTCGTGGCGCAGGATCATGTGCGCGAACTCGTGGAGGACAATCTGCTGCCGGTGGACTTCGGAGGCCGCCCTGGCATGCAGGATCAGGTCCATGTGGTCCAGTCCGAACCACAACCCGCAGACCTTGTCCGTGGCCCCTTCGATGGCGCTGATGACGATCGTGCGGTTCCGCTGCCGTTCAAGATGAGTCTGGATCGACGCCAGGGAGACCGGCTCGGTGAGGAAGAGGCCTGCTTCTGCTTCCCGTGCCCGCGACCGGGCGGCGTCGTAATCCATGTACGAAGTCCTTGCACTGTTGATAGAGCGTCAGCGTGGACACGCCACTTCCTGACGGCCAAACCTCGGCTGAAGCATATCAGTGCAGGTCAAAGCGTGGTTGGTGGCGGAGCTGTCAGGGCTGGTCCGGATCCCTGCGGGCGAGCTGCTGGTCGATCAGGTCCCGGATCTGGAGCAGGGTTTCCGGGGAGAGCCCGTCCAGTTGGCGGGCGGCAAAGTCGCGCACCTTGTTGGCCCGCATGGAGGCGAGCAGTTCAAGCTGTGCCTCCACCCGGGGCGGAAGGCCTTCGTCGCCGTCGATCAGGTAGTTCTCGTTCACGCCGAAGTAGCTGGCCAGGTTCTGCAGGAGTTCGACCTTCTTGACGGCCGGTCCGGTGCCCGTTCGCATGTAGTGCCACCGGGCGCGCGAGAGCGGGGTCCCGGCAGCGGACATGGCATCCCGGACGTCATTGAACGTGATTTTCCGGCCCTCGGCTTCGGCGGTGTCCAGGAGGATGTTCAGTTTGCGGGCGAGAGCCAGGGCCGTCGTGGAGGTCGGCTGGTCGCTGCTCACGGTGACTACTTTCATCGGACGTACCTCTCGGGACGCGGCTCGTCACATGACGTCGTTTCGTTTGTGATCCTAACAGGTTGGACATGTCTAATGTTCTCCGGGTACGCTCAGGGCGAGGAATTGGACGTGTCCAATTCCTCGATTGCAGGGGGCGCCAACTGCCCGCCCTGTGCGTCGTGGTTCGGCCAGGAGTGTTCATTGGGGGACGCCTGGTCGAGTCCCGGCATTGTCCCGGACCGTGGAGCGCATCCGGCCGGGGCGGTGCGCAGGGCTCCGGTCCTCTTGCCACCGGCCGCCGGCAAGAACATAGTTGAGGGAATTCACGAACTCCGCGGCTCTAGGCAGGCGACCATGCTGAATAACGGGATTCCGGAAAGCGGCTTGTTGGAAGGCAAGACCGCCCTGATCTACGGCGGCGGCGGCGCGGTCGGCGGGGCAGTGGCGAGGGCCTTCGCGGCTGAGGGCGCCACCGTCCACATCGCCGGAAGGACCGAGGCGCGGCTGGAGAAAGTAGCCCGCGATATTCGCGAGGCCGGCGGCACGGCCGAAACCGCCGTCGTCGACGCCCTGGACGAAGAGCAGGTGGACGCCTTCGTGAACCGTGTTGCGAAGAAGAGCAGGCGGATCGACATCTCCTTCAACGTGATCTCGTTCGGCGACGTCCAGCAGCCGCTCATGGAAATTGACGTGGATGACTTCACCCGGCCCATCACCCTCGCTGCACGCACCCACTTTCTCACCACCCGGGCGGCGGCCGCACACATGGTCAAGCAGCGCTCCGGCGTCGTGCTGATGTTCGGCGGCTCGGGCCCGCAGACCGTCCACGGCCTGGGCGGATTCAAGGTGGCGCTGGACGCGATGGAAGGGCTGCGCCGGCAGTGGGCCCTTGAGTTGGGAAAACACGGGATCCGGGTGGTTACCATGGTCACCGGCGGCATCATCGAGACCATCCCGTGGCAGGCCGAAGGCCGGGAGGAGATCGTGGTGGAGATCGCCAAAGCCGCGCACCTGAACCGCACGGCCACGCTGGCGGACGTCGGGAACGTGGCCTCGTTCATCGTCTCGGACAAGGCCTCGGCCATCACCGATGCGACGGTCAACATTTCCGCCGGCGCGATCGTGGACTACTGACGCCGGCTACGCCACCAGGTTGTTCGCGGCCCCATCCATGTGTTCGAGGATCGTGGAGCGGGCCAGCACCGCGTCGCCGGTCTCGATCGCGGCGACGATGTCGTGATGCCGGTCCACGCTCATGTTCTTGACGGCCCGTTCGATCCCGGCGTACATGATGGACATCCGGATTGACCCCTCCAGCGATTCCCAGGAGTGCAGCAGGGTCTCGTTTCCGGTGAGCCGGCACAGTGTCCGGTGGAACTCGAGATCGGATTCGATCCGTTCCTCCAGGCTCCCCTCGGCGGCCGACGCCATGGCGTCGATCGCCGAGCGCAAGGAGGCGATCACGGAAAGCCGGTCCGGGAGTTCACACAGCGAGCGGACCGCGAGCGACTCCAGCGCCGCCCGGACGGCGAAAATATCCCGGATCTCCTTGCCGTCAAGGTGCCGCACGGACAGCCGGCCCCGCGGCCCGGCCGAGAGTAGCCCCTCCTGCTCCAGCTGGCGCAGGGCCTCGCGCAGTGTTCCCCGGCTGATCTGTAGCATGTCGGAAAGTTCCGTCTCCACCAGATGCCGCCCGGGTTCGAGTTCACCGCTCGTGATGGCCGTGCGCAGGGCGGAGAGCGCCTGCTCGCGGAGGCTCTTCTTTTCCAGTCCCAGCAGCGGGGCTGTTGCTCCGGCCATGGTGTGTCCTCACTGTCAGTGGTCAACTGTTTACAGTTGGTCTGTTAACAGTTGATGGTACGGCACACGCGCGGGGCCGGCAGCAGCCGCTCCCGCACGCGGCGGTTCTCGTTCCGGCCCGGTCCGGCCCTGGCCCGGTCCGGCCCTAGCCCAGTTCGGCCAGGACCTTGGCGACGATCCGCTGAACCGAGAGCCCGTACCGTTCGTGCAGGGTGGGCAGCGCGCCGGCGTCGAGGAACTCATCGGGCAGCGCCACCGGCACCACCCGCTTGCCGAGTCCAGCGGTGACCACCGCCGAGGCGACGGTCTCGAAAAGGCCGCCCACCACGCTGTGGTTTTCCAGCGTCACCGCGAGACGGTCGGTGTTCAGCTCGGCGAGGACCGTCGCGGCGTCGAACGGCTTGATGGTGGGGGCATGGACGACGGCGACATCCACATGGTGGGCCGCCAGCGCCTCGGCAGCCTGCAGCGCCCGCATCGTCATGAGGCCGCTGGAAATGAAGACGACGTCGGTGCCCCCGCGGAGGACTTTCGCCTTGCCGAGTTCGAACGTGTAGTCGTACTCGTCCAGCACGGTGGGGACGTTGCCGCGCAGCAGGCGCAGGTACGTGGGGCCCTCGCTGGCCGCCAGCTGGGGGACGGCCTGCTCGATGTCCAGTGAGTCGCACGGATCCACGATGGTCAGGTTGGGCATGCCGCGGAAGATCGCCATGTCCTCGGTCGCCTGGTGGCTGGGGCCGTAGCCGGTGGTCAGTCCGGGGAGGCCGCCCACGATGTTGACGTTGAGGTTCGGCTCGGCGGCGTCCAGGCACAGGAAGTCGTAGGCGCGCCGGGCGGCGAACACCGAGTATGTGGAGGCGAACGGGACCAGGCCCGTCTCCGCCAGGCCGGCCGCGGCGCCGAAGAGCAGCTGCTCGGCCATGCCCATCTGGAAGAAGCGGTCCGGGAAGGCCTGGGCGAAGATGTGCATGTCCGTGTATTTGCCCAGGTCCGCGGTCAGTCCCACGATCTTGTCGTCCTCCTGCGCGGCCTTGACCAGGGCGTGCCCGAACGGCGCGGACGCGGTCTTCTGGCCCGGATCCGCGAAGGAGGCGATCATGGCCGAGGTCTTCAGCTTGGGTGTCGTGGCGGTGCTCATCGTGCGGCCTTTCCTTCGAATCCTGCGGTCAGCTGCTCGCGGCAGAGCTGCCATTCGTGTTCTTCGATGCGCATGAAGTGCGCCTTTTCGCGGTCCTCGAGCAGCGGAACGCCGCGGCCCACCTTCGTGTCGCACAGGATCACGGAGGGACGTCCGACGGCGGCGGCCTGGGCGGCCGCGTTGTCGAACGCGGCCAGCAATGCGCCGATGTCGTTGCCGTCCACGCGCTGGGTGTACCAGCCGAACGCCTCCCACTTTTCGGTGACGGGCTCGGTGCGCAGCACGGTGGCGGTCTTCCCGTCGGCCTGCAGGGCGTTGATGTCCACCATGGCGGTGAGATTGCCGAGCTGGTGGTGGTGGGCGCCCATCGCGGCTTCCCACGTGGAGCCTTCGTCGAGTTCGCCGTCGGAGAGGAAGTTGTAGACGCGGGCGTCCGAGCCCTGGTACCGCAGGCCCAGGGCGGAACCGACGGCGATGGAGAGGCCGTGGCCGAGGGAGCCGCCGGAGATTTCCATGCCGGGCGTGTAGGTGGACATCCCGGACATCGGCAGCCGCGAATTATCCGAGCCGTACGTCTCCAGTTCCGTGACGGGGATGATGCCGGCTTCGGCGAGGGCGGCGTAGTGGCCGATCGCGTAGTGGCCGGTGGAAAGCAGGAACCGGTCGCGTTCCTCCCAGTGGGGATCCTCGGCGCGGAACCGGAGCTGGTCCGCGTAGACAACCGCCAGCATGTCCGCCGCGCCGAGCGCCTGGCCCACATAGCCCTGCCCCTGGACCTCGCCCATGTTCAGGGCGTGGTGCCGGATCCGGAACGCGGCACGGGTGACCCGGTCAAGGCGTTCCGCCCCGACGTCGGAGGCGTTGCCTCCGGTTGCTTTTTCCTGTGTGAGAACCACAATTCTGCCTTTCAAAAGTGATGTGTCGAGCTGCTGCGAGAGGGCGTCGACGGCCGTCCCGCGGGTGCGTGACTACGCGCTCACGTGGGCCGGGGTGCTTTTGGTGGCCTCGTCCGCGAGCTTCCGTTCGCGCTTGCCCCAGGTTTCCCGGGTGGTAACGGCGGCCCACAGGCCGATCGCGGCGTAGGTGCCAAAGAGCAGTGCCGGGCCCATCCAGCCGAAGCTGACGAACAGCAGTGTGGTGATGAACGGGGTGAAGCCGGAGACCATGGCCGAGATCTGGTAGGCCAGCGAGGCGCCCGAGGCGCGGGTCTTGGCCTGGAACAGCTCCGGGAACCAGGCGCCCTGGGCACCGGCGAGCGAGTTCTGGCACACGGCGTAGGAGATCACGAGGGTGGCAATGATGAAGATGAACAGGCCGGTGTTAACCAGGAGGAACATCGGTACGGCGAACGCCACCGCGAAGGCGCAGGACCAGATGTAGAGCGGGCGCCGGCCGATCCTGTCGGTCAGGCGTGCCCAGGCCTGCGTGGCGAAGATGCCGATCGCGGAGGCGATGCAGAGCGCCACGAGCGTCTGGGTCTTGTCGGCCAGGTGCTGGCTGTTCAGGTAGGAAATCATGTAGGTGATAGACACGGCGTAGCCCGCGGTTTCGGCGATGCGGAGGCCGATGCCCTTGACGATGTTGCGCCAGTCAGTCTTCAGGACCTCCACGATGGGCGACTTCACAATGGCGCCGCTGTCCTTGACCTCGTCGAAGACGGGGGACTCGGGGACCTTGGAACGGATGATCAGGCCGACGACGACCAGCACGATGCTGGCGAGGAACGGAATGCGCCAGGCGAGTTCGCCGCCGAGCTGGACGCTGGAGAGGAACACCAGGTTGGCCAGCAGCAGCCCGACCGGGAAGCCTGCCTGGACCATGCCGGTGTACTTGCCCTTGGACTTCCAGGGTGCGTGTTCGTAGCTCATGAGGATGGCGCCGCCCCATTCCGCGCCGAAGGCCAGGCCCTGGACGATGCGGACGAACACGAGCAGTGCCGGAGCCAGGAGGCCGACCTGGCTGTAGGTCGGGAGCAGGCCGATCACGAAGGTGGCGATGCCCATGAGGATCAGGGAGGCCACGAGGACGGGCTTGCGGCCAAGCTTGTCACCGAGGTGGCCGCCGATGATGCCGCCGATCGGGCGGGCAGCGAAGCCGACGCCGAGGGTGGCGAACGCGGCCAGCGTTCCCGTTACCGGATCGCCGGTGGGGAAGAACGCGGTGCCGAAGTACAAGGCCGCCGCCGTGCCGAAACCGATGAAGTCGTACGTTTCGATCACTGCGCCGACGCTGGAGCCGATCGCGACGCGCCGGGCATCCTTCGTGCCGTGCACCGGGCCCCGCATGGTGAGAGCTTCGTTGCTCATGTCAATCCCTTTCGAAGAGAGCTGCCGGCGCTTCCACGCCAACACTGTCGACTGTTAACAGATGATACGCCAGTGTGACCCGCGCCATAAGTAATGTCAACAGTCAACTTCAAGGGTTGACTGTTGACAGTCGACTTTGTAGTGTGGTCCGTATCACTACCGCCCCCGGGGCACGACCAGAGGATCAACGACGATGTTCAACTCCCGACTCGGCTGCTCGTCCATCAGCTTCCGCCACCAGGACCTGCCCACGGCCCTGCGCACCATCGCGGATCTGGGGTTCGGGGAAATCGACCTCGGCGCCCTCCCCGGAGTCTGCGATCACGTCCCCTATGACCTCGACGCCGCGGCCGTCGCCGCCGTGACGGCCGACGTCGTCGCCTCGGGCCTGCGGGTCCGTTCGGTCAACGGGGACATCGGGGACCTGAACGCTGTCCTCGACGCCGACGCGCAGTCCGCACGGGACCGGCACCTGGACGCCCTCCTCACCCTCGCGGCCGGCACCGGCGCCAGGGCCCTCGTCCTGCCCTGCGGCGCCCTCGGCCACGATCCGGTCCGCGGCACCGACGAGGACCTGGACACCATTGCCGCGCAGCTCATCGGGGCGCAGCGGCGGGCTGAGGAGTTCGGCGTCGAGCTCTGGACCGAGTCACTGCACTTCCTGCGCTTCTGCTGGAACCTCGAGCGCGCGGAACTGCTGGCGAAGCGGCTGGCCGGTTCCGGCGTCGGGATCGTCATGGACTTCAGCCACATCGTGGCCGCCGGCGAGGACCCCCTGGACTACCTCAAGCGCCACGAGGGACGGATCGCCCATGTCCACCTGCGCGATGCCGTGCCGGGGAACATCAATCTCAGCATCGGCAACGGCCACGCCGATTTCGCGGCCGGGCTGCAGGCGCTCGCGGCCGGCGGGTACACCGGCCACTTCTCACTGGAACTGGAGACCCGCGACGTCACCCACGAGGAACGCCCGGCCGCCGCCGCCAAGGCCGCCAGCTTCATCACCGACCTCATCTGAACCACCCTCAGCTGAATCACCCTCATCTGAATCACGAACAAGCAACCCAAGGAGCATCATGAGCACCACCATCCAGCGCACCGCCGTCCTCACCGGGGCAACCTCGGACCGGGGCATCGGCATCACCACCGCACGCCGCTACGCCAGCCAGGGCTGGGCCGTGGTGATCCTGGACCTCGACGGCGAGAAATCGGCCAAGGTCGCCGCTGAAATCGGCAACGACTTCAACGTTCCGGCCTTCGGCCACGAGGTCGACGTCGCCAACGAGGATTCCGTGACCGCCGCGTACAACGCCGTGGCCGCCGAGGTCCGCTCGGGCCATCTCCCCGCCGTCGGCGCCCTGGCCAACATCGCCGGGATCACCTCACCGGTGCCGTTCCTGGAGACCACCCTGGACCTCTGGAACAAGGTCATGGCCGTGAACGCCACCGGAACCTACCTGGTCACCAAGGCGTTCCTGCCGGACATGATCGCCAGCGGCTGGGGCCGGATCGTCAACATGTCCTCCGTCTCGGCCCAGCGCGGCGGCGGCGTCTTCGGCAAGGTCCCGTACTCCGCAGCCAAGGCGGCCATCCTGGGCTTCACCAAGGCCCTGGCCCGAGAAATCGGTGCCACAGGCGTGACCGTCAATGCCATCACCCCCGGCGCCGTGGACACCAACATCCGGGTGGGCAGCACCGAGGAGCAGGAGGCGGCCATCAACGCCGGCATCCCGCTCGGACGCAACGCCAGCACCGAGGAAATCGCGGCCGTCATCACGTTCCTGTCCTCCGAGGAATCCGCCTACCTCACAGGAACCACCATCGACATCAACGGCGGAAGCCACATCCACTAGCAGCCAAGCTGTATAGCAGATCGAGTCAGTAGACCGAGCGTCAGAAGACCGCGCAGCCGAGAGAGCCCACCATGACCAGAATATTCAACGACCCGTCCGATTTCGCCGAAGAAGCCCTCGCCGGCTTCTGCGATGTCCATGCGAACCTGGTGCGCCAGGTGCCCGGCGGCGCCGTCCGCCGGCACCGGCCCCGCCAGCCGAAGGTGGCCGTGCTGGCCGGCGGCGGCTCGGGGCACTACCCGGCCTTCGCCGGGCTCATCGGCACCGGACTGGCCGACGGCGCCGTCGTCGGCAACATCTTCACCTCGCCGTCCGCGCAGCAGGCGTACTCCGTTGCCAAGGCCGCGGACAGCGGCGCCGGCGTGGTGTTCACTTACGGCAACTACGCCGGCGACGTCATGAACTTCGGCCTCGCCAGCGAGCGGCTGGCCGCCGAAGGAATCCAGGTGGACAACGTGCTCGTGATGGACGACATCGCCAGCGCACCGCCGTCGGAAGCCAGCAAGCGCCGCGGCATCGCGGGCGACTTCACGGTCTTCAAGATCATGGGTGCGGCCGCCGAGGCCGGCGAGCCCCTGGCTGACGTGGTCCGCCTGGGCCGCAAGGCCAACGACCTGACGCGCAGCATCGGCAGCGCCTTCAGCGGCTGCACGTTTCCCGGCGCCGACGCGCCGCTCTTCACGCTTGAGGACAAAATGATGGGCCTCGGCCTGGGCATCCACGGCGAGCCCGGTCTGTTCGACACCGAACTGCCGCCCGCACGGGAGCTGGGCCAGGAACTCGTGGCCCGTGTGCTGGCGGAAACACCGCACGGTGCCGGCCAGCGGATCGCCGTGCTCCTGAATGGACTCGGCTCCACGAAGCAGGAAGAGCTGTTCGTGCTGTGGCTGACTGTCGCCCCGCTGCTTCGCGCCGCCGGCTACACCCTGGTGATGCCGGAGGTCGGCGAACTCGTCACGAGCCTGGACATGGCCGGTGTCTCACTGACCGTCACCTGGCTCGACGACGAACTCGAACCGCTCTGGACCGCCCCCGCCGAGACTCCCGCGTACCGGCGCGGGAATGCCGGGCTCCCCGGCGGCGAGGCGGAGGAGCCCGCGCTGGCCGAGGATGCGGCGGCCCCGGAATCCTTTGCAGCGGCCGATGCTTCCCGTGACTACGCACGCCACTGCGTCGCTGCCCTGGCCGCGGCCCGCGAGGCACTCCACGACGCCGAGAAATCCCTCGGCGACCTCGACGCCATCGCCGGCGACGGCGACCACGGGCGGGGCATGGTCCGCGGGATTGATGCGGCGTGTGCCGCCGCCGCGGGGGCAGAGTCCCGCGGTGCCGGAGCCGGTGACGTCCTGGCCGCCGCCGGCGATGCCTGGGCGGACAACGCCGGCGGCACCTCCGGCGTGCTGTGGGGCGCCGGCCTGCGGGCCTTCGGCGAGTCCCTCGGCAACGACCAGGCACCGGGCGCCGCCGGACTTGCGGCGGCAGTGGCGTCTTTTACCGCCCGGATCGCCGAGCTCGGCAAGGCCGACGTCGGCGACAAGACCATGGTGGACGCGCTTGTCCCGTTTACCGAGACCCTCGGCCGGCTGGCCGGGGAGGGGGCCGGGGCCGACGCCGGCTGGGCGGCAGCGGCACGGGAAGCCACCTCCGCGGCACAGGCCACCGCGGCCCTGCGCCCGCTGAAGGGCCGGGCGCGGCCCCTGGCGGAAAAGAGCGTGGGCACACCCGACCCGGGGGCCACGTCCCTGGCGATGGTGTTCACCGTGTTCGGTCCGCACCTTGCCGGTGTGAATATTGAAGGTGTGCGGCAGCCGGCCGGAGCACGCTCATGAGCCCGGCCGCAGGGATCCGGATCATTGTGGGCGCGGACGAAGCCGGCGTCGACTACAAGGACCAGATACTGGCGGACCTGCGGACGGACCCGCGGATCTCGGAAGTCATCGACATCGGAGTCAACCGCGGCGACGCCCCGGAGCTGTTCACTAAGCCGTACCCGTATGTCGGCATCGCCGCGGGGGAACTGATCAGGGACGGGCAGGCGGACCGGGCCATCCTGTTCTGCGGGACGGGGATCGGCGTCGCCATTGCCGCCAACAAGGTGGACGGCATCCGGGCCGCGACCGCCCATGATTCCTTCAGCGTGGAGCGCTCCGTGCTCTCCAACGACTGCCAGGTCCTGACGATGGGCCAGCGCGTGGTGGGGCTGGAGCTGGCGCGGCGGCTCGCACGGGAATGGATCGGCTACACCTTCGATCCCTTGTCCGCCTCGGCGGACAAGGTCAAGGTGCTTACCGACTTCGAGGGGTGCTGAGGGGTCTTCCAAGGAAAGGCGGCTAACATGAGCCCGTGCCGCCCCTTGATGTACTCCTCACCGCCTGGCAGATCGACTGGGCCGCCGCCGTCCTGATCGGCGGTTCGGCGGTGCTATATGCGCTCGGCCTGAGGGCCGCGGCGGTACGCGGCCACCGCTGGCCCGTGTGGCGGACACTTGCGTTCTACCTCCTGGGCCTGGGGTTCCTGACCGTGCTGACCTGCGGATTCCCCGGCGTCTACAGCGCCGGGCTCCGGTGGGCCTTCACCCTGAAGATTTCACTGCTGCTCTTCGTGGTGCCGCTGCTGGTTGGTTTGGGGAAACCGATCTCCCTGGCCAGGGCTGCCCTCCCGCCGCCGGGCGTCGACCGGCTGAACAAAGCGCTTGCGCACCGCGCGGTGCGGCTGGTCAGCAATTCCATGGTCGCCCCGCTGCTTGGTCTCGCCCTCTTCTCGACCTTTCTCACGCCGGCTTTCTACACTCTCCGCGCGGCCCCGACGGCCGAGGCGCTGCTGACCGTCGGGGTGCCGCTGCTCGGCCTGCTGCTGGCCCTGCCGATCATCGAGGAGGCGGACTTCCGCCGTTCCAGCGCTTTTTTCACCCTGGAATTCGTGTTCGTCTTCATTGAGCTGCTGGTCGATGCTGTACCGGGGATCCTGCTGCGCCTCAACGGCCAGGTGCTTGATCACGTCATGGCCGCGCCGTCCGCGCCCGGCTGGTTCCCCGACGCCCTGCGTGACCAGCAACTGGCGGGGGACGTTCTGTGGTTCATCTGCGAAATTGTCGATCTGCCGCTGATCATCCTGATGTTCATCCGGTTCTCCCGCAGCGACAAACGCGAGGCGCGCGGATTCGACTGCCTCACGGATGCGGAACTCGACGAACTCAATGCCGAGCACCTGCGGCGCGGTCGCTGAGTCCCCGCAGGCCGGCTATTCCACGCTGACCTTGATCCGCTGCACCACGTTGTTGCCCATGCCCTGGTAGTTCCACACCTGTTCCAGCGGCTGCACGGCGCCGCTGGCATCGGTGGCACGGCAGGTGAGTTCGTGCTCGCCGGGATCGGCCACCCACGGCATCGACCACGCGCACCATGCGAACGGCGCCGCCGGGTGCTCCAGATGGGCCGGGGCCCATTTGCCGTCGATCCCGACGTCGACGCGCTGCACGGCGCCCTGCCCGGACCACGCCCGGCCCGTCAGCATCACCGGCCCCGGGGGCAGGACGCGGCTCCGGGTGAAGAAGTCCGGGACCCCCGGAGGGATCATCAGCGAGCGGACCTTCATCCACGTGACCGGGGTGCCGGGATCGTCCGCATCCTGCTGGTAGCGGTAGGCCTCGGCCTGCTGGAAACCCTTATACGGCTTGGTCAGAACCTTGATCGAGGACAGCCACTTCACGCTCGCCATGCCGTACCAGCCGGGTACCACGAGCCGGAGCGGGTAGCCGTGCTGCGGCGGCAGGTCTGCGTCGTTCATCCGGTAGGCCAACACGACGTCGGGCCGCAGGGCCTCGCTGATCGGCAGGCTCCGGGCGAAGTTCTGGGCGACGCCGCCTTGGATTCCGGCGTCCGCCCCGCTGAAGAGTACCTCGACGGCGTCGTCCTCCACCCCGGCCTGGGTCAGGAGGTAGGCGAGCGGGACGCCGGTCCACACGGCGGTGCCCACGCCCTCAAGCATCCAGGGCTGGCTCAGCGGGCGGGGCCGCAGGAGGGACCTGCCGTTGCCGGCGCATTCCAAGGTGACCGGGATGGTGATGCTCGGTGCCCGGCGCAAGGCCCGCAGGCTTAGTTCCAGGGACCGCTGCACGGCGCCGCCGATCTGCAGGTGCCAGTGCTCGGCGTCGATGAACGGGATGTCGAAATGGGTGAGCACATAGTGCAGCCCGGGCGGTGTGGTGTCATTCCGCAGGGCCTCAAGCGGCATGGAATGGTTCCGCACGGCGAGCTGGAGTTCCTCCCCGGTCAGCGGGCCGTGGCTCGGGACGCCGGGATTCGGTCCGGTCTTCCCGGTCTGCCGGCGGGGGCTCTTCAGGACAGAGGAGTGTCGGGACATTTGCTTTGGCATGGCGTGCTGCGATTCTTCTCCGGCCCGGCCCGGGTTTGGCCGGTGTCACCTGAATTCAGGTCTACGCCGGAGTCCGGAAGCCGTCAATACTGGGATCTGCACCCGGGTCCCTGCCGGTGGAGGGGCCGGCGGCGAAACCGGTGCCGCCGCCTAGAGCCGGTGCGACTCCGCCAGGAACTGCTCAAGGCTCAGCGGCTCGCGGCCCGTCAGCTCATGCACGGCGGAGGTCGGGCCGGCCAGTTCACCAGCCGCGATGGCCGTGTACGTGCTCACCCAGGCGTCCACCTGCCACGGCGGCGCCCCGTAGGAGGCGCGGGAGGCGTAGGCCTCCGCCAGGGTCTCGTTGTGGAAGGTGATGGTCCGGCCGGTTCCGGCGGTCAGGAGTTCCGCGCCGCGGGCCAGGGAGATGTCCTCCGGACCCGTCAGATCGTAGGTCCGTCCCACGTGCAGGGCGGGGTCACGCAGCACGGTGACGGCCGAGCGGGCGATGTCGGCCCGCGCGACGGCCGCCATCACGCCGTCGCCGGCGGGGCCGCGGATGACGCCGTCGTCCCCCGCCAGCAGCGGCAGGAAGTCCAGGTAGAAGTTGTCCCGCAGGAACGTGTAGTCCATGCCGGAGGCCTTGATCCGCTCCTCCGTTGCGAAGTGGTCCCGGCCCAGGGTGAACGTGCAGTCCGGCGCAGCCCCGAAGAACGAGGTATACACAATGTGCCGGACACCCGCCGCGGCCGCCGCGTCGACGAAGGCGTAGTGCTGCTGCAGCCGGTCTTCGGCCTCCGCTGCGGAAACCATGAACAGCGTTGTCGCGCCGGCCAGCGCCGCCTTCGCCCGCTCCGGGTCGGCGTAGCTGGTCTCGAACGGGACGGCGCCGTCGAGAACCGGTGCCCGGGCGGCGTCCCGCACCAGGAGGCGCTGCCGGCTGCCGGCCCGGGCCAGCAGCCTGGCCACCAGGCCGCCCAGCTGGCCGGTGGAACCGGTGACGGCAAGCTCAGGGGCGTCGGGCATGGGCCTAGGCCTCGCGGGAGGCGGGCGACTTGGTCTGCGCGGGGTCGCGTTCGGCCAGCGAGCCGATGGCGGCATCAATCTTGTCCATGATCACCGGGTCCAGCTTCACGCCGGCGGCCGCCACGTTCTTCTCGATCTGTTCCGGCCGGGACGCGCCCATGATGGCCGACGCGACGTTTTTGTTCTGCAGCACCCAGGCGATGCTGAGCTGGGCCATGGTCAGCCCGGCCTCTGCCGCGATCGGCCTGAGCTGCTGGACGCCGGTGAGGACGTCGCTGGACATCCAGCGCTCGATCATCCGCGAACCGCCCTTCGTGTCCGTGGCGCGGCTGCCTTCGGGCGCCGGTTTTCCGGGGTGGTACTTGCCGCTCAGCACGCCCTGCGCCATCGGGGACCAGACGATCTGGGACAGACCCAGCTCTTCCGACGTCGGGATCACCTCGGCTTCGATCACCCGCCAGAGCATGGAGTACTGCGGCTGGTTGGAGATCAGCTGGAAGCCCAGTTCCTTGGCGAGGCCATGGCCTTCACGGATCTGGTTGGCCGTCCACTCGCTGACCCCGATGTACAAGGCCTTGCCCTGCCGGACGATGTCCGCGAAGGCCTGCATGGTCTCTTCCAGCGGCGTCTCGTAGTCGTAGCGGTGGGCCTGGTAGAGGTCCACGTAGTCGGTCTGCAGCCGACGCAGGGAACCGTTGATCGACTCCATGATGTGCTTGCGGGACAGCCCAAGATCGTTGTGGCCCTTGGGGCCTGTGGGGCCGAAGACCTTGGTGAAGACTTCCAGGGACTCCCGGCGTTCGTCCTTGAGGGCTTCGCCAAGGACGGTCTCGGCCGCGGTATTGGCGTAGACATCGGCCGTGTCGAAGGTGCTGATACCGGCGTCGAGCGCGGCCCGGACGCATTGGGTGGCGACGTCGTTCTCCACCTGGGAGCCATGGGTCAGCCAGTTGCCAAAGGTGATTTCTGAAATCTTGAAGCCGCTGTTCCCGAGGTATCTGAATTCCATGGGTTCCAACGTAGCGGACTTACCAGCCCGGGGTAAGGGCTCAGCCTGCTTTGCGCTCCTGGGCGGGCCGCTTGGCCTTCCCGGCCGCGAGGCTGCCGTGCAGCGATACGAGCGAGCCGGTGTCCAGCAGGGACTTCGCTGCCGGCATGGGCGGCTTCTTGAAGGCGCGCGGGACGGCGCCGAGTGTGCCATTGCTGTCCGTGGCCGACGCCACGAGAGCGGCGACCTCCGTGATGTCCCCAGCCGGCGCCTCGGGGCTGGGCAGGTCCCGGACGGAGACCCGGACGGCCGGCCCGGCTTCGGCCTTTGCCCTCTCGGCGGCGCGGGCATCTGCCCGGGCCACGGCGGCCGCCCATTCCGGCGACAGTGCGGGTTCCTTCTTGCTGGCATTCCTGGCGGGGCGGCGCGGCTTCGCCTGCTTCACTGGCTCGGCGGAGCGTGCGGGGCGCCCGGGGCGCCTGTCGACTAGTCCGGCGACGGCCATGACAACAACAACCGCAAGCCGGCCGATCCCTGCAATCACGAGGGTGGCGGCAAAGACCATGAAGAGGCCGAGGAACATGACGAAGGCGACGCCGAGGGTTCCGAAAAAGGTCAGGTGCAACGCAATGGTTGTTGGATCTTCCATGTCACCTTTCCTTGCCGGCCTGCTTCAGCATGGTCCCTGCCGCACGCATGCGGCGGGCAGGAGCCCCCTTAACAATACGTACTTTTCGCCGGCCCCGCGCCGCCCGCGGCGGGCCGGGCGAAGATGTGTCGAAGCCGTTATTGGCGATCGGCGTCCGGCGGCGCGGACCAGGCGTCTATAGTCAAAGACAGCCCCGCCGGCACCGTCCGGCCCGCCGGAAGGACACCTTGTGACGCATGCCGCAGCCGCCGATTCCGGGTCCCTTGGCGGATCTGGCACGGACCGGTCCGTGATCCGGCCGGCCGCGCCGTTTGAAGGCAACTGCCCGTGCCTGTCCGGCGAGCAGTATGCCAGCTGCTGCGGCCGGTTCCACCGCGGGGATGCCGAGGCGCCGACGGCGGAGCAGCTCATGCGCTCCCGGTACAGCGCGTTCGTGCTCCGGGACGCGGACTACCTGCTGCGGACCTGGCATCCGGACACCCGGCCCGCGGAGCTGGAGCTGGACGACGGCATGCAGTGGCGCCGCCTGGACATCCTTTCCACGAGCCGCGGCGGCCCGCTGGACAGCGAAGGCGTGGTGGAGTTCGCGGCGCACTACCGGCACGACGGCGAACGCGGTGTGCAGCGTGAAACCAGCCGCTTCGTTCGCGAAGACCGCCGCTGGTACTACCTCGACGCCGTCGTCCCGGGCTGACGTCTCACGGCCGGCGGACCCGGCTTAGAAGTTCCGGTCCTCGACCTCTGCCGCCGCGGCAAAGCCGGCCCGGTCCACCTTGCGGTGAAAACGCATCCCCGCGAGGCCGCCCAGCACCGCGCCCACCAAAGCCACCACGGCCACGACGACCGCCGCGATGATGCTCATGGTGTTCAACTGTCCCTCGTTGACCGGGATGCGCGGGAAGCTGTTCAGGCTTGCCAGGATATTGAACCGCTGCCCGGCGACCAGGCCCAGCAGGGCGACCACGATCGCCGCGATCAGGGCCCAGACCCAGACCATGAAGCCCTGCCTGGCGCCGTTGAAGCGGGCCATGCGGCCGGCCACGTACCCGCCGCAGTAGTAGGCGACCAACAGGATCACGAGCAGCACGATGATGCCGGCCAGCCCGACGGTCTGGTTGTTCGAGGCCTGGTCTACGGCGTCGTTGACATCCGTGTTGGTGGCCAGTCCGACGGCGGTGCCGCCGGCGGCGACCAGCGCGGTGAGCAACACGGCAGTGCCGGTGGCAGCCAGCCAGCCGAAGAACGCTGAGCCGACCTTGATGCCGCCGAACTGTTCCTTTTCGCGGGCCACGACGGTTTCGCGGGTGGGAACCTCCTCCGCAACGGTGCCGGACGCGGCGTCGGCAGCAGTGCCTCGGGCCGGCGCTTCGCGGACGGGGGTGCGGACAGGAGACCGGCCGGGTTCATCGCGGCCGGATTCCTGGTGTGCACGGACTGCCGTCACCGGCGCGGTGTTGCCGTCCTCCGGTGTGGCATGGCGGGGCGTCGTGTCATCGGGGCCTGCGGTGCTGCTCATCGGGACTGCTCGCTTTCGCTGAATGACCGGCAGGGTAGGGGCCGGTCCCGGGTCCACCTAACCACGGCGGATTGCAGTTAGCAAGGATGCTTACTATCCGTCGTGGCGGCCCGTCAGTTGCCCGTCAGCGGTATCTGCGGTGCAGGTCTTCCTTCACTGAGGCGCGCCGGCCGGCGTCGGCAATCCACGGGCCGGTGCCTTCCGACTGGTCCAGGACTCCGGCCTCAAGCCACGCGTAATCGCCGGACAGGGTCTTGCGGGCCAGCATGTGGTCGGCGTCGTCGGTGTTCCGCCAGAGCCGGTCGAAATATTCGTCCACGCGGACACGGGCCTGTTCGCAGTAGGCCTCGGCGAGTTCGTAGGCGGAGGCGCCGCGTTCCGGCTGTGTCCGCAGCAGCATCTCGGCCCGGGAGCAGCACGCCGCCATCGCGAAGAGCTCGGCGCCGATGTCCACGATCCGGCCCAGGAATGCCTGCTTGTGCTCCAGCTTGGCCTGCCAGCGGCCCATCCCGTAGAAGGTCTGCCGGGCCAGCCGCCGGGAGGAGCGCTCCACGTACCGCAGCTGCTTGGCGAGCCGGCCGAAGTCGCTGTAGGACCGCGGGTCCATGCCGGCGCCCGCCACGAGCCTGGGCAGCCACTTGGCATAGAAGCCGGAGGCGCCCACGGCGGCTTTGGCCTTGTCCGAGAGGCGGGCGTCCTCCGAGGCGAGATCTCCCGCGGCGGCCAGGTGTGCGTCCACGGCTTCGCGGGCGATCAGCAGCTTCATGATTTCCGAGGACCCCTCGAAGATCCGGTTGATCCTCAGGTCGCGGAGCTGCTGTTCCGCGGCAACGGCCCGTTCACCGCGGGCCTCGAGCGAGTCGGCCGTTTCAAAGCCGCGGCCGCCGCGGATCTGCACGAGCTCGTCCGCGATGAGGCAGCTGATCTCGGTGCACCACAGCTTCGCCAGGGCCGCCTCGATCCGGACGTCCTTCTGCCCGGCGTCGGCCATTTCCGCGCAGAGTTCGAACACCGCATCCAGGGCGAAGGTGCTGGCCGCGATGAAGGCAATCTTCTTGCCCACGGCCTCGTGCTGGCCGATCGGCCGTCCCCACTGGGTCCGGGCGTTGGACCATTCCCGGGCGATTTTCAGGCTCCACCGACCCGAGGCGACGCACACCGCGGGGATCGAGAGCCGGCCAGTGTTGAGTGTGGTGAGGGCGATTTTCAGGCCCTGGCCTTCGCGGCCCAGCCGGTTCGCCGCCGGGATCCTGACCTGGTGGAAGCGGGTGACGCCGTTTTCAAGACCGCGAAGTCCCATGAAGGTGTTGCGGTTTTCCACAGTGATGCCCGGGGAGTCCATTTCCACCACGAACGCGCTGATGCCGCCTTTGTGGGTGGTCCCGTCCGGGTCCGTGTGCGGCGGCACGAGGGCCATGACCACAACGAGTTCGGCGATGACCCCGTTGGTGGTCCACAGTTTGACCCCGTCCAGAACGTAGGACCCGCCGTCGTCGGAGAGGACCGCGGTGCTGCCCATCCGTGCGGGGTCGCTGCCGACGTCGGGCTCGGTTAGGAGGAACGCAGTGATGGCGCCGGCGGCGCAGCGGGGCAGGTATTCCTGCTTCTGGGCGGGCGTGCCGAAGACCTTGACGGGCTCCGGGACGCCGATCGACTGGTGCGCGGACAGCAGTGCGCCGAGGCTCGGATGCACCGAGCCGAGCAGCGCCAGTGCGCGGCCGTAGTACACGAGGGTGAGGCCCAGGCCGCCGTATTCGCGGGGGATCTTCATGCCGAAGACACCGAGTTCGGCGAGCCCGGCGAGGTATTCATCCGGGACCCGGTCCTCGCGCTCAATGCTGCGTCCAGACATCGTGCGGCAGAACTCCGTGAGGCGGGCCATGAAGGCCTCGCCGCGTTCGACGTCGTCCGCGGGGGCCTCGGGCCACGGGTGGATCAGGCCGAGGTCGAAATTGCCGAGGTAGAGGCCCTTCGCGAAGCTGGGCTGGTTCCAGCTGGTCTCGCGGGCAGCCTCGGCGATGGCCCGCGCGTCGGCGGCTGTTGCCTCGGGACCGATGTGGTCCGGCGCCCCCGCGGTCCCGGGCGCCGGCGTGCCTGGTGTCGGGGTTTGGGGTGCGGTGGCGGGGTCTTCAATGGCAGAGCTCACTGGGCATCTCCTCTAACCGGGTGGCCGGTTCGAGCCCTGGATCCGCCGCGGGTGGAGGACCCTTCAGCTGTCCCGCAATACTACTCGCGGGTAAGTGCCGGTGCTAGGGGCCGCCTGCCCTTGATAGTCGGCCCGGAAGTCCGTGCCGAAATCGACCTGGAATTCGCCCGGCAACTCGACGGTTGAGGCGTGGTGGACCAGACGGTCCCACCCGTGGTTGATGCCGTGGACCAGGCCCACCACCACGGTGGCCACGAGGTACCAGGCGAGCCGTCCCACGCCCACAAGAACCATGGCTGCGAACGCGGACCCCATCATGAAGAGGCCGATTAACAGGGCGAACACGAGGGTGCCAAAGACCACCATCGTGCCCGTTTCCACTGCGCTTAGGTCGAACTGCATTCTTCCCCCTGCACCGTTGCTGCGGTTGAATCAGTAGCCCGAGCGTAGGGCGCAGGAGACGTGCTCAACTAGGGTCTTTTGGACGATCCCCCCTCTTGATACGGGATCGAAATGCTACCCGGGCGTAGGTCACGGCACGGTTGCGGCACCCTCACCAGATCCGGGTGCCGCAGCCGCCTGTCCGTGCCGGGAAAAAACTGCCGGAACGCTGGCGGCGTCAGTCGTCGTCGCGTTCCGGAACGCTCTGGCCCAGGACCTGGAAATCGGTACCCACGGCGACCTCTACCTCGGACCCGTCATTGAGGCGGACTTCCACCTCATAGGCCGCCCCGGATTCGTCGTTGCGCTCCACTTCCGTGACACTGCCCTGGCCGACCTTCGCCAGCGCGGCGCTGGCTGCCTGCGCGCGGTCGGCGTCGGTGAGCGCCGGTTCGTCGGAATCGTCACCGAGTGCGATGCTCCCGATTCGGGCTGTGACGGCGTCCGGACTCCCGGACCAGAGATCCCTGGCCTGGGTGGCCCCGACCGCAATCGACGCCCCTCCCAGTACCACCGCTGCAGAGGCCGCCCCCGTGATCCACACTGTTCTCTTCCGCATGATCGTCTCCCATCAGCTGGTCATTCCAGTCTGCTCCGACTTGGGGGAGCCCACAACGATGAATCCGGCCGGAGCCCTGCGTTAACCTTGTACCTGGCAGTTTTTCGAATCCGCTGCCGCGCAACGCCACCCCAAACCAAGCTCTGGAAGTCGAAGGAGAGCGCGTGTCCCGCTCCGCCGTGTCATCAGCCGACGCCATCAGTGCCCGGCTCCGGGACCTAGAGCTCCTCACCAAAGGACCCGCGTGGGCGCTGACGCGCTCGGCGCCGTGGGTGATCGCCGTACTCCAGGCCTCCTTCACGCGCACCCGCGCCCAGCTGCCGCTGGAAGAGTTCCACGCCGACGTCGACGCCTTCCTTGAGCAGCTCCGCCGGCAGGCCCCCGGCACGGGAGAGCAGCAGGGCGGCCAGGCCGGCGGCGCGGCGTCCGGGAAGAAATATGCCGACGAGTGGACCCGCAAGAACTTCCTGACGCGCCGGAACCAGTCGGGTCAGATCGTGTACGAAGTCACTGAACCCGCCGCCCGCGTCCTCGCCTTCCTGGATAGCCTGTCGAGCGAACGGTCCACGCTGAACGGCTCCCGGCTGGGCACGCTGCTCGGCGATGTGGAGAAGCTCGCCAACGAGACCAACCCGGACCAGAGCGCACGGCTTGAATCCCTCGAAGAGGAGATCGACGAGCGCCGGCAGCTGATGCAGGACATCAGCTCGGGGGACTTCGACGGCCTGCTCGACGACGACGAGGCCGTGGAGGCCGCCGGCAACATCCTGGACCTCGCCGCAAGCCTGCCCGCGGACTACAAGAAGATGCGTGACCGGATTGAGGAGCTCGTCGGGGAACTGCGCAACCAGATCATCGAGGAATCGCTGAGCAAGGGTGCCACCATGGCCCAGGTGCTCGAGGCCGATAAACGGCTCCGGCAGAGCCCCGAAGGCCGGACCTTCCGTTCCTTCACCGCGTTCCTGGAAGACCCGCAGCAGCAGCTGCGGTTCCGGTCCGCGATCGGCGAAGTGCTGAGCCGGCAGTTCGCGGACGAGCTCAGCCACGACGAACGCGAGACCCTCAAGAACCTCGTGGCCGAACTCCGCAGCCAGCACAGCCAGATCCAGAGGATCTACGGCAAGCTCAGCGAGAGCCTCAACACGTATGTCCAAAGTGATGACTTCCGCCAATCGGTCCGGCTCCGCAAGGTCCTGCGGGAGGCCGAGCAGGCCATCCGCTCCCTGCCGTATGAGCGCGACCGGCCCGGCTTGGTCCCCGGTCCGGTGCTGTTCAGCGCCGGCTTCGAGTCCCTGGCCATGGTCAAGCTCTTCGACCCGGACGAGTTCGCGGCACCGCCTAAGCTGGCCGACCCCATCGCGTTCTCGGACTCGGACCGGGCGCGCTCGCCCCGGACCGCCAAGGCCAGGCCGGAAGCCATCCGCGCCGCGCTCGCGGGGGCCTCAACCCTCACCGAGGCCTGGGCCCAACTCCCGCCCGGGGAGCGCCACATCAACTCCATCCGCGCCCTCCTCTCGCAGACCCTGCACGACGGCGCCGGCTTCGACCGCGAGACCTGGGGCCCCATCGAATTCGAACAAATCGACGGCACCACCCGCACCGCGTACCTGCCCGTCGTCACGCTCACGAAGGATTGAAAATGACTGAAGAGACTGCGACAGGGACCGCGACACAGACTGCGGCAGGGACCGCGACAGGGACTGCGACAGAGAGCGAGACGACGGGCCTGCCGTCCGTGCCCACGGCGCCTGCCCACCAGGGCGACCACGTGCGGACCGATCCCTTCACGGTGACCCCGCGGGACACGTTTGTCGACGGCGCTGCCCTGTTCCCGGGCGATACGGGCGTTCTCCCGATGAAGGTCCGGCAGGCGCTCGTGAAGCTTCTCAAAGGCCCCTACATCGACGGCGGCCGCGACGAGAAACTGTGGACCACGCTGCTGGACAACCAGCTGATCCTGCGCAGCCGCCTCTCGGAGCTGTTCCTGACGCTGCAGCTGGACCACGAGCGCAAGGTCGCTGTGCTGCGGCCCGTGGACCCCGAGGCGATCGGCGGCAGCACCCGCTCCAGCATCCTGCGGCAGCAGCGTGCCCTGAGCCGCGTTGAAACCATAGTCCTGCTCCGCCTGCGACTGCTCCTGGACCGGCACGTCACCGCCCAGACCGACCCCACGATCACGCGCGAGGAAGTCGCCGAACTCATCGCCCACTACCAGCCCGCCGGCCAGCAGGACGCCCTCCGCGATGCCGACGTCGTCAACCGTGCGATCACCAAACTCCTGGCCCGCCAACTCCTCCTCGCCACGGGCCTGGACGAGGTCTACACGATCTCCAACGCCCTGCCCCTGGCCCTCCCGTTCGAAAACATCGGCGACATCCCAGCCCAGATCGAAGCCTTGGTGGCAGCCAGCACCGACCCGGCAGGAACCGAACCCCTGATAGAACTCGACACCGATAGTTCCGCGGAAGAGGACGGCGACGACGCCGATGCCGCCCCCGCAACCACAACGGACTCAACCGAAACCGAGGCAGCCAAGTGAGCATCGCAACCATGCTGCCGATGGGTGAGCTGACCAACCCCGGCCAGATGCGCCTGGCCCTCGTCCAGGTGGTCAACTGGGGCACGTTCCATGGCGCCCACACCATGCACGTGGACCGCAATGGCACCCTGCTGACCGGCAACTCCGGCGTCGGCAAGTCCACGCTGTTCGACGCGATGCTCCGGGTCTTTGATGCCCGACCGCGCTCCAACGAGGCCGCGGCGCAGCGGGCGGGAGGCGCCGTCGAGGACAAGCGCACCACGTTCACGTACATGCGCGGCAAGGTGGGCGACAAGGCGGTCGGCGAGGGCTCGGCCAGTGCCTTCCAGCGCCCCGGGGCGACGTGGTCCGCCGTCGCCCTGACGTTCGACAACGCCGCCGGCACCAAAGTCACGGTCTCGGCGCTGTTCGACCTGCCCAAGAACGGCACGGAATCAAGCGTCGGCCGGTTCTACGTGATCGACAACAAGCCGCTGGACCTCGCGGCGATCGAGGGTATTGCGGACAAACGGTTCACCAAGTCCGCGCTCGACGCGACCTTCCCGGATGCCCAGGTCTTCGATGTCCACAAGGCGTTTGCCGAGCGCTTCCGCCGCCTCCTGGGCATCAATTCGGATCAGGCGCTGCCGCTGCTGCGGGTCATCCAGGCCGGCAAGGGGCTCGGGGGCAGCGTCAACACGTTCTTCCGCGATCAGGTCCTCGACGCCCCCGCCACGCTGGCTGCCGCGGACGACGTCGTCGAGGAATTCAGCAACCTCATGTCCATCCGGCAGCGCCTCGAGGACGTCCGGCAGCAGCGCGACCAGCTGGCTCCCGTTCCCGGGCTGAACAAGGAGTACGCGCAGGCGCTGCTCGACGCGAACCGGCTCCGGGAGCTTTCCGGCGGGGAGTTCGAGGCCTACAAGCAGCGGCTCGCCGTCACCGTGCACGAGAAGACCCTGGCACAGCTGAAGGAGCTCGCCCAGGCGAAGGCGGGTGACCTCGCCGCCGAACGCGCCGTCCGCGACGGCCTCGCCAAGGAGCTCCGCCAGCTCGAGGCGGAGTACAACAACCAGGGCGGCAACGCGATTTCCGCGATCGAGCAGTCGCTGGAGAACGCCCGGGTGGGGCTCAAGCTCCGCCAGGAGGTGGAGGAATCGACCCGCAAGGCGCTGTCCGACGCCGGCCTGGACCTTCCATGGTCGGCCGCCGGCTGGGAGCAGGCCCATGCCCACGCCGCGGCACGTTCGGCCGAACTGCAGGACGATTCCGAGGCGCTCAAGGAGCTGAGGTTCGAGGCGTTCGACGGCCACGCGACCAGGAAGCGCGAGCTTGCCGCCGCCCAGCAGGAACTCGTGTCACTGAAGACGCGCAAGTCGCTGCTGCCGCCGTCGAGCATCGAAAACCGCGGCGCCATCGCGGCGGCCACGGGCGTGCCCGAAGAACACATGCCCTTTGGCGGCGAACTCATCGACCTCGCCGACGGGCAGGAACAGTGGCGGCCGGCCGCCGAGCGAGCGCTGCGGAGCCTGGCCACCACGCTGCTGGTGCCGGGAGAGCACTTCGCCGCCGTGACCCGCTACCTCAACGACAATTCCGTGCGCGGGGCGCTGCGCGCGGTGGACGTCTCCCGGCCCCTGGCTGGCGGCGCACTGGCCGTGGCGGACGTGGCCGACGGCGACCTGCTCACCAAGCTCAGTTTCCTCACCGACGCCGGGCTGGCCGCCGGCCCGCACGCCAGCGCGCTGGCGGAGGCCAGCGCCTGGCTCCGCGAACGGATTGCCCTCGACTTCGCCTACCCCTGTGTGGAAGACCCGGACGAGCTCGCCGGCCTGGACAAGGGCTTGAGCCTGGGCGGCGTGGTCAAGCGAAACCGCCACACCGTGGAAAAGGACGACCGCTTCACGTCCCGCCAGGACTACGTCCTCGGGTTCGACAACGCCGCCAAGCTCGAACTCGTGGCGGCCCAGGTCGAGGACCTGCAGCAGGAGCTGGCCAAGGCCGCCGAACTGGCGCGAAGCCGGGAAGAATCGCACCAGGGGATGACCCGGCAGCTTGACGCCCTGCGCCGCGTGGCCGACGACCACAGGACCTGGGAGCAGGTTTCGGCAGCGGTGGCCGCGGAGGAGCTCGCCCGGATCGAGCAGCGCCTCAAGGATGCCCTCGCCGCGCAGGCCGACCTCGAACCGCTGCGCGCCAGCATCGAGGCTGCTCGGCAGAAGCACCAGTCCAGCACCGAGGCGGCGGCCGTGCTGCAGAGCGAGTACAAGGCCCTGGATTCGAGGTTGACCGCCGCCGATTCGCTGCTCGACGCCGCACGTGACCGCCTGGCGCAGTCGCCGCCGTCGGACGCCAGCGTCGCCGCGCTGGAACCGTACTTCGCCGGCTTCGGCGACCTTCAGGAGATGCACGAACTCGACAACCTCGCCAACCAGGTCCGCACCCGGCTCCTCGCCGAACTGCACGGTGCCGAGTCCCGCGGGCAGGCCACCTCGGAGCGTCTCACCCGCATTTTCGAAGGGTTCGTCCGTGAATGGGGCACGGCGATTTCCGCCGACCACGGCACGTCGATCGGCGCGGCGGGGGAGTTCGAAGCCCGCTACCACGCCATTGTCAGCGACGGACTGCCCGCACAGGAGGCCGAGTTCCGGCAGTTCTTCAACCAGCGCACGCACGAGTCCTTCAGCACCCTGCTGCACCTGCTGGACGAGGAACGCCGCGCCATTACCAGCCGCATCCTGCCGCTGAACGGCATCCTGTCCGAGGTCAATTTCCACGAGGGCAGCTTCCTGGAACTGGACATCAAGCAGACCCTGCCCGCGACGGCGAAGCAGTTCAAGGACGCCATCCAGAACGCGCTCAAGGTCCGGCACGCCCGGCCGGGGAAGGCCGCGTCCACGTCCTCGTCCGGGTCCGCGTCGGAGACGGACGCCGACGTCGAGCTCACCAACCGCTACAAGTCGCTCGAAACGCTCGTGAAGCGGCTCGGCTCGCAAACCCCGGAGGACCGGCGCTGGCGGGCCGAGGTTCTGGACGTGCGCGGGCACCTGTTCATCCAGTGCAAGGAGCACCGCGAAGTGCTGGGTGCCGGTTCCAAGGGCGCCGGGAAGGGTGCGAAGAAGACCGAGGTCTTCATGCACGCGGACACCGGGTCCATGTCCGGCGGCGAGCGGCAGCGCTTCACCGCGTTCATCATGGCGGCTGCGCTGAGCTACCAGCTGGGCATCGCCGAGCAGGGCTTCACGACCTACGGCACCGTCATGATGGACGAGGCGTTCGTGCTCGCCTCGGAGGAATTCGCCGGCGCGGGCATCAAGGCGCTGCACGAGTTCGGCTTCCAGCTGCTGCTGGCTGCGCCGGAGAACGTGATCGACCTCTCCCGGCACCTGGGCTCGGTGACGGAGATCCTGCGGGACAAGCGCACCAACCGCTCCGGCGTCCTGACCGCTCCCGTGATTGCTCCGCGCCCCGGCATGGAGGGCACCTGGCGGTCCGAGGCGAACCCCGTGGACATCGTCCTGCGCTGACCCCGACCCCTCCCCCCAAGCAACGCGGGGTCACTTACGGCCCATAAACGCCGGGCAAAGTCAATCAGTGGTAGCAACGCGGGGGGTTAGGCTGCGTGCAGCAGCTGGTTCAGCCGGTTGGCTGGGGTTTCCAGGTTCAGGGTGGGCCGGGGCCGGCGGTTGAGTTTCGCGGCGACCTGCCGGAGGTCCTCCGGGGTGTGAACGGAGAGGTCCGTGCCTTTCTCGAACCAGAACCGCAGGAGCCGGTTGGTGTTCTCGTTGGTCCCGCGCTGCCAGGGCGAGTGCGGGTCGCAGAAGTAGAGCGTGGTGTCCAGGGCGGTTTGGATCCGGGCGTACTCGGCCAGTTCCGTGCCGCGGTCCCAGGTGATTGAGCGGCGCAGGTGTTCCGGGAGGCTGGCCATCTCCCGGATCATCGCGGCAGCGACGGTGTCGGCGGTATGGTCCCCGGGAAGGTGGAGGAGGATCGTGAACCGGGTCGAGCGTTCCACCAGGGTGCCGATCGCGGTCCCGTCGGAGCCGATGATGAGATCACCTTCCCAGTGGCCCGGGACGGCCCGGTCCTGGACCTCGGCCGGGCGCTCACTGATCTTGAACGCTTCCTTGTAGGGGCTGTTCTTGGTCCGGTCCGCGGCGTGGGGAACCCGTTGCTTCCGCTTCAAGCTGAGCTTCTCGGCCAGATCTGCCCGCAGACTTCCGCGGGATTGGACGTATAACGCCTGGTAGATCGTTTCGTGGCTCACCTGCATAGTCTGATCGTCGGGGAAGTAGAAGGCCAACATCGCCGAGATCAGTTTCGGGCTCCACCCGTCATCCATCCACACCCCGATCAGCCGGCAGAGCGTCTCGTCCCCGGCCAGCTTCAGCGGTTTGGGCCGGCGCCGGCCCTGATGGGCCTTCGTGTGGGCGACCGAGGCGTAATACACCCCGTCCGCGCTGGTGTTCCGGTTCACTTCCCGCCAGACCACCGACTTGTCCCGGCCAATGGCCTCGCCAATTGCGGCGTAGCTGAGCCCGCTGCGCCGGCCCATCTGGATCATCCCCCGCTCAGCCAGATTCAACGCCCGGCCCCCCGGACCTTCCACCGTCGGTGCCGGATCCGCAAGACCGCCGACCGCCCCCATGTTCACAGCCATCATCTGGCCAGACTGCGCCCACCACCGCCTTCCGGTCCCATGCATGACCCCGACACGCCGGGCCGCGGCGACTATCGACATCCCACCGCACACCATGTCAACGAAGTCGGTGCGGGTATTCGGAGGAAACAACTTGACCATAAAACGCTCCATCGATCAGAGCGTTGCTACGACCATATGACTTTGCCCCGCCGTAATGGGCCGTAACTGACCCCGCGTTGCTGGGGGTGGGGCTGAGGGCGGTGAACCTGATCGACTAGAAGTAGTCGTACCACCCGGAGCCCGACTTGCGGCCAAGCCTCCCGGCCCTGACGAGGGCGGCAACGGACTCGTCCGGGGCGTCAGCCGGGTCGCCGGTCGCCGCATACGTGGCCTGGGCGATGTAGTCCACAACGTCCAGCCCCACCAGGTCCATCAGCTCAAATGGTCCCATGGGATGCCGCAGCGCGGTCTTGGCCGTGGCGTCGATGTCTTCCATGCTGGCCACACCGCCGGCCAGCAGTGCGAGTGCCTCCTTCTGCACGGCGCCCATTAACCGGTTGGCAACGAACCCCGGCACCTCCCGGTTGATCAGCACTGGTGCCTTGCCCATGCTGCGGGCGAGTTCGAGGGTCGTGTCCACGGTTTCCCGGGACGTTCCGGCATGGCGCACCACTTCCACGCATTCCATGACCAGCACGGGATTGAAGAAGTGCATATTGCACACCTGTCCGGGCCGACCGCTGGCCGCGGCCACGGCGGAGGAACCGATCGTGGAGGAATTGGTGGCCAGGATGGCATGGGGCGGGGCGAACCGGCCCAGCCGGGCAAAGATGGCCGTCTTGGTTTCCAGCCGTTCGGTGGCGGCCTCAATGACAAAGTCGGCAAAGGGCGCCACCGCGTCCAGATCGGTGCTGAACGTCAGCCGGTCATAGGCCCGCTCGGCCTGCTCCGCTGCCAGCTTTCCGGATTTCACCATTTTGTCGGTGCGTTCACGCAGTTGGGCCGCGGCGTCGTCCAGTTGGCTCGGCGACACGTCCTGCACGGTGGTGGTGTATCCGGCCAGGGCAGCGGTCAGCGCAATCTGGGACCCCATGGCGCCGGCGCCGATGACGAGGACGTGCGTAATGGTGGTTCGGGGTGGCATCGTTTTCTCCGGTTCGGTGGGGAAGGGCTGCTATGGCCGTGCGCCGGACAGGGGCCGCCCGCCGCGAAGGTAGACGGTGGTGGTGTGCGTGTAGAACTCCTTGGCGCTCTGTCCCTGTTCCTTGGGTCCGTAGCCGCTCTTCTTGGCTCCGCCGAATGGCACATGGGGATCGGCGCCGGCCGATTCGGAGTTCACGTGCAGGATCCCGACGTCCAGCTCCTCCATTCCCTCCAGCGCCAGGGTCACGTCCTGCGTGAAGAGCGCCGCCGACAGCCCGAAGTCGCTGTCATTGGCCAGGTCAAAGGCTTCCTGCGTTGAGGCCGCCCGGCGGACGCTGAGCACGGGGCCAAAGAGCTCATCACGCCAGACATCAGCGTGGCGTGCCCCCGAGAGCTCCAGGATCGTCGGGGCAACGAAGTGGCCTTCGGCCCGCGCCGCGTCGTCATAGGGGAGACCGCCCGTTAGCAGCCCGGCGCCCTGGTCCAGCGCCGTCGCGATGCCGCGCTGGATGGATGCCCGGGCGTCGGCGCTGACGACGGGTCCCATCTGGGTGGACGGATCTGCGGGGTCGCCCACTAGCAGGGCTTGGGCCCTGGCGGCCAACCCGGCGAGGAATTCATCGGCGACGGCGTCCGCCACGATCAGCCGCGACGTCGCCGTGCACTTCTGCCCGGTGGAACGGAACGCCCCGAGCATGACCTGCTCGGCGGCCAGTTCGAGGTCCGCGTCGGCCAGGACGATGGCGGCGTTCTTCCCGCCCATTTCCGCCTGGATCGGGACGCCGCGCGCCGCGGCCGCGGCGGCCAGGGTGCGGCCCACGCCGGTGGAACCGGTGAATGACAGCCCGTCCAGCGCCGGATGCTCCACCAACGCGGTCCCGATGGCGCCGGGGCCAATGACCAGATTCAGGACGCCGGCGGGCAGTCCGGCCTGTTCCAGCGCTTGGGTCAGCCGCATGGCGAGCAGGGGCACCGTGCTGGCCGGCTTCCAGACCACCGTGTTGCCGTACGTCAGTGCCGGCGCGATCTTCCAGGCCGGGATGGCAATGGGGAAGTTGAACGGCGTCACCACGCCCACCACCCCTAGCGGCTTGCGGGTGACGAAGATCTTTTCGCCCCGCCGCGGGGAGGCGTAGATCGCCCCGGCCTCGCGGTCGCCGTCGTTGCCGTAGTAGCGGAAAATCTGCGCGGCGCGCAGGACCTCGCCCTGGCCCTCGGCAAGCGTCTTTCCTTCCTCCCGGGCCAGCTCCAGTCCCCAGGCCTGCGAGTTCGCTTCCAGGATCGCCGCTGCGCGCAGCAGGACCGCGCCGCGTTCATGGGCGGGGGTGCGGGCCCAGCCGTGCTTCGCCGCTACAGCGCTGGCCATGGCGCGGTCGACGTCGGCCGGTCCGGCCTGCAGGCCGTGCGCCACCGTTTCGGCGGGGCGGGCGGGATTGACGGAGGTGATGATGCCGCCGTCGCCCTGAGACCAGGTGCCCGAGATGTAGTGCTGCAGTTCGACTGCTGTGGTCATTGCTGTTCCTTTACTGGCTGCGTCTTAGCGGAAGGCCGGGATGCCCGTGATGTGGTTGCCGAGAATCAGCGTGTGGACCTCGTCGGTGCCCTCATACGTGCGCACGGACTCGAGGTTGTTGGCGTGCCGCAGCGGCGAATAGTCGAGGGTGATGCCGTTGCCGCCCAGCATGGCGCGGGCATCACGGCAGATCTGGATGGCCTCGCGGCAGTTGTTGAGCTTTCCCACGGAGATGTGGTGCGGCTTGAGCTGGCCGGCTTCCTTGAGTCGGCCGATCTGCAGTGCCAGAAGCATGCCCTTGTTGATTTCAAGGGCCATATTGACCAGCTTTTCCTGGGTCAGCTGGTAGCCCGCCAGGGGCTTGTCGAACTGCAGGCGCTCCTGCGAGTAGCTGACCGCCGTCTCGTAGCTGTCGCGCGCGGCCCCCATGGCCCCCCAGATGATGCCGTAGCGGGCTTCGTTGAGGCACTCGAACGGGCCGCGGAGACCCTTGGCGTTCGGGAGCATCGCGGTGGACGGGAGGCGGACCCCGCTTAGTTCGATGTCGCACTGGATGGAGGCGCGCATGGAGAGCTTGGGCTCAATCGGAGTGGCCTTGAACCCGGGAGTGTCGGTGGGCACGATGAAGCCGCGCACGCCGTCGTCGGTCATGGCCCAGATGATGGCGATCTGGGCGATCGAGGCCAGGCCGATCCAGCGCTTGGAGCCGTTGATGACCCAGCCGTCCCCGTCGCGGCGGGCGAAGGTCTTCATGCTGCCGGGATCGGAGCCGGCCGTGGGCTCGGTCAGGCCGAAGCAGCCGACGACGTCGCCGGCGGCCATCCTGGGGAGCCACTGGTTCTTCTGCTCCTCGGAGCCGTGCTTGTAAATGGCGCTCATCGCGAGCGAGCCCTGCACGCTGACGAAGGTGCGCAGGCCTGAATCGCCTGCTTCAAGTTCCATGGCGGCGATGCCGTATTCCACGGCGGAACGGCCCGGGCAGCCGTAACCCTTCAAGTGCATGCCAAGCAGGCCCAGCCCGGCCATGTCCTTGATGATCTCGACCGGAAAGACGGCCTGCTCATACCAGGCGGCGATATTGGGCCGGATAGTGCTGTCCACAAAGGACCGCACCTTGTCCCGCATGGCCAGTTCTTCGGCGGTGAAGAGGGAATCGATGTTCAGCAGGTCAGAGGATTCGTTCATGGTGTTCTCCAAGAGTTTGCGGGGCTGGGGACTTAGACGGCTGCCAGGGCCGCGGCACTGGCGGCGTCCGGCCGGGCGGCATCGGCTGCCACGATGGCATTGCGCAGCACGTCGAGGCCGTCGCGGAGCAATTCCGGACTGATGACCAGGGGCGGCAGCAGCCGGATCACGTTGCCGTGGGTGCCGCAGACCAGGACCAGGACCCCCTGCCGGTGGCAGGCGGCGGCCACCTGGGCCGCAAGATCGGCGCGCGGTTCCAGCGTGTCCTTGTCCGCGAGTTCGACGGCGAGCATGGCGCCGCGGCCGCGGAACTCGGCAATGATGGCCGTGCTGTCCGCGAGGGGCTGCAGCACCTCGCGGGCGATTGCCTCGATGGTCAGGGCGTTCGTCAGCAACGTGCCGTCTTCGAAGGCCTCGAAGACACCCAGCGCCGCGGCGCAGGCCACTGGGTTTCCGGCGTAGGTGCCGCCCAGGCCGCCGACGTGCGGGGCGTTCATGAGCTCGGCCCGGCCGGTGACCGCACTCAGCGGCAGGCCGCCCGCCAGGGCCTTAGCGGTCAGGGTGAGGTCGCCGGCGACGCCCTCGTGCTCGCTCGCAAAGAGCTTGCCGGTCCGCCCCATACCGGTCTGGATCTCGTCCATCACCAGCACGATGCCGTATTTGGTGGCCAGCTCCCGCAATCCGGGCAGGAAGCCGGGGGCGGGCACCAGGAAGCCGCCTTCACCCTGGATGGGTTCGATGACCATGGCCGCGAACGTCCGGGGGTCGTTCTCGAGCAGCAGCGCCTCGACGCCGGCCAGCGCGGTGGCAGCCGTTGCGTCCTCGCCGGTTTTGGCCCACAACCGGGTGGCCGTGGGAGCGCGGAAGACCTCGCCCGGGAACGGGCCGAAGTTCTTCTTGTACGGGTTGACCTTGGCGGTCATGGCCATCGTGAGGAGGGAGCGGCCGTGGTAGGCGTCGTCGAATACCAGCACCCGTCCCCGGCCCGTGGCGGCGCGGGCAATCTTGACGGCATTTTCCACGGCTTCCGCGCCGGTGGAGAAGAGTGCGGTGCGCTTCTGGAAGTCTCCCGGGACACGCGCGTTCAGCCACGCGGCCACCTGCGTGAAGGAATCGTACTCGGTCACCATGAAGCAGGTGTGGGTGAACCTGGCCATCTGGGTGGCCACGTGCGCCTGGACCTGGGCGTTCACGGCGCCCACGCTGGTCACGGCGATGCCGGAGGCGAAGTCGATGATGCGGTTGCCGTCAGCATCTTCCAGGATTCCACCGGAGGCACGGTTGATGAAGACGGGCATGGTCACACCGAAGCCGGAGCTGACCTGCGCTTCGCGCTCGCGGTGCAGCGCGGTGGAGGCGGGACCGGGAATGGCGGTGGCAAGGTGACGGGTCTGGGGGAGGCTGTCTGTGGAACGGGTCATGTAGACAAGGTAATGAGCCCTTCCTCGCCTGACATTGGATGGTTCATCTAACTTTGAGTCTAATTTGGTTAGAATATCCAAAGGATTCGTGTCTGTCTGAAAGGACCACCGAGTGATCAGCCTGGCCCAACTGCACAACCAACTCGGCAGCGATCTCCGCCCCGCCGCGGGAGGGGCGGTGGCCGTGCGGCAGATCTCGGGTGTGCACATCTCCGAGCTCGAGGATCCCACGCCGTATCTGGAAGGCGGCGAGCTGCTCCTCACGACGGGCATCCCCGTCTCGGGCGGAGAGGCCAAGGTGCAGGCCTACGTCCGGCGCCTCGTGGAGCGCAACATCGCGGCTCTGGGGCTCGGCCTGGGGGCCGGCGTGGATGAGGTGCCGCCGGCTTTGAGTGCCGCCTGCGCCTCGGCCGGGCTGGAGCTTCTGGTGGTGCCCGACGGCACGCCGTTCATGAACGTCTCCCGCGCCTATTGGGACCTCGTGGGCCGCGAAGGCCGGGCGGACCTGACCGCCAGCCTCGGCACGCAGACGGCGCTGGCCCGGGCCGCGACGCAGGCGGATGCGCTCCCTTCCGTAGTCAAGGCCCTGGCCCAGGCGCTGGGCGGCTGGGTGGCGTACCTTCCGGCCGACAGCGGGGCGGAAACACTCTGGCCGGCGGACAACCACACGATTGTGGAGCAGTTGCGCAGGGAGACCTCGCGGCTTGATATGGCCGTGACGCATTCGGCCTCCACTTTTCAGATCCATGGCACCGACGTCGTGGAGTATCCCGTGCTGGTGGGGCGGCGGACGGTCGGGTTCCTGGCCATTGGTGCCGGGCGCAAACTGACCCGTGCTGATCGGCAGATCATCATGACGGTGTGCGTGTTGCTCTCGCTCAAGGCGGCCCAGCAACTGGAGAGCGACGCCACCGCTGCCGCGCTTGGCTCGGCCGTGACCAAGCTCTTTCTCACCGGACATGTTGACGCCGGCCGGGCCCTGGCACCGGATCTGGGCATTGTCGCGCCTACCGGCGCCGTGCGGCTCCTGGTGGTGCGTGGCGAGATTGATCCCGCGGCGGTTTCCGGGGAGCTGGAGTCGAGGCTGCGCGCCGGGACCGGACGGGCCGGCTGGCCTGAGGCCGGTGGTGCCCTGCGTTCCTGCCGCCTGCGCCACGTGGCTGGCGGCCTCAGCTATTACGTGCTGGACGCGGAATACCGCGACGCCGGCACTCCCGGCACTCCCGGCAGCGACGGCGGCAGCACTACGCAGTCGGAGCCGTACGACGCCGACGGCGGCGCCGGCACCGCCGGTGTCACGGCCGTGCTGAGCCGGCCGATGCCGCTGGAACGGGTGCACGAGGAGGCCGGACAGCTGGCCGCCATGGTACGTGCGCTGGCTGCCGGGCAGATTGTCGACGCACCGGAGGGGGCTCTGGATCCCCGGGCCCAGGGCTGGGTGGCTGCGCTGCGCGGGTATCAGCGCGCTGACCTGATCGGAACTGTCCGCGCCTATCTGCGTCACCGGGGCCAGTGGGAGGGCGCCGCCCGCGAGCTAGGGATCCACCGGAACTCGCTGCGCCACCGGATGGGAATAGCGGAGGAACTGCTGCAGGCGGATCCGGACGATGCCGACGTCGCGGCTAACCTCTGGCTGGCACTGCGCTGGGCCTAGCGCTGGGCCTAGCGCTGGAGCGGTCAGCGCGGTCGGACAGCCACGCCCGGACGCGGTCGCTGTGTTCGCCCAGCGACGGTGGGGCCGCTGCGGGGGCCCGGAATGCCGGCGTCCAGGTAATGGGATGGCGGATCTGCCTTCCGGCTGGCTGGCCAGCCGCGTTGCGGACCTCGATGGTCGGTTCAAGCCCGAGCGACTCGGCGTACTCAAGACCCTCGTCGATACCCGCGACATGGCCGGCCGGGACGCCGGCCTCGATCAGCTTGCCCTGCCAGATGAGGGCAGACGACGCGGACAGGGCATCCTCCAACAGGGGCACCAGCTCGGTGCGGTGTTCCACCCGCGCGTTGTTGGTGGCAAAGCGCGGGTCACCGGCCAACCCGGCAATGCCCAGAACCTGGGTCAGCTTGGCGAACTGTCCGTCGTTGCCGCAGGCCACCGCCAGCGGCGCATCCGCACACTCCAGCAGCTGGTAGGGCACGATCGAGGGGTGGGCGCTGCCCATCCGGTGCGGAACCTTGCCCGCGCCCAGGAAGGCCTGGCCCTGATTGGCCAGCGCGCCCTGCAGGCTCGAGAGCAGATTGAGCTCCAGGAGGGCCCCGCGCCCCGAGACTCTGCGGGCCGCCAGTGCGGCAAGGACGCCAATGGTAGTGTCCTTGGCCGTCAGGACGTCGACGAGCGCAACGCCGGCCTTGGTGGGTGTGCCGTCCTTCTCCCCGGTGATGCTCATCAGTCCGCCCAAGGCCTGGACGATGAAGTCATAGCCCATCAGGTTGGCCCCGCCCGTGCTGCCAAAACCCGTGATTGAGGCATAGATCAAGCCGGGGTTGGCGGCGGAGAGCTCCGCATAGCCCAGGCCCAGCTTCGCCATCCCGCCGGGCTTGAAGTTTTCCACCAGGACATCGGCACGCAGGGCCAACTCCCTGGCCAGCTGCAGGTCCCCGGGGTCAGCAAGGTCCAGGCAGACGGATTCCTTGTTGCGGTTCGCACTCTCAAAGTAGGTGGCCCCGGTGGTGGAGTACGGCGGCCCCCAGCTGCGGGTGTCGTCCCCGGCGCCGGGACGCTCCACCTTGATGACGCGGGCGCCCAGATCAGCCAGCGTCATGGTGGCCAGCGGTCCGGCCAGGACACGGGAGAAATCGGCCACCAAGAGACCCGACAGCGGCCCGGCAGGCACGTCAGCGGGCACTTGGGCGCCGTCCCGGGCGGCGGAACCGGGCTGGGGGCCGGGCATCGGAGTCATGGGGGTCCCTTCGTGGAGTGCCCGCGGCACATCGCCGTGCCCGGGCGTCTGATCAAGGATTCGAAGCCTAACAAGGCGCAATCACCCGAACATTGGACAAACAGACTAGGAATTGGCGGCTCTGCACAACAACCATCCGCCAACGAGCGCGGCGCTGCGGCGGGCGGCTACGACGGACCGTGCACTCGCGCGGCCGATAGAGTGGCGCTATGGAAGCAGATCCCTCGGTTCCGGCCAGCCCGGAACGCGGCTGGCCGCAGGCGCCGCGGTGAGCCAGGAACCATCCGCCACCACGCCGTCGCGCGGTGCCCGGGCCGCCGTCTTCGCCCAGCTGACCGGCGCCGGCAGATCCGAGCAGGTGGCCCAGCGGCTGACCGATGCGATTCTGCTCGGCGTGCTGGCCCCCGGCGACCGGCTGCCCAGTGAGGCCGAGCTGGCCAAGCGCTTTGGCGTGGCCTTGGTGACGGCGCGCGACGCGCTCGGGGCTGTCCGCGAGGCCGGGCTGGTGGAGACCCGGCGCGGACGCGAGGGCGGCAGCTTCGTGCTGGCCGCCGAGCAGACTCCTGAAAGGCTCCTGCAGGCCCGGCTGCGCGGACTTTCCCAGGTGGAGATTGCCGACCTCGCCGTCTATTTCGGCACGCTGGCCGCCGGCTGCGCGGAAAGGGCGGCCGAGCTCGCGTCCACCGATGAAGCCGAACGGCTCACCGCCTGGCTTCAAGATGCCGACTTCAGCTCCGCCAGCGATTCCGGCCGGAATGCCGGCGGTTTCTACCTCGAGATCGCCGTCGTCAGCCAGTCGCCGCGCCTGGTGCGCGAGCAGATCCGCCTCCAGGCCGAGTTCGGCCCCATGCTGTGGCTGTGCCTGACCGACCCGGCCATGCGGGCGCGGGTCTATGCGCAAAACCAACGCACCGCCGAGGCGATAGCGGCCCATGACGCCGCCGCGGCCCGCGCCGAGGTCCGGACGCAGATCAGCGACCTTTCCGCCTGGCTGCTGGCAGCCAAGGAACGCCTTGAGCAAGGAGCAGCAGCCGATGGCTGAGAATCACAGTGCGGATTCCGTCCAGGCCCGGGCGGGCAAGTGCGCCGCGGCCATCGGAGCGTTGTTCAACGACGTCTTCGGAACCCTGGACCACTGGCGCAGCCGGGTCGAAGCCTCAACTGCCTGGGGTGCGGGAGAGATCGATCCTGCCGTCTACGCGATGGTGGGCCCGGAACTCACGGCCGCCGACCCGCTGCTGATCGGCGCCGGATTCATCGCAGCACCGGGGGTGGTGCGCGGGAAGGGCCTCCATTTTGCCTGGTGGCTGGGCCCGCTGGAGGACAATCCGATCCTCGGCACCACCACCGAGCCGAGCCAGCTGGATCTGGCATCGCGCGAGTACGCCGACTATCTGCGGGACCTTAGCGCGCTGGAGTGGTATCGGGTTCCGGAGGCCACCGGCGCCCGGCACATCACGGGCCCCTACGTGGACCACTTGTGCACGTGTGATTACATCCTCACGCTCACAGCGCCCGTCGTCGTTGGCGGGTCCATGGCGGGAGTGGTGGGCGCGGACGTCCTGGTGCGCCGGCTGGAGCGGGACGCCCTGCCGCTGATGCGCGCCGTGGGCGCCCCGACAGCTCTGGTGAGCGCCGCCGGCCGAGTGATCGTTTCCACCGATCCGCGACTCCCCGTGGGCACACTTGCCGCCGCAGATGCGGGCCCGGCCTGGACCGGCGCCATTGCCTGCCCCGGAACCAACCTGAAAGTCCTGGTGCGCACAGCTCAATAATTTAAACATCCCATTTCAGATGAATAAGGTGTAGTCTCACCATGTGGCCGTGAATCAGGTCACATTCTGGCGGGGTCCGCGGCGCGGACCGGCCACCCAATTCATTGAAGGGAACCACATGAGCGTGCGGAATTTGCGGAACTTCGTCAACGGCCAGTTTGTTGACTCGGCAGCGACCAGCCGGCTGGCGATCCACAATCCGGCCACCGAGGAAGTCATCGCCACAACGCCCGTTTCCACCGCCGGCGACGTCGCTGCCGCCTACGCGGCAGCCGCTGCGGCGTTTGAAATCTGGAGCGAAACCACTCCCGCAGAGCGCCAGCGGGCGCTGTTGCACATTGCCGACGCCGTCGAGGCGCGGGCCGAGGAACTGGCAGACCTCGAATGCGCCGACACCGGCAAGCCCCGGGCCGGGATTGTCCCGGATGAGATCGACGTGCTCGTGGACCAGATCCGCTTCTTCGCCGGCGCGGCCCGGACCCTGGAAGGGCGCGCCACCGCCGAGTACCTCGCGGACCACAGTTCCTCGATCCGGCGCGAGCCCATCGGCGTGATCGGCCAGGTGGCGCCCTGGAACTATCCGCTGATGATGGCCGCGTGGAAGGTCATTCCCGCGCTCGCGGCCGGCAATACCGTAGTCCTCAAACCCTCCGATTCCACACCGAGCTCCACCCTGCTGTTTGCCGAACTGGCCAGCGAATTCCTCCCCGCCGGCGCGTTCAACGTGGTGCTGGGGGACCGTGAGACCGGCAAGGCGCTGGTGGCGGACGAGGCCCCGGAAATGGTGTCCATCACCGGCAGCGTGCGGGCCGGCATGGAGGTGGCCGGAGCGGCCGCCGTCGACGTCAAGCGCGTTCACCTGGAGCTGGGCGGCAAAGCCCCGGTCATCGTGTTCGACGACGTCGACATCGCCACCGCCGTGGCGGGGATCGTCCCGGCGTCGTTCTACAACGCGGGCCAGGACTGCACAGCGGCCACGCGGCTGCTGGTGCATGAAGACATCCACGATGAGTTTGTGGCTGCCTTTGCCGAGGAAGTTCGGCACAACGCCAAGACCGGCGCCCCGGCCGAGGACGGAATCCTGTACGGCGCGCTCAGCAGCGCAGACCATCTTCGGCGGGTCGCCGGATTCCTGGAGCGGCTGCCGGAACACGCCACCGTTGAAGTCGGCGGCAAACGCCACGGAGGTGTGGGCTACTTCCACGAGGCCACCGTGGTGTCCGGGCTCAACCAGGACGACGAGCTCATCCAGAACGAGGTGTTCGGCCCGATCGTCACGGTGCAGAAGTTCTCCACCGACGCCGAGGCCCTGGCCCTGGCCAACGATGTGGACTACGGGCTCGCGTCCTCGGTGTGGACCAAGGACCACACCCGGGCCATGCAGTTCGCCAAGCGCCTGGATTTCGGCTGCGTCTGGATCAACACCCACATCCCCCTCGTGGCCGAGATGCCGCACGGCGGATTCAAGCACTCCGGGTACGGCAAGGACCTGTCCATGTACGGGCTGGAGGACTACACCCGGATCAAGCACGTCATGAGCTACATCGGTTAAGCAGCGCCACCGCCGGCACTTCCACCGCCGGGACCGGCAGCGCTGAAACCACCGTCACCGGCAGCTCCCGCCGGCATCCCGCCAGAATCTCCCGCCAACGTCGTCGGAAGGAAACTATGTCTACCGAACCCCGCAACACCGCCGAGCTTAACGATAGTGACCATCTTGCCGTCCTGGGCTACCAGGATTCCTTTGACCGGTCCATGTCCCTGTGGGCCAATTTCGCCCTCGGATTCACCTACCTTTCGCCGCTGGTGGGGGTGTACTCGCTTTTCGCGGTCGCCATGGCGGCCGGCGGGCCGCCGTCGGTGTTCTGGATCTTCATCGTGGGAGCCGGTCAGATGCTCGTGGCCTTGGTCTTCGGCGAGGTGGTATCGCAATATCCCATTCATGGCGGCATCTATCCGTGGACCAGGCGGCTGTGGGGCCGGCGTTATGCCTGGATGGCGGCCTGGGTCTACATCTGGGCCATGATTGTCACGATCACCGCCGTGGCCGAATTTGGCAGCGGCTTCCTGGCCAGCCTGTTCGAGATTGAGCTGAACCGGGAAAGTACGCTTGGCCTGTCGGTCCTGCTCCTGCTGGTGGCGCTGGTCCTGAACTTCACCGGCACCAAGACCATGGCCCGGGTGGCCCGGATCGGGCTGGCAGCCGAGCTGATCGGTGTGATCGCCGTCGGCCTGTACCTGCTGATTTTCCAGCGCAAGCAGAGCTTCGGCGTGTTCTTCGACCCGATGGGCGTACAGGGTGACGGCAGCTACCTGAACGCGTTCATGGGCGCCGCCCTGGCCGGTCTGTTCCTCTTCTACGGCTTTGAAGCCTGCGGCGACGTGGCGGAGGAAGTCGCCAACCCGGCCCGGCGGATCCCGCGCGCCATGATGATGACCATTGTGGTGGGAGGCGTCTCCGCGCTGTTCTCCTTCGGCGGCTATGTGCTGGCCGCGCCCAATCTGCAGGAGATCGTCAACGGCCAGGACGCTGACCCCATCCCCGCCATCCTGGAAGCGGCCCTGGGCCCGGTGGGTGCCAAGATTTTCCTAGTCGTTGCGATCACGGCGTTTCTGTCCTGCGTGCTGAGCCTGCAGGCGGCGGCGAGCCGGCTGATCTTCTCCTTTGCCCGCGATGGCATGGTGCCCGGCCACCGCTGGCTGTCCAGGGTTTCCGGCACCGCGAAGGTTCCCGCTAACGCCCTGATCGTCGCAGCCTGCATCCCGCTTGCCCTCTGCGTCATCATCTACCTGGGCTCGGATGAACTGCTTACCCAGATCACGTCCTTCGCGGTACTGGGCATCTACATTGCCTTCCAGTCCGTGGTGCTGGCCGCACTGCGCCAGCGCCTCAAGGGCTGGCGGCCGGCGGGGCCGTTCAGCCTGGGCGCCGCGGGATTGGCGGTTAATGCCGCCGCCCTGGCCTACGGCATCTTTGCCATGGTGCTGCTGGCCTGGCCCGGCAGCACGGGCGTCTTTGTCACCGACTGGACCGTCCTGCTGGGCCTGGCCGTGGTGGCGGGCAGCGGACTTCTCTACCTCCTGCTCGCCCGCCCGGATGCCAAGTCCACGGCGCCGGCCGGTGACGCCATCGACGTCGCCGCGAGGCTGCGTGCTGGCAGGGCCCGGCAAGCAGCGGTCAACTAACGCACCAAACGAAAGAGCAAACAGTGAAACGTATTGAACGCGATGTTGTTATCATCGGCGCCGGCCCGACCGGGCTGAACGCCGCACGGGACCTGAAAGCGGCGGGCCTGACGGTTGCCGTGCTGGAGGCCCGCGACAGGGTTGGCGGCCGGACCTGGACCAGCACCATCGACGGGGCCATGCTGGAAATCGGCGGCCAGTGGATCTCACCGGACCAGACGGCGCTCAAGGACCTCCTGGGCGAGCTGGGCCTGGAAACGTTCAGCCGCTACCGCGAGGGCCAGTCGGTCTACGTCGCCCCGGACGGCACCCGCAGCCTCTACACCGGGGAGATGTTCCCGGTCTCCGAGCGCACCGAGGCCGAAATGCGCCGGCTGATCGGCATTCTGGATGAGCTGGCCGCCGAGATCGGCGCCGAGGAGCCGTGGGCGCACCCCCGGGCGCGCGACCTCGACACCGTCTCTCTGCACCACTGGATGCGCCAGCTCTCCGACGACGAAGAGGCATGCGCCAACATCGGCCACTTCCTGGCCGGCGGCATGCTGACCAAGCCGGCGCACTCCTTCTCCGCGCTGCAGGCCGTGCTGATGGCGGCATCTGCGGGCTCGTTCTCGAACCTGGTGGACGAGGACCTGCTCCTGGACCGGCGCGTTGTGGGAGGGATGCAGCTGGTGTCGGAGACCATCGCGGCCGCGCTGGGGGACGACGTCGTCCTTGATTCCCCGGTGCGGACCCTGCGCTGGGACAGCGACGGCGTCACCGCCGTTTCGGACCAGGCCATTGTGAAGGCCCGGTACGCCATCATGGCCGTGCCGCCCAACCTCTACTCGCGCGTGAGCTTTGAACCCCCGCTGCCGCGCCGGCAGCACCAGATGCACCAGCATCAGTCGCTGGGCCTGGTGATCAAGGTGCACGCCGTCTACGAGACGCCGTTCTGGCGCGAAGAGGGCCTCTCCGGCACCTGCTTTAGCCCCGATCTGGTGGTCCAGGAAATCTACGACAACACCAACCACGAGGACCCGCGCGGAACCCTGGTGGCCTTCGTGCCGGATGAGAAGGCGGACGCGATGTTCGCCCTCGATGCTGCGGAACGGCGTCGGGTGATTCTCTCGGCCATGGCGGAGTCCTTGGGCCCGAAAACCCTGGAACCGGTGGTGTACTACGAGTCCGACTGGGCCTCCGAGGAATGGACCCGCGGTGCCTTCGCCTCCAGCTACGATCTGGGCGGCCTGCACCGCTACGGCGCGGACCAGCTCACCCCGGTGGGACCCATCTACTGGGCGTCCTCGGACCTGGCGGCCGAGGGCTACCAGCATGTGGACGGCGCGGTCCGGATGGGCCGGGCTACGGCCGCCCGGATCCTGGCCCGCGACGCCGCCAGCACGGTGGCCGCCGCGTAGCCCCCGCCCGCCCCCAAAGCAACGCGGGGTCACTTGCGGCCCATAAACGCCGCCGTAATGGGCCGTAACTGACCCCGCGTTGCTTGAGGCGGGGCTAGTTGCCCCGGACGCGGTCCACGAACTGGGCAGTGCGCGCCATCAGCCCGTCGATCTGCCGCAGCACGACGGCGGCGGGGTCCGGGTTGATCTCGTTGGCCGGAGGCTCCACCCGCACATTGCGGCAGCACAGGAAATCGGCGCAGATCAAGGTGCCCAGCGTGTTGCCGTTGCGGCCGGACTGTCCGGCGCGCTTTGCCACCCACAGCAGGACATCGTCCTTGGAGAACACGTCCCGGCACAGTTCACAGAGCACGGAGCGGTTCTTTTTGGCCCCGCCTTCAGGGGCCCTGAGCATGATGCCGGTGGGGCCCTTCGGCCCCTGCACCACGAGATAGCCGCGGAGGGGCATCTTCTCGTCCCGCCAGGCTAGGAAATCAATGTTTTCCCAGCCCAGGGTGTCGAAGTTCTTGGGCAGATTGAGTTTGGCGGCTTTTGACCGGCTCGCATTGATGAAGGACGAGCGGATCTGCTGCGCAGTGAATTCCGGGCCTGGCCCAGCGCGTCCTGCTGGCCGGGGACGAGACGGCCGTCCCGGCCATCAGCGCAATCCTCGAGAGCCTGCCGTCGTACGTCAGCGGCCACGCGATCCTGGAGGTTCCTGAAGCAGGGGACTTCCAAAACTTCACTACAGCCGCCGACGTCGAGGTCACCTGGCTTGCCCGCGGTGCGGCGATCGGCCGATCCCGAGCGCACGGCGAACTGCTGCAGGAGGCCGTCCGCGCCGCCGTCACCCTCCCCGGCTGGGTCGGTCTCCGGTCAGCCGGTAACCCCGCCGGCCCCGAGCCGGAGGACGTCAACGTGGACCGTGACATCCTGTGGGAAACGCCGGCCCGGATGGACGCCGCCGCAATCAGCGCCAGCCCGAACCCGGACAAGCACGCTGGCACGCTGCCGTTCTACGCCTGGATCGCGGGCGAAGCGGGCACCGTGAAGGAGCTGCGGCGGTACCTGGTGCGGGACGTGGGGATGGACCGGAAGCAGGTGGCGTTCATGGGGTACTGGCGGCAGGGCAAGGCCGAGCTCTAGCCTTCGGCGCCGCCCCTCTGGTACTCCCGGACTTGCGGCCGCAGCCGCTGCTTTGCCGTCGCTTAGCGGTTGAACCCTTCCCAAACTTCGCAAGCTCAGTTCGGGGCCCTCGGGTCCGCCCTTCCGCCCACCGCCTCGTTCGGCCGCGGGCGGCCTCCTTCGGCTCTGGTCGGCGATGCGCTCCTTTGCAAAGCACCGACAGCGGCCGTGCGGGCTGCTCACCTTAGCCAGCGGCGGTTGCGACCTTGGGGGTAGTTCACCCTAGCGAGGTGGCGATTGCGACCTTGCGGTCGGCTCACCTTTGGTGCAGCCTGAGCGGCACTGGCTGTTGGCTGCTTTGATCGGCTTGCCTCTTGATTCCTCCTGTTTACCCGATCTTTCCTTTTCGGTGTTTTGGGGTGGTTAGGGTGCCGGGGTGGGTTCTTTTCCTTTGCTTCCGGATCGAGCTGGGCGGAGGGTCTTTGTTGCCTTGGGGGATTCCTTCACCGAGGGCGTGGGCGACTACGATCCGCGTCTCCCTAATGGGGTGCGGGGCTGGGCGGACCGGGTCGCGGAGAAGCTGGCCAAGGCGCAGCCTGGCTGGGAGTACGCGAACCTGGCGATCCGCAGCAAACGGCTGCGCCACATCATCGCCGAACAGCTCGGACCCGCCCTGGCCATGGAACCGACGCTCATCACGCTGTACGCCGGCGGCAACGACATCCTGGATTTCGGCACGGACATCGGATCCCTCATGCAGGACTACGAGTCCCTCGTGGCTGCGCTCGCCGGGACGGGAGCAACGCTGGTGCTGTTCACCGGCTTCGACGTCAAGGTCTCCGCGCTCCTGGAGCCGTTGAAGAAGCGCAACGCCTTCTACAACCGGCGCGTCCGCGAGATTGCCGGCCGCTACGGCGCGGTGCTGGTGGATTACTGGTGCTTCGATGCCTTCCATGACCCGCGGATGTGGGACTCGGACCGGCTGCATATGTCCAAGGCGGGCCACAAGTACCTCGCTTCACAGGTCCTGGACCACCTCGGGGTGCCCCACAAGATCAAGCCCAAGGAGTGGGAGCCGCCCGCGAAGACGGGGCTGCGGGAATGGGAGCGCCTCCAACGCCGCTGGGTGCACGACTGGGTGCTGCCCCTGTTCGGACGGAAGCTCCGCGGCGTCACCCTCGGCGACGAGCTCCGGCCGCGCTGGCCCGACCCCGTGAAGGTCCCGCGCAAGGGCGGCCTGAAGAAACTGGTGCTGGCGCCGCGCAGCGGCGCGTAGGCCGGGCGGGTAGCCGTCCGGGCTCAGCTGTCCAGCAGGTTTTCGTAGCCTGGGGCCACCCTGTTGGCGTGGAACTCCATGACCTCGAAGTCAGCCACACCGTTGACGTAGAACGGGTCCTTGGCCAAGGATGCGTCCAGGCTGGCCCGGTCCGCGTTGGAAAGCAGCAGGCCGCCGGTGCGGGGGATTTTGCGCCCCGCGACCATGAAGACGCCCTCGTCGAAGGCCGCCTGCAGCCACGTCACGTGCGCCGGCAGGTGGAACTCCACAATGTCGTCGGGGACCTTGTAAGTCAGGGAGACTACGTACATGCGGCCAGCCTACCGGTAGCCGGCCCCGGACGGGCGGGAACTTATCCCCGAACCCGCGGACTGAAGTTAGTCCGAAGTTGGGCCGAAGTTGAATCGTCAAGCTTCAAATCTCCTAGAATGTAGCCATGACCGAACCCCGCTGGCTCAACGCCGACGAACGCCGGGCCTGGCTCGCCCAACTGAGCATCAACACCCTGCTGCCGGCCGCCCTCGATACCCAGCTCCACGCCGCGGGGAAGCTTTCCCTGTTCGACTACAACGTTCTCGCGATGCTCTCCGAGGCCGAGGGGCGCTTCCTGCCCATGAGCGAGCTCGCGGCGCGCACCAGCGCCTCCCTGTCCCGGCTCTCCCATGTGGTCACCAAGCTGCAGAACCGCGGCTGGCTTGAGCGCCGCCCGCACCCCGGCGACGCCCGAGTCACCACGGCGCACCTGACCGACACCGGCATGGAGACGATCGTGAAGCTCGCCCCGGGCCATGTGGAGGCTGTCCGGTCGCTCTTCCTCGACGCCTTGAGCCCCAAGGACGTCGCGGATCTGGCACGGATCGGCGAGAAGATCGTAGCCCGCCTCGACGGCGACCATTGGATCCTGCGCGACAGCTGACAGCTGACCGCTGACAGCTGACCGCTGACCGCTGACCGCTGACCGCTGACAGCGAAAGGCGGGTGCGCCGCCGTCGGGCAATCCCGTCTTTGTTGCTCGCGGCAACTGCTGGCACACTAGATCCATGGATTTCACGTCCCGATATGTAGCCCTTGGAGACTCCTTCACGGAAGGCGTCGGCGACGATGACCCCACCCGTCCCAATGGCGTCCGGGGCTGGGCGGACCGGGTGGCAGAGCAGCTCGGCGCCGCCGATCCGGGCTTCGGGTACGCAAACCTCGCCATCCGCGGCCGGAAACTCCGCCAGATCATGGCCGAGCAGGTCGATGCCGCCGTCGCACTCCAGCCCACCCTTGTCAGCATCTACGCCGGCGCCAACGACATCCTCCGGCCCAAGATCGACATCGATGACCTCCTCGCGGAATACGACGCCGGCATCCGCAGACTCAGGGCCACCGGCGCCACCGTCGTGATGTTCACGGGCTTCGACGCGCGCGGCTCCAAGATTTTCGGCACCATGCGCGGGCGCACCGCCATTTACAACGAACTCGTGCGCGGAATCGCGGGCGACCACGGTGCCCTGCTGGTCGACTACTGGCGCTTCAGCGAGTACTACGACTGGGGCATGTGGGCCACGGACCGGATGCACATGTCCGCCGCCGGCCACGCGAACATGGCAAGGCGCGTCCTCACGGTCCTGGCTCACGAGCACTCGATTGACGTGCCGCCCATGACGCCGGTGCCGGAGCTGAGCCGCGTGGACGCCATCCGCGCGAATGCCCGATGGGTGCGCGAATTCGCCGGCCCCTGGGTTGTCCGGCGCGTCACCGGCAAATCGTCAGGCGATGGCCTGGCGCCGAAATACGGCCAGTTCACGCATCTGTAGGGCAGCCGTCTAGAGGGCAGGCGAGGCGCGGAATCCCGGCGTCGCAAGCAGTTCGCCGTCGCGGCGGACGGCGAGGACATCGATCTCCCAGCCGTCCGTGGCCCGCTGCAGCATCGCGGTCCCGCCTGCGACGATCGCCGTCGCGAGCACGTCAGCCGTGACGATGTCCGGCGCGGCCACAGAGACCTGGACGAACCCGGTGCCGCGGGTGCCCGCTGTCCAGATATGATCACCGCGCTCCGCCGAACCGGACGTTGCCAGGGCACGCCGGGGGCCCGGCCCGCCCAGTTTGTAGGCGGAAAGCAGCGACGAGCGGTCCCGCGGGTCAACGACCCCGGCCGCCCACGGGGCCGCGCTGCCTGGAACGGGCGAGCCTATCACCAGCACATCGCCGCCGGCATTCAGGCACCAGTCAGTGATCCCGAGGGCGCGCAGCGCCTCGCCTGCCTGCCCGATCGCGTAGCCCTTGATGATCCCGGAAAGGTCCAGGACGCCGTCGGGCCGCTCCGGCGAGAACGCGCCTTCTGTCTTGAGCCGCCAGTTGAGGGCGTCCGCGTAGCGGTCCCGCATCCCGGCGGAGGCTTCCCGCAGGGAAAGCTCGCCGCGCGCCAGCCTGCTGGCCTCGGAATCGGGGCGGTACAGGCTGAAGGTCTCATCCAAGCGGGCAAACACGCGTTCGACGGCGGCAGTTGCGGCGTCGAGTTCGGCACCACCGGCAGCCCCGGGTACGGCTTCGGCAGGAACTGTCAGGCTGACGACGGTGCCCATCGAGCCAAACGTCCTGGCCCGCAGGGCCGGGCCCAGTTCAGAGGTTGGCTGCATCGAGGGCCGCCTGCAGGGAGTTCAGGTATGCGTCGCTGGTCACCGTGGCGCCGCTAATGGTCTGCACGTCCGCGGACTGGGCCTGGAGCACTTCGGCACGCAGGAGCGGGGCGGCGCGGTTGCTGATCTGCACGGACTTGCGTTCGGCGTCGGTCAGCTGGAGAGCCGTGACGTCGGTGATCTTTCCGGCCTGAACCGTGATCTGCACCTGGACGGAGCCGAACCGGGTCTGGACGACGGAGCCGGCATACGTCCCGACGGCCTTGGCCGAAGCCCCTGTGGTGCCGGTCGCACTCGACGAGCCGCTCGAGCCGGACGTTCCGCTCGAGCCGGACGAGCCTGTTGAGCCGGACGTTCCGCTCGATCCCGTGGATCCGGTGCTGCCGGTAGTGCCGGCCGCCGAGCTTGCGGCGGTGCTGCCGGTATCGGCAACGTGAACGCCCGACTGCCAGCCCGCAATGAGGATGCCTGCGGAAGCCAGGGCTGCTGAAACTGCTGCGCGAGTTCTCACCAGTCGAACCTTTCGTAGTGGAGTTGGTCTTCCCGGACGCCGGCTGAGCGGGCGTCTTCGAGAACGTTCTGCGCCCAGCCGGCCGGGCCGCAGACGAAGACGTCCGCCTCGGCGAGGTTCGGGTCGTAACTGGCCAGCCGGTGGCCGGCGCGTGCGGAGGTCTCCGGCTGCCAGGTCCGGACACCGGCCGGCCGGGATCCGGTCAGGTGGAAGAGCGTGGCGCCGCGCCGCCGGCACAGTTCGAGGATTTCCGCGCCCAGGTAGAGTTCGGATTCGCTGTGTCCGCGGAGAATGACGGTGGCGTTGCCGGGCTGGAACGGGGTGGTCTCCAGCAAAGCGCGGATCGGGGTGATGCCGATCCCGGCGCCCACCATGACCACGTGGCTGCGGCTGCGGGCGGCGGTGCTGAACAGCCCGTACGGACCCTCAACAGCCACTTTCGTGCCGGGCTTGAGCGAGGCCAGCTGCGCCGAACCCCGGCCCAGGTTGCGGACGGTGATCCTCAGTGTCCCCTGGCCGGCGGCGTCAAAGTGCACAGGCTCGGCCGACAGGCTGAACGGATGCGGATGCCACCACAGGCCGGGGGCCAGGAACCGCCAGATAAAGAACCGGCCGCCGCTTCCTGCCAGTTGGTCCAGGTGAAGGCCTGTCATTTCGATGCTCACCACGCCGGGGGCTTCCCGCATCACGCGCTTGACGGTCAGCTGGTGCCTGAACGTTGCAATGAGCGGTTGGGCCACACGGTAGTACACGAGGGCGGCTCCGGTCGCGATGCACAGAGCCAGCCAGTACCAGCGCTGCCAGGTGCCCTCGGCAAAGAGCGCGCCCACGCTGAACTGGTGGGGGAGCGAGGTCAGGACTGCCGCGTACGTCAGGAGGTGGACGGCGTACCAGAATTCGTAAGGGAACCGGCGTCGGACGGCCACCAGCGAGGTGACCACGACGGCGATGAACAGGAGCATGGAGATGTAGGCGAGCCACATGTCCGGCACGAGAACCCACAGCGCAACTGCCTCGCTGACAGGATCCAGTCCCTCCGCCATGCCGTAGCCGATCGCAATGAGGATCCCGTGCGCGAGCAGGAGGTACAGGGCGGGCTTGCCCAGCTTGCGGTGGAACTCCAGCGCACGGTCGTGGCCAACTGTTTGGTCGATGAAGGGAATGCGGGCTGCCAGCAGCAGCATGAGCAGCACCAGGTCCATGCCGGCGAGGCCGGCCACAATGCCCAGTGCGGTGAAGGATCCGGCGGCAGTCGAGAAGCCGGCCGCTCCGCCGTCGGCCAGCCACAAAGCGACGGCGCCTGCCAGGGACGCCCAGAAGAGCACTGTCAACAGATCCGCTCTCAGCAACCGCCGCCGATGCTGCCCCTTAAAGGGGTTCACGGCGCCACGGGAGCTGCGGCGAACCTCGGGACGGGTCGTCAGAAGTTGTGTGTTCATGGATCCAGAATCGCCCCGTTGCCTATCATTTGGCTGTGAAAATGCTGCGTCAGGCATATGACCTGGCTGGCCCCCGTCTCCCCGCGCGGAACAGCTCCCGGGCGCTGTCCTATACACCATGCCGCGATGGATTGGTCTTTAATTCGTCGAACTCGTAGACTTGGTAGGCGCTAGGTGGCGCGGAGCGTGTGCAATTGCTCCGGTTGACAGGACTCGTCAGAGAAATCGACGGTCGTGGCGGCCGGTAGTTAGGGGCTCAAGTTGCGCGCATTCCTGTATTCGCCCAGCATCCCGGCACTTTCGCAGCGGCTGTCCCACGGACCGCCAACGCCCGGTGCCCGTGGCCCACAATCTTCGCCGCAGTGAGGAAATCAGCCGGTTTATGCCGTCTGCTAAGAACCCTGCGGAACTGCGGTTGGGGGCGGGAGCCGGATGCGGACGCCGCCGTGCGCACGGTCAGCGGGAACTCCGCTAGCCGTTTCATTTATTTTTTAGGAGAGTCGTCATGGCAGCACACTGCCAGGTGACCGGAGCCGAGCCGGGCTTTGGACACAGCATTTCGCACTCGCACCGTCGCAACAAGCGCCGGTTCGACCCGAACATCCAGAAGAAGCGCTACTGGGTTCCGTCCCTGCGCCGTAACGTCACGCTGCAGGTCTCTGCTCGTGGCATCAAGACCATCGACGTACGTGGCATCGACGTAGTCGTCGCCGCCATCCTGGCACGAGGAGTGAAGCTCTAGTGGCAAAGGACAAGGACGTACGTCCGATCATCAAGCTGAAGTCGACCGCGGGCACGGGCTACACCTACGTGACGCGCAAGAACCGTCGTAACGACCCGGACCGCCTGGTTCTGAAGAAGTACGACCCCAAAATCCGCCAGCACGTCGAATTCCGAGAGGAGCGCTAAACACATGGCTAAGAAGTCAATGATCGCTAAGAACGAACAGCGTAAAGTCATCGTCGAGCGTTATGCTGCAAAGCGCCTCGAACTGAAGAAGGCTCTGGTTGACCCCGCTTCAACCGACGAAGCACGCGAAGCTGCACGCCTCGGCCTGCAGAAGCTGCCCCGCAACGCCTCCCCGGTACGTCTGCGTAACCGCGACATCATCGATGGCCGCCCGCGCGGTACCTTCCAGAAGTTCGGCATCTCCCGTGTTCGCTTCCGCGACATGGCTCACCGCGGTGAGCTCCCGGGCATCACGAAGTCTTCCTGGTAATTCAGTACTCCTGAAGCCAGTGGCTTGAGAAGGGCCGGCAACCAATTGGTTGCCGGCCCTTTTTGCGTTAACGCCCAGGGCCCCTAATGCCCCGATCCTTACTGTTTCGGGCCGCGGTGACGCACCACACAGCCCTGACTTACGACGCCGGCGGGCGTGGTTGGGTGTTTTTGGGGTGTTTGGGCCTGTGATGGCGGGGTTTGGGGGTGGTTTGGGGGTGGGTTTGCGGTGGGGGCGTGGTGGGTGTATTGTTTTCTAAGTCGCCGAGAGGGAGACCAGCGGAAATGCTGGGAACCGGAGGCGGCCAATCCCCTAAATTTCAAGACCGGATCTGGTCGGCGTTTTGTGCGCTCCGGGTTCTGGTGGGGGCGGGTTGGTTGGTTTGCGGTCGCGGAAACGCTGATTTGCAAAGCGGTCCGGACTCGGGTAAGTTTGAAAAGTTGCTCCGGAGCGATCCTTGACCGTGTGGTTGTGGTGGTGCCGGGTGTGTCTGTTGTTTGAGAACTCAATAGTGTGCCAAGTTTGTTGATACCAATTTATTGTATTGAATTGGTTGAATGTGCCAGGTTGCGCCACCCCGTGGTGTGGTCTGGTGTTTTTGGCTGGTTTCAAATTTTGTGCATTGTGTGTTTCCCGTTTTCCCGGGGGCGCATGGTGTGTCTGTTTTTCTTCAACGGAGAGTTTGATCCTGGCTCAGGATGAACGCTGGCGGCGTGCTTAACACATGCAAGTCGAACGATGATCCGGTGCTTGCACCGGGGATTAGTGGCGAACGGGTGAGTAACACGTGAGTAACCTGCCCTTAACTCTGGGATAAGCCTGGGAAACTGGGTCTAATACCGGATATGACTCCTCATCGCATGGTGGGGGGTGGAAAGCTTTATTGTGGTTTTGGATGGACTCGCGGCCTATCAGCTTGTTGGTGAGGTAATGGCTCACCAAGGCGACGACGGGTAGCCGGCCTGAGAGGGTGACCGGCCACACTGGGACTGAGACACGGCCCAGACTCCTACGGGAGGCAGCAGTGGGGAATATTGCACAATGGGCGCAAGCCTGATGCAGCGACGCCGCGTGAGGGATGACGGCCTTCGGGTTGTAAACCTCTTTCAGTAGGGAAGAAGCGAAAGTGACGGTACCTGCAGAAGAAGCGCCGGCTAACTACGTGCCAGCAGCCGCGGTAATACGTAGGGCGCAAGCGTTATCCGGAATTATTGGGCGTAAAGAGCTCGTAGGCGGTTTGTCGCGTCTGCCGTGAAAGTCCGGGGCTCAACTCCGGATCTGCGGTGGGTACGGGCAGACTAGAGTGATGTAGGGGAGACTGGAATTCCTGGTGTAGCGGTGAAATGCGCAGATATCAGGAGGAACACCGATGGCGAAGGCAGGTCTCTGGGCATTAACTGACGCTGAGGAGCGAAAGCATGGGGAGCGAACAGGATTAGATACCCTGGTAGTCCATGCCGTAAACGTTGGGCACTAGGTGTGGGGGACATTCCACGTTTTCCGCGCCGTAGCTAACGCATTAAGTGCCCCGCCTGGGGAGTACGGCCGCAAGGCTAAAACTCAAAGGAATTGACGGGGGCCCGCACAAGCGGCGGAGCATGCGGATTAATTCGATGCAACGCGAAGAACCTTACCAAGGCTTGACATGGGCCGGACCGGGCTGGAAACAGTCCTTCCCCTTTGGGGCCGGTTCACAGGTGGTGCATGGTTGTCGTCAGCTCGTGTCGTGAGATGTTGGGTTAAGTCCCGCAACGAGCGCAACCCTCGTTCCATGTTGCCAGCGCGTAATGGCGGGGACTCATGGGAGACTGCCGGGGTCAACTCGGAGGAAGGTGGGGACGACGTCAAATCATCATGCCCCTTATGTCTTGGGCTTCACGCATGCTACAATGGCCGGTACAAAGGGTTGCGATACTGTGAGGTGGAGCTAATCCCAAAAAGCCGGTCTCAGTTCGGATTGGGGTCTGCAACTCGACCCCATGAAGTCGGAGTCGCTAGTAATCGCAGATCAGCAACGCTGCGGTGAATACGTTCCCGGGCCTTGTACACACCGCCCGTCAAGTCACGAAAGTTGGTAACACCCGAAGCCGGTGGCCTAACCCCTTGTGGGAGGGAGCTGTCGAAGGTGGGACTGGCGATTGGGACTAAGTCGTAACAAGGTAGCCGTACCGGAAGGTGCGGCTGGATCACCTCCTTTCTAAGGAGCGCCTACAGTCACCTTGCCCCGTGTATGCGGGTGTGGAGGGGTTGTCAGGAGTACGCCCGTTGCGCAGACGCTAGTTCTGCGGCGGGTGCTCACGGGTGGAATATCAACAAATAGGTGCCTGGCGGCATGTGCCGGCAGCAAGTACGGATGAGGGTCCCTTCGGGGGTCTCTGGTCCTGGAACGCTCGCCGGAACGATGTTGTTGGGTAGTGTTTGGCACACTGTTGGGTCCTGAGGCAACAGGACCACGGCCTGGCCGCGTAACCCTTTTTTGTGGGGTGCGTGGCCGGGGTGTGGGGCTGGTTTGTTTCTGGTTTCCTGGCTGCATCGAGCATGCACTGTTTGGCCCCTGTGGGGGTTGGGTGTGTGGGGTGTGTGGTACGGGGTTGTTGTTTGAGAACTACATAGTGGACGCGAGCATCTTTTATAAGAAGCAATTTCCAAGAATATGAACCTGGATCTGTCCTTGCATCCTTTGGGGTGTGGGGGTGGTTTCTGTGGTTCTCTCGAAAATTACTCCTTGATCTTTTGTGGTCAAGTTTTTAAGAGCACACGGTGGATGCCTTGGCATTAGGAGCCGAAGAAGGACGTAGGAATCTGCGATAAGCCTGGGGGAGTCGATAACCGGACTGTGATCCCAGGGTGTCCGAATGGGGAAACCCCGCCAGGGGCGCGAGCTGCCTGGTGACCCGCATCTGAACACATAGGGTGCGTGGAGGGAACGCGGGGAAGTGAAACATCTCAGTACCCGCAGGAAGAGAAAACAATAGTGATTCCGTTAGTAGTGGCGAGCGAACGCGGATCAGGCTAAACCGTTCCATGTGTGATAGCCGGCGGGCGTTGCATGGTCGGGGTTGTGGGACTGTCCGTTCCAGCTCTGCCGGGCTGGTGAGGTGAGAGTGCAGGCATAGGTGAACGGTCTTGAAAGGCCGGCCGTAGAGGGTGTGAGCCCCGTAACCGAAATGTTGTGCACCGCCTGGAGAGTATCCCAAGTAGCACGGGGCCCGAGAAATCCCGTGCGAATCTGTCAGGACCACCTGATAAGCCTAAATACTCCCTAATGACCGATAGCGGACCAGTACCGTGAGGGAAAGGTGAAAAGTACCCCGGGAGGGGAGTGAAACAGTACCTGAAACCGTGTGCTTACAATCCGTCGGAGCCATCGCAGCTTGCTGTGTTGTGGTGACGGCGTGCCTTTTGAAGAATGAGCCTGCGAGTTAGTGTTACGTCGCGAGGTTAACCCGTGTGGGGAAGCCGTAGCGAAAGCGAGTCTGAATAGGGCGTTGCAGTGGCGTGATCTAGACCCGAAGCGAAGTGATCTACCCATGGCCAGGTTGAAGCGACGGTAAGACGTCGTGGAGGACCGAACCCACTTCAGTTGAAAATGGAGGGGATGAGCTGTGGGTAGGGGTGAAAGGCCAATCAAACTTCGTGATAGCTGGTTCTCCCCGAAATGCATTTAGGTGCAGCGTTGCGTGTTTCTTACCGGAGGTAGAGCTACTGGATGGCTAATGGGCCCTACAAGGTTACTGACGTCAGCCAAACTCCGAATGCCGGTAAGTGAGAGCGCAGCAGTGAGACTGTGGGGGATAAGCTTCATAGTCGAGAGGGAAACAGCCCAGACCACCAACTAAGGCCCCTAAGCGTGTGCTAAGTGGGAAAGGATGTGGAGTTGCGAAGACAACCAGGAGGTTGGCTTAGAAGCAGCCATCCTTAAAAGAGTGCGTAATAGCTCACTGGTCAAGTGATTCCGCGCCGACAATGTAGCGGGGCTCAAGTACACCGCCGAAGTTGTGGATTTCAGATAGTAGCCAAGCCGCTCCCTTGTGGGGTTGGTTCAGGCGTCTGGAGTGGTAGGGGAGCGTCGTGTGGGCGGTGAAGTCGCGGTGTAAACCAGCGGTGGAGCCTACACGAGTGAGAATGCAGGCATGAGTAGCGAAAGACGGGTGAGAAACCCGTCCGCCGAATGATCAAGGGTTCCAGGGTCAAGCTAATCTGCCCTGGGTAAGTCGGGACCTAAGGCGAGGCCGACAGGCGTAGTCGATGGACAACGGGTTGATATTCCCGTACCGGCGAAAAACCGCCCATGCTGAACAGGGGATACTAACCGCCCGAAACCTGCCTGACCGTCCTTCGGGGCGGAAGGGTTTTGGTGGAGCGCGGGACCTGATCCTGGGAGGCAAGCGTATTAACAGGTGTGACGCAGGAAGGTAGCCGAGCCGGGCGATGGTTGTCCCGGTCTAAGGATGTAGGGCGAACGGTAGGCAAATCCGCCGTTCATGATGCCTGAGATCTGACGGGACCCCCGTAGGGGGGATTCGGTGATCCTATGCTGCCGAGAAAAGCATCGACGCGAGGTTTTAGCCGCCCGTACCCCAAACCGACACAGGTGATCAGGTAGAGAATACTAAGGCGATCGAGAGAATTATGGTTAAGGAACTCGGCAAAATGCCCCCGTAACTTCGGGAGAAGGGGGGCCCCAACCTTGAACACCACTTGCTGGTGGGAGGGGATCGGGGCCGCAGAGACCAGGGGGAAGCGACTGTTTACTAAAAACACAGGTCCGTGCGAAGTCGCAAGACGATGTATACGGACTGACTCCTGCCCGGTGCTGGAAGGTTAAGAGGACCGGTTAGCCGCAAGGCGAAGCTGAGAATTTAAGCCCCAGTAAACGGCGGTGGTAACTATAACCATCCTAAGGTAGCGAAATTCCTTGTCGGGTAAGTTCCGACCTGCACGAATGGAGTAACGACTTCCCCGCTGTCTCAACCATAAACTCGGCGAAATTGCAGTACGAGTAAAGATGCTCGTTACGCGCAGCAGGACGGAAAGACCCCGAGACCTTTACTATAGTTTGGTATTGGTGTTCGGAGTGGCTTGTGTAGGATAGGTGGGAGACGTTGAAGCCCGGACGCCAGTTCGGGTGGAGTCATCGTTGAAATACCACTCTGGTCACTTTGGACATCTAACTTCGGCCCGTAATCCGGGTCAGGGACAGTGCCTGATGGGTAGTTTAACTGGGGCGGTTGCCTCCTAAAAAGTAACGGAGGCGCCCAAAGGTTCCCTCAGCCTGGTTGGCAATCAGGTGTCGAGTGTAAGTGCACAAGGGAGCTTGACTGTGAGAGAGACATCTCGAGCAGGGACGAAAGTCGGGACTAGTGATCCGGCGGTACATTGTGGAATGGCCGTCGCTCAACGGATAAAAGGTACCTCGGGGATAACAGGCTGATCTTGCCCAAGAGTCCATATCGACGGCATGGTTTGGCACCTCGATGTCGGCTCGTCGCATCCTGGGGCTGGAGTAGGTCCCAAGGGTTGGGCTGTTCGCCCATTAAAGCGGTACGCGAGCTGGGTTTAGAACGTCGTGAGACAGTTCGGTCCCTATCCGCTGCGCGCGCAGGAAATTTGAGAAGGGCTGTCCTTAGTACGAGAGGACCGGGACGGACGAACCTCTGGTGTGTCAGTTGTACTGCCAAGTGCACCGCTGATTAGCTACGTTCGGATGGGATAACCGCTGAAAGCATCTAAGCGGGAAGCTCGCTTCGAGATGAGATTTCCATACACCTTGTGTGTGAGAGGCCCCCAGCCAGACCACTGGGTTGATAGGCCGGATGTGGAAGCGAGGACTAACGACTCGTGAAGCTGACCGGTACTAATAGGCCGATAACTTACACCACACACCCCTCCCGCGAACCCGTTTCAAAAGGGGTTCGCACCACGGGAGAGGGTACAAAGAAACAAGACTGCTTGCGTCCACTATGTGGTTCCCAACCAACAAACCCGTTGCTTGAGAACCAACAACTAAATAACACCACAACTGCACAACATGCAGCGTGTTGTAACCACAAGATTTCCCCGCCACACCCCCAGGGTGGAAGCGGCGGAGCAAGGGTTACGGCGGTCATAGCGTGGGGGAAACGCCCGGTCCCATTCCGAACCCGGAAGCTAAGACCCACAGCGCCGATGGTACTGCACCCGGGAGGGTGTGGGAGAGTAGGTCACCGCCGGAACATCATTAAGGTCGAGGACCCCCAACCACGTTGGGGGTCCTCCCGCATTTAAAACCCCGTTCTTGAACCCCCAACCCGTCATGCCCCCGGCCCCCGCACGGCCGAACCCGGCCGCGGGAAGGCCCTGGCATGCATCCGGACCAGGACTTCCACCGCCAGGCCCCCACCAACCCCACACCCCACGGCTGCCAGCAGCAGGTCCGCCGGCGGACGGGAAAGAACGAAAAATTCCTGCGCCAGGGGTTGGTTGAGCAGGACCACGAGTGCGGCGCTCATAGCCACCAGCACGGCAAGACGCCCCGCATTAAGGGGGCGGGACACCGCCGAGAGGATCCACAGCCCAACCATTGCCAGCGTCAGCACAGAGGCGCTGCTGACCTGTTCGCGCGTCGCCGTGCCATCCAAGAGCGCCAGCCCGTTCAGCGTGAGAAGCGAGGCCGTGACGATGAGTCCGGCGGGCACGGAGAACCACAGCGAGCGGCGCAGGAAACCAGGCTGATAGCGGCGCGGGTTCGGCATCAGCGCCAGGAAGAATGCCGGAATGCCGATGGTCAGGCCGTCGGTGAAGGACAGCTGACGGGGAAGGAACGGAAACGTCCATTGCAGGAGCGCGAAAGTCACCGCGATTGCAGTCGCGTAAACAGTCTTACTTAGGAAGAGGCTGGAGACGCGCTCAATATTGGCGATGACCTGCCGGCCTTCAGCGAGGACCCCGGGAAGCCGGTCGAAACGGCCGTCAAGCAACACCAAGCGCGCTACCGCCTTGGTCGCGGCCGCGGCGGAATCCATGGCGATGCCAAGGTCGGCCGTCTTCAGTGCCAGAACGTCATTGACGCCGTCGCCGGTCATGGCCACCGTGTGCCCTCGACGCTGGAGGGCTTCGACCATTTCCCGTTTCTGGGCTGGGGTTACCCGGCCAAACACCACGTTCGCTTCCATCACCTGCTCCAGACGCAGCGGATCCTCCGGCAGCGAGCGTGCGTCGAAACCTTCTGTGACCTCCAAGCCAACCCGACGGGCAATGGCGGCAACTGTTCTGGGATCGTCCCCCGAAATGATCTTCAACCCGACGCCTTCGGCGCGGAAGAAGTTGAGGGTCTCCCGGGCATCGGAGCGGGGCTGTTCCCGGAACGTCAGGAGCGCCACCGGGCGGAGCTCCGGAGGTAACTGCTCGAGCTTCCCGTCACCCGGCAGTTTCTCCGCTCGGGCCAGTAGCAGCGTGCGCAGCCCGGTTGACGCCAAGGCGCCGGATCGGCGCAACACGTCGTCGTGTGCGGGTCCAGCGGCCGTTTGAGGGTCAGTCGTCGGGCGGGTGACGTCGTCGTCGTCGGGTGCCGAGATCGACGACGACGGACGCCCGGCTGGGTCGTCGCCCCGGACAAGCACCATTTCCGGTGCCCCGAGGATCCACGTGTGCGCCGCACCGCCGCGACCATCGAAACTGACCCCGCTCCACTTCCGGGCGGAGGAAAACGGTACCGATGAGACTGGCCGTAGTCCGCCGTCGTCCTCAAAAGCCGTGCTCAGGCACCGTGCCGTGGCGTTCGCCTCAGGCTCCGCGCCAAACCACGCGAGGACCTGCTCCCAGCCCGGCTCTGGCGCCAACGGGTGGACCCCATCAAAGACCAGCCCTCCCTCCGTGAGGGTTCCCGTCTTGTCCATGCACAGGACATCGACCCGTGCCAGGCCTTCGACAGCCGCGAGCTCCTGGATCAGTACGTTGTGGCTGGCGAGCCGGACTCCGCCGACGGCGAAGGCCACGCTCGTCAACAGTACGAGTCCCAGCGGGACCATGGCGATCACACCGGCAATGACGCCCACCAGCGCGGAACTCCAGGCGCCGGTTGAAAATGCCGTCTGCCAGCCTCCGCGCGCCTGAACCTCGCCGTTGACCACCAGAATCACCACGGGCAACAGGACCCAGGCGATCCAGCGCAGTACGCGGTTGAGACTGTTGCGGATCTCGGAATTCACCAGCGAGAAGCGGCGCGCGTCTGCCGTCAGCCGGCTCGCGAACGAGGCCGCCCCCACCCGGACCACCCGCGCCGTGCCTCGGCCGGCCACAACGATCGATCCAGAAAGCACTTCCGACCCCGGGTCCTTGTCCACGGGGTCCGATTCGCCGGTGAGGAGTGATTCGTCGACCTCGAGGCCGGACGATTCGAGCACCGCAGCGTCCGCAGTGACCTGATCCCCGGCCCGCAACACCAGGACGTCGTCGCGCACGACGTCTGACGTGGCGATGTCGTGGATTTCACCCTCGCGCAACACTCGTGCGTGTGGGGCACCAAGAACGGCCAGCCGGTCAAGGGACCTCTTCGCCCTGTATTCCTCAACCACTCCGATTACGGCGTTGCCGGCGGCGGCGAGACCGAACAGGGCATCCTGCCACTGCCCCAGGAGCAACAGCAGGAGAAAGCTCGTGCCGACGATTGCGTTGAAGAGTGTGAAGACGTTGGCCCGGAAGATCTGCCACAGGCTGCGGCTGGTGGTGTCCGGGACGCGGTTGGTGAGCCCGCGTTCCACCCGGAACGTCACCTCTTGCTGCGAAAGACCTCTGACAGCTGGCCGGGACACACGCCGGTGGAGGAATGCTCGTCTCCGGCGCCGGCGGTATGCCCTCACCCTCCGATGGTAGCCGCAGCGGTGCCGGCTTGTGATGGAGGATACACAACAGAAGGGCGACGCCGGCGGGCGTGGTTGGGTGTTTTTGGGGTGTTTGGGCCTGTGATGGCGGGGTTTTGGGGTGGTTTGGGGGTGGGTTTGCGGTGGGGGCGTGGTGGGTGTATTGTTTTCTAAGTCGCCGAGAGGGAGACCAGCGGAAATGCTGGGAACCGGAGGCGGCCAATCCCCTAAATTTCAAGACCGGATCTGGTCGGCGTTTTGTGCGCTCCGGGTTCTGGTGGGGGCGGGTTGGTTGGTTTGCGGGTCGCGGAAACGCTGATTTGCAAAGCGGTCCGGACTCGGGTAAGTTTGAAAAGTTGCTCCGGAGCGATCCTTGACCGTGTGGTTGTGGTGGTGCCGGGTGTGTCTGTTGTTTGAGAACTCAATAGTGTGCCAAGTTTGTTGATACCAATTTATTGTATTGAATTGGTTGAATGTGCCAGGTTGCGCCACCCCGTGGTGTGGTCTGGTGTTTTTGGCTGGTTTCAAATTTTGTGCATTGTGTGTTTCCCGTTTTCCCGGGGGCGCATGGTGTGTCTGTTTTTCTTCAACGGAGAGTTTGATCCTGGCTCAGGATGAACGCTGGCGGCGTGCTTAACACATGCAAGTCGAACGATGATCCGGTGCTTGCACCGGGGATTAGTGGCGAACGGGTGAGTAACACGTGAGTAACCTGCCCTTAACTCTGGGATAAGCCTGGGAAACTGGGTCTAATACCGGATATGACTCCTCATCGCATGGTGGGGGGTGGAAAGCTTTATTGTGGTTTTGGATGGACTCGCGGCCTATCAGCTTGTTGGTGAGGTAATGGCTCACCAAGGCGACGACGGGTAGCCGGCCTGAGAGGGTGACCGGCCACACTGGGACTGAGACACGGCCCAGACTCCTACGGGAGGCAGCAGTGGGGAATATTGCACAATGGGCGCAAGCCTGATGCAGCGACGCCGCGTGAGGGATGACGGCCTTCGGGTTGTAAACCTCTTTCAGTAGGGAAGAAGCGAAAGTGACGGTACCTGCAGAAGAAGCGCCGGCTAACTACGTGCCAGCAGCCGCGGTAATACGTAGGGCGCAAGCGTTATCCGGAATTATTGGGCGTAAAGAGCTCGTAGGCGGTTTGTCGCGTCTGCCGTGAAAGTCCGGGGCTCAACTCCGGATCTGCGGTGGGTACGGGCAGACTAGAGTGATGTAGGGGAGACTGGAATTCCTGGTGTAGCGGTGAAATGCGCAGATATCAGGAGGAACACCGATGGCGAAGGCAGGTCTCTGGGCATTAACTGACGCTGAGGAGCGAAAGCATGGGGAGCGAACAGGATTAGATACCCTGGTAGTCCATGCCGTAAACGTTGGGCACTAGGTGTGGGGGACATTCCACGTTTTCCGCGCCGTAGCTAACGCATTAAGTGCCCCGCCTGGGGAGTACGGCCGCAAGGCTAAAACTCAAAGGAATTGACGGGGGCCCGCACAAGCGGCGGAGCATGCGGATTAATTCGATGCAACGCGAAGAACCTTACCAAGGCTTGACATGGGCCGGACCGGGCTGGAAACAGTCCTTCCCCTTTGGGGCCGGTTCACAGGTGGTGCATGGTTGTCGTCAGCTCGTGTCGTGAGATGTTGGGTTAAGTCCCGCAACGAGCGCAACCCTCGTTCCATGTTGCCAGCGCGTAATGGCGGGGACTCATGGGAGACTGCCGGGGTCAACTCGGAGGAAGGTGGGGACGACGTCAAATCATCATGCCCCTTATGTCTTGGGCTTCACGCATGCTACAATGGCCGGTACAAAGGGTTGCGATACTGTGAGGTGGAGCTAATCCCAAAAAGCCGGTCTCAGTTCGGATTGGGGTCTGCAACTCGACCCCATGAAGTCGGAGTCGCTAGTAATCGCAGATCAGCAACGCTGCGGTGAATACGTTCCCGGGCCTTGTACACACCGCCCGTCAAGTCACGAAAGTTGGTAACACCCGAAGCCGGTGGCCTAACCCCTTGTGGGAGGGAGCTGTCGAAGGTGGGACTGGCGATTGGGACTAAGTCGTAACAAGGTAGCCGTACCGGAAGGTGCGGCTGGATCACCTCCTTTCTAAGGAGCGCCTACAGTCACCTTGCCCCGTGTATGCGGGTGTGGAGGGGTTGTCAGGAGTACGCCCGTTGCGCAGACGCTAGTTCTGCGGCGGGTGCTCACGGGTGGAATATCAGCAAATAGCGGCCGCCGGTTCTTCGCCGGCACCCAGTACGGACACTCACCCCTCGGGGCGGGAGGTCCTGGAACGGTGCGGGTGGGTGATCAGCGGTTTAGTGTTTGGCACACTGTTGGGTCCTGAGGCAACAGGACCACGGCCTGGCCGCGTAACCCTTTTTTGTGGGGTGCGTGGCCGGGGTGTGGGGCTGGTTTGTTTCTGGTTTCCTGGCTGCATCGAGCATGCACTGTTTGGCCCCTGTGGGGGTTGGGTGTGTGGGGTGTGTGGTACGGGGTTGTTGTTTGAGAACTACATAGTGGACGCGAGCATCTTTTATAAGAAGCAATTTCCAAGAATATGAACCTGGATCTGTCCTTGCATCCTTTGGGGTGTGGGGGTGGTTTCTGTGGTTCTCTCGAAAATTACTCCTTGATCTTTTGTGGTCAAGTTTTTAAGAGCACACGGTGGATGCCTTGGCATTAGGAGCCGAAGAAGGACGTAGGAATCTGCGATAAGCCTGGGGGAGTCGATAACCGGACTGTGATCCCAGGGTGTCCGAATGGGGAAACCCCGCCAGGGGCGCGAGCTGCCTGGTGACCCGCATCTGAACACATAGGGTGCGTGGAGGGAACGCGGGGAAGTGAAACATCTCAGTACCCGCAGGAAGAGAAAACAATAGTGATTCCGTTAGTAGTGGCGAGCGAACGCGGATCAGGCTAAACCGTTCCATGTGTGATAGCCGGCGGGCGTTGCATGGTCGGGGTTGTGGGACTGTCCGTTCCAGCTCTGCCGGGCTGGTGAGGTGAGAGTGCAGGCATAGGTGAACGGTCTTGAAAGGCCGGCCGTAGAGGGTGTGAGCCCCGTAACCGAAATGTTGTGCACCGCCTGGAGAGTATCCCAAGTAGCACGGGGCCCGAGAAATCCCGTGCGAATCTGTCAGGACCACCTGATAAGCCTAAATACTCCCTAATGACCGATAGCGGACCAGTACCGTGAGGGAAAGGTGAAAAGTACCCCGGGAGGGGAGTGAAACAGTACCTGAAACCGTGTGCTTACAATCCGTCGGAGCCATCGCAGCTTGCTGTGTTGTGGTGACGGCGTGCCTTTTGAAGAATGAGCCTGCGAGTTAGTGTTACGTCGCGAGGTTAACCCGTGTGGGGAAGCCGTAGCGAAAGCGAGTCTGAATAGGGCGTTGCAGTGGCGTGATCTAGACCCGAAGCGAAGTGATCTACCCATGGCCAGGTTGAAGCGACGGTAAGACGTCGTGGAGGACCGAACCCACTTCAGTTGAAAATGGAGGGGATGAGCTGTGGGTAGGGGTGAAAGGCCAATCAAACTTCGTGATAGCTGGTTCTCCCCGAAATGCATTTAGGTGCAGCGTTGCGTGTTTCTTACCGGAGGTAGAGCTACTGGATGGCTAATGGGCCCTACAAGGTTACTGACGTCAGCCAAACTCCGAATGCCGGTAAGTGAGAGCGCAGCAGTGAGACTGTGGGGGATAAGCTTCATAGTCGAGAGGGAAACAGCCCAGACCACCAACTAAGGCCCCTAAGCGTGTGCTAAGTGGGAAAGGATGTGGAGTTGCGAAGACAACCAGGAGGTTGGCTTAGAAGCAGCCATCCTTAAAAGAGTGCGTAATAGCTCACTGGTCAAGTGATTCCGCGCCGACAATGTAGCGGGGCTCAAGTACACCGCCGAAGTTGTGGATTTCAGATAGTAGCCAAGCCGCTCCCTTGTGGGGTTGGTTCAGGCGTCTGGAGTGGTAGGGGAGCGTCGTGTGGGCGGTGAAGTCGCGGTGTAAACCAGCGGTGGAGCCTACACGAGTGAGAATGCAGGCATGAGTAGCGAAAGACGGGTGAGAAACCCGTCCGCCGAATGATCAAGGGTTCCAGGGTCAAGCTAATCTGCCCTGGGTAAGTCGGGACCTAAGGCGAGGCCGACAGGCGTAGTCGATGGACAACGGGTTGATATTCCCGTACCGGCGAAAAACCGCCCATGCTGAACAGGGGATACTAACCGCCCGAAACCTGCCTGACCGTCCTTCGGGGCGGAAGGGTTTTGGTGGAGCGCGGGACCTGATCCTGGGAGGCAAGCGTATTAACAGGTGTGACGCAGGAAGGTAGCCGAGCCGGGCGATGGTTGTCCCGGTCTAAGGATGTAGGGCGAACGGTAGGCAAATCCGCCGTTCATGATGCCTGAGATCTGACGGGACCCCCGTAGGGGGGATTCGGTGATCCTATGCTGCCGAGAAAAGCATCGACGCGAGGTTTTAGCCGCCCGTACCCCAAACCGACACAGGTGATCAGGTAGAGAATACTAAGGCGATCGAGAGAATTATGGTTAAGGAACTCGGCAAAATGCCCCCGTAACTTCGGGAGAAGGGGGGCCCCAACCTTGAACACCACTTGCTGGTGGGAGGGGATCGGGGCCGCAGAGACCAGGGGGAAGCGACTGTTTACTAAAAACACAGGTCCGTGCGAAGTCGCAAGACGATGTATACGGACTGACTCCTGCCCGGTGCTGGAAGGTTAAGAGGACCGGTTAGCCGCAAGGCGAAGCTGAGAATTTAAGCCCCAGTAAACGGCGGTGGTAACTATAACCATCCTAAGGTAGCGAAATTCCTTGTCGGGTAAGTTCCGACCTGCACGAATGGAGTAACGACTTCCCCGCTGTCTCAACCATAAACTCGGCGAAATTGCAGTACGAGTAAAGATGCTCGTTACGCGCAGCAGGACGGAAAGACCCCGAGACCTTTACTATAGTTTGGTATTGGTGTTCGGAGTGGCTTGTGTAGGATAGGTGGGAGACGTTGAAGCCCGGACGCCAGTTCGGGTGGAGTCATCGTTGAAATACCACTCTGGTCACTTTGGACATCTAACTTCGGCCCGTAATCCGGGTCAGGGACAGTGCCTGATGGGTAGTTTAACTGGGGCGGTTGCCTCCTAAAAAGTAACGGAGGCGCCCAAAGGTTCCCTCAGCCTGGTTGGCAATCAGGTGTCGAGTGTAAGTGCACAAGGGAGCTTGACTGTGAGAGAGACATCTCGAGCAGGGACGAAAGTCGGGACTAGTGATCCGGCGGTACATTGTGGAATGGCCGTCGCTCAACGGATAAAAGGTACCTCGGGGATAACAGGCTGATCTTGCCCAAGAGTCCATATCGACGGCATGGTTTGGCACCTCGATGTCGGCTCGTCGCATCCTGGGGCTGGAGTAGGTCCCAAGGGTTGGGCTGTTCGCCCATTAAAGCGGTACGCGAGCTGGGTTTAGAACGTCGTGAGACAGTTCGGTCCCTATCCGCTGCGCGCGCAGGAAATTTGAGAAGGGCTGTCCTTAGTACGAGAGGACCGGGACGGACGAACCTCTGGTGTGTCAGTTGTACTGCCAAGTGCACCGCTGATTAGCTACGTTCGGATGGGATAACCGCTGAAAGCATCTAAGCGGGAAGCTCGCTTCGAGATGAGATTTCCATACACCTTGTGTGTGAGAGGCCCCCAGCCAGACCACTGGGTTGATAGGCCGGATGTGGAAGCGAGGACTAACGACTCGTGAAGCTGACCGGTACTAATAGGCCGATAACTTACACCACACACCCCTCCCGCGAACCCGTTTCAAAAGGGGTTCGCACCACGGGAGAGGGTACAAAGAAACAAGACTGCTTGCGTCCACTATGTGGTTCCCAACCAACAAACCCGTTGCTTGAGAACCAACAACTAAATAACACCACAACTGCACAACATGCAGCGTGTTGTAACCACAAGATTTCCCCGCCACACCCCCAGGGTGGAAGCGGCGGAGCAAGGGTTACGGCGGTCATAGCGTGGGGGAAACGCCCGGTCCCATTCCGAACCCGGAAGCTAAGACCCACAGCGCCGATGGTACTGCACCCGGGAGGGTGTGGGAGAGTAGGTCACCGCCGGAACATCATTAAGGTCGAGGACCCCCAACCACGTTGGGGGTCCTCCCGCATTTAAAACCCCGTTCTTGAACCCCCAACCCGTCATGCCCCCGGCCCCCGCACGGCCGAACCCGGCCGCGGGAAGGCCCTGGCATGCATCCGGACCAGGACTTCCACCGCCAGGCCCCCACCAACCCCACACCCCACCAGCTCGCACCCAACTGACTGGCAGCAGGGGCCGTTATGAGCCCCCATAACGGCCCCTGCTGCCAGTCAGTTGGGGACAACGACGCGCCCCCGCACGCGCCCCCGGGGAGCGCCGGCGCCGAACACCCGGCGAGCCCTGGAGCGTCGAACCCACCCCCGCACCTCAGGAAACTCCCAGCAGATTCCGGGCGAAGCGCCGGCGTGAGTGACGGCGCCGGCCAGCGGTGGAAACGGCATCGTCGGGGGCTCGTCCGCTCTCGGCGCAATTTGACGTTGATCGGCGCTGATTCCAGTGATTTTCCCCAAAAAACGCCGAAAACACGCGGAATTTGCCACCTCTGCGGCGCCAAGCTGGTAAGTTTTCGAACAGTGGTTTGTACGCATGCCGTGTGCAGGCTCCAGAAATCATGACCGTCCAGGAGGACATAAATGGCTAAGAACCGTAGTGAACTTGTTGCAGAGGTAGCAGGCAAGGCCGGCACCAGCCAGGCAGCAGTCAACTCCGTGCTCGACGCACTGTTCGAGGTCTTCGAGACCTCTGTCGCCGCGGGCGAAAAGATCACCATCCCGGGTTGGCTTGCTGTCGAGCGCACCGACCGTGCAGCCCGCACCGGCCGCAACCCGCAGACCGGCGAAACCATTCAGATCGCCGCTGGCCACAGCGTTAAGCTGACCGCCGGCTCCAAGCTGAAGGCTGCAGTCGCCAAGAAGAAGTAGTCTTCTTCTCGTGCCTGAAAGGAGCGGCAACCCTCGGGTTGCCGCTCCTTTTGCGTGTCGCGGCCATCCCGTTGAGAACGCGCAAGTGGCGGGCAGGTGGCTGCCAGCCGAGCGCCCAGGCGAAGCCCGTTACATTTATTGGGTTCCAGACCGAGCCGCCGGGCACAGCCGCCGGGCACGGCACCCGGCACGGCCCTCGCGCGGGTGCATGAGGCCGTATTGCTCGGCCGGTTCTCGCTGAGGCCGATTCGCTGAGCCGGGCGGCGTAGCGGACAATGGAGGTGTGCCTTCCGCAGTAAATCCCACGCCCACCACCGCAACGCCCGTTCCTTCCGGGGACGCACGCGGCCCTGGCCAGGGTCCCGGCGGGGTTGCCCGGCCATGGCTGATCGCCGGCCTGGCTGCGTTGTTCCTGGGCTTGGCCGCGGCACTGATCTTCTCCGGTGCGGCCGCCGCCCGCGAAGTCTCGGATCCCGGCGCACTAGTGCGCTGGGGGTTGCCGGTGAGCAAGGCAATCCATAACATCGCTGTGGCCACCGTGATCGGCGGCCTCATCTTCGCCGTCGCCATCCTCCCGCGGAACAGGAACGGCTCCCGGTCCAAGGACCGGGACGCTCCGGAACATCCCGCCTTCACCCGCGCACTGGCTGTCGCCGCGGCGGCGGGCGCCGTCTGGACGCTCTCAGCCATCTCCGTCCTGGTCCTTGGCTACGCGGACATTGCGGGGCAGGGCATTTCCGGGGACCCGGAATTCACCCGCTCCCTCGTGTACTTCATGACGGACATCGAAACGGGACGGGCCTGGCTGGCTGTGGTGATCATCGCCGCCGTCGCCACTACCGCCCTCTTCGGTGTGCGCTCTCGCGGCGGCCTGGCGCTAACGCTGGTCTTGTCGCTGATCGGGCTGGTCCCCGCCGCCCTGATCGGACACTCGTCAAGCTCCAATGACCACGAGGGCGCCATCAACTCGCTCGGTCTGCATCTGGTGGGCGTCTCGGCCTGGGTGGGCGGCATCATCATGCTCGCGCTCCTCTCCGGCGTGCTGGGCGGCGCAGGTGCCGGCGGCCGCACTGCGGGCGCGGGAACCTCGGACATCACCGAGCCGACTCTGCGCCGGTTTTCATCCCTTGCAGGCTTTGCCTTCGCCCTGGTCTTTGCCTCCGGCGTGATCAACGCCAGCATCCGGCTCACCACGTGGGGCGACCTCTTCGGCTCGGCCTACGGGCAACTGATCCTCGCCAAGACGGCAGCGGTCCTCGTGCTGGGCGGAATCGGCCTCATGCACCGGCGCTGGGTCATCCCGCAGTTGGGCGACCGCGCCATGGGCCGTCCAGCCCGCCGCGTGCTGTGGCAGCTCGTGATCGTGGAGCTCATCATCATGGGCGCAACGTCCGGGATCGCCGTGGCCCTGGGCCGCTCCGCTCCGCCGCAGCCCACCACCTTCGCCCCCGACGCGTCGCCTGCGTTCATCCTCTCCGGCTACGAGCTGCCGCCGGAACTCACGCCGGAGCGATGGCTCACGGAATGGCGGCTCGACTGGCTCTGGATCGCCGTCGTGGTCTTTGCCTTCGTTTCCTACCTCCTCGGTGTGCGGAAGGTCCTGCGACGGGGCGATGCGTGGCCCTGGTTCCGGACGGTCAACTGGGTGATCGGACTAGTGGTCCTGACCTACGTGACCTCCGGGCCGCCGTCGGTCTACGGCAGGGTACTGTTCTCGGCGCACATGGTGGACCACATGGCCCTGACCATGGTGGCCCCGATCTTCCTGGTCCTCGGTGCCCCCATGACGCTTGCGCTCCGTGCGCTCACGCCGCGGCGCGACAGCTCCCGCGGCCCGCGTGAATGGCTGCTGATCATCATCCACTCCAAGTTCTCGCAACTGGTGACCCACCCGCTGTTCGCCGCCGCCAACTTCGCCGGTTCGATCGTGCTCTTCTACTACTCGGACGCGTTCGGCTACGCGATGCGGGACCACGTGGGCCACGAACTCATGAACCTGCACTTCGCCCTTACCGGCTACATCTTTGTGCTCACCATGATCGGCACCGACCCGCTGCCGCGCCGAGCACCCTACCCCATGCGGTTGCTGCTCCTGCTGGCCACCATGGGCTTCCACGCGTTCTTCGGCGTCGCAATAATGGGCGGCACCGGCCTGCTGGCCGCAGACTACTTCGGCAACCTCGGCCGGACCTGGGGCGGCTCCGCGCTGCTGGACCAGCAGATGGGCGGGGCCGTGGCGTGGGGCATCGGCGAGGTGCCCACCCTGCTGGTGGCGATCGGCGTCGCCATCATGTGGTCCCGCTCCGACGACCGCGAGTCCAAACGCACCGACCGGGCGGCGGACAGGAATAACGACGCCGATCTCACTGCTTACAACGATATGTTTGCCAAGCTGGCCGAGCGCGATGCCAGGCTTGCCGAACGCAATTCAAAGCTGGAAGGACGCTGATGACCGAAACCGTACGCACCCACCTCCGGGTCCGGGCCTCCGAGCTGGTGGGCCGCAACTGGCTGAACACCGGCGGCAAGTCCCTGGACCTCGAATCCCTGCGCGGCAAGATCGTCCTGCTGGACTTCTGGACGTTCTGCTGCATCAACTGCCTGCACGTCCTGGACGAACTCCGCCCGCTCGAGCAGCAGTACTCCGACGTCCTGGTGACGGTGGGCGTGCATTCGCCCAAGTTCGAGCACGAGGCCGATCCCGTGGCGCTGGCGGCAGCCGTCGAGCGCTACGAGATCCGCCACCCGGTCCTCGACGACCCGGAACTGGACACCTGGAAGGCCTACACGGCCCGGGCGTGGCCGACCCTGGTGGTCATCGATCCCGAGGGCTACATCGTGGCGCATCTCTCCGGCGAAGGCCACGCCGACGGCCTCGCCGTGCTCATCCCCGAACTGATCGCCGAACACGAGGCCAAGGGCACCCTGCACCGGGGCGACGGTCCCTACGTGGCGCCGGAACCGACGTCGGGCACGCTGCGCTTCCCGGGCAAGGCCCTGTTCCTGCCCGACGGCCGCGGCATCGGAACCGCCGATAACGGCTCGTGGCTGGTCACCGATACCGGCCATCACCGGCTCGTGGAACTTTCCACCGACTTCCAGACGGTGCTGGGCACCTACGGCTCCGGTGAAAAAGGCCACGCCGACGGCAACGCCGCCAAAGCCCGGTTCAACGAACCGCAGGGTTTGGTGCTGCTGCCCGAGGACGTCGCCGCCGAGGCCGGCTACGACGTCGTGATTGCCGACTCCGTGAACCACCGGCTCCGCGGGCTGTCCCTCGCGGACGGAACCGTCCGGACACTGGCCGGCAACGGCGTGCAGCGCCTGCTGGAGACGGGCCCGGCCCGCGTGGACGAGGAAGGCGCGGCCTACGGTGCCCGGCTCGAACCGGACCCGCTCGCGGTGTCCCTGAGCTCGCCGTGGGACCTCGTCTGGTCCACCAAACTCAACGCCGTGGTAGTGGCGATGGCCGGCGTGCACCAGATCTTCAGCTATGAGCCGGGCTCCGGCGCCGTCAAGATCATCGCCGGCAACGGCCTCGAAGGGCTCCTCGACGGTCCGGCCGCCGAAGCCTGGTTCGCCCAGTCCTCCGGCCTCGCCGAGGACGCCGACGGCAACATCTGGGTGGCCGACTCCGAAACCTCCGCCCTGCGCAAACTGGTGATCGACGACGGCGGCAGCATCACCGTCGAATCGGCCGTGGGCAAGGGCCTGTTCGACTTCGGCTTCCGCGACGGTCCCGCCGCCGACGCCCGGCTGCAGCACCCGCTCGGTGTGACGGTGCTTCCCGACGGCTCGGTGGCAATCGCCGACACTTACAACGGCGCTGTCCGCCGGTATGACCCCGCAACGGGTACGGTCTCCACGCTGGCGCGCGGACTGTCCGAGCCCTCCGACGTGATTGTGGACCACACCCACGTCGCCGGAGCCGAGCCGTTGCTGGTGGTGGTCGAAGCCAACAAGCACCAGCTGGTCTACGTCCCCATCCCGAAGGAAGCGCAGCAGGTGGACGAGGGCGCGGTGCAGACCCACCGGCCCAAGAGCCCCGTCGCGCCCGGACCGCTGGAACTGGCCGTCCGCTTCACCGCACCCACCGGGCAGAAGCTGGACGACCGCTGGGGAGATCCCACCCAGCTGAAGATCTCGTCCACCCCGCCCGAACTGCTGGTGTCCGGCGGCGGAACCTCCGTGGGCCTTCTGCGCACCCTGGAGCTGTCCTCCGACGTTCCCGAAGGCGTCCTGCACATCACCGCCCGCGCGGCGGCCTGTGACGGCCCCGAAGACGCCGACGGCGAGATCCCGGACCACGCGGCCTGCCACCTGTACCAGCAGGACTGGGGCATTCCCGTGCTCCTGCAGGCCGACGGCGACACCGAGCTGATCCTGGACCTGCGCGGCATGGACTGAGGCTCCGCCCGGCCTCTGCGCCAAGGCTGATCAAAGGCTGCTGTCCGTGACGCGCTGTCACGGACAGCAGCCTTTTGGCTTAATTCCAGTCCGGCAGCCCAGAGATTCCGTGGATTCGACATCAGGGCCGCCCCAGGAACCTGCGCGGCGTGACATGACGCTGTCCACATAGTGTGCCCCGCGGGTACCGAGGTCCACGGTTGCGCGGGAACGTAAGGCTATGGACGTGGTGAAGGCTTTGGACATTTGCGGGGGAGCCGCCCGGCGGCCGTCCCTCGCCCGCTTGGGAGTCGACGACGCCGCACTCCGCCGTGCCGTGCGTTCCGGGGCGGTCCAGCAGCCGTGCCGCGGCCTGTACAGGCTTCCGACGGCGGCGCCCGATTACGTAGCTCTGCTGCAGCACAGGCAACTCCTGACGTGTGTGAGCGCTGCACCTTTCTACGGGCTTTGGTCCTTGGAGCAGACCGGCCTACGGCATGTGTACCACCGGCGCGGGGAGGCCGCTGGCGCGGAATCCGGGCACGGCGGACTGCTGTTTGCACCGCATCCGCACCGGCCGGTCGCAGCCTTGGGCGATGTCCTCATCCATGCGCTGCGGTGCCTGCCGTTCCGGGAGTCCCTGGTCATGGTGGAGTGCGCGGTCGGCAGGGGCGATATGACCGTGGATTTCTTACGACGGCGACTGCCCGGGGCACGTAACGGCCGGGCCCGGGAGGTCCTGGAATGGGTGGACCGCGGCGCGGAATCCCTGCTCGAGACCCTGGCCCGAACCTTTTTTCGGCAAGCCGGAATCAGGGTGGAGACGCAGGTGCACATTGACGGCGTCGGATATGTGGATTTGTTGCTGGAGGGCAAACTCATCGTGGAGCTCGACGGACGTCACCACGGCGACTGGGCCCAAGTGAAGAAGGACCAACGCCGCAATAACCGCTCCGTGGTCCAGGGCTACGCAGTCCTCCGCTACTACTATGCCGACGTGGTTCACGATCCCGCGGCAATGGTGGCCGAGGTCCAGGCCGTCCTTGCCGGGGTGAATTCGCCCGGGTAGGCGTCACGGCCGGCAGGGTTTCGGGCACCCGGGGAACGGAAATCCGCGGATTCCCGGGGGAACCGGGCTCTCGAGTGGCTCAAAGTCTGCCCTGCGTGACGGCACCGCCCGGCAGCCACGCAAGTCCGGGTTCTAGTAGTTGATCTGCGGCGTGAGCTTGACGGTGTCGCCGTCGATATCCAGACGGGTCGTGAAGCTGAAGTCGTGGACAGCATTGATGTCGGTCACGGCGCCCGTGAACAGATCCACCTGACGAGCCTTGATCCGGGCCTTGCCGTCCAGGGGTGCCACCACCCAGCGGCCGTCGAACGGCTCGATGCTGACGGTGGGGTAGTCCGTGATGCTCCAGTCGATGGTCCCGTCAATCACGCGGTTGTTGGTGGCGTGGTAGAACGGGCAATCAGGCTGCAGCTTCTGCTGCTTGTCGGCCTCGTCGGCGCAGGAATCCAGGAACTCCTTGACCTTGCCGCTTACGGCCGCCCTCAGTCCATCTGTGGCCTCAGTCAGCAGGTTAAGCGAAGCCGGGCGCGCGTCCCCGCCGGACACAGTGGCTCGGGTGGGCGGGGCGGAGAAGTACTGGCCGTTGAGGCCGGCCTCGTACTCGCCGGGGTAAAAGACGGCGAAGGAGTTGCGGCCGTTGGGCATGATCACCGGTACGCCGTTGAGCGTGGCCTCGCTGGAGTTGACCACGGTGACGTCCAGGACGGGAAGGGCGGTGGGGACGAACGACCACTTGTGGAAGAACAGCCACTCGGTGCCGGAGCTCTCCAGTAGGAACTCGGTCCGCAGCCGGTTGCCGTCGATGGTGTACTCCATGGGCACCATGACCTGGTTCGCGCCGCGCTCTTCTGCATTGCCGAGCTTAACGTCGGAGATGCGTGCGGCCGCGGTTTGCAGGGCGGTTCCGTCGAGCATGGCCGGGTTGCTCTGCGGCACGGAAGCGCGCAGCAGGCCCAGCGCCTTTTCGCCATCGCCCTTTTGCAGGGCGCTGAGATACTCGCGGACAGGCTGCTGCGGGCCGGCGATAGAGCTGTTCACCAGGTTGATCGACACGATGGCTGCGGCCACGGCAAGCATCAGTCCCAGCAGCCACCCTGCTGCAATTTTGACCAACGCCTGACTCATGTGCACGATTCTTACGTTACCTGCACCCCGCAGGAAACCCCGTCTCATGGTCCGCATCTGTGACGCGGACCATCGCCGCCGCCAGCCACGGGCTCCTTGGCAGGGGCAGGGGCAGGGGCGCCGGTTCGCTGCCGCCGGAGCCGGCCCTAGCGGCGGCGGCGCTTCGAGGACGTGCCGAAGACCCCGCGCAGCAGCTCCTTGCCAAGCTGGGTTCCCAGCGAGCGGGCCATGCTCTTGAGGCCGCCGCCCAAAGCCCCGCCCCAGGCCCCGGCAAGGTCACCACCGATGCCGCCACCTGTCGGCGGGGCCTGCCGCGGGGCCTGGCGTGGCGTCTGGCGCTCGGGCGCGTCGCCGTAGCCGGGCGGGGTCCCCGGCGCCGCCGCGGGCCGGCTGCTGGGACGGCCCAGGATTTCTTCCTCGATCCGCCGGGCCTCGGCGTCGATGGCGTTGGGATCCAAGGCGCCGCCCTGAACTCCGCCGCCCTGAACTGCGCCGCCCGGGTGCGCGGCCCCGGCGGCCGGGCCGGTGGGGGCGGCGCCTCTGTGGTCACCGCCTCTGTGGTCACCGCCTTCGGCGGTGATCTTCTCGTACGCGGAGATGTTGTCGACGGCGGTGCCGTACTTGGGCAGGAGGGCGGAGCCGGCCACGGTGCTGGCGATCAGGGAATCGGTGCTGGGGCCCATCACGGATTCCGGTGCGCGGAGCCGGGTCAGCGCCACGGGGGTCGGTGCGCCCCTCTCGTTCAAGACCGTGATGACGGCCTCGCCGATGCCGGCGGTGGTCAGGGTCTCCTCGAGGTCGTAGTCGCTCGTGGGGAACGTGGAGACGGTGGCCTTGAGGGCCTTGGCGTCCTCCGGGGTGTAGGCGCGGAGGGCGTGCTGAACCCGGTTTGCCAGCTGCCCGAGCACGTCCGCAGGGACGTCCTTGGGGGTCTGCGTGACGAAGAAGATGCCGACGCCCTTGGACCGGATGAGCCGGACGGTAGTGGTGATGGCGTCGAGGAAGGCCTTCGAGGCGCCGTTGAACAGCAGGTGGGCCTCATCCAGGAAGAACACGAGCTTGGGCTTGTCGAGGTCTCCGGCCTCGGGCAGGTCCTCGAAGAGGTCGGCGAGCAGCCACATGAGGAACGTCGAGAACAACATGGGCTTGGTCTGCAGGGTGGGCAGCTCCAGGCAGCTCACCACGCCGCGGCCGTCCGGGGCGGTGCGCAGCAGTTCCGCGGTATCGAACTCCGGTTCGCCGAAGAACTTCTCCATGCCCTGCGCCTCGAGCGTGATCAGCTCGCGCAGGATCACGCCGGCGGTTGCCTTGGACAGGCCGCCGAGTTCCTCAAGCTCATCCTTGCCCTCGGCGGAGGTCAGGAACGCGATGACGGTCCGGAGGTCCTTGAGGTCGATGAGCTCCAGGTTGTTCTTGTCCGCGAAATGGAAGACCAGCTGCAGGCTGGATTCCTGCGTCTCGTTCAGGTCCATGATGCGGGAGAGCAGGATGGGGCCGAAGGAGGTGATGGTGGCGCGGACCGGGATGCCCCGGCCGTCGCCGCCGAGGGCCAGGAATTCCACCGGGAAGGTCTTGCCGGACCACGCCTGGCCGATGCTCTGCGTGCGGGCCAGGAGTTTCTCGCTGCCCGTGGCGGCGGTGGCCAGGCCGGAGAGATCGCCCTTGATGTCGGCCAGGAACACCGGCACTCCCGCGGTGGAGAGCTGCTCGGCCATCATGTGCAGCGTGACGGTCTTGCCGGTGCCGGTCGCTCCGGCCACGAGGCCATGCCGGTTCATCATGGCGAGCGGCAGCCGGACGGGGGCATCCTTGTGGAGTTCGCCGTCGACGATTGCCGCCCCGAGCTCGATCGTCGGGCCATCCAGGGTGTAGCCCTGGACGATCGTGGCGACTTTGTCTGCAGTGGATTTGATGGCCATGCGGTTAGCTTAGCCGGGTCCGGGGTTCCCGGACCCGGCCCAGTCGGGCCTATTCGGCGAGGGCCTTGAGGACTTCCTTGGCCACGTCCTCGCTGGACTGCGGGTTCTGTCCGGTGATGAGGTTTCCGTCCCGCACAACATGCGACGTCCAGGCCGCACCGTTCTCCACGATCGCGCCCTTCTCCTTCAGGACGTCCTCCACGAACCACGGCGTGTTGGGTCCGGTACCGCCGCCCAGCTCCTCCTCGTTGGTGAAGACGGTGAGGCGGCGCCCCGCGAAGGTGAACGCGCCGTCGTCGCCAATGGCGCTGAGCAGCCCGGCGGGGCCGTGGCAGAACGGCGCGATGACCTTGGCGGCCGCGTTGGCGCCCGTGAGGACCCTGCCGAGGTCGGCGTCCCGGTAGAGGTCGGCCATGGGCCCGTGGCCGCCCGGCATGACGACGGCATCGTAACCGGCGACGTCGACGTCGGCCAGCACCAGCGGGGCGGACAGCTCGGCGTCGATGGAGTCAAGATACTTCCGGAAGCTGTCCGCCCGGTCCTGGCCGCCGGCGGACTCGGCCGCGAGGCTGACCTCGTCCACGGTGGGCTTCCGGCCACCGGGGGTGGCGACGTGCACAGTGTGACCGGCGTCGAGGAGGGTCCGGTGGGAGACAACGAGTTCCTCGGCCCAGTAGCCGGTCGGGTGTTCGCTGCCGTCGCGCATGGTGAGCGAATTTGCGGCCGAGACGACCATCAGGATGTTAGCCATGGTGTTGTTCCTGTTCTGCCGGCAGGGCCGGCGGGTGGCGGAGGGGTTGAGCCGGCTCCCTGAAATACGGCCTAGGCGGAGTCGTCAGGCACGACGCCGGGAAGGCGAGCCCGCTGCGGTGACCCGATGCGGTGAGTAGTCACGGCTCATAAGGAAGGGAACCTCCTCAGCCTGCTGACTATTCCATGCCTCCGCGTCGGGAGGGGCCGGGCGGGCTATGCGGGGTGCTCGTCGGATGCCGGCCGGAGGTGCCGGCCCGAGGTGCGCGGCGGGTGCGTCGACGACAATAATGGCACCGCTGCCGAATTACACCACCGATTTGCTTTTCTTCCCTTAGACTGTGGCATGCCCAACTCGCTCCCGCGCATCGTACTGGCCTTTGTCGTGACCCTCGGCCTTGTCCTCCTGGGCGGAAGCCCGGCCACTGCGGCCACGACCTCCTCGGGGCCGGGTATCGATGTGTCCTGGCCACAGTGCGGCAAGACCCTGCCAAAGCAGCCCGCCTTCGCGATCGTGGGCGTCAACAACGGCCTGGCCAACAACACCAACCCGTGCCTGGCGAGCCAGTTGGCCTGGGCGAAAACGGCCAAATCCCCGGCAGCGACGGCACAGCCGAGGGTGGCGCTGTACGTCAACACGGCCAATCCGGGCCGGCAGGGATCCTGGTGGCCCACATCAAACACCTACAACGGCGTGAAGGTCACCAACCCCTACGGAAACTGCGCCTCGGGGACGTTCAAGGCCTGCTCTTACATCTACGGCTGGGCGAAGGCCTCCGACGACGCCAGGCGCCGCGGCGTCAGCAACCCGCAGTCCTACCTCTGGTGGCTGGATGTGGAAACAGAAAACACCTGGCAGACAGACAAGGCCGCCAACGTTGCCGTCCTGGAGGGCATGGCCGCCTATTTCAAGCGGATCGGCGCCCGCGTAGGCCTCTACTCCACCGCTTACCAGTGGGGGAGGATCGCCGGAACCGTGAAGTCGACCAGTCCGCTGGCAGGACTGCCGAGCTGGCTCGCAGGTGCGGGAACCGCTGCCCGCGCCAAGACGAACTGCTCCCTCCCGGGCCTCACGCCGCGCAGCCGCGTCTCGATGACGCAGTACATCTCCGGCGGCCTCGACTATAACTACTCCTGCGGCTGAGCCTCAGGAGCAGAAATTAAGGTGCAGAAATATCCCCGGCGCCGCCGTCGTTGACCCAAGTGTGCCCGCGCCGGAAACCCGGCGCCCGCCACGGCCGTAGTCCCAACCTCCGGCCCGAACACTGCACCGCTACGAAAGGCCGGCCTTTTCCGTGACTGTTCCGCTTTCCATTCTTGACCTCGCAACGATCGGCCCGGGCCAGACGGCGGCCGAGAGCTTTGCCGGAAGCGTGGCCATGGCCCGCCTCGCCGAGGAGCGAGGCTACCGGCGGATCTGGTACGCCGAGCACCACAACATGTCCTCGATCGCCTCCTCCGCCACAAGCGTGCTGATCGCCCACGTCGCGGCCCATACGTCCAGCATCCGGCTCGGCGCCGGCGGCGTGATGCTGCCCAACCACTCGCCGCTGACCATCGCGGAACAGTTCGGCACGCTCGAAACCCTGCACCCGGGGAGGATCGACCTCGGGCTGGGCCGCGCACCGGGCAGCGACCAGAACACCATGCGTGCCCTGCGCCGAGATCCGATGTCCGCAGAGAGCTTCCCGCAGGACGTCCTTGAGCTCCAGGGCTACCTGACTGGCCCTACCCGCATCCAGGGCGTGGAGGCCACCCCCGGCAAGGGCACCAACGTGCCGCTGTACATCCTGGGTTCCTCCCTGTTCGGGGCCAGGCTGGCCGCCCAGCTGGGCCTGCCGTATGCCTTCGCCTCGCACTTCGCGCCCAACGCGCTGCAGGACGCGGTGTCCGTCTACCGCCGTGAATTCCGGCCCTCCGCGCAGCTCGACGCCCCGCACGTGATCGCCGGCGTCAACGTCGTTGCCGCGGACTCGGCCGCCGACGCCCAGGCGATGTTCCAAGCCACCAAGCGTGCCAGGGTCTCGCTGTTCTTCGGCAACGGCCGCGTGTTCAGCGACGACGAGGCCGACATGATCCTGGACTCCCCGCAGGGCCAGCACATGGCACAGATGATGAAGTACTCCGCTGTCGGCACGCCGGATGCCGTCCTCACGTACCTCGACGAGTTCACGAAGCACGCCGACGCCGACGAGCTGATCGTGGCGCATCAGAGCACCGGCACCGAAGCGCGGCTCCGCTCCGTGGAACTTCTGGCCGACGCCGCCCGGCTCGTGCGGGCCTAACCGCCCGTCCGGGCGCCCTCGCTCCCGGCGGGAGGTCCCGGCTACATTTCCCGGCGCGCGCCCTCGGACGCGGTGACGGGGAAAATGTGCGGCGCCGTGTACCCGGCCCGGGCGAAGCTGCGGGCGATGCCCCCGGCCACCCGGCCGGCGTCGTCGTTCCGGACCAGCGCAAGGGCGGCACCGCCGAAGCCGCCACCGGTCATCCGCGCCCCAATGGCGCCCAATTCCTGGGCGCTGGACACGGCGAGGTCGAGTTCCGGGGTGGAGATCTCGAAGTCGTCGCGCATGGACAGATGCGATTCGTTGAGAAAGGCCCCGATGGCGCTGGCGCCCGAGGTCCGCAGCGCCGCGACCGTGTCCAGCACGCGCTGGTTTTCCGTGATGATGTGACGGACCCGGCGGTAGGTCTGGCCGTCCAGCAGCGCTGCGGCGCGGGGGAGGTCCTCAGGGCCCAGAGCCCGCAGGCTGCCGACGCCCATGCTGCGGGCGCCGGCCTCGCACGAGCGGCGGCGGCTGGCGTAGCCGCCGTCGGCATGGGAATGGCTGGTGCGGGTGTCGATCACGAGGAGCCCCACGCCTGCGCCGGCGAAGCCGAGGGCGACGCTCTCGGTCGCCAGGCTCTGGCAGTCCAGCAGGATGCCGTGATCCGGCTCGCCCAGAAGCGACGCGGACTGGTCCATGATGCCCGTAGGCGCGCCGACCACCCTGTTCTCGGCCAGCTGGCCGATCCGGGCTAGCTCCTGCCGGTCCAGCCCGAGCTCCCAGAGATCGTTCAGGGCCAGGGCTACCGCGCATTCGACGGCGGCGGAGGAGGACAGTCCCGCGCCGGCCGGGACATCCGAGGTCAGCGCCAGATCCATGCCGGACGCCGCCCGGGCGATCGCCCAGGCCACGCCCAGGGGATATGCGGCCCAGCCGGTGAGGGTGTCGGGGTCCAGATCGTCGAGGCTCACTTCCACCACGCCGGGGAAGGCGCTGCTCGCGACCCGCAGCAGGCGGTCTGCCCGGGCGCGCGCCGCCACCGTGGTGCGCTTGTCGATCGCGATCGGAAACGCGAAGCCGTCGTTGTAGTCCGTGTGCTCGCCGATCAGGTTGACCCGCCCCGGCGCCGACCACAGACCGTCCGGGGCGCCGCCGAACTGGCTCCTGAAGTACTCGCTTCCCAAGTGGACCTCGTTCATGGCCGGGCGGCTTCCTGTTCTGTTAGCGGCTGCTGTGCAGCTGCCGGTTCTGTCGCTGCCTGTCTTGTCGCTGCCTGTCTTGTGCCGAACGGGTCGAGACCGGCCTTCGCCATGGCCTCGCGGAGCCGGCCGGCGGCCGTTTCCGGCGGGATGTCCGCGATGAACGCGCCCATGGCGGCCTCCGAACCCGCCAGGTACTTGAGCTTGTCTTCCTCCCGGCGGGGCGAGGTCAGCTGCAGCATGAGCCGGATGTCGTCCCGGTGGGCGTGGACGGGCGCCTGATGCCAGGCTGAAATGTACGGCGTGGGGGTGTCGTAGAGGGCATCGACGCCGCGCAGGAGCCGGCTGTACAGCCGGGAAAATTCGTCGCGTTCCTCGTCCGTCGTCGCGGCGAGGTCAGGGATATGACGGTGCGGCAGCATGTGCACTTCCAGCGGCCAGCGCGCGGCAAACGGGACAAACGCCGTCCAGTGCTCGCCCTGCAGCAGTACCCGCTCGGATTTCTGCTCGAAGCTAAGGATGTCCTCAAACAGGGAACCGCCGTAGGCCTCGATCGTGCGGACCAGCTGGGCCGTGCGGGGCGTGATGTAGGGGTAGGCGTAGATCTGCCCGTGCGGGTGGTGCAGTGTCACGCCGATCGCCTCCCCGCGGTTCTCGAACGGAAAAACCTGCTCGACGCCGGGAAGCGCGGACAGCGCAGCCGTCCGGTCCGCCCACGCCTCCACAACAGTGCGCATCCGGGACAAGGACAGCCCGGCGAGGGAACCGGTGTGCTCGGGGGAGAAGCACACCACTTCGCACCGGCCCACCGACTGCCGGCTGCGCCCCAACCCCACCCGGGCGAGGTCGTCCAGGCCTTCCGGCGCGGCGGCGCCCGCCAGCTCGGGACCGAAGGACGGGGACTTGTTTTCGAAGACGGCGACGTCGTAGAGGCTCGGAATTTCCGACGGATTGTCCGGCGACGCCGGGGCCAGCGGGTCCAGGTGCGAGGGCGGCAGGACCACCCGGTTCTGCCGGGCGGCCGCGATGGAAATCCACTCGCCGGTCAGGACATCCTGGCGCATGATGGCCGTGGGCGGCCGGACCGCCGGCTCACGGAGATCGTCCCCGCGTTCCGGCGGCAGGATGCTATCGGCATCATCGAAGTAGATGATGTCCCGGCCGTCGGAGAGCTTGTAGGGGCGTTTCGTAATCTGTCCCATGTCAGGAGTTCCTCACGGCGTGGCCGCTGCCGGCGGCCAGATCGGCAGCCGGGCCGGCAGCGGTGACGCGCCGGACGGCCAGGAGCAGCCCGTGCTCCGGGTTCAGGACTGGCATCGGGAGGCCGGACTCCGCCAGGAAACGGCCCGTCGCCTCTGCGCCGCCCGCCAGCCAAGCCGGAGGCGCAGCCTGCAGGAAGGCCCGCCGATCGCCGGCCGCCGGATACACAGCCTCCACCCGGTACCCGGCGTCCGGCAGCAGCCCCGGGAGGCTGATCCGGCCGGGGACTTCGGCGAAAGACGTTGCCACGGACACGACGGCGTAAAGGGCCTCGCCGCCGTCGTGGGACACGACGCCGTGCAGCCGGAGGGACGGATCTGGCTCGTCGGCCCGCACCATGCGCCCGCTGTGCAGCAGGGCCCGGTGCTTCTTGTACAGCGCGATCGTCTGGGCAAGCTCGTCGCGCTCGGAATCGGCGAGGTGCCGGATATCCCATTCGAGGCCGAAATGGCCGAACATCGCGGTGATTGCCCGGAAGGAGAGGTCATGCGTCCGCGCGGTGGTGTGGCTCGTGGTGGGTCCGATGTGCGATCCGACGAGCTCCGGCGGCACCACCAGGCCGGTCCACCGCTGGATGGTCTGCCGCTCCAGGGCGTCGTTGCAGTCCGAGGCCCAGACCCGGTCGGTGCGTTCCAGGATGCCGAGGTCCACGCGGGCGCCCCCTGAGGAGCAGCTTTCAATCTCGACGCCGGGATGGGCCTCACGGAGTTTGTCGAGGAGCCGGTAGACGGCCTGCGTCTGGGCGTGCACGGACGGGCGGCCGGCATGGCCCATTTCGACCAGATCCCGGTTCTGGTCCCATTTAAGGTAGGCGATGTTGTTCTCGCGCAGCAGGGCGTCGAGCCGGTCGTAGATGTACTGCCAGGCGTCCGGGTTGACCAGGTCCAGGACCTGCTGGTGCCGCCACTGCACGGGCAGCCGGCCAGCCAGCCGGCCGCCCGGGCCGGAGTCCCCGGCGGACGGGCTGCCCCCGGCCGTCCGGGGTGCCGGCCCGGCGATCCAGTCCGGGTGGGCGCGGGCCAGGTCCGAGTCTTCGTTGACCATTTCGGGTTCGACCCAGAGCCCGAATTCCATGCCGTGGCCGGTGACCGCATCGATCAGCGGGGTGAGGCCCCCGGGCCACAGGCCCTCGTCGACGTACCAGTCGCCGAGGCCCGCCTGGTCGCTGCGGCGGCCGCGGAACCAGCCGTCGTCGAGGACGTAGCGTTCCACGCCCAGCCGTGCGGCCGCCTCGGCGAGCTCGAGGAGTACGGGCAGCCGGTGGTCGAAATACACCGCTTCCCAGACGTTGAGCACCACGGGGCGGGTCTTGCCGGACCGCGCGCCAGGGTGGTGCGGGCGCCCGCGGAACCAGGCGTAGAACGCGTCGCTAATCCCGTCCAGCCCGGCGGCGGAATACGCAGCGAACAGCCAGGGGGTCTCGTAGCTGGCGTTCGCCGCGAGGGTGATCTCGCCGGGCCCGAGCAGTTCCGAGGCGCCGATGACGGTCCGCCCGTCCGCGGCGGCATCAACAAAGCTCTCGTGGTTGCCGCTCCAACCCAGATGCACGGCCCAGACCTGCCCGTGCCGGTTGCCGAACCCGGGGGTGCCGGCCGCGAGCAGGAGCGAGGCATCGTGGCCGGTCCGGCCGTGCCGGCCCGAGCGGACCCACGTGCCTTGGCGCAGCGGCAGGCGCTGGGGGTGGGACTCCCGGCACCAGCGGCCGGTCAGGTCCAGGATCTCGGTGGCTGCCCGGCCCAACGGGAGCACTGCCGCGAGCTCGTCGAGGCTGTAAGGGCCGGAGCCGTCGTTGTCGAGCCGGTGCCGGAGCTGGAGCAGGCCGCCGTCGTTGATCCGGATCTCCGTGCGCACGGTGACCCCCGCGTCGGGGTCGGCCTGGGTGATCACGGCAGAACATGCGTTCCCGCCGGGATGCCCCCCGCCCGGACATTCAACACTCACAACGCGCAGCCGGGCCGAGAAAGCCTGGCCGTTCCGGTGGCCGCGGAGGCCGGGCCGCCCGCGCCAGCCCGAGGACGCCTGCGGGATCAGCCCCAGCGTGACCGGGACGTCGAGGGCCGAGCCCGGCACGGGGCCGACCAGCAGGGACAGGTCCGGCAGGTCAGGACCGAGGTCGGCGCCGAAGTGCAGCATGGCCGGCTCGCCCGTGCTGAAGTCGATGAGCAGTGAGGTGCCGGAGCGGCGCAGATACAGGGGATCCGCGGGCGGGGCGCCCAAGGGGGTAGGGGACTCGGCGTCAAGGGTGAGGTCCGGGTTGTTCACGGTGGCTCCAGGCGTAGTGGTTTGGAGGGGGCGGGGACGTGCCGGTCAGCCCGAGGCGGCGCTGTGGATAGCGGCGGCGCGGGTTGAAGCGGCGCCGTGCCGGGAGTCGCCGGTAGGGGCCAGTCGGAGCCGTCCGACGCGTTCGCCGAGGATGCGCCGGGCCTCACCGCCCAGAAGGTCATCGCTGATGAGTTCGTCGGCGTCCTCGAGGCTGGCGATGGTGCTGATGCCCAGGGTGCCCCACTTCGTGTGGTCGGCCAGGACCACCACCCGGCGGGCCGCGCTAACGAAGGCCCGGTCGGTTTCGGCTTCCAGCACGTTCGGCGTGGTGAACCCGGCGTCGGCGTCCACCCCGTGGACGCCGAGGAACAGCACGTCCAGGTGCAGCTGCCTGAGGGAGGACGTGGCCAGTGGACCGACCAGGGCATCGGAGGGTGTGCGCTCGCCGCCGGTCAGGATCACGGTGGACGGGGAGGAGCTTTGGTGGAAGACGTCGGCGATCCGCACCGAGTTGGTGACCACCGTGATCCGCGGGCCGGCGGCCAGCAGCTGGGCCAGCGCCCATGTGGTGGTGCCGGCGCTCAGCCCCACTGCCATACCCTCGCGCACCTGGGCGGCCGCCTCCTGCGCGATCGCCATCTTCTCGTCCTTCAGCTGGGTCACCTTGAGCTCGAAGCCTGGCTCATGCGTGCTGGCTCCGCCTGGCAGTTTGGCCCCGCCATGGATTTTCTCCACCGCGCCCGCCGCGTCGAGGGCCTCTATGTCCCGCCGCACGGTCATCAGCGAGACGCCGAGCATCTTGGCGAGGTCCGCGACACGGACGATCCGCTCACGCTGGACCTCCGCGAGGATGGCGGAATGGCGGGCTGCGGCTAGCATGTGGAGTCCTTAGAGGCTTTAGTGGTTTGACAGGCTTGACAGGTTTGAGTCGTCTGAGTGGCTTGCCTGACCTGTTTGGCTGACGGATGTGCCGACCAGCCGGGCGGCAGGTGAACGGACGACGGCGACGGCTCCGGCCGCGAGGCCGAGCCCGCCGTCGAGCTCGGTGCCGGTGAGGAGGTCCACGCCTGCCAGCGGCAGCCGGACGTCGTGCGCCCCGTGGTTGATGCAGAACGTCCAGTCGGTCCCGTCCTTGCTGCGCCGGGCAACTTCCACATCTGCCGGCAGCTCCGGAACGAGCGGCTGCACTCCGGCGTCGGCACAGATGACGGTGAGCAGTTCGCCCAGGCCCTCCGGCGCGAGCGTCGTCGCGACGTAGTAGGAGCGGCCGCTCCCGGCGCGGTTGCGGGTCACGGCGGGAGAGCCGGCGGCCGGTCCCTCGTCCACGGCCGCGAGGACCTCGGCCGTGGTGGCCTGCCCCAGTTCGTTCCAGCAGGTGCCGGCACCGAAGCCGCTGAGCCGGACGCTTTCCCCGGCGCGAAGCGGGAAGAACTCCTCCATCCGGACGCCCAGCAGCCCGCTGAACGCGCCAGGGTAGCTGCCAAGCCTGATGTGGTCATTTTCGTCCACGATACCGGAGAAATACGTCACCACGAGGTGGCCGCCGGCGCGCACGTACGCGTCCAGGTTTGCGGCCCCGGCATCGCTCACGAGGTACTGCATCGGCGCGACAACGAGCCGGTAGCCGGAGAGGTCCTCGGTGCTTTGGCGGAAGTCCGTGGGGATGCCGGCCCGGTAGAAGGCATCATGCCAGCGCCGGGTTTCCGCGATGTTCGAGGCATCCACGCTCGGATGCGAGTCCAGTTCCGAGGCCCAGCGGGCGTCAGTGTCGTGGAGGATGGCGACGTCCACCCGGCCGGAGGCCCCCGTGACCAGCGAGCCGCTGACTTCGGCCAGGCTGCGCAGCGCCTGGCCGAGCTGGACCACTTCACGCCAGACCTTTGTGTCCGTGCCGGCGTGCGGCAGCAGTCCGGAGTGGAACTTCTCGGCGCCGGCACGCGAGGCCCGCCACTGGAAGAACAGCGCGCCGTCGGCACCGCGGGCGACGTGCTGCAGGGAATTGCGCAGCATCTCGCCGGGGGCTTTGGCGATGTTGCGGGGCTGCCAGTTGACAGCCGAGGTGGAGTGCTCCATGAGCAGCCAGGGCTTGCCCTTGGCCCAGCCGCGGGTGAGGTCCGCCGTGGCCGCCAGCTCCTGGAAATTCCGCGGGTCCTCGGCAATGAGGTAGTGGTCGTTGGAGACCACATCCATCTCCTCGGACCAGCGCCAGTAGTCCACGGGCTGGTGCAGGCCCATGTTGAAGCCCATAAAGTTGGTGGTCACCGGGTGCCCCGAATGCGAGCGGAGGATCGCCGCCTCGGCTTTGTAGCATTCGAGCAGCTCATCGGAGGAGTAGCGGGCGAAGTCCAGCTGCTGGGTCGGGTTGACCCAGGTCCCGGAGGTCCGCGGCGGCAGGATCTCCTCCCAGGCCGAGTAGCGCTGGGACCAGAAGGCGGTGCCCCACGCGGTGTTGAGGGCCTCGAGGCTGCCGTACCGGCGTTCGAGCCAGCGCCGGAAACCCGCGGCGGCGCCGTCGGAAAAGTCCGGCTGGTTGTGGCAGCCGTACTCGTTGTGGACGTGCCACATGACGACGGCGGGATGGTCCTTGTAGCGGACGGCGATCTGCTCGGTCAGTGCCGCGGCGGCCCGGCGGTAGTCGGGGCTTGAGGCGGCGAAGGCCTGCCGGGAACCGTAACTGTGCCGCACGCCGTCGGCAGTTACCGGCAGCGACTGGGGGTACTTGTGGCTGAACCAGGGCGGCGGGGAGGCCGTGGCGTTGGCGAGGTCAACCCGGATGCCGTTTTCGTGCAGCAGGTCCAGGACCCGGTCCAGCCAGCCGAACTCGTAGACGCCCTCGGACGGTTCCAGCAGGGACCAGCTGAAGATGCCGACGCTGACCAGGTTGACGCCGGCCTCGCGCATCAGCCGGACGTCCTCGTCCCACGTCTCTTCCGGCCACTGCTCCGGGTTGTAGTCGCCGCCGAAGGCCAGCATCGGGGAGCCCTCGGAGCCGAGGCGGGCGGTGATGTAGTCCATGGCGGTGTTGTTGTGGTTGATGCTGGTGTCCACGTTTATCCTTTGCTGGAGCCGAGGGTCAGGCCCGCCACGAAGTGGCGCTGCAGGAGCAGATAGATGACCAGGGCCGGAATCGCCGTGATCATGGCGCCGGCGGCGATCAGGTTGTAGTTGGAGAGGAACTGGCCTTGGAGGTTGTTGATGGCGGTGGTGACCGGAAGGCGGTCGCCGCTTTGGATGAACAGCAAAGGCCAGAAGAAGTCGTTGTAAATGAAGATCACCTGGAGCGTGCCCATGGCGGCCAGGGCAGGCCGGCACAGCGGCAGGATGATGTCCCAGTACTGGCGCCAGACGCCGGCGCCGTCCACCAGGGCCGCCTCGGTCAGTTCGGGGGACAGGGCCTTCATGTAGTTCGAGAGTACGAAGGTCACGAAGCCGATCTGGAAGGCGGTGTCCACCGCGATCACGCTGATGTAGGTGTTGAGCAGGTTTCCGGAATCGCTGAGCGCGTAGGGCAGCTCGAAGTGTTTGAACATTTCAAAGAGCGGGGCCGCGAGCACCTGCGGGGGCAGCAGGTTTCCGGCGGTGAACATGATCAGCAGCGTGATATTGAACTTCCAGCTCACCCGGCTGACGGCGAACGCCATCATGGAGGCGAAGAAAAGGATCAGGAACACGGACGGGACCGTGATGAGCACGGAGTTCCAAAACAGCTGGGCAAAGCCGCCCTGCGTCCAGGCCTGGGTGAAGTTGTCGAAGTTGAAGGCGCCCCCCGTGCTGAAGTAGCCGTACTTGTCCGTGTCCGCTTTGGGCCGCAGGGCCGTGAAAATGGCCCAGCCCAGGGGCACCAGCCAGATCGCCGCCATGACGATCAGGAAAACATGGGTGCCGTAGTGCCGCTTGCCCTGTTTGTTGTTGGCCGGCCGGCCGGGCTTGGGACCGGTCCTGCCCGCGCCGGAGCTGGGCCGGCCGGCGTCCGCCGGGGTGCCCGCTGCGGCGGCATCGGTTGGATGGGCGATGCTCATGCCTCTTTGTCCTTTCCGAACGCGCGGGACAGGTAGAAGGTGATGGGGATCAGCGAGATGACGAGCAGGATGACGGCCAGGGCCGATCCGATGCCGATCACCTGCCCCTCGCCCACCAGGTTCTGGATGACCAGGGCGCTGATGAGTTCCAGGCCGTTGGTGCCGCGGTTGATGACGTAGACGATGTCGAACGCCCGGAGGGATTCGATGACGGTGATGACGATGATGATGACATTGACCGGGCGCATGGCCGGGAAGATCACCCGGAAGAAGGTCTGGACCGCGTTGGCACCGTCAATCTGGGCGGCTTCACGCAGCGTCGGGTCCACTCCCTTGAGCCCGGCCAAGTAAAGGATCATGACGTAGCCGGCATGCCGCCACGTGGCGGCGAACAGGGCTGCCCAGATGTTGACGCTGGAATCCCCGAACCAGTCCACGGCCTGGGGCGTGCCCGCCGTGCCGAGGAGGAAGTTCAGGAGGCCGCTGTCACGGTTGTAGAACAGCTGCCAAATGATCCCGATCAGGGCCAGGGAGAGCATGACCGGGGCGAAGAAGATGCTCTGATAGATCCTGGTGCCGCGGATGTTTTGGTCCAGGAGCACGGCCAGCAGCAGCCCCAGCGGCGTGGCGACGAGGGCCAGGAACACCAGCCACAGCACGTTGTGCTGCACGGCGGGCCAAAACGGCGGGTAGTCCTGGGCGACGAACAAGTAGTTCTCGACGCCGGCGGGCTTGATGTCGGTCAGCTCCAGCCCGTTCCAACGGGTGAAGGACAGGCCGACCGACATGAGGGTGGGGATCCAGACCAGGACGAGCTGGATCAGTGTGGGGATGCCCACCATCATGCCGAGCACCACTTTGTCGCGGCGGGACAGCCGCCGAACCCGCCGCGCGGGTGCGGCAACTGCTCTGCGCCCCCGCGACGACGGATTGGTAGAGACACTCATGGAGATTCCTTGCCTTGGGAAATGCCTTGGGGAAATGCTTTTGGGAAATGCCTGCGGAAGTGCCGGGGAAATGCGGTCGTAAATGCGGGCGGGGACGCGCCGCTACTGGGCGGCGTACAGGGACTTGGCCTGGGCTTCCAGGTTCTTCACATCAACGGTGCCGTCCTTGATGAAGGTCTGCAGGGCCGGGATCATCACGTTGTTGGCCATGGCGGGCAGGGCGTCACGGTCGAAGAACTGGCTGATGTTCTTGGCGCCGCTGATGGCCTCGGCCAGTTTCTTGTTCAGCGGCGTGAACTTCGAGGTGTCCGCGCCCTTGGCGGTGGCGATGTTGGACGAGTCCACCGAAGCGTACACATCCTGCCCTTCCGGGGTTCCGACGTAGGCCAGGAAGTCCCGGGCGGCTTGGTTCTGGCCGCCCTTCTTGGAGAGCAAGAGGCCGTCGATGGGTGCCTCGATCGCGTCCCGGCCTTCCATCGCGATCTCCGGGAACGGGAAGAAATCGATGTCGTCGGCGATCGCCTTGTCCGTGTACTGCTGGGTGAGGAAGGAGCCGAGCAGGTACATGCCCGACTTCTTGTCCGCGAGGGATTTCGCGGAGTCCTGCCAGGTCATGCCGAGGGCGTTCGGGTTCTGGTACGGCAGCAGCACCTTCCAGGTGTCGAAGACGTCGCTGACCTTCTTCTGGTCCCAGCTTTCGCGGTGCGCGGTGAGGTCCATGTGGAACTGGTAGCCGTTCAGGCGCATGTTCAGGTAGTCGAACGTGCCCATGGCGGGCCAGCCGTCCTTATCCGCGAACTCAATCGGGATCAGTCCGTCGCCCTTCATCTTGGCACAGAGCGCCTTCAGCTCATCGAACGTCGTGGGGACGGCGTAGCCCTTCTCCGTCCACAGGCTCTTCCGGTAGAAGAAGCCCCAGGGGTAGTTGTAGTTCGGGATCAGGTACATCTTGCCGTCGGCGCCCGTCGACGCCTTCTTCAGTGCGTCGGAGTAGTTTCCGCCGACCTTTTCCCAGACGTCGTCGATCGGGGCGAGCAATCCCTTGCCGGCGTAGTACTGCATGCGGTAGCCGGCGAACCAGGTGAAAGCATCGTCCGGGCTGCCCTGGAGGTAGGTGTTGATCTTGTTCTGGAAGTCATTGTGCGCCACAACATTGGTGGTGATCTTGATGCCGGACTTCTTCTCGAAGGCGTCGGTCACCGCCTTGTAGGCAGCCTTGGGGACCTCGTCCGAGGATCCGGAACCGAAGGTGGCCGTGTTGGCGCCGCTGCTGGCAGGTGCACTGCCGCCCGTGCAGGCCGAAAGCAGGGGAATACCGGCCATCGCGACTGCTCCGGCGCCGAATGTTTTCAGCAGCGTCCTCCGGTCCCACCCGCCTTGGCTGGAGGCCCGGAGCAGTGCGTCTTCATGCATGGTCATAATTTCTCCTTTGAAATAACGCGGGTGGCGTGAAGCAGCTCACATAATTAGATATCATAATCGCACAATAAGGAACGTCAAGTAGCAAAAAAGAACATTGCGGTTCAAGCGGCCGCTGCGGCGGGAGCCGCCTCCCCTGCCGGATCGGTTCATTGACTAAGTGCCGCTGCGCTCTTAGCGTTAAGCCCCTCAGGGTGCCGACGTGGTCCGCCGGCAGGTGGTGGCGCCCGGATCCGCGGATACATGGCGAAAACCCAGGTGCACCCATGAAGATCAAGTCCACAGCCGCCGCCACGCTGATCGTCCTGCTGTTCCTGGGCGGCCTGCTGGGTGGCGGATCCGTGCCGGCGACGGCTGCGGGAATCGCCTATTACGTGAGCGCGGACGGCAGTGACGCCAATGACGGGACTTCACCCCAATCCGCCTGGCAGACCCTCGATAAAGTCAACGCCGCTGCGCTGCAGCCCGGGGACTCTGTCAGTTTTCGCCGAGGGGACGTCTTCTCCGGCGGGCTGGACATCAGCCGGAGCGGCACCGGCCGGCTGAAGATCACCCTGAACGCCTACGGGAGCGGCGAGCTGCCCATGGTCACGGGGGGGCTGGCCGGCACGTGCGTCAGGTTGGACGGTGACTTCATCGCCGTCGACGGCTTGCAGGCGGAATCGTGCGGTTATGCGGGTTTCAGCGTTTACGGCGACCACGGGTCCGTGCGGAACTCCGCCGCGAGGAACAACGCCGCAGGCATCAAGGTGAGTGATGGCTCCGACTTTGGCAACTATGCCAACAACACGCTCGTCGACAACAACATCATGAACGTCAACACCCCGGGATCGGAGTGCGGTACGGCGGCGGCCGTGCAGTGCAGTGACGATTCGGGCGCCTTTGGCTTCCTCATCAACGGCAGCGATAACGAGTTCTCCGGCAACACCATCACCGGTTCCACTGCGTTGTCCTACGATTTCGGCCACGACGGCAGCGCGATTGAAATCTTCAACGGCAGCCGGAACAGGATCCACCACAATGTTGCGGTGGATAACAACGTCTTCTCCGAATTGGGGCGTGGAGGCGACGGCACCGCCGACGGCAACACGTACAGCTACAACCTCGTCCGGTCCACGTGCTACCCAGGCTGTTCCCAGGCCATGGGGCTGATTGCGCGCGGCGGAACGTCGTCCTTCGGCCCGACCAACGGCACCACGTTCGAATACAACACCGTGTGGCTCGACGGCCCGGACTCGCAGGCCGTCGTCTGCCACGCCTCATGCCCGGCCTCCACCGTCATCAGGGGGAACATCCTCGTGGCGGCGCGCAACTCGCTGTGGATGGACGGTGCCGGCTGGACGGAGGAACAAAATGTCCTCAACGGCCCCACCAACATTGTTCCCAGCCCCACGTCCACCACCGAGCCGGCCGGGTTTGTGAATGCACCGGCCGACCTCCATCTTTCCGGCACGAGCCCGGCCATCGACCGTGCAGGGTCGAGCCCGTTCCCCATGGATCTGGACGGCCGGCAGGCCACCCAAAACGGGGACTGCCAGGGCGGCGGCGCGGCCGATGCGGGAGCCTACGAGTACAAGCCGGCCAACTGCTAATCTGGCGCCGCGGCGGCACCCGGGACGTCCCGCCGCGGCACCTGGAAGGCGACGGCCTGACAGGATGCCGGGTCCCGATCCTTGACAAAGACCAACTGAACCGGTTTAGTAATACCCATCACTTAACCGGTTCAGTGCAGCATGCTGCCAGCGAACCAGACCCGAAGGGAACGGCTCCATGGCAGTTACCATCAGCGACGTCGCCCACGCGGCCGGCGTCAGCAAGGGTGCCGTGTCCTACGCCCTCAACGGCCAGCCCGGCGTCAGCCCGGACACCCGGGAGCGCATCCTCAGGGTGGCCAAGGACCTCGGCTGGAAGCCGAGCCTGCGGGCGAAGGGGCTGTCCTCCGCGAAGGCCTACGCCCTGGGCCTCGTGGTGGCCCGGGACCCCTCCCTGTTGGGAACCGACCCCTTCTTTCCGGCCTTCATTGCCGGGATCGAGACGGCGCTCGCGGAGCACGATTACACCCTGGTCCTGAGCGTCGCCACGGCGCCGGGCGCCGAGGAACGCTGCTACCGCAAACTGGTGGACAACGGCAGGGTCGACGGCGTGATCCTCACCGACGTCCGGCACAAGGACTCCCGCATCCCGCTCCTGCTTGAGCTCAAGCTGCCTGCCGTCACGCTGAACCGCCCGGACGCCAGTTCGCCGTTCCCGGCCGTCTCCGTGGACGAATCGGCAGGCATCGTGGCGGCGGTGGAACATCTGGTGGGCCTCGGGCACCGCCGGATCGCCCATGTGGGCGGAGGGCAGGAATACATCCACGGCCAGGGCCGCCGCAAGGCCTGGGAGGATGCACTGGCCGCCGCCGGTCTTCCCGCGGACCATTTTGCCGGCGCCGACTTCACCGCCGCGGGCGGGGCGGCCGCCACCGCCGAACTGCTCCGCCGGGCCGACCGGCCCACGGCAATCGTCTACGCCAATGACCTCATGGCCACGGCCGGGCAGTCCTACGCGCAGTCCCTGGGGCTCAGCGTCCCGGGGGACCTTTCCGTCGTCGGCTACGACAACGCGGAGTTCACCCAGTACCTGAATCCGCCGCTTACCACCCTGGCCACCGATCCCATGCTCTGGGGCCGGGTTGCGGCCCAGGTCCTCCTGAACCAGCTGGCCGGGGCGCACGGCGGGGAGGATACCGTCCTGCCGGCGCCCCGCCTGGTGGTCCGGGCCTCCACCGGCCCGGCCCCGGCCTGACGCCCCAGGCCTCCACCGGCCCGGCCCCGGCCTGACGCCCCAGGCCTCCACCGGCCTGACCCCGGCCTGACGCCCCAGGCCTGACCCGGCCCGCCCGAAACCAGCCCGCACGACCCCACCTTTCGTCCCGCACGAACACCCACCTCTGGCACTGACCGTCAGAAAACCCCTCCCAAGGAGACGCAATGAAGCGCTTTTCAACTGCCGCGCGAGTCTTGTCCGTGGCCGCCCTGACCATCATGGGAGCGGGCCTGGCCGGCTGCGGCGGCGGCGCCAGCGGCGGCACCGCCGAGTCGGCAACAACGGCCAAGGGCCCCATCAAGATCTGGTACTCGAACAACGAGTTCGAGGTCAAGTGGGGCAAGGCGATGGTGGAGTCGTGGAACTCCGCCCACCCGGACCAGAAGATCGATGCCCAGGAGATCCCGGCCGGCAAGAGCTCCGAGGAAGTCATCGGCGCGGCCATCACCGCCGGCAACGCCCCGTGCCTGGTGTTCAACACCGCGCCCGTCGCCGTTCCCCAGTTCCAGAAGCAGGGCGGCCTCGTCCCGCTGGATTCCTTCCCCGACGGCGCCCAGTACATCAAGGACCGCACCGGCGACCTCGCCGACCAGTACAAGTCCGCGGACGGCAAGATGTACCAGCTGCCCTGGAAGTCCAACCCTGTGGTGCTGTTCTACAACAAGGATCTCTTCACCAAGGCAGGCCTTGACGCCGAGAATCCCAAGCTGGGCACCCAGGCCGAATTCCTGGATACCGCCCGCACCATCGTGAAGTCCGGGGCCGCGGCCAATGCGGTCTGGCCGTCCCCCGCCAGTGACTTCTTCCAGTCCTGGTTCGACTTCTACCCCTTCTACGCCGCAAACTCCGGGGGCGAGCCGCTGGTCAAGGATGGCAAGGCCACCTTCGACAGCGACCAGGGCAAGCAGGTCGCCACCATGTTCCAAACCCTGTACAAGGAAAACCTGGCCTCGAAAGAGGTCTACCAGGGTGACTCCTTCGCCGAGGGCAAGGCTGCCATGTCGCTGGCCGGGCCGTGGGCCATCGCCGCCTACAAGGACAAGGTCAACTGGGGTGCCGTGCCGGTGCCGGCCGCGCAGGCCCAGACTGAAGGCTCCACGTTCTCGGATGCGAAGAATGTCGCAATGTACTCTGCCTGTGAGAACCAGGGCACGGCCTGGGAAGTCATGAAGTTCGCCACCAGCAAGGAACAGGACGGCAAGCTCCTCGCCGACACCGGCCAGATGCCGATGCGCAAGGACCTCCCGGCCGCCTACGCGGACTACTTCGCCAAGAACCCCCTCTACAAGCAGTTCGCGGAGCAGGCCGGCCACACTGTCGAGGTGCCGAACGTGGCCAACTCGGTTGAGGTCTGGCAGACCTTCCGCACCGCCTACGCCAAGTCCGTGATCTTCGGCAACGAAAGCGTAGACGCCGCGTTCAAGGCCTCTGCCGAGAAGATCAACCAACTGGCAGTACAGAAGTAGCGGGTGAATCTCCATGTCACTTCGCTCAGCTGACGGCGCCGCGGCCTCCGGCCAAACTGCGGGGGACAGCACGCTCCCGGCAAGGGACCGGAGGCCAGCGGACCGGCGGATGGCGCCCAGGAAGCGTAAAAACTTCCTGGGCCGCCAGCCCCTGGGCCTGCTCTTCAGCGCCCCCTACGTCATCTACGTCCTGGGTGTGCTGGCGTTTCCGCTTGGCTACGCCGTCTACATTTCGTTCCACGACTATTACTTCACCGCGCCGCGGGTCAAGGTTGACCGCCCGTTCGTGGGCCTGGATAACTACATCACCGTCCTGACGGACCCCGCCGTGCAGCGTTCTTTCGCCAATATCGGGATCTTCCTGCTCATCAACGTCCCGCTGACCGTGGGCCTGTCCCTGGTCCTGGCCAACGCCCTGAACCGTGTCACGAAGCTCAAGACCTTCTTCCGGGTCAGCTATTACGTCCCGTACGTCACGGCGAGTGTCGCCGTCGTCGGCGTCTGGCTGTTCCTGTTCCAGCAGAACGGCCTGGTCAACTCGGTACTTGGCCCGCTGGCCCCCAACCCGTCGTGGCTCGTGAACTCCTGGCTCGCGATGCCGACGGTGGCCCTGTTCGTGACCTGGAAGCAGCTGGGGTTCTTCATCCTGCTGTATCTGGCCGCGCTGCAGAACATCCCGGACGAGCTGTACGAGTCCGCCTCGGTGGACGGCGGCAACAAGTGGGTGCAGTTCTGGAACATCACGGTTCCCGGCGTCCGCTCGGCCAGCGTGCTGGTGACCCTGCTGGCCACCATCACCGGCGCCAACCTGTTCACGGAACCGTACCTGCTCACCGGCGGCGGCGGCCCGGACGGGGCCTCCACCTCGCCGGTATTCCTGATGTACCAGAAGGGCATCCTGCAGGGGAATCCCGATCTGGCTGCCGCACTGGGTGTGGTGCTCGTGATCGGCGTGCTGCTGATTGCCCTGATCCAGAAACGCCTCGTGGGCGGGAAGGAGGACTGACATGTCGATTCTCAACAAGGCGGCTGCGCCCAACGATGAGAACAACGGGAGCAACAACAGTAACGAGCGCAACGGCGCCCGGCGCCCCGGAGGTCTTCCCGGCGGCCGCACCGGCGGCCCCGGCCGCCCCGCCCGGAAGCAAACGGCAGGCGCCTCCGGCGTGGAGAAGCGCAGGAGCCTCGGCCTTGGCAGCTTCGTGCTGCTGGCCCTGGGCGCGTTCGTCTTCCTCTTCCCGTTCTACTACATGTTCATCGGCTCGCTGCAGACCTCACCGGACACCTCGGTGGCCGGGGCGTTCCCCGACCCGGCGAACATCACCGGCGAGAACTACACGAACATCAACAACTCCATCAACCTGCTCAAGGGCCTGATCAATTCGGGCATCTTCACCGGCGGCGTCATCGTCTTCACCGTGGTCTTCGGCCTCCTCGTGGGGTACGCCCTGGCGCAGATGCACTTCCGTGGCAAGGGGCTGGTGTTCGGCATGATGCTGCTGGTGCAGATGATCCCGTTCCAGCTGCTGCTCATCCCGCTCTACGTGATGATCGTGCGGGACTACGGCCTGGCGGACACGTACCTGGGCATGATCCTGCCTTTCGCAATCAACTCCACTGCCGTGTTCGTCTTCCGCCAGTACTTCATGCAGCTGCCCTCCACCCTCTTCGAGGCGGCCAGGATCGACGGCGCCTCCGAGCTGCGGATCCTGTGGCAGATCGCCATCCCGCTGGTGAAGCCCGCAATTGTCACGGCGGTCCTGCTGACCTTCATCGGGCCGTGGAACGAGTTCCTCTGGCCGTTCCTGGTCACCAAGGACCAGTCCATCCAGCCGCTCGCCGTCTCGCTGGCGAACTACATCTCCAACATCTCCGCAACGGCGTCCAACCCGTTCGGCGCCATTCTGGCGGGCGCCTGCGTCCTCGCAGCACCCGCCGTCGCGCTCTTCATCTTCTTCCAGCGCCAGTTCATTTCCACCAATATCGGTTCAAGCGTAAAGGGTTAATCTATGACCTCCCCCCAGACTTCCGCACTGCCCACCGTCCCGTTCACCCTCACCCGCGCCGGGGTCATCATGACGCCGGAACCGGGCAACGAATTCGAGGCCGAGGGCGTGCTCAACCCGGCCAGCGGCCGCGGTCCCGACGGCGAGCTGTACCTGCTGCCGCGCCTGGTCGCCGAAGGCAACGTCTCCCGGGTGGGACTGGCCAAGGTGATCATCGAGGACGGCGTCCCCACCGGCGTCGAACGCCAGGGGATCGTCCTGGCCCCCGACGAGGGCTGGGAACGTGGCCTGAACAACGCCGGCACCGAGGACCCCCGCACCACCTGGGTCCCCAGCCTCGGCAAGCACCTCATGACCTACGTCGCCTACGGCCCGCTGGGCCCGCGCCTGGCCTTCGCCCACTCCGAGGACCTGCGCCACTGGGTACGCCTGGGCCCGTGCCTGTTCGGCTACCAGGCCGATCTCTCCATGGACCTGAACCTCTTCCCGAACAAGGACGCCGTGTTCTTCCCGGAACCGGTCAACGACCCCGACGGTGTGCCTTCCTACGCGATGCTGCACCGCCCCATGTGGGACCTCGGCTGGATCCGCGAGGGCGAAGGCGAGCACCTGCCGGCCGGCGTCACCGACAACCGCCCCGGCATCTGGATCTCCTACGTGCCGGTCGCAGACGTCGAAAAGGACATCCGCAACCTCGTCCACATGGCCAAGCACCGCCTCGTGGCCCTGAGCGAGTTCCCCTTCGAGGAACTGAAGATCGGCGGCGGCCCCGCCCCGATCCGGGTCGAGGAAGGCTGGCTGCTGATCCACCACGGCGTTTCCGGGGAACTGGCGAAGTCTGCGTTCGACCACCAGCAGAACGTCAACTACACCGCCGCCGCGATGATCCTCGACGCCGAGGATCCCTCCAAGGTGATCGCCCGCAGCGACAAGCCGCTCCTGGCGCCCGAGACCGAGGACGAGATGTCCGGAATCGTGCCCAACGTCGTCTTCCCGACCGCGATCGAGAAGATCGGCGAGCAGCTGTTCGTCTTCTACGGCATGGCTGATTCGAAGATCGGCGTCGCGAAGCTGGACCGGATCCCCGCCGCCAACTAGCGGCGCCGTCCCCGCCCGCCGCCAAGCCAACCAGCCGCCCCGCCGACCAGCCAGCCAGGAGCCACCGATGACGACCAACGATGTCCGCTCGAAACCACTACGAAGCCGATCCGCAGCCGTCGCCGTGGCCGCATCGATGCTCCTGCTTCTGGTCCCACCCGCTGCGGATGCCGCCAGCGCGGCCCCCGCAGCGGGGGCGGCAGCTGCCCCGCACGGGGAGACGGGACTCACCACCCCGGCCGCCGCGGCGCCCCTGACAAACCTGTCCCACCTGAATTTCCTGGTGGACACGGTGCCGCTGGCCCCGGTGGACGGCCACACCACCTACCAGATCGCCGAGCACCCCTCCGCCCAGGCCCCGTGGACCTACGCGGACAAGAAGGCGGACGGCAGCTACACCCGGATCGGCGGCGGAGACCTCGATCCAGCCACCGGCCACTGGAGCCAGGGCGCCTTCAACGCCGACGACATCGCCCGGACCGCCGTGGTCTACCTGCGGCACTGGCAGCAGACCGGCGACCCCGCCAGCAAGGAACACGCCTTCCAGGCCCTGCGCTCACTGACCTACCTGCAGACCGTGAGCGGCCCGAACGCCGGCAACGTGGTCCTGTGGCAGCAGGCCGACGGCACCCTGACCCCGAGCGCCAAGCCCGTGGAACTGCCGGACCCCTCCGACTCGGCCGAGTCCTACTGGCTGGCCCGCACGGTCTGGGCCCTCGGCGAGGGCTACGCCGCCTTCGCCGGCGCCGACCCGGCCTTCGCCTCCTTCCTCCAGGAACGCCTCCACCTCGCAGTCGGCTCGCTCAACAGGCAGTCCCTCGCCAAGTACGGCACGTATGACACGGCCGACGGCGTCAAGGTCCCGGCCTGGCTGATCACCGGCGGTGCCGACGCCTCCGCGGAGGCCGTGCTGGGGCTCGCCGCCTACGTCAAGGCCGCCCCCGGCGACGGCCTGGCCGCCACGGCGCTGGCCCGGCTGAGCGAGGGAGTCGCCGGAATGTCATCCGGCTCCGCGACGGAATGGCCGTTCGGCGCGATCCTGCCGTGGAACAAGTCCCGGACGCTCTGGCACGCGTGGGGCGGGATGGCCCCGGCCGCCGTCGCCGCCGCCGCCGGCGTCCTCCACCAGCCCCGGCTGCTTGAGGCCGCCGTGAAGGACTCGGCACAGTTCACCCCGCAGCTCCTGGCCGCGGGCGGCCCGGACAACGCCTGGAGCCCCACGCCCGGCGAGGCCCAAATCGCCTACGGGGCGGACTCGCGCGTTCAGGGCCTCGTGGCGACAGCGAACGCCGCCAACGCCCCCGGCCTGCTGGACCTCGCCGCCATCACGGCCGGCTGGTTCTTCGGCGCCAACCCCAGCGGGGCGCCGGCCTACAACCCCGCCGCCGGCACCGCGATCGACGGGATCGAACCCGACGGCCGGGTGAACCCGAACTCCGGCGCCGAATCCACCATCCACACCCTGCTGACCATGCTGGCCCTGGACAACAACCCGGAGCTGAAGGCCAAGGCCCTCGGGATCGACCGCACCGTCGCCACCCACGGCCTGAGCGTCGTCGAGGCCGAATCCGGCGCGATCACCGGCGGCGGTTCGGTCATCAGACCCGCCTCGGCCTGGACCGGGGAAGCCAACATCTCCGGCGGCGCCTACGTCTCCCTGTCCACCGGCGCGTCCCTGAGGGTGCCGCTGCCCGCAGCGGACGAACCCCGGAACATCTACCCGATCGTCAACCAGGGGATTGCCCCCTCCGGCAGCACCAGCTGGACGGCGGGCAAGGGCCCGCTCGGCAGCACCCGCAACGGCGGCGCCGGTGCCCAGGGAATCACCGACGCGCCGGGCATCCTCTTCCCGTTCGCGCTGAAGCGCGCGCTGCCCGCCGGGACAGCCGCCGTCGTCGGCACCACGGACGGCGACGTCGCCCTGGACGCCCTGCTGGTCCAGCCGCAGCTCTCCACTGTGTCGGTCGCCGGTCCCGGCGGCGAGGCCACCCTGTACGTCAGCGCCGCGCCGGAACGCATCGAACGACCGGTGAACCTTCCCGCCGGTTTCCGCCTGAGCCAGGAGGCTTTTGACGCTTCCGGCCGGCCCCTCACCCCCAGTCCCATGCAGGATGCGGCGGACCAATCCGGCCGAGTATCTGTAGCCCCGGGCGGATTCACCCGGGTGACGCTGGTCCGCAACTAATGGCATGCACTTCACAGACAGGAAAATCCCACATGCAGAAAATCACCACCGAGGCACTGCGCACCAGTTACGAGGCAGCGCTCCTGTTCAGCAATCCGCTGACGGACACCATCTCCACCGAGCAATTCTCCGCCGCGTACCCCGAGTGCCCGGAATGGGCTGTGGGCCCGTTCCGCAAGGATGATTCCCTGACCTTCCGGCGAGTCCGGGACTGGGATGACCCGGCCGGCATCGGCTGGACTGCGGATTCGATCTTCAATCCGTCCATCATGGAGCGGGACGGCAAGCTCTACCTCTTCTACCGTGCCTCGCCGCGCAAGGAATCAGTCTCGAGCCGCATCGGTGTTGCCGTTTACGATCCCGAGACCGGGTGGCAGGACAACCCCGGGAATCCGGTTATCTACCCCACCATGGACAACGAGATCCTCGGCTGCGAGGACCCAAAAGTGTATCTGGCCAATGGCCGGTACTACATGTTCTACAACGGGATCTGGACGACCGACCAAGGCACTGAGCAGGGCGGGGAGAATCCCGAGGTCTACCCCCTGGGCGATGTTGGCTGCGACATCAACGCCGCCGTGTCCGACGATCTGATCCACTGGGAAAAGCTCGGCCTGGCTGTCCCGCACGAGATTTCGCGCTATTGGGCCAAGGGGGCGGTGATCCCCAGGAACGCCCACGGCGAAGCCGTCAAGATTGACGGGCACTACCTGATGTATTTGTCCGAGGGCTGCGGTGGAACCACCCACGTTGGACGCTCCACTGACCTGGTGGACTGGACCTTTGAGCCGCAGGACTACCTGGACCTCGGACCGCTGGGCGGCTCACTGCACGAGGTGGCCTGCGCAATCGTCAGCGACGGCGAGCGGCCCGAGCTGGTCCTGGATTTCTTCTACGCCGACGCCGACGGCCAGTTCGCCGCGGCGCAGGCACTGTACGACATCAGCCGGCCCTTCACCCAGAAAGCGCTCAACCGGGGGGGATCACTGGCATGGGGAGGGCTGCTCAAATTCGGCGGCAGCTGGGTCTTTGCACAAGGCTGGGATGCCCCCGCCGGGTCCAGGGAAATGTACTTCTACCGCGCCGACCCCAGCTAGCACCCAAGCGCGGGAGGTTCGGTCCCCAGGGCCCCCGCAAGGGTGTCCTTGGCTGCCACCAGACGTTACATAGTTGCAACAGCCGGGACACCCTTGCGAAATCGGCCCCGGAGGATACTGGTAGTACGTCCTCACCGGACGATTCTCATGCAGGCATTGGGGACTATCCGAAGGACGGCGCCCGTGCCCACTCCGCTGAACCAGTCGCTCGCTGACTCCGCACTGCTGACCAAATCGTTGCCGCTGGGCCTGCTGCGGGCCTTTGTGCAGACTGACGCCGCCGACGACGGGCTGACGCCGCAACTGCTGGCCGAGCTCAAGATCCTGGCCCGCACCCCCGGGCTGCTGGTGGCCTGCAACTACGGCGGAACGCTCTGCACCGCCGAAGGCATCTCGACCGAGACCCTGCCGCTGGGCAGCGCGGCCATTGCGTTGCGGGCGCTGGCAGCCCTCCCAAACACCCACGCCGCCGTCATCTCGGGGCGTTCCCTGCGGGATCTTGCCGCCGTCTCACGGCTCCCCGCGGAGGTGCACCTCGTCGGCTCGCACGGCGCGGAGTTCGACATGGGGTACGCCCACGGGCTGTCTCTCGCCACCGAATCCGTGCTCCAGCAGGCCAGCCAGGCGCTCGCCGAAACGGTGGGGGCCTACCGGGGCATCAGCATCGAGCGCAAGCCCGTCGCGGTGTCCGTCCATACGCGCCCGGCCGCACCCGACATCGCTGCGCTGGCCGCTAAGCAGGCGGAAGAGATCGCGCGGGTTCACGGACTGTCCTTTATTGTGGACGGTTCTGTCCTGGACCTGTCCGTGGTGGAACCGTCCAAGGCCTCCGCGCTGGAGCACCTCCGCTCCGTGCTCGGCGTCAGCGCGGCCCTCTACGCCGGGGACGCGTCCAGCGACGAGCTGGCCATGGCGACGCTGCGCGGTCCCGACATGGCGCTGCGCGTGGGGGAGGGCCCCACCGTGGCAGGCCACCGGCTCCGGGACCCGGAGTCGTTCGCCCGTGTCCTGGCGATCCTGTTTGAGCTGCGGAGGGCGTGGCTTTTCGGCGAGGATGCCGTGGGCCTGGAGCGGCATTCGATGATCGGCAACGGGTCCTCCACCGCGCTGATCACGCCGGACGCGAAGATCTGCTGGATGAGCCACCCGCTGCCGGACTCCGGGTCGCTGTTCGCCCACTTGCTCGGCGGCGACGCGGCCGGCCACTTCTCCGTGGAACCGGTGAAGTCCTCGCAGGTCCTGGGCCAGCGGTACGTGGACAGCACCATGATCGTCGAAACCCGCTGGGCCGACGTCACCGTGACGGACTACCTGGAACCGGCGCCGGCGGGCATCACCAGCCTGGTCCGGGTGCTTTCGGGCACCGGCACGGCCCGGATCGTGTTCGCCCCGCGGCCGGACTACGCGAATGCGCCGTTCAGCATGGAGGCGCGCGGGACGGAGCTGCACGTGGTGGGAACCGCGGATCCGATCATCCTCCTGGCGCCCGGCGTGACTTTCTCCATCACGTCCGACGGCCGGCACGCCACCGCCACGGGTGACGTCGACCTGCGGGACGGGCCGGTGGTCCTCAACCTGCGCTGCGGCGATACCGAACCGCAGCCCGAGGTGCTGGAAGACGAGACGGAGCGGCGCTCCGCCGTCGCGCATCATTCCCGGCGCTGGGTCCATGAGCTGCAGATGCCGGGCGTGAAGCCGTCGCTGGTCCGCCGGTCCGCGCTGGTGCTGCGCGCCCTGGTCCACGAACCCACCGGTGCCGTCCTGGCCGCCCCCACCACCTCGCTGCCGGAAGGAATCGGCGGGACCCGGAACTGGGACTACCGCTATTGCTGGCTGCGGGACGGGTCCATGACGGTCAACGCCCTTGTGGACCTGGGCTCCACGGCCGAGGCGGAGGGTTTCCTGGCCTGGCTGGGCCGTATCCTGGCCCACGCCCCGGGCCCGGAGTGGCTGCACCCGCTGTACTCGGTGACCGGGGCGCCGCTGTCCACCGAGGCGATCATCGAGAGCCTGCCCGGCTACGCGGGCTCCCGCCCGGTCCGGATCGGAAATGCCGCCGACCATCAGGTGCAGCTGGATGTGTTTGGCCCGATTGCCGAGCTGATCGACGCCCTCAGCGCCCGACAGGGTGTGCTCTCGGATGACCACTGGGAGCTGATGACCCAGATGGCCGCGGCCGTGCTGGCCCGCTGGCATGAGGCGGACCACGGCATCTGGGAGGCCAGGCGGGCGCCGCGGCACCATGTCTACACGAAGGTGATGTGCTGGGTGGCGCTGGACCGGGCGCTGCGCGCGGCCGCCCGGCACGGCCGCGAACCTCTGCCGGCCTGGGCGTCGACGGCGGCCACCATCCGGGAGGAAGTCCTGCGCGAAGGCTGGGACGAGTCGGCGTCGTCCTACACCGTGGCGTACGACAGCCCGGACCTGGACGCGGCCGTGCTGCACATCGGGCTCTCCGGCCTGCTGGAGGTCAACGACCCCCGCTTCCTGGCCACCGTCACGGCGGTGGAACGGGAACTGCGGGTGGGGCCCACCGTCTTCCGTTACAGGTACGACGACGGGCTGCCGGGCCTGGAGGGCGGCTTCCACATCTGCACGACGTGGCTGATCGAGGCCTATATCGCCGTGGGCCGGATCGAGGAGGCCTGGGACCTCTTCGACCAGCTGGTCAACCTGTTCGGGCCTACGGGGCTGCTGCCGGAGGAATACGATCCCGGCACGGAGACCCACCTGGGCAACCATCCCCAGGCCTATTCGCACCTCGGCTTCATCCGCTGCGCCCGGCTCCTGGGCGAGCACCAGAGGAACTGATCAACGGTCCCCGCACTGACCGGCAACAGGGCAACTGCACAGCGACGGGGGCACCTGGCTACTCGCAGCCGACGCCGTCCCCGTCGCGGTCCAGCCTGCTGCTGTACCCCGGCTGGCCGATGTGGATGGGTGCTGCGCCGGCGGCGCGGACCGCGGTGCAGTTCGCGTAGGTTACCGCGGCAGGTGCGGGTGCGGGTGCGGGGGCCATCTGGACCTGCGCCGGGGCGGGTTGCTGGGCGGGCGCGGGTGCCGCGGCCTGCGCGGGAGCGGCGGCCGGCTGGTTGGTCGGTGCCAGGGCGTCCGGGCAGTCGGCGAGGACCCGGGCCATGGCGTCGTGCTCGGCCTGGGTCACCCAGAGCCCGTAGCTGGATTTCACCGAGATCTGGCGGGCGACGTAGCTGCAGCGGTAGGACTTGTTCGGCGGCAGCCAGGTGGCGGCGTCGCCGTCGCTCTTGCTCTGGTTGGCGGGGCCGTCCACGGCCAGCAGGTTCAGCGGATCGTTGGCGAAGGACAGCCGCTGCGCCGGGCTGAGCTGCTGGGCGCCCTTCTGCCAGGCGTCGCTGAGGGCCACGACGTGGTCGATCTGGACTGCGGTGCTGGTGGCGTTGCCGCGCAGGAAATTGATGGCGGCCGCCGTGTAGGGGTCGTTCAGGATGCCGGAGAGCACCACGCAGTCCCGCGTTCCGGGCTTGAGGGCGAGGGCCTTGAGGTCGCGGCGCAGCATGTCATTGCGGGTATCGCAGCCGTTGTGGTCGACGTCGGCCCAGGCCGGGCCGAACTGGTTGCGCGAATAGCCTGTCTTCGGCGCGCGGCCCTTGACGGGCAGCGTCGCCAGCACCTGAAGCGCCTTGCTGGCGAAGGCCGGCTGCTGGTGCGGGGCGCCGACGCCGGGGACGTCAACCCCGGGGGTGGTCTCGGGATCAAGCGGGGTGCCGTCCGTGCCGGGTGACGCGGTGGCGGTGGCGGCCGCTGTGCCGGGGCCGACGACGCCGGTCCCGGCAGCCGGGGTGGCTGTCCCGGGCCCGGCGCACGCCGTCGTCGCCACGAGCAGGAGGCCGGCCACGCCGCGGACGATCCAGTCGACCGCGCCGATCTTCCGGCCGCGCGCGCCCTGAGCCCGGACGCCATCTGCCTGGAAGCCATCTGCCTGGAGCCTGCCGCGTTGAACGCTGACTGATTGAACGCTGCCAGATTGGACGCTGACTGGTTGGACGCTGTGCAATTCTTCCCCACTCCGTGCTGTTGCCCCTGATATCCGCGGGGCGGCCTAAGACCGGTCCCAGCCTACCGGCGCACACACCAACGCGGGGTCACATCGCGCCCATGCCGGGGCTCAGGATGGGCGCGATGTGACCCCGCGTTGCTTTTGGCGGGGGTCAGGAACGGGCGCGGGAGGCCGAGAAGATGGCCGGCGCGCCGCCGTCGCCGGTGGCGAGGTCTGCCAGGATCCGGCCCACGGCCGGCGTGAACTTGAATCCGTGGCCGGAGAAGCCGGCGCCGACCACCACGGGGCCGATCCGGTCCAGGATGAAGTTTTCATCCGCGGTGGTCGTGTAGGTGCAGCTGACGTCGGTCAGTGAATCGGCGTCGACGCCCGGCAGCCAGTCGCGGGCGTAGCGCTGCAGGGCCGCCCGCTGGCCGGGCTCCGGGGCGAAGGTCCGCCGGTCCGGGTCCACCACGGGGCCAACGCCGTGCCATCCGGCCTTGATTCCCTCGCCCGGCGTTTGCATGCCGTAAACGGGCGAACGCCAGTAGGCGTATGCGTCCCCGTGGCCGGGCATGTGGTTGAAGCCCGGCCACTGGGCGGCGTCGTCCGTAATGGCGAAGTGGGCGGGCTGCTCCTGCGTGACCGTGAGCCGGGGCAGGGGCGCCACCCCGGCGAGCAGCTTCGCGGTCCAGCCGCCGGCCGTGACCACGGCCTGTCTCGCGGAGAGCGTCTCGGTCCGGCCGCCGGACTCGACGGTGAGCAGGACACCGTCGTCGAGCACCTTCAGCTCCAGGACCTTGACGTGATGGCGGATCTCGGCGCCGAGGCCGGCGGCGAGGCGCTGCATCGCCGGCAGCGCGGCGTCGGGGTTCAGCTGGCCGCCGTCCGCCATGTGCAGCACGCGCTGGTCGAACCGGATGCCCCGCCAGCGGTCGGCTGCTTCGTCTACGGAGAGGAACTCCGCGCGGAGCCCGGCGGCCAGCAGTGCGTTGCGGATCCGGGGCAGCCTGGGGTCGGTGCCGTGGTTGACGACGCCGGTCCGGGCCAGCAGGCGCTCGCCGCTGTCCGCTTCGAGCTCGTTCCACAGCCGGGCGGACTCGGCCAGCAGTGCGACGTAGTCCGGATCCGCGTAGCCGGGATTGAAGTTCCGGGTGGTGCCGTGGGAGGCGCCATTGCGGTGGCCGGGCCCGAACTGCTCCAGCAGGGTCACGTTCCGGCCGCGACGGGCCAGCGCCCATGCCGTGGCGGAACCCATCGCGCCGCCGCCGACGACGACCGTGTCCAGGGTTGTGTTCAAGAATCCTCCTCCGGGGTTGGTGCCGGCCCGGCCAGACAGGGCCAGACCAACACAGGGCCAGACCAACACAGGGTCAGCCCGGACGGGTCAGGCCAGCAGCAGGGCCACGCCGATCATGGCAGGCACAGCTACCACCGTAGTGATCAGCACGGTGTCCTTGGCTACTGTGACGCCGGTGCGGTAACGGCTGGCCGCGACAAAGACGTTTTGGGCGGTGGGCAGGGCCGCGGTGACGACGGCGGCGAACAGCGCCTTATCCTCCATGCCGAGGGCAAAGCGGGCAAACAGGTACGCGGCCAGCGGGTGGACAACGAGCTTGAAGAAGCTCGCCAGCAGGGCGTCCAGCTGGCGTCCGTCTGCCGCCGGCAAGGGTTTGGAGCCGTTCAGGCTCATGCCGAAGGCGATCAGCATGGCCGGGATGGCCGCCCCGCCGATCAAGTGAATGGGCTCCAGGACCAGCGGGGGCACCTGCCAGCCCGTCCCGGCCACCACAAGGCCGAGCGCGGACCCCACGATCATCGGGTTGCGCAGGATCATGAGCACGAAGCCCAGGGGTGTGGTCCGGTGCGAACTGGTGGTGGCGTCCAGGGCCATGAGGAACAGGGGAGTGAAGAACGCCAGCTGGAAAATGAGCAGGGGCGCCACATAGCTGGCATCACCGAGCACGAAGACGGCGATGGGAATGCCGAGGTTGGCCGAGTTGGCCAGGGACGCGCTCATGGAGGAGATGAGGGATTCCGGTACCGGGCGCTTGAGCGCGAAGCGCACAATGCCAAAGAACAGCACCGCCGTCGTTATTGCCCCTACCGCCGTCACGAGCAGCGGCGCGGCAAAGACGTCGTGCAGTTTGGCCTTGCTGAGCGTCTCGAACAGCAGGGCGGGGCTGGCCACGAAGAACGTCAGGGCGCTGAGGACGGAGCGGGCGTTCTCGCCCAGGATGTTGCGGCGGCCCACGAACATGCCGACCAGGATGATGGACCAGACGACGAAGAAGCCTGCCAGTACCCCTAGCACGCGGCTCTCCGCAGCGGGGCGGGAGGGCGGCGGGGAGGGGTCACCGTTCCAGAGTAATCAGCTTTATTCCGCGGACCGTCCTATTACGCCCGACGGCGTGCTGGTGCGTGTCACGCGCGGGCCAGGTAAGGCCCGCGTGCGGCAGGCGCGGTGCGGGACGTTGCCGTGTTGTTACGGCTAGTTGAGGGCGGCGTTGTTCAGCGAGTGCGGCGGGCGCAGGAGGCCCGGCGTCATGCCCTCCGCGGGGTCGTTGCCGATCTGGACAATCTTGTTGTCCTGATCCACATGGACCACCCTGGGGTTGTACGCCTTCGCCTCGTCCGTGGTCATCTGGGCGTAGGTGATGAGGATGACAATGTCGTTCTCGTGCATCAGGTGGGCGGCGGCACCGTTGATACCAATCACGCCCGAACCGCGCTCGCCGGCAATCGTGTAGGTCTCAAGCCGGGCACCGTTGGTGACGTCGACGATCGCCACGAGCTCCCCGGGGAGGATGTCGGCCGCCTCCAGCAGATCCAGGTCGACGGTGACCGAACCGACATAGTGAAGGTCCGCGTGCGTGACCGTCGCGCGGTGGATCTTGGATTTGAATATTGTGCGATTCATAACGTCACCAGTCTAACGCGGGGCCGCCGCGCGCGCTGTGGCCCACCGCACACGCAACCGGCGCGCGGGCCGGTCGCGCGGCGCGTCAGGCGGGCCGGTCCGCAGGGGCCGGATCGAGCGCGCCGGCCGCCGTCGCCGGGACGATGGATGCCGCCGTCGCCGCCAGGATTTCCCGGGCCGCCAGGAGTGCCGGACGCTTGGCGCTGGACCGCCGCACGGAGGTGAATACCGTCCGGTGCGGATCCCCGGGCAGGTCCAGGAGCTGCGCGCTGGTGCCACGCCCGGTCCACACGAGGTCGGGCATGAGGGCCACCGCATTTCCGGATTCGATCAGCCGGATCTGGGCCTGCAGGTCGGCGGTTTCAAAGCGCACGTCGGGCTCAAACCCGGCGCTCCGGCAGGCCTGCTCGGCCCAGTGCCGGGAGGCCGCCCCGCGGGGTTCCATCACCCAGGGCAGCCCGGCGGTGTCCGCCAGCGTCCTGATGGCAGGTCGCTCCGGAGAGGAAGGCGGAACGGCGAGCCGGATGGCGTCCCTGGTCAGGGCCACGCGGTCCAGCTCGGCGTAGTGCGGGGCGGCGTGGCCGGGGTACTGCTCGGCGATCACAAGATCGAAGTCCCGGGCCCACGTCTCGTGGAGGGCCGTTTCCGGCTCCCGCTGGGTCATTTCGACCCGTACTTCCGGGTAGCTGGCGGACATCCGGGTCAGTGCTCCGGGCATGAGAGCCAGTGCGGCGGACTGAAACACCGCAATCCGTACAGTACCTGTGACTGTGGTCAGCGAGGCGGCCAGGTCGGCCTCGGCCTGTTCCAGCGTCTCGAGGAGCTGGGACGTATGGGCCACGAGGACTTCCGCCTGCGGCGTCAGTTGCACACGGCGCCCAGTTTTCCGGAGGAGTTCCACCCCGGCCTCCTTCTCAAGGAGGGCCAGTTGCTGGGAGACTGACGATGGACTGTACTGGAGCGCTTCGGCCACTTCGGCCAGTGTGCCCCGGATCTTCAGTTCGCGCAGCAGTCGCAAACGCCGGACGTCGAGCATCGCTATCCCTTCGGGAATTCTAATGGTTACTGATTAAGAGAATTCACTTTATCTAATGCAATCGGGCTTGCATACTGTTGTCGCTCGGTAACCCCCATCACAGGGTGGATTGATGGGCATCACACCTAAATAGGAGGCCCTGGTGGCTACACAAGATTTGGCGCGGTCGATCATGCGGCGCAAGCCCATCGACGACATTGAAGAAGAAAACAAACACAGCGGATTGCACAGGAGCCTGGGGCTCTGGCAGCTGACGGCCATCGGCGTCGGCGGTATTATCGGCGTCGGCATCTTCTCGCTGGCGGGCCTTGTGGCCCACGGCAGTGCGAGCGAGCCCGGCGTCGGCCCGGCGGTGCTCGTCTCGTTCCTGATCGCCGGACTGGCATCCGCCGCCGCGGCGCTGTCCTACGCCGAATTCGCCGGCATGATCCCGCGGGCCGGCTCGGCATATACCTACGGCTACGTTGCCCTCGGCGAGGTGATCGGCTGGTTCATCGGGTGGGACCTGCTGCTGGAGTACATCGCGATCGTGGCGGTGGTGGCCATCGGCATCTCGGGCTACTTCGATGCCTTCCTTTCCGGCATCGGCATCCACATGCCCGCCTGGATGACAGCGACGCCGGATGAGGGAACGGGTGGCATCATCAACCTTCCCGCTATCCTCGTCTGCCTGCTGGTGACCTGGATCCTCTCGCGCGGCACGAAGACCTTTGGGCGCTTCGAACTGGTCGCCGTCGCCATCAAAGTCGTCCTGATCCTGTTCATCATCGGCCTGGGCATCTTCTACATCAACACCAAAAATTACGACCCCTTCATGCCCAGCGGCTTCGGCCCCGTGGTGGCCGGCTCCGCCACGGTGTTCTTCGCCGTGTTCGGCTACGACGCCATGAGCACCGCGGCGGAGGAAGCGACGGACGGCAAGAAGCACATGCCGAAGGCGATCATCTACTCGCTGATCATCGCCATGCTGCTCTACGTCGCCGCCACCCTGGTGCTCACCGGAATGCAGCACTACACGGAGATTGACCCCAAGGCCGGCTTCGCCTCCGCCTTCAACAGCGTCGGGCTGCCGGTGATCGCAACGATCATCTCCGTGTTCGCGGTCCTGTCCATCCTCACCGTAATGCTGACCTTCCTCCTCGGCGTCACCCGCGTCTGGTTCTCGATGAGCCGCGACGGCCTCCTGCCGGGCTGGTTCGCCAAGACAGACCGGCACGGCACGCCGCAGCGCGTGACCTGGATCGCCGGCGCCGGGGCCGCTATCCTGGCCGGCATCCTTCCGATCAAAGCCGTGGCGGACCTGACCAACATCGGCATCCTGGCCGCGTTCGTCGTCGTCTGCTTGTCCGTTATCGTGTTCCGCTACAAGAAGCCCGATGCCCCGCGGACCTTCCGCCTGCCGCTGATGCCCCTGGTCCCCGCGTTCGGTGTGTTCGCCTCGCTGTTCCTGATGTTCCAGCTGCACTGGGAGACCTGGGTTCGGTTCGGGGTCTGGCTCGTGGTCGGCCTCATCATCTACTTCACCTACGGCCGCAAGAACTCGCTGATGAACCCGGACAGCCCGCGGCACGAGGAAATCGTGGAGATGCACCGCCCCCTGGCATGACCGCCCAACGCTCTCTCACGTCCGCTCCCGTACCGGCGAACCCCCTCCCCATTTCCCGGGAGGGGGTTCGCCGATTTTCGGCGCAGGAAGCGGGGCAGGATGCGGCGCAGGAAGTAAGGGGGCGCCGCCTGAAAAGGTGCGGGAAACGAGGGTGCGTCCGGGGTGGTTTCCGAACGTTCGGACGGGGCAAGGAAGCATCGGTTTTCCTAACCGGTATTGCTCGGAAAACATCGCTTTATCTTATGAGAATCCGGTCGCATACTGATTCATAAGAGGTCCACATCTTGAGAAAGAACGAGTTCCAGCCATGACCAACATCTCCACGGAATCCGGCGCAACCACCGGCAAGGCCGCAGGCAACGAAGCCACACACGCCGCCGTCTCGGAAGGCTCCACGGTCCTCGAAGCCGCGGCCCTGGCCGAGGACACCATCGCGCTGGTGCGCCACTGGCTCACCGAAGCCGCCAAGGTTCCGGTCGACGCCTCGGCCGAACAGCTCGCCGGCGTCCTGAAGGACCCCAACGGCCTGGACTTCACGGTCGGATTCGTCGACGGCGTCGTCCGTCCGGAGGACCTCCAGGTCGCCGCCCGCAACCTCGCCGCCCTCGCCCCCAAGGTCCCGGCGTTCCTGCCCTGGTACATGCGCAGCGCGGTCCGCCTCGGCGGAACCATGGCTCCGGTCCTGCCGCAGGTGGTCATCCCGGTCGCCCGCCGCGTGCTCCGCGAAATGGTCGGCCACCTCATTGTCGACGCCACCGACGCCAAGCTGGGCCCGGCCATCGCCAAGATCCGCAAGGACGGCATCAAGCTCAACGTCAACCTCCTCGGCGAGGCCGTGCTCGGCGAGCACGAGGCCTCCCGACGGCTTGAGGGAACCCACGCCCTGCTGTCCCGCCCGGACGTGGACTACGTTTCCATCAAGGTCTCCTCCACGGTGGCCCCGCACTCCGCGTGGGCCTTCGACGAGGCCGTGGAGCACGTCGTGGAGAAGCTCACCCCGCTCTTCACCCGCGCCGCCTCCTTTGCCGACGGCGCGTCAGGCACTGGCGCGGGAAAGACCGCCAAGTTCATCAACCTGGACATGGAGGAATACAAGGACCTGGACATGACCATCGCGGTCTTCACTCGGATCCTGGACAAGCCCGAGTTCAAGAACCTCGAGGCCGGCATCGTGCTCCAGGCCTACCTGCCGGACGCCCTCGCCGCCATGATCCGCCTGCAGGACTGGGCCGCGGCCCGCCGCGCCGACGGCGGCGCCGCGATCAAGGTCCGTGTGGTCAAGGGCGCCAACCTGCCGATGGAGCAGGTGGAGGCCTCCCTGCACGACTGGCCGCTCGCCACCTGGAACACCAAGCAGGACTCGGACACCAACTACAAGCGGGTCATCAACTACTCGCTGCACCCGGACCGGATCCGCAACATCCGGATCGGCGTCGCCGGCCACAACCTCTTCGACATCGCCTTCGCCTGGCTGCTGGCCAAGCAGCGCGGCATCGCGGATACCGCACAGCCGAGCATCGAATTCGAGATGCTCCTCGGCATGGCCCAGGGCCAGGCCGAAGCCGTCAAGAAGGACGTCGGTTCCCTCCTGCTCTACACCCCGGTGGTCCACCCCGCCGAGTTCGACGTCGCGATCGCCTACCTGATCCGCCGCCTCGAAGAGGGCGCCAGCCAGGACAACTTCATGTCCGCCGTCTTCGAGCTTTCTGAAAACGAATCGCTCTTCGAGCGCGAGAAGCAGCGCTTCCTCGCCTCCCTCGCCAAGCTCGACGACGAGGTCCCGGGCCCGAACCGCCGGCAGAACCGCGCCCTCCCGGCCGCGCCGCTGCCCCGCGACTCGTTCGAGAACACGCCGGACACGGATCCCTCACTGCCCGCGAACCGCGACTGGGGCCGCGCCATCCTGGGCCGCGTGGCGACCTCCACGCTGGGCAACGCCGCCGTCGAGGCCGCCATGATCAACGACGAGGCGACCCTGAACTCGGTCATCGGCACCGCCCTCGAGAAGGGCAAGGCCTGGGGTGCACTCTCCGGCGCCGAGCGCGCCGAGATCCTGCACCGCGCCGGCGACGTCCTCGAGGCCCGCCGCGCCGACCTCCTCGAGGTTATGGCCAGCGAAACCGGCAAGACGATTGACCAGGGCGATCCTGAGGTCAGCGAGGCCGTCGACTTCGCGCACTACTACGCCGAATCGGCCCGCAAGCTCGACGCCGTCGACGGCGCCGCCTTCGTCCCGGCCAAGCTCACCGTCGTGACGCCGCCGTGGAACTTCCCCGTCGCCATCCCGGCCGGTTCCACCCTGGCGGCCCTCGCCGCGGGCTCTGCCGTCGTGATCAAGCCCGCCAAGCAGGCCCGCCGCAGCGGTGCGGTCATGATCGAGGCTCTCTGGGAGGCCGGCGTTCCGCGCGACGTCCTCACCATGGTCCAGCTGGGCGAGCGGGAACTCGGCCGTCAGCTGGTCTCCCACCCGGCCGTGGACCGCGTCATCCTGACCGGCGGCTACGAGACCGCCGAGCTCTTCCGCTCCTTCCGCAAAGACCTGCCGCTGCTGGCCGAAACCAGCGGCAAGAACGCCATCATCGTCACCCCCAGCGCGGACCTGGACCTCGCGGCCAAGGACGTGGCGTACTCCGCGTTCGGCCACGCCGGCCAGAAGTGCTCCGCCGCGTCGCTCGTGATCCTCGTCGGATCGGTGGCCACGTCCAAGCGCTTCCACAACCAGCTCATTGACGCCGTCACCTCGCTGAAGGTCGGCTACCCGGAAGACCCGACAAGCCAGATGGGCCCGATCATCGAGCCCGCCAACGGCAAGCTCCTCAACGCCCTCACCACTCTCGGCGAGGGTGAGACCTGGGCCGTGGAACCGCGGAAGCTGGACGACACGGGCAAGCTCTGGAGCCCCGGCGTGCGCTCCGGCGTCCGGCGCGGATCCTACTTCCACCTCACCGAGTTCTTCGGTCCCGTCCTCGGCGTCATGACCGCGGAAACCCTTGAGGACGCCATCGCGATCCAGAACCAGATCGACTACGGCCTCACCGCGGGCCTGCACTCGCTCAACAGCGAGGAACTGGGCATCTGGCTGGACACCATCCAGGCCGGCAACCTTTACGTCAACCGCGGCATCACCGGCGCGATCGTCCAGCGCCAGCCCTTCGGCGGCTGGAAGAAATCCGCCGTCGGCGCCGGCACCAAGGCCGGCGGACCGAACTACCTCGTCGGCCTCGGCGAATGGGTCAGCAAGCCCGCCGCCGCCGGCACCGCCGCCCACTCTGGAGTGCGCCGGATCGAGGACGCGGCCAAGGGCTTCCTGACTGCCGGGGAACTGGCGCCGCTGCAGCGCGCGCTGGCCTCCGACGCCCGGGCCTGGGCCGAGGAGTTCGGCACCGCCAAGGACGTCTCGGGTCTCAGCGCCGAGCGCAACGTCTTCCGCTACCGCCCGCTGCCGGTCACGGTCCGCCTGGCCGAAGGCGAACCCCTTGCCGACCTCGTCCGGACCGTCGCCGCCGGTGTCCTCGCCGGGTCCGCGCTGACGGTCTCCGCCGCCGTCGAACTGCCCGCCCAGCTGCGCGCCGTCCTGTCCGGGCTCGGCATCACCGCCACCGTGGAGAACGACGCCGACTGGCTGGCTTCCGCCGGCAGGCTCGCCGCGGCGGGCAAACTGTCCGGCGCCCGGATCCGGCTGATCGGCGGGGACGCCAGGGCACTGGCCGAGGCCACCGGCGGCCGCCCCGACCTGGCCGTCTACTTCCACCCGGTCACGGAAGCCGGGCGCGTGGAGCTGCTGCCGTTCCTGCACGAGCAGGCCATCAGCATCACGGCCCACCGCTTCGGCACGCCCAACCACATCTCGGACGCACTCATCTAGCAGGGAACTGCTAAAACCGTAACCCGGGCGTGCTAAAACGCCGTCGCCGCCGTGCAGGCACCGTGAGGTGCGTGCACGGCGGCGACGGCGTTAAGCGGCGAAGGCGTGAAAGCTTCAGGGCTGCGGGGACGTTATGCGCCGGACCGAGTCGGCGTGCCGCTTAGCCGAAGTACCAGCCTGGCGGCACCCATGAGGCGGGGACCGCGTGGGCGGAGAAATCGTCGCAACCCGAGCAGAAGTAGGTGACCTCGCCGAGTTTGCTGACCGAGCCGTCCCGGCGGTGCGTGGCGGGCACGAAGGTCTCAAGGTAAATGAATTCGTCGGTGCCGCAGCGTTCGCAATACGGACTGGCAACGTATTCGGACTCCGCCAAAGTGGCGGGGCGGATTCCCCGGCGGTCCGGGCTGGCGTGCTGAACGGCGCTGGCATGCTGCGTCACGCCGGCGTGCTGGATGGCAGGGCCGGGGTGGTGCATTGCCGCCGCCGGGTACGCTGGCGCGATTGCCGGATGGGCGGCCTTCGGCGCACGTGGTGAAGCGGCTAAGGGGATACGGGAATGGTTTACAGCTGGCATCATTGGCGGCCTATCCCGAACGCCCCGGCGCCAGCCATGCGGCAGCAGCGCGGACAGCGTTCGATTTTTCGAATCGTTGTCGTGGGCCTCTGCTTGACCTCGAACAGTTGATCTTAGGTAATGACAGGATAGATGAAGTACCTGCATCGTTCAATGGTCAAGTAAGTAGTCTTCCCCGTGCGGGTAGCACTCAGGGTAAGTACCGCGACGGCGCTGTGGCCGCGCCGGGGGCTGCCGGGAGCGGTTGCCTGACCGCGTGACGAGTCGGCGGCGCCGCCTCGAACGGGCAATCAGCCGCCTCAGGCCGGGCGTTTCAGGGTCCGGCCCACGATCGCCTGGGTGAGGGCATCGATCACCTCGGTATTGGCCAGCGGGTTGCGGATGAGGGTGAAATCGACATCACCTACGGGCGGCAGGTCGAAGCGCCGGGTGATGATTTTCAGGTCGTCCGGCACCAGGGAGGACGGCATGACCGCCACCCCGATGCCGGCCCGGACCGCGGCCAGCACGCCGCTGATCTGCCGCGTGGTGCAGGTGATCCGCCAGGTCCGGCCGGTGGACTCAAGGGCATCGATCGCAAGCTTCCGGCTGAGGCTGGGGGAGGGGTACGCGATCAGCGGCACCGGACCGGCCGGATCCAGCACGGTCTGTTCCAGGCCGACCCAGGCGAAGGCATCCTGCTGGACCACTGTCCCGTCCTTGGCCCCGGCCACCCACTTCACAAACACAAGGTCCAGCTGGCCCGCATTCAGGCGCTTGTAGAGCTGGTCGCTCTGGCCCACCGTGAGCTCGAGATTGATCTGCGGATAAATCTGCCGGAACTCCCGGAGGATGCGGGGCAGCCCGGTGATGGCGAGATCGTCGGCCGTGCCAAAGCGCAGCCGGCCGCGCATGGCGGATCCGGAGAAATAGCGGGAGGCGGCGTCGTGCGCGGCGAGGATGTTCCGGGCAAACCCGGCCATGGCGTCGCCATTGTCCGTCAGCCGCACGTCCCGGGTGTCCCGTGCAACGAGCACCCGCTTGGCGGCGGACTCCAGTTTGCGCACATGCTGGCTGACGGTCGGCTGGGCCAGGCCGAGGCGTTCTGCGGCCTTGGTGAAACTCAGGGTTTCGGCCACCGCCAGGAACGAACGGAGCTGGGCAGGTTCGAACATGAGGGTCTCCCGAATCGGATGCCGCTGACATTGCATTGCGATCTGTAATGCGAGTTATGCGGGGAATAGGCTTCCACAATCGTCTGGGGCCAGCCTAGCGTTAAGTCCATCCCGCTCACCCGCTCTTTTGAGGACATTTCCGTGGCTCCCCCTCCGCCGCTTGAGGCGAACGCAGCTTCCTTGCCGGACACCATCACCCAACCCATCGCCGTCGTCACCCAGCGCCTGCCGTGGCGCCATACGTTCATCTCGCTGAAGATCCGCAACTTCCGGGTCTTCGCGATCGGCCACTTCATCGCCGTGATCGCGCTGTGGATGCAGCGGATCGCCCAGGACTGGCTGGTGCTCCAGCTCTCCGGATCCGTCACCGCCGTCGGCATCACCGTGGCTTTGCAGTTCCTGCCGTCGCTGTTCCTCGGCCCGTGGGCCGGCATGATGGCGGACCGCTTCCCGAAGCGGAAGATCCTCATGCTGTGCCAGTCGGTGGCCGCCGTGCTGGCCGCGGTCCTCGCCGCGCTGGCCCTGAGCCAGCGGATCGAGGTCGGGCACGTCTATGCGATCGCCCTGGTCCTGGGCTTCGTGACCGTGCTGGACCAGCCCGCCCGCCAGGTGTTCGTCAACGAACTCGTCGGCCCCGGCTACCTGCGCAACGCGATCAGTGTGAACTCGACGATCTTCCAGCTCGGCGGCCTGATCGGTCCGGCGCTGGCAGGGCTCCTGCTGACCGCCGTCGGCGCGGGCTGGGCCTTTGCCGCCAACGCGGTGGCCTGCTGCTTCACCGTGGCCATGCTCCTGAGCCTGCGCAAGGACCAGCTGCATGTCAGCGTCCCGGTCTCCAAACGCCGCGGCATGCTGAGGGAAGGCCTGGACTACGCCCTCAGCAAGCCCACGATCTACTGGCCCTGGCTGATGGCAGGGTTTGTCGCGGTGTTCGCGATGAGCCTTCCGGTGCTGCTGGCCGCGTTCGCCGACCATGTGTACGACGCCGGTGCCGGCGGCTACGGCCTGCTCAACACCCTCGTTGCCCTCGGCGCCCTGGCCGGCGCCATTACCTCGGCCCGGCGGCGCGAACTGCGGCTGCGCTCGGTGGTCCTGGGCGCCGGGATGTACGGGCTCATGCTGTGTTTGGCATCCCTGGCGCCGTCCATGCCCTGGTTCGGCGCGGCCATGGTGCTTGCCGGCTTCTGGTGCCTGATGTTCCTCACCGCGGCGAACCAGCTGGTCCAGGTCAGCGCCAACCTCGCGATCCGCGGGCGCGTCATGAGCCTGTACATCATGGTGCTGATCGGCGGTCAGGCGATCGGCGGCCCGATGGTCGGCTGGCTCGCCGAGCACGCGGACCCGCACACCGCTGTCCTGATCTCCGGCGGCGTGCCGATGCTGGCCGCCGCGACAGTCGCCGTCGTCCTGGCCCGGCGCGGGCAGCTCATGCTCAAGGTGGACTTGAAGAACCGGCGGCGGCTGTTGCGGATTGTCCGGACGGCCTAGCTTTGTGCGCCGTTCCCGGACAGCCGCTGCGTGGATCCGCGCAGCGGCTGTCCTTTTTCGTCGCGGAAATCCGGGAGTACTAGCGCGACAGGGGAAGGTGCGGGTACTCCGGCTCCCGCTGCTGGAACTGCAGCACATCCGGGTTCAGGACCACGCCGTCGCGGATTTCAATCGCGCGGCGGATGGTCTCGTTCGCGGTCCATGCGTCGGGGCCCTCGACCACGGTCTCGAGGAACGGCAGCAGTGCCTCGCTGATCTCCCAGCTGGAGGAATTCCAGAGGTAGGACGGGCTGTGGTCCACGGCGTAGTAGTCGATGTGGTCCCCGACCTTGAACATCGGCTCGGCGAACGTGGTGGTTTTCGCCCAGCTGAAGCCCATGCCCTCGTCGCAGGACACGTCCACGATCAGGCTGCCGGGCCGGAATGCGGCCAGGTCCTCGGTGCGGAGGTAGGTCAGCGGCGCGTTGGGGTCTTGCAGGGTGCAGTTGACCACGATGTCACGCTCGGCGAGGAACGGCGCCAGCGGCACCCGCCCGCGCTCGGTAATGACCTCACTGAGGAACGGAGCCTCGTTGTCGTGATCGAACTGCGCAATCCGGACCGAGTGAATGGGCGAGCCCACCGCGGCAACCCCGCGGTTGGTCAGCACTTGCACGTCGTGGACGCCGTGGGCGTTCAGGGCCGTGACCGCACCGCGGGCCGTCGCGCCGAAGCCGATGACGACGGCGCTCAGCCGGCGGCCGTAGTCTCCGGTGGAACCGGTCAGGGCCAGGGAGTGCAGCACGGAGCAGTAGCCGGCGAGCTCGTTGTTCTTATGGAACACGTGAAGGCCGAAGCCGCCGTCGCTGGCCCAGTGGTTCATGGCTTCGAAGGCGATCAGCGTGAGTTTCTTGTCGATCGCCAGCTGGGTGATGGCCCGGTCCTGCACGCAGTGCGGCCAGCCCCAGAGGACCTGCCCGTCGCGGAGCTCGGCCAGGTCTTCCGGCTGAGGCTTGGGCAGCAGGACGACGTCGGCATCCGCCAGCAGCTGCTCCCGGCGGGCGATGCGCCCCACGAGGGGCGCAAGCTCGGTGTCGGAAAGGCCGAAGCGCTCTCCGTAGCCTTCCTCGAGGATCAGCTGGCCCCGGATCTCCGGCGCGATACGGTCCAGGTGCAGGGGGTGGATGGGGAGGCGTCGCTCGTCGGGTTTTCGCGTGCTGGCGAGGATGCCAAGGGTGAGATGGTTCGGGGAACCGGTCACTTCTTCTTGGCGCTCGCCGTCTTCGTGGCGGTCACCTTGTCCAGGGAGCTGGCCGGCGCTGAAGCGGCCCTCTTGTCAGCGCGCTTTTCCTTGATGGATTTGCCGGATTTCTTGGATGCTGCTTGACGGGGGGATTTGTCAGCCATGATTGCTCCTGTAGCGGAACCGAAGAGGTTCCTGACTTCTGACGATACAGGTAGCAACCTAATGGCAGCCCGGGGGAGCGGCGCGGCAGCGCAGGGAGAAACGCAGGGAAGGATTGGAGCGGCTGACGGGAATCGAACCCGCGTATCAAGCTTGGGAAGCTAGCGCTCTACCATTGAGCTACAGCCGCAGTGGGGCCGTCCAAGATGCTGGACTTTGCCCCGGTGAAACAACGAGATTTACATTACCTCAGTCTGGCCGCGAGGTTGAACACGTCACGTCCGCGCGTTGTCTGTCCACGGCCGGGCCCTGTCCTGCCCCGGCCCGCCCCTGCCCCTGCAACTTGTCCGGGCCCTGCAACTTGTCCGCGCCCGGCCCGGACACATGCTGGGCCGCCGTAACACTCCGCGCCGTCGCATAACTCTTCGGACACTCTTCGGCGAAAGCCCGCCACGGGATCCGGGACCGCGGCCAGTGCTGTCTATCCTGAAATGGTTAGCTGCAGTTCCGGGGAAGCGGGCTACACCCATTAGCTGTCCGCCGAGCAAGGATTTTCGTGGCATTCGCAGAGTATGACGTCATCATTCACCGTGACGCCATGAGCGTTTACAACTTCCTCCTGGACCCGGGCCACCTGCCGCTGTGGCGGGAAGGGGTCCGGAGCGTGGAGCTGCTTTCCGGCGCCGCCGGCGCCAAGGGCGCCGTGTACCGGCAGACGGTCGCGGGTCCCGGGGGCCGCCCCGTGGCCGCCGATTTTGAAATCATCGAGGCCCGGCCAGGCGCGGAGATCCAATACCAGGTCATCGTCGGGCCGGCCCGGCCGCACGGGGGCTACTACCTGAGCACGGAGGGCCCCAGCACCCGCGTCCGCTTTGCCCTGAACTGCGAGCCCAAGGGATTCCTGGTCCGGGTGACCAGCCCGTTCCGCCGGCGGATGAAGGCCGAGGTGGGCCAGCTCGAGCGGCTCAAGTCCATCCTGGAAGATATGCCCGCCACGGAATAGACAGGCCGACGGCCATGGCCACGACCCGGCCCCGTCCCGGCCCCGACCCGGCCCCGACCACTGACTGGCTGGCGGCCGCCGCATCCCGGCTGGCTCATCGCGACCAGCCGGGAAGTAACACTGGGCTGCTGCGCCGGTACGTGAAGCCGGGTTTCGCCCCGTGCGGTATTTTTGAACCTGTGCTGATCTCTGACCGCGACATTCGAACCGAAATCGACTCCCAGCGGATTGTCCTGGAACCCTTCGACTCCGCCATGGTCCAGCCGTCCTCGGTGGACGTCAGGATCGACAAGTTCTTCCGCCTGTTCGACAACCACAAATACGCCCACATCGATCCGGCCGAGGAACAGCCGGAGCTGACCCGCCTCGTGGAGGTGGAGTCCGGTGAGCCGTTCATCCTTCACCCGGGGGAGTTCGTCCTCGGGTCCACGTACGAGACCGTGACGCTTCCGGATGACATTGCGGCCCGGCTTGAGGGCAAGTCCTCGCTCGGCCGGCTCGGCCTCCTGACGCACTCGACGGCGGGGTTCATCGACCCGGGGTTCTCCGGTCACGTCACGCTCGAGCTGTCCAATATGGCGACACTGCCCATCAAGCTGTGGCCGGGAATGAAGATCGGCCAGTTGTGCTTCTTCCGGCTTTCCTCCGCGGCGGAGCACCCCTACGGGTCCGGGGAGTACGGCAACCGCTACCAGGGCCAGCGCGGCCCCACAGCCAGCCGCAGCCACCTGAATTTCCACCGTACCGACATCTAAGTACCGGCATCTGCATCCGGGCATCTGGGCACCGGCACCTAGGGGCGTCCTCCAGCGCCGGCCCTGGCGCCGGTGCAGTGCCTTGTGGCCTTAGGCCGAGCCGGAGGTCCGGACAGCGGGCCGTCTGACCGGGCGGCGCATCAGCCGGACGAGCGGTTCCACGAAGCGGGCGGCCAGCGGGCCCACGATCGCCATGATCAGGACATAGGCGGTGGCCAGGGCCGCCAGCTCCTGCGGCACCACGCCGGAGGCAACGGCCAGGCCCGCGATGACGATGGAGAACTCGCCGCGCGCAATGAGGGCGGCGCCCGCGCGGAAACGGCCGGGAATCCCGATCCCGGCCCGTTTGGCCGCCCAGTACCCGGTGATCAGCTTGGTGGCTGCCGTCGCCAGGGCCAGCAACAGCGCCCAGCCGAGGACCGGCGGGATGGACCGCGGGTCCGTGTTGAGGCCAAAAACAACGAAGAAGATCGCCGCGAAAAGGTCCCGGAGCGGCTCCAGGATGCGGGTGGCGCTGTGGGCCGTGGCCCCCGAAATGGCGATGCCGAGCATGAATGCGCCCACCGCCGCGGAAACCTGCATGGCGGCCGCGAGCCCCGCGACGAGAAGTGCCGCGCCGAGCAAGTTGAGAAGGAAGACCTCGGAGTTTTCGCTGTGCACGGCCTTGGATACGTGGTGGCCGTGCCGCAGCGCCACCACCAGGACCATGCTGACGACGGCCAGGGAGATGCCCACGGTCTGCAGGCCCAGCACGAAGCTGACGCCGGCCAGCGTGGCGGTCAGGACCGGCAGGTACACGGCCATGGCGAGGTCCTCGAAGACCAGGATGGCCAGGACCACCGGGGTTTCCCGGTTGCCGATCCGGCCGAGATCGGTGATCACCTTGGCCGCGATCCCGGACGACGAAATGTAGGTGACTCCGCCCATCACCATGGCACCCACGAGGCCCCACCCCAGCAACAGCGCTAGCCCCGCGCCGGGCAGGAAATTGAGCAGCATATCCAGGACGCCGGCCTGCCAGGACCGCCGCAGTCCGGTGACGAGCTCGGCCGCCGTATATTCCAGTCCGAGCATAAGCAGCAGGAGAATTACACCGATCTCGCCGGAAAGATGCGCGAACTCGTGCATGCCTTCGAGCTTGATGAGGCCTCCGGCCCCGAAGAACAGCCCGCCCACCAAGTACAGCGGAATGGGGGACATCCCGATCCGCCCCGCCAGTCTGGCCAGCAGGCCGAGACAGAAGACGACGGCCCCCAGCTCGATGAGGGTCAGCGCGAGCGGATCCATGCCGCTTATCCGTTGCGCAGGATGCCGGCCGCTGTGTCCAGGCCTTCTTGCGTTCCGACTGCAATGAGGAGGTCACCGGGGTGGAGCACGACGTCGGGTCCCGGCGAGGGGAGGACCTCGCCTTCGCGCATGATGGCCACGATTGAGACCCCGCTGCGGGTCCGGATGCTCGCTTTGCCCATCGGCTGGTTCTGGAAGGGCGACTCGGCGCTGATCGAAAACTGGCGGGTGACGATGCCGGGGATTTCCCGGTGCTCCTCGGAGAGCTGCATGGCCAGGCGCTGGCCGCCCAGGAGATTCCCCAGGGCGGCGGCCTCGTCCGCGGTCAGCGGTACTGAGGCCTGGCAGGTGTCAGGATCGTCCCAGGTCGAGACGATTAGTTCCGTCTGGCCTTCCCGGTATTCGACCACGCCGATCCGGCGTCCCGATGCAGTCATGAAGTCCTTGCGCCGGCCGAGGCCGGGGAGGTCCGTCTCATCCACGTTCATATCCTCAGCCTAGTGCGGGAACGGGATTTTCGGACGACTCAGGCCACGGGGACAACCGCGATGTCGGTCTCGTCCGGGGCCTTGACCGGCAGGAGGACCAGCAGGCCCGCCAGCAGCACCACCATGATGCCCAAGATGCCCCAGCGCTGGGCCTCTCCACTGGCCACAAAGGGGGTGGCGACGGCGATACAGAGCGTGAAAAGAGCCGGGGCGAGAAAGCTCACGGCCCGGCCCGTGGTGGCGTAAAGGCCGAACAGCTCGCCGGATTCGCCGTGCGGGGCGAGCCGGGCGAGATACGCGCGGGAGGAGGACTGGGCCGGGCCCACGAAGAGGCAGAGCAGCAGGCCGAAGGTCCAGAACGTGCTGGTCCCGGCCCAGGCCCTGCCGAAGAATTCGTAGCTTCCGTTGCCGAGCACCAGGATCGCCGTGCCCGCGAGCAGCAGGCCGGCCAGGGACGCGACAATGACGGCCTTGGGCCCGATCCTGTCATCGAAGAAGCCGCCCAGAATGGCCCCGACGGCGGCCACGACGTTTCCGAAGATCGCGAAGAAGATGACGTCCTTGAGCTCGAAGCCAAAGGTTCCGGCCGCAATCACGCCTCCGAAAGTGAATACCGCGGCCAGCCCGTCCCGGAAGATCGCGCTCGCGAGCAGGAAGTAGATGGTGTGCGGACTGGTCCGGTAGATCGCCTTGATGCGCCGGACCAGCAGGCCGTAGGAGGCGAAGAAGCCCGGGCGCGCGCCGCCGGCCGCGCGTGGCAGCTCGGGCACGGCGAAGAGCACGGGCAGGGCGAAGATGAAGAACCACAAGGCCGAAAACACCGCCACCAGCCGGATGTTGAGGCTGTCCGCCGTGGAGGCGCCGAACCAGTCGACGCTGGGCTGGACAAAGAGCTGCAGCACAATCAGCAGCGCCACGATGCCGCCGAGGTACCCCATTCCCCAGCCGAAGCCGCTGACCTTGCCGATGTTCCGCGGCGTGGAAATCTGGGCGAGCATGGCGTTGTAGTTGACCCCGGCGAATTCGAAGAAGACGTTGCCGAGCGCAATCAGCGTGACACCGAGGAGCAGGAATTCCGGCCGCGGGAAAACAAAGAAGCACAGCCCAGTCAGGAGCGCGACGGCGGCCGTGTTGACCCCCAGCCACAGCTTGCGCCTGCCGCCGCTGTCCGACCGCTGCCCGGTGACGGGGGCCAGGAAGGCGATGGCCAGGCCGGCAGCGGCCAGCGCCGCGCCGAGGACCGCCGAGGCCTGGTCCTCGCCGCCAAACGCCTTGGAGGTCAGATAGACGGTGAAAACGAACGTTGTCATGACGGCATTGAAGGCTGCCGAACCCCAGTCCCATGACGCCCACGCGAGGATCCGGCCCTTGTGCGAAACGGGACTTCCCGATTCCAGCTCGGACGACGGTCGCATGGCCTCAGGGGCGGCGGCAGTGTTCATAGCCTGAATGGTAGCCGCCAGGGGTGCCCGCTGCGGGTCACCCGCGGAGAGTCTCCGGCGGGTTCTTGCCGCTCTTTGTTGAGCTGCCTGTTTAGCTTCCTGTTCCGCTGCTTGTTTAGCTCCGGTTTCGGTTTTGCTACGAATTGTCCAGCGCCCGGTGTCCAAGCCAAAAGAATTTGTACACGCTTGGTAAACTGTCCGCACCGAACCTAACAAATGACCCGCCTGCTCCAACTTGCTGACAATCGAATTTCTGACGTTGCGGAGATACCAGTGATCACAGTCCTTGCCGTGCACTTTGCGGTGGCTGCTGTGGCCCCGCTGCTGTTCCGAAAGTTTGGCAGGAATTCGTTCTACGCCCTGGCCGCGGTCCCCGCGGCCTCCTTTATCTGGCTGATCCTGCAGCACGGCGCCATCTATTCGGACTCAGCCAATTCGGATGCCGGGGCGATCACCGAAGTACTGCCGTGGGTCCCCGGACTGCAGCTCGAACTCGCGTTCCGGATGGATGCCCTGGCCTGGGTCATGTCCCTGCTGGTGCTGGGGGTGGGCGCGCTGGTACTGGTGTATTGCGCCCGGTATTTCAAGAACAAGGACGACTACCTCGGCGGCTTCGGGGCCCAGCTCCTGGCGTTCGCCGGCGCGATGTTCGGGCTCGTCACCGCCGATGACCTCCTGCTGATGTTCGTCTTCTGGGAACTGACCACGGTGCTGTCCTACCTGCTGATCGGCTACGCCCGCACCCGGCTGTCCGCGCGGCGTTCGGCGCTGCAGGCCCTCGTGGTCACCACAGCCGGCGGGCTCGCCATGCTCGTGGGGCTCATCATCCTCGGTTCAACCGCCGGGACCTACCGGATCCAGGCCATCCTGGACCAGGCCCCCGCGCTCGTCACCGGCCCGGCGGGCGGAGCGGTGAGCGCCGCCGTCGTTCTTATCCTGATCGGTGCGATCACCAAATCCGCCCTGGTTCCGTTCCACTTCTGGCTCCCCGGTGCGATGGCCGCCCCCACTCCCGTGAGCGCCTACCTGCACGCGGCGGCCATGGTGAAGGCCGGGATCTACCTCGTGGCCCGCCTGGCCCCCGGGTTCGCCGCGACCCCGCCGTGGCTGCCGATCGTCCTTGGCCTGGGCCTGGCCACCATGCTGGTAGGCGGCTACCGGGCCCTGCGGCAAACCGACATCAAGCTCATCCTCGCCTACGGCACCGTGAGCCAGCTGGGCTTCCTGACCATGGTGGTGGGCCTCGGCACACCCGACGCGGCGCTCGCCGGGCTCGCCCTGCTCCTGGCACACGGGCTGTTCAAGGCCACGCTCTTCCTGGTGGTGGGCATCATCGACCACCAGGCCGGGACCCGGGACATCCGCGAGCTCTCCGGCGTCTACGGCTCGGCCCGGGCACTGGCGATCGTGGCGGCGATCGGCGCCGCCTCGATGGCGGGCATTCCGCCGCTGGCCGGGTTCGTCGCCAAGGAATCGGTGTTCGAGGCCTTCATCCACTACACCTCGGCGTCCGGGACCGGGCCCTGGCTCCTGGCCGGCGTGGTGGTGGGCTCGGTCCTGACTTTCGCCTACAGCGCCCGGTTCATGTGGGGCGCCTTTGCCGTGAAGCCCGGCGTCTCGCCCACAGCCTTCAAGCCGATCAAGCCTGCCTTCCTTGCCGCGCCGGCGGTCCTGAGCCTCCTGACGATCATTTACGGACTGTGGCCGGCCCCCGTTGACGGCTGGATCCAGCCCTATGCGGAGCTCTTCGTGGACGGGTCCGCCTCCGCCCCCGGGCACCTGGCGCTGTGGCACGGCATCACCCCGGCCCTGGGGCTGACCGCGGTGACCTTCGCCCTGGGCCTGGCCATGTACTACGGCCGCAACGCCGTGGCCCGGCTGCAGGCACGGGTGCCGGGCTGGATCGACGCGGACCGCGCCTACCAGCAGACGATCGGCGCCTTGGACGACACAGCGGTCTGGGTCACCGGCCGGACCCAGCGAGGCTCACTGTTCTTCTACCTGTCCGTCATCCTGACCGTGGCGTTCGTCCTGCCTCTGACGGCGCTGCTCCTGGCCAACAAACCGCTGCCGCCCGGGCTCTATGTCGTCGATCCCGGCTCGCCGCTGCAGCTTGTGGCCGGCGCCGGAATCGTGATCGGCGCGCTGGCCGCAGTCCGGGCCAACAAGCGATTCCTGGCCGTCCTGATGGTCTCCGTCACCGGCTACGGGATCGCCCTGCTGTTCGCGCTGCAGGGGGCCCCGGACCTGGCCCTGACCCAGATGCTGGTGGAAACCATCATCCTGGTGGCCTTCGTGCTGGCCATGCGGAGCCTTCCCGCGGGGCTGCGGGACAGAACCGGCGGGAAATACCGGGTCATCCGCGTGGTGATCGGCCTGTCGTTCGGCGTCACCATGATTTTCGTGGCCATCCACGCACTCGGCGCCCGCGTGGCCGCGCCGGTCTCCCTGCAGTTCCCGCAGCTGGCCTACGAGGGCGGCGGCGGCCTCAATGTCGTCAACGTGACCCTGGTGGACATCCGTGCCTGGGATACTTTCGGTGAGATCTCCGTCCTGGCCCTGGCCGCCACCGGCGTGGCGAGCCTCATCTTCGTCCGGGGCCGCGGTGACCGCATCCGGACTTCCGCGAACGTCGCGGAAGGGACAGTCGGGCGGCGGACGGGGGCCAGAGGCAGCACCCGGGACGATGCCGCCCTGGCAATGAACCGGCGGTTCGCCGCCGCCACGCGGGACGCCTGGCTCGTGGCCGGCCGGACCCTGGCGCCCGAGCGCCGCTCGATCATCTTTGAGGTGGTCACCCGCCTGATCTTCCACTCGATGATCGTGTTCTCCATCTATCTGCTCCTGGCCGGCCACAACCTGCCCGGGGGCGGCTTCGCCGGAGGCCTTACCGCCGGCCTGGCGCTGACCATCCGATACCTCGCCGGAGGCCGCTTCGAACTGCGCGAAGCCACTCCCGTCGGCGCCGGCACCCTGCTGGGAATCGGCCTGGCCACGGCCGCAGCCGCCGGCATGACCCCGCTGCTGCTGGGCGGCCAAGTGTTCCAGAGCGCCATCGTGGAAGTGTGGCTGCCCGTCTTCGGCGACATCAAGTTCGTCACCTCCACCATCTTCGACATCGGCGTGTACATCGTGGTGGTCGGGCTGGCCCTGGACGTGCTGCGCAGCCTGGGTGCGGAAATCGACGAGCACTTCGAGGAAGCACCCGAGCCGGCCGAGGACGAGGCGTCCGACGGCGGACTGTCCGACCAGAAACTGTCCAGCGACGGACTGTCCCGCGACGGACTGTCCCGCGGCGAACTGTCCAACGACGAACTGTCCAACGACGGGGCGGCCGGCGGAGTCTCCGCCCAGGCCGCCGACGCGGAAACAACTGCCAGGGGAACCACATGAGCGTCAATCTGACCCTGCTGATGGTCATGGGGGCCCTCTACGCCTGCGGCATCTACCTGATCCTCGAACGCAGCCTCACCAGGGTCCTGCTGGGCCTCATGCTGCTGGCTAACGCCACCAACCTGCTGATCCTCGCCACCGGCGGGTACGCCGGGCTGGCGCCGATCTTCGACAAGGACGTCCCGGCGGGGGACTACAACGACCCCCTGCCGCAGGCCCTGATCCTGACCTCGATCGTGATCTCCTTCGCCGTCACGGCGTTCATGCTCGGCATCATCTACCGGACCTGGGTCCTGGCCCGCCAGGATGAAATCCAGGATGACGCCGAGGACCGGCGCGTCGCGGAAACGCCCAGCTTCGATGCCGAGGACGACTCCGTGATTCCGGTCGAAACCTCCGAGTTCCCGCTGTCCCTGATCGGCGCCGCCGGTTCCGCCAAAGACGGCGGTTCCGCCAATGACGGCGGCACTGCCGCCGTCATGTCCGGCGACCGCCCCGTGCGGGCCGAAAAAGCCGCGTCCGAAGAACAGCCCGGCTCCCTGAACGTCGACCCCAGCCCGGAAGGAGGCGGAAAGTGAACATTGCCAGCTTTGCCCCGCTCGCCGTCGTACTCCCCATCCTGGGCGCCGCCCTGACGTTCCTGCTGATCCGCAACCCCCGGGCCCAGCGGGCCGTCAGCATCACCCTCCTGACCCTGACCCTGCTCCTGGAATGCTGGCTGCTGGCTTCTGTCTGGGAAGGCGGGACGGCTGCGGTGAACCTCGGCGGCTGGATGCCGCCCTGGGGGATCGTGCTGGTGGTGGACCAGTTCTCCTCGCTCATGCTCGTGGTGTCCTCGGCCGTGAGCCTCGCCGTGCTGATCTACGCGACGGGCCAGGGCATGGCCGACGGCGACCGCGACGCGCCGGTCTCGATCTTCCACCCGACCTACCTGATCCTCGTCGCCGGGGTGTCCAACGCCTTCCTGTCCGGGGACCTCTTCAACCTCTACGTCGGCTTTGAGATCCTGCTGACGGCCAGCTACGTGCTGATCACCCTCGGCGGGACGGGACCGCGCATCCGGGCCGGCGTGACCTACGTGGTGGTCTCGGTCGTCTCCTCGGTGCTGTTCCTGATCGCGATCGCCATGATCTACGGCGCCACCGGAACCATCAACATGGCGGATCTGGCCATCAAGCTCGGGGACCTCGACCAGGGCACCCGGACGCTGCTGCACGTCATGCTGCTGGTGGCCTTCGGCATCAAGGCCGCCGTCTTCCCGCTGTCCTTCTGGCTCCCTGACTCCTACCCCACAGCGCCGGCCCCGGTCACCGCGGTGTTCGCCGGGTTGCTGACCAAGGTGGGCGTCTACGCGATGGTCCGCACCGAGACGCTGCTGTTCCCGGGGGATGCGCTCAATGCCCCGCTCATGGTTGCGGCGCTGCTGACCATGGTGGTGGGAATCCTCGGCGCCCTGGCCCAAAGCGACATCAAGCGTCTCCTGTCCTTCACCCTGGTCAGCCATATCGGCTACATGGTGTTCGGCCTGGCCATGTCCACGGTGGCCGGCCTGGGCGCCGCGGTCTTCTACGTGGCGCACCACATCACCATCCAGACCAGCCTGTTCCTGGTGACCGGCCTGATTGAACGCCGGGGCGGCAGCTCGTCCATTGACCGCGTGGCCGGACTGGCCAAGCTGTCCCCGGTTCTGGGAGTGCTGTTCTTCATTCCCGCCATGAACCTGGCCGGCATCCCGCCGTTCTCCGGATTCCTGGGCAAGCTGGGACTCCTGCAGGCGGGCGTCGAGCTCGGGACCCCGCTGGCCTACGCCCTGGTGATCGGCGGGGTGCTGACCAGCCTGCTGACACTGCTGGCCATCGCGAGGGTCTGGAACAGGGCATTCTGGCGGAAACCCGAGGACGCCGAACACCCCGATCCGGTGCTCCTGGCTGCTCCGGAAGACTCCGCCACCGGTAACCGGGCCGGGAAGACGAACGTGACCCTGCTGCCCCGCACCATGGTGGGCTCCACCCTGGGCCTGGTGGTCTTTGGCGTGGCCCTGACGGTCTTTGCCGGGCCGTTGTTCAAGGTGGCCGACCAGTCCGCGCAGGAGATGCTGGACAGGTCCTCGTACATCCAGGCTGTGCTTGGCGAGGACGCGCCGGTGCCGCCAGTGCCTCAGTCGGCCCGGCCGGACCAGCAGCAGGGCGGCGGGAAATGAACCGGAAAAGGATCTCCCTGCGTCAGGAACTGCCGCTGCTGGTGTGGCTGGTCTTCGTCTGGGGCGCCCTGTGGCAGAACTTCAGCCCCGGCAATCTCCTCTTCGGGGCGCTCATCGCCGTGCTCGTGGCACGCGTTTTCTATCTGCCCCCGGTGGAGCTCGGCGGCCGCTTCAACGTGCTCCGCGCCGTCCCCTTCGCCATCGTCTTCCTCGGCAAGGTTGTCGCGGCGAGCTTCCAGGTCCTGTACCTCGCCGTGGCCCGCGGGCCGCGCGTGGTCAGCGCAATCGTCGCCGTGCCGCTGCGGAGCCATTCCGACCTCCTGGTGACGGCCACCGGGCACGTGATCTCGCTGATTCCGGGGTCTCTCGTGGTGGAGGTGGACAGGTCCACGTCCACCCTCTACATCCACGGCATCAACGTCCGCGACGCGGACGACGCGGCCAAGCTGCGCAAGGAGGTCCGTGACACCGAGGCCGGGCTGATCAGGATCATGGGGACCAAAGAGGAACTGTCCGCCCTTACCCAGGAGATCGCCGCATGATGCAGGTTGTCCTGACGGTGACCGCCGTCGTACTTTCCCTGGCCGCCGCGGGGGCGATCGTGCGGATCGCGCGGGGGCCCTCGCTGCTGGACCGGGTGCTCGCCGCCGACGTGCTGCTGGCCATCTTCGGGGCGGCCCTGTGCATCGACATGGCCGCCAACCGGCACCTTAACAACCTGATGCTGCTGGTGGCGATTTCGCTCATCGGCTTCGTCGGCTCGGTCACCGTGGCCCGGTTCGTGGCCGACCGGAGGGAGAACGTCCGTGAATCCTGAAACAGTGATCGACGCCGTCTCCGCCGTGTTCATGATTGTCGGCGCGCTGATGTCCCTCGCCGCCGCCGTCGGGCTGCTGCGCTTCCCGGACCTCATGAGCAGGATGCACGCCGCCACCAAGCCGCAGGTCCTTGGCCTGTTCCTGCTGCTGGCGGCCCTCGGCCTGCAGATGCGCTCATGGTGGGTGTGGCCGGTCCTGGTGGTGGCCTGGCTCTTCCAGTTGCTGACCGTGCCCGTCTCGGCCCACATGGTGGGCCGGGCCGGCTACCGGACCAAGCACCTGCACCCGGAGCTGCTCAGCGCCGACGAACTCGAAGCCGTGGTCCAGAAGGCCGCCCAGCAGGCGGCCGGCAAGCACGGAGCGGACGGCGACGCCCGCCGATGAGCCGGCGGCCACCGTCGGGCCCGGGCGAAAAAAATGTCGGTTCCGCGGATGCTTACGTGCCAGAATCCTCACATGACCAAGGAACGCAGTGAACTGAAGAGCATCGGATACGAGATCTTCATCGGTATCCTTTCGATCCTGTCGATCGTCAACATCATGCTCTTGTATGTCGTGCAGGAGAAATCGCTCGACACTGTGCTCACCGTGATGAACGCCGTTTTCAGCGTAATCTTCCTTACCGACTTCATCTACCGGATCGTCACCGCGCCGTCGCCGGGCGCCTATTTCTTCAAGCACTTTGGCTGGGCCGACCTCTTGGCCAGCATGCCTTTCGAGCAATTCAAGATCCTGCGCATCTTCCGGCTGATCCGGGTGTACCGCTTGCTCCGCGATGTCGGAATCCGCACGATCGGCCGCGCGCTGAGCAAGGACCGGGCCGGCAGTTCACTGTACATACTGCTGCTCATGGGCATTTTCGTGCTGGAATTCGGAAGCCTCTCGATGCTCCGCGTTGAACAGGGCGCCCCAGGGGCCAACATCACGACCGCCTCGGACGCCCTCTGGTACACGATCGTCACCATCTCGACAGTTGGATACGGTGACCAGTATCCGGTCACCGATGCGGGCCGTGCCATCGGTTCAGGCATCATCGTCATCGGCGTCGGCATCTTCGGCACATTCACCGGTTACTTGGCCAACTTCTTCCTGTCTCCCACCAAGAAGGGACCGGCACCGGCCGTTGAGCCGGCCGACACCAGCGCGACGGTCGAGGGGCTCCGCCTGCGGCTCGAAAAATCCGAAGCCAAGCTTACCGAGATCAGAAAGCTGCTCGTCGATCCGACCCAGTGAACGTCCTTGAAACGCCCCGGCTAGACGATGTCCTGGTTCTTGGCGAAGCGGGTGATCGCGCGCTGGGTGCCGCGGTTGGCGAGCACCTGGATGATGGCGCTGACGGATGCCGAGATCAGCGCAAAGGTCAATGCCGAGCGCAGCGTGGTGGGGACGTCGTCGTCGTGGTCCTTGGGCGGCTTGTTGCCCGTGGACTTCTCCCAGACGGTGTCAACGAGTTTGGTGCCGACATAGCCGGCCAGCAGGCTCACGCCGGCGCCGAACAGTTTGATGAAGAGGTTCATTCTTCGTGACTCCTTGCGGGAGGAAACAGGACTGTCCCTAGCCTAGCGTTCCTTGCCCGGCGGTCCAGACAGGGCCAACGCCCCTGTCCCGCGGCGTCCGCCGGACGTACTTTCAAGCATGGACCAGCCCCGCACCCGCCCGCTCGGCCCTGTCCGGGGCGCCGCGACGGATGGCCAGAGCTGGCGCCAGCTGTACTTCTGGGCGGGCATCTCCGCCGTGGTGTTCATTGGGTTGCTGGTTCTGGCCCTGCTCCTTGACTTCCTTGCCCCGCCGCCGGTCCACGGTGGTGCCGAAACGCTGGAGTTCATCGCCAGGAACAAGGGGATCTATGTCGCCGAACAGCTCCTGTGGACGGTGTCCAACATTCTTCCGGTGCTGGTGTTCGTGACCCTCTTTGTGGCGCTCGCCCCGGTCAATAAGAGTCTGGCCCTGCTGGCCACGGTGGTTGGCGCGTTGCCGTGGGCGATGTTCCTCGCCGTTCCCGTCACGAGCCGGGGATCGCTGATCCTGGTCTACCTCAGCGACCGGTACGCCGCGGCGTCCGGCACTGCCGCTTACGACGCCGCCGCCCGGCTCCGGTATGCCACCGCGGCGGAGACGGTGATCGCCGAGAACAACACCCCCGCCGTCGTCGGCGTCCTGTCCGCACTCGGCATCCTGCTGATCTCACTGGTCATGCTCAAGGGAGTGCTGCCCCGCGCGGTGGCGTGGCTGGGAGTGGCCACGGGAACAGCGGGGGTGATTGCCGAGGCGCTCCGGCAGGCCGTTCCGTCGTTCTACCTGGCGTACGGGCTCCTGATGTGGGCCTGGTTCCTGGCCGTGGGGATTGCGCTGCTCCGGCTGGCCCGGCGAACGCCGCGCGCGGGCGGCGGAACCGGGGACTAACCCTCCGGGGTGAGGACCGTCCGCAGAGCCTCGACGACGAGATCGTGGTCCGCCTTCTGGGGCAGCCCGGAAACGGTGACCACCGCAATGGCCCCCGTGCCGCGCAGGTAGATGGGGAACGCCCCGCCGTGGGCGGCGAACTCGCTCTGGTCCCACCAGGCGTTGTCCTCCATCCTCCCGCCGGCCGCGCGGGCCCGGAGACCCACCAGCAGGGAGGGGACCTCGTACCGCTGGGCTGTGCGCTTCTTCGCGTTGATCCAGCGTTCGTTGTCCGGTGTGGCGCCGGCCAGGGCCGCGTGGAAGAGCACCTGTTCGCCTTTGGTGATGTCGACGGCGATGGGCAGCGAGCGTTGCCGGCCCAGCTCGACCAGGAGGAGCCCGAGGTCCAGGGCGTCGTCCTTGCCGAAGGATGCGAACTGGAGGGACTCCATTTCGGCCAGCACGCGGCCGATGAGGGCCGCCAGTGATCCCGGCGGCTGCGGCTCGCTCGAGTCGGGGTCGTATTCCCCGGAGGGGTCTGGCGTGGCTGGTGCGTGCGTCAAAATGATCCAGCTTTCCGATGGGTGACGAGGCCGCCGCTGGCGGGTCCGGGTGTCCGACACGTCGACTTTACCAAGAGGGGCGGTTCCGGCCGCGGGGACCTTCAGCACCCGGTCCGCATTATGACAGCACACCGCTGAAAACCCGGCGGTCCGGGTGTAAACTTGGCAACGCCCACAAGGGCGATTTTAGATACGACAGGGGAGCGCCGCCGTCGGGCATCGCCGGAAAAATCCGGGGAAACCATTGGTGGGCGCTGAGAGTGCGGACAGCCGCAGACCCTCGAACCTGATCCGGTTAGTACCGGCGCAAGGGAGTCGAGTTCTCAGGGTGCGCGGAGGGCGGCGGAAGCCGAAGCCGGCCGGAGCACCCTCCCCTCCTGTTCCTCAGGAGGACGACATGACAGATATTTCAGCACAGCATGGTTCCGCCAGCCGCTCATCCGCACGGCGCAACTACACCTGGCGCGTGGTGGACATCGTGGTGGCCGCATTGATCGCCGTGGCCGGCGGCGTCATTTTCTGGGCCTGGTCCCAGGGCGCCAACCTGATTTCGACCCCCATCAACGCGCTCTACCCGCCGCTCACCGGACTCTACGCCGGCGGCTGGATGATCCCGGCGGTGCTGGGCATGCTCATCATCCGCAAGCCCGGCGCGGCGCTCTTCTGCGAGACCGTGGCGGCCACGGGCGAGCTCATCATGGGTTCGCAGTACGGCACCACGGTGCTGATCTCCGGCGTCCTGCAGGGCCTCGGCGCGGAACTGGTCTTCGCGGCATTCCTGTACAAGAAGTTCAACTTGCCGGTGTCCCTGCTGGCCGGTGCCGGCGCGGGCCTGTTCTGCGGCCTGAACGATTCCTTCCTGCCGTGGGGCTGGAACATCGCCTACGAAGCCGGCGACAAGCTCGCCTACATCGTCTTCACGACCATCTCCGGCGCCGTGATTGCCGGCGGCCTGTCCTGGCTGGCCACCCGCGGCCTGGCCAAGACCGGGGTGCTGGGATCCTTTGCCTCGCGCAAGGCCGCCACGGAGCCCGTCTTCTCCTGAACCCCGCTCCCGAACCCACACCTGAACCCCTCCTCGAACCCCTCGTGAACGGCGCAAACGACTCATGACATCCTCACCGGGCGTCCGGCCGGCCGCCGTCACGGCCCGCGGCTGGGGCTGGCGGCACGCCGGACGGCCCCGGCCCGCGGTCAGCGGCCTTGACCTGGACATCCGGCCGGGGGAGCGTGTGCTCCTGCTGGGCCCCTCCGGCGCGGGCAAATCGACGCTGCTCCACGCCCTGGCGGGCGTGCTGGGAGACAGCGCGTCGGGCGCCTCGGGGCCGGCCGGCGATTCCGGCGGCGCCGGCGATGCCGAGGACTCTGACGAGACCGGAAGCCTGCTCATTGACGGCGCCCCGCCACGGTCCCGGCGCGGCCGCGCCGGGCTCGTGCAGCAGGACCCGGAAACCCAGGTGGTGCTTTCCCGCCTCGGCGACGACGTCGCGTTCGGGGCGGAGAACCTGTCCGTCCCGGCGGCGGAGATCTGGCCCCGGGTGCGTGAGGCGCTCGACGACGTCGGGCTGGGCCGGCTGCCGCTGGACCACCCGACGTCGGCGCTCTCCGGCGGACAAAAGCAGCGCCTGGCGCTCGCCGGGATCCTTGCGATGCGGCCGGGGCTGCTGCTGCTCGACGAGCCGACCGCCAACCTCGATCCCGCCGGCGTCCTGGAAGTCCGCGATGCCGTGGGCCGCTGCCTGGACAAGACCGGCGCCACCCTGGTGGTCGTGGAGCACCGGGTGGCGGTCTGGAAAGACCTCGTGGACCGGATCGTGGTGCTGCAGCCCGGTTCCGCCACCGACTCCGCGGTACTGATCGACGGCCCGCCGGACCGGGTCCTGGCCGAGGCGCGGGACATGCTCATCGGTGCGGGCGTCTGGGTGCCCGGCTACGTTCCGGCGACACGGACCCGGACGGCCCCGGCATCAGGACAGCTCCTGCTCGCGGCGGAAGGACTCGCGGTGTCCCGCGAGCGGCCGCGGCGGGCCGGGCTGCGCGGGGGCTTCCGCAGCATTGCGCCGCGTCCCGTGCAGTCCGGCATCTCGACGCAGGTCCGCGCCGGCGAGGCCCTGACCATCACCGGGCAGAACGGCTCGGGGAAGTCGACCCTGGCCCTGACGATGGCCGGGCTCCTGCGCCCCGTGGCGGGGACAGTCTCGGCCCCGCCGGGGCTGAGTGGTCACGCCAATGGTCGCGGAACTGGTCTCGGCACTGGTCGCGGCACTGGCCGCCAAGGCGAGGGTGCCGGAACCGATCCGTACCGGTGGAAGGCCCAGCAGCTGATCGCCAGGATCGGAACCGTGTTCCAGGAACCCGAGCACCAGTTCGTCACCGGCCGGGTCCTGGACGAGCTCATGTTCGGTCCGCGCCACCTCGGCTACGGCGAGGAACGCGTGGACGAGCTCCTGGAGCGGCTGCGGCTGACAGAACTCGTGGAGGCCAACCCGTACACGCTCTCCGGAGGCGAAAAGCGGCGCCTGTCGGTGGCCACGGTGCTGGCGGCGCATCCGCAGGTGCTGGTCCTGGACGAACCCACTTTCGGCCAGGACGCCAACACGTGGGCGGAGCTCGCCTCCTTCCTCTCCGAACTCCTCGACGCCGGCACCGCGGTGGTTTCCGTTACGCACGACGCCGAATTTTCCGCCGTCCTGGGCGGCACCGAACTCCGCCTCCACACCCCCGCAGCGGCGGCCGGCGCGCCCGCCCCGGACCTTGAGCTTCCGGAGGGGGCTTCGCCATGAGGGACGCACTCAGCCTCCGCGGCAACCATGCACTGCTGACCCGGGCCAACCCGCTCGCCAAGTTCACCGCGGTCACGTTGATCACCCTGGTCCTGGCACTGTCCATTGACTGGGTTTCGGCGTCCGTGGCGCTGGCCTTCGAGCTGCTGCTCCTGCCGCTCGCCGGCCTGACCCTGGCTTTGCTGTGGCAGCGCGGCTGGCCGCTGATCCTCGCGGCCGCGCTGGGCGGCTGGAGCACCGCTATCCTTGCGCCCGACGCCGGATCCGTCCTGTTCGACGCCGGGATCTGGTCCATCAGCGCCGGCTCGCTGCAGCTGGGGATCGGCTTCATGCTCCGCGGGCTTGCGATCGCGCTGCCGGCGGTGCTGCTCATGAGCTGCACCGACCCCACGGACCTGGCCGACGCCCTGGCCCAGAAAGCGAAGCTGCCGCACCGGTTCGTCCTGGGCACCCTGGCGGCCATGCGGCTGGTCGGGATCATGGCCGAGCAGTGGCAGACGATCGGGATGGCCCGGCGCGCCCGCGGCGTCGGCTCGAGCGGCAACCCCTACCAGCGGTTCCGCGCCACCCTGGGCCAGAGCTTCGGCCTGCTGGTGCAGGCCATCCGGAGCGCGTCCCGGCTCGCAGTGACCATGGAGGCCCGCGGGTTCGGCGGCGCGACGCGGACCTGGGCCAGGCCGTCCACGTTCAGCGGACTCGATGTCTGGGTGCTGCTGGGCGGGCTTGGCATCGCGGCAGCCGCCGCGGCCGCAGCCCTGGGCGCGGGCACCTGGAATCTCGTCTTCCTCGCACGCCAGTAGCCGGGCCCGCCACGGTGGCTACGCCGTTTATCGCATGATGCGGGTATCCCTGTGACATTAACGGCATTCCGGCGGGAATGCCCGGGGTTAATAAATCATCCGTGATATTTTCGGGGCATGACTCAACCGACTGCTGAACACGTAGGCCTCCTGCTCCGCGAAGCGCGCGGGGCGAAGGGCTGGACCCAGGGACAACTCGCCGCCGAGCTGGGCACCAGCCAGAGCGCCATCGCCCGGATGGAACAGGGCAAGCAGAACCTGAGCCTGAAGATGATCCAGCGGCTGGAGACGATCGTCGGGCACAGCATCGTCAAAGTGGGCCGGCCCCAGATGACCCACCTCCGGGTCGAGGGCGGCCGGACGCTCTCCGGCGCCGTGGACGTCAACAGCAGCAAGAACGCCGGCGTCGCGCTGTTGTGCGCCAGCCTCATCAACCGCGGCACCACTACGCTGCGCCGGCTGGCCAGGATCGAGGAAGTCAACCGGATCGTGGAGGTGCTGACCAGCATCGGCGTCGAATGCACCTGGCTCAACGCGAACGACCTCCAGATCCGCCGCCCGGCCGTCCTGGACCTGGCTTCCACGGATGTGGAGGCCGCGCGCCGGACCCGCAGCGTCATCATGCTCCTGGGCCCGCTGCTGGACGAGGCCGACACCTACCGGCTGCCCTACGCCGGCGGCTGCGACCTCGGTACCCGCACGGTCCAGCCGCACATGCAGGCGCTGCGCCAGTTCGGCCTGAGCGTGGAGGCGAAGTCCGGGTTCTACGCTGTCCAGGCGCCGCCGTCGGACGGGCACGACCGCTCCTTCGTGCTCAGCGAACGCGGCGACACCGTCACGGAGAACGCCATCATGGCCGCGGCCCACCGGCGCGGCACCACCATCATCCGCAACGCCAGCCCCAACTACATGGTGCAGGACCTCTGCTTCTACCTGCAGATGCTCGGCGTGGACATCGCGGGCGTCGGCACCACCACCCTGAAGATCACCGGCCGCCCGTCAATCGACGTCGACATCGAATACTTCCCGTCCGAGGACCCGATCGAGGCGATGAGCCTCATCACCGCCGGCATCGTGACGAACTCGGAAGTCACCATCCGCCGGGTCCCGATCGAGTTCATGGAAATTGAACTCGCCACGCTGGAGCAGATGGGACAGCGGCTCGAGGTCTCCGGGGAGTATTTTGCCCGCAACGGCCGCACACGCCTGGTGGACGTCACCACCAGGCCCTCGGAGCTGGGGGCACCGGAGGACAAGATCCACCCGATGCCCTTCCCCGGCCTGAACATCGACAACCTGCCGTTCTTCGCGGTGATTGCCGCCAACGCCCACGGCCAGACCATGATCCACGACTGGGTGTACGAGAACCGGGCCATCTACCTGACCGAGCTGAACAAACTGGGTGCCCAGGTGCAGCTGCTCGACCCGCACCGGATCTACGTCAACGGGCCCACCAAGTGGCGTGCCGCCGAGGTGGGCTGCCCGCCGGCCCTCCGCCCCGCCGCCTGCCTGCTGCTGGCCATGCTGGCGGCCCGAGGCGTCTCGGAGCTGCGGAACATCTATGTCATTGAGCGCGGCTACGAGGACCTGGCGGAGCGGCTTAACACCATCGGCGCGAAAATCGAGTACTTCCAGGACTGATCCCAGACTGATCCCAAGCAACGCGGGGTCAGATCGCGCCCGTCCGGAGGGGCGGCATGGGCGCGGAGTGACCCCGCGTTGGTGTAGGGCGTTTCGGCGGATCCTGACGCACAATAGATTCATGCGCACCTTCGGCGTGGAGGAAGAACTGCTGATAGTGGACCCCGAATCGGGGATGCTGCTTGCCCTCGCCGACCTCATGCTGCCCAGCCTGGTGCCGCCGAATCAGGCCGCCGCCCGGGTTCTCGCGGGACAGCAGCCGGTCCACGAAGGCGGCGCCGACTTCAGCTACGAACTCAAGCTCGAACAGATCGAGACCCAGACGCGGCCGTGCCTGGACTACCCGGAGCTGCTCCGGCAGCTGCGGCAGGGCCGGGCACTCGCGGACCGCGCCGCCCGGGCGCACGGCGGACGGGTTGCCGCGCTGGCGACCTCGCCCCAAGGCGCCGCCACCCACCTGACGCCGAAGCAGCGGTATATGACCATGCAGGAACGCTTCGGGCTCACAGTCCGGAACCAGCTGACCTGCGGCCTGCATGTCCACACCTTCGTGGAGACCCCGGAGGAAGGCGTGGCCGTGATGGACCGGATCCGCGACAAGCTGGCCGTGCTGATCGCCCTCAGCGCAAATTCCCCGTACTGGAACGGCGCGGAGACCGGATTCGAAAGCTACCGCACCCAGGCATGGAACCGCTGGCCTGGCTCGGGCCCCACGATGATCTTCGGCAGCCTGCCGATCTACCGGCGGGTGGTGACCCGGTTGGTGGAAAGCGGCGTCCTGCTGGATGAGGGGATGATCTATTTCGATGCGCGGCTGTGCCGCCAGCACCCCACCGTGGAGGTCAGGGTCGCCGATGTCTGCCTGCGGTCCGAGGACGCGGCGCTGATCGCCGTGATCGTGCGCGCCCTGGTCGAATCGGCGTCGCGGGAATGGAACGACGGCGTCGACCCCGCCCCGGTGCCCACGCTGCTGCTGCGGATGGCCGCCTGGCAGGCCAGCAACTGCGGACTGCGCGGGGAGCTGCTGGACTTCGGAACCTTCACCCCCGCCCCGGCCGCCGAGGTGGTCAGGGCGCTCGTGGACTTCGTGGCCCCCGTACTGGAGGAACAGGGCGAGCTGGAGCTGGTGCGCGAGGGTGTCGACAGGATCCTGGCAGAGGGCACAGGCTCGCAGCTGCAGCGGGGGCCGTTCCGGGACGGCGGCCTGGCCGCCGTCGTCGAACGGGCCGTCGAAGTCACGACGCAGGGGACCGCCGCCGGCGAAGGATCGTCCCTGGGCAGGGCCCGCAGGGGCTGAGCGGAGCCCGCCGAGGCAGCAGTTCGCGGCAATGTCATGCGGGCAAACTGCCGCGAACTGCGATCTCGCGGCGGGGATCGGCCCTAGACCTGCTTGAGCGCCTGGCCGAGGTCGCGGATTAGGTCCTCGACGTCCTCCAGGCCCACCGAAAGCCGCACCACGCCGTCGCTGAGCCCGATCGCCGCACGGCCTTCCGGGCCCATGGCGCGGTGCGTCGTGGTGGCAGGGTGCGTGATGAGGGACTTCGAATCGCCAAGGTTGTTGGAGATGTCGATGATGCGCAGCGCGTCCAGGAGCGCGAAGGCGGCCTCCTTGGCGGTGCGCCCGGGGGAGGGCGACAGCTCCAGCGTCAGCACGGTTCCGCCGGCCTTCATCTGCTTCACCGCGAGTTCGTGCTGCGGGTGGGAGGGCAGCAGCGGGTACTTTACCCAGCTGACCGCTGGCTGTCCCTCGAGCCATTCGGCCAGCCGCAGGGCGGAGGCGGAGGAATGGTTGACGCGCAGGGCCATGGTCTCCAGGCCCTTGGTCAGGACCCAGGCGTTGAAGGCGGAGAGCGAAGGCCCGGTGTGCCGCATGAGCTGCTTGACGGGCCCGTCGATGAATTCCTTGGTGCCCAGAATCGCGCCGCCGAGCACGCGTCCCTGGCCGTCGATGTGCTTGGTGCCGGAGTAGACGATCACGTCCGCGCCGAGGTCGCCGCAGCGCTGCAGGAGCGGGGTGGCGAAGACGTTGTCGACCACCACTGTGGCGCCTGCCGCATGCGCCAGTTCGCTGACGGCGGCGATGTCCACGATTTCCTGCATCGGGTTCGACGGCGACTCGAAGAAGACCGCCGTCGTCGGCTCCGAGAGCGCGGACCGCCACTGATCCAGGTCCGGGCCGTCGACGAAGACGGTCTCGACGCCCCAGCGCGGCAGGATCTCGTTGAGGATCACGAAGCACGAGCCGAAGAGCGAGCGGGCGGCGACGACCCGGTCGCCGGCCGCCAGCAGCGCGCCCAGGGCGGTGAAGACGGCGGACATGCCCGACGCGGTCGCAAAACACGCCTCGGTGCCCTCGAGCAGCCGGAGCCGCTCCTGGAAGGTCGCGACCGACGGGTTGCCGTAGCGGGAGTAGACGAAGCGCTCGTCCTCCCCGGTGAAGGCGCGCTCGGCGGCGGCAGCGGACTCGTAGACGAAGCCCGAGTTGAGGAAGATCGGCTCGGTGGTTTCTTGGAAGCCGGTGCGGTCAAGGCCGCCACGGACGGCCTGGGTGTCGGCGGACCAGCCGGCGGCGTCGGGATTGAAAGTCACTTAAATCTTTCCGAGGTTGGTGGGCAGGCCGCGGTTCTTCCAGCCGTTGACGGTACGTTCGCCAAGCCGGTCAGTCTCGCCTTCGAAGCCCTCAAGGACGTTGTAGGAGGTGTAGCCGGCGGCCGTCGCGGCCGTCGCTGCGGCGATCGACCGGGCGCCGGAGCGGCACAGGAACACAAGTTCGACGGCGGCGGTCTCCGGTGCCTGCTGTTGTAGCTGTTCCACGAAGTGCGGGTTCGGCACGCCGCCGGCGAGGGTCCACTGGATGAAGAGCGGATCGTTTCGGCTGCCGCCTGCCGGCGCAGTGTCCGGGACGCCGATGTGGGCCCATTCGCCCTCGGTCCGGACGTCCACCAGGATGGCTCCGGCTTCGAGCTTGTCCCACGCTTCCTGCGGGCTGAGGTCTCCGGCGTAGCTCATGCGTGGCCCTCGAATGCCTGGTCGGCGCCGAACTCGTCGGTGTCGAGCTCGTCAACGGCGTTGGCCACGGCGGCGTCCGCGCTCGCAATCGCGGCCGGCAGGACCAGTGCCTGCGCCACGATCACCGTGCTGCCGTTGAACGTGGCGGCGGGGCTTCCGTGCAGGACATAGCCCTCGGCCAGGGCGGTCGACACACGCTCGCAGAAGGCGCGGTCATCGGCGCCGGTGAACAGGCGGTAGGCCAGCTTCTCCTCGCCGGCGGATGCCGTACCGGGGGCTGTGCCGGGGGCGGCTGCTGTGTCGGGTATAGCGGGGGTGGACGGGTCGGGCACGACGGATCTCCTCTTTCACGCTTGCAGCTCGAATGGTCGATATGCCGAGTATTCACCTGAGGCACCCCGCCGCGAAAGGGAGGGTTGCCGACCGGCCAGTCAGGGCTTGGCACCGGTTCTCATTACTCCCCAAAAACGTAACACCTACGACGCCGGCCCGCACCGCCGCCGTCGTCATGTTCCGTAACCGGACCCCCACGGCCGGGGTCAGAGGGAGCGCGGTGCAGGCGACGGAGAGGCGAGTAGTGCCGGGTTCCAGTTTCGGGTACTGCCCACTCGTGCGCGCCGGGACATTGCGCCGTGTACTGGGGAGACCGGACCGATGCGTCGGCCGGTGTCGCATAGTTCATGCATCACGTTGTCTGCGCATCACGATGTCTGTGAACGAAAGTGACGGCGATCAAGCTTTTCATCTGTCAAATTGTCTGTGAATCGGCGGCCGGGAAACGGCCGGAGCCGCAACCGCGGCCCGGCAGGTGACGGCGGAATGGAGCAATGATGGGCCCGCGTGTACTGGTTACCGGGATCGCAAGCGCCGCCGGCCGCGCCGTCGCGGCCCAGCTCGCCGCCCGCGGCATCCCCTGTCTCGGCTCCGACGCCCGCGCCGACACCCGTCAGGCCGACGACGGCCCCGCTGCGGCGGCGGTCAGGCTCCTGCCGGCGACGGACCCGGACATGGTCCTGGACCTTCGCCGGCTGGTGGACGGGGAAGCCATCAACGTCATCATTCCGACCCTCACCGCGGAACTTCCGGTCCTGGCCGCGGCCCGCGCCGGATTCGCCCAGGACGTGCGGATCATCGTTGGCGACCCCGCCGCGGTGGCCCTCGCCAACGACCGCCTGTTCACGGCCTGGGCGTTGCAGGCAGCGGGCATTCCGGTGCCCCGCTTCGCGGTACCGGGCGACCTCGCCGCCGCGCCGGCATCCCTCGCCGCCCTCAACGGCCCCGTCGTGGTCAAACAGCGGGTCTTCAAAGGCTCCCGTGCTGTCCACCTGCTGGCCGGGACCGCGTCCGTATGCTGGCAGAACATGGCGGCCGGTCAGCTGGTCCAGGAGTTCATCCCGGGCGCCGATTACGTGGCCCTGGTGTTCGGCACCCCGGCCCGCAACGCGATGGCGCCCGTGGCCGTGGTCCTGGAGAAGACGAAGACCCCGTACGGACGTGCCGGCAGCGACGAAGTCAGCCGCAGGGTTCCGGCGGCCGAGGCCAGGGATGTGCGCAAGCTCGGCCTGGCCGCCGTCCGCACGCTGGGGCTGACCGGGCCGGTCCAGGTCCAGATCCGCCGCCGCGCCGACGGAACCCCCGTGGTGCTGGGCGTCTGCGCGACTCTGGGCGAGAACAGCACCTGGGCACCGGAACTGCTCGATGCCGTGCTGGCAACCTTCATGCTCCCGGCGTTCAACCCGGCATCCTTCCGGCGGTGCCCTGCAGTTCCCGCGGATGCCCTGGGCTGAGCAAACGCCAACGCGGGGTCACTTACGGCCCGTGTCGGGCGGCGGGACGGGCCGTAAGTGACCCCGCGTTGCTATTCGATGGTGGCGAAGAGGGCGTTGAGTTCGGCCGTGAGCTGCCGGCGCAGTTCCGGGGTGCCGATTTCCTGGCCGTCGATGTGGTTCACGGGCGCCAGGAGCCGGATGCTGGAGATCAGCCAGACGGCGTCGGCATCCAGCAGGTCTTTCGGCTCCAGCGGCCCATAGCCCAGCTCCCAGCCGGCCGCCTTGGCGGCGGTGAACAGGGCGCCCTGCGAGGTGCCCGGCAGGATGCCGCTGTCCAGCTGCGGCGTGATGAGCCGCCGGATCGTGCGGACGCCGCCGGCACCGTCGTCCACGGTTTCCAGGTGCGCCAGCAGAACGGTCGACGTCGGCCCCTCCAGAACCCGGCCGTCCGCGGACGTGAAGATGACGTCGTCGGCGCCATGCTGGTGCGCGTAGCGCAGCGCGGCCATGTTCACGGCGTAGGAGAGGGTCTTGGCGCCGAGCAGCAGCCAGGGGGCGCGCTCGCCGACTTCGCTGTCGTAACCGCGGTCCAGCAGGATGACGTCGATTCCGGTCTCGCGCTGGCGGCGGCCCGCGGCCGCGGGGGCGGAGGCCTGGACCCAGCAGGTGGGGGCGGCGGCGCCCTCCGGCCCGCGGGTGACGAGCAGCTTCACCACGACCTCGTCCCGGGCCGTGCCGCCGGCCGCGGCCACGGCAGGATCCTGGCGCCGGTACTCGCTGATGGCGGTATCCACGGCCCGGCGCCAGACGTCCTCGGCGGGAATGTCCAGCTCCAGCAGGCGGGCGGAGCCGGCCAGCCGGGTCAGGTGCGCCTGGATCTTGCGCGGCCGGCCGCCCACAGCCAGCAGTGATTCAAAAACGCCGTCGCCGCGGGTGGCGCCCAGGTCCGTGGCCATCAGCTGCGGCTTCGACGCGTCCGCAACGCGGCCGCCGTCGAACGCCGGGTCCAGGAAGACCAGAACGGTCGCGGGCGCAGGAACAGGGGCAGGAGTGGTCATGGCTACAGCTTAGTCTCGGAGGTCCCGGGATAGGATTTGCACGTTGCCCGTTCCGGAACTGTTCCGCGGGCCTTGTACTTTGAGGGGTTCGCCTGTGCTGTGGCCATTTCCGCTGGCGGAAACTTTACCGTCCTGGGCAATTCTGATCCTGACCGTGATCGACTCCGCCATCCGCGTGCTGGCACTGGGCATCATCCCCGGAAACCGGCGCCCCACCACCGCGATGGCCTGGCTGCTGGGCATCTTCATTGTCCCCACCATCGGCCTGGCCTTGTTCCTGCTGTTCGGCAACTTCCGGCTCTCCCGCAAGCGCCGCGCGCAGCAGGACGCGGTGAACACCCGGGTGCGCGCCGGGACCTCGGAACTGGCGATGCTGGAAAGCGGCTACGCCGGACCCGAATGGGTGGCGTCCGCCGCGGAACTGAACAAGACGCTGGGCTCGCTGCCGATGGTGGACGGCAACCAGGTGGAGCTCCTGCCCGGCTACCCAGACTCCATCAAGGCGATGACAGAGGCGGTCCGCGGCGCAAAGTCCTTCGTCAACGCCGAGTTCTACATCATGAGCTCGGACCACGTCACGGACGATCTGCTGACCGCGATGGAAGAAGCCGCCGAGCGTGGCGTCGAGGTCCGTGTCCTCTTCGATCACCTCGGCACGCTTCGCATCAAGGGCTACCGCAGGCTGATCGCCCGGCTCAACGCCAGCAAGATCCGCTGGCGGCCCATGCTGCCGCTCAACCCGCTGCAGGGGCAGTGGCGCAGGCCGGACCTGCGCAACCACCGCAAGATCATGGTGATCGACGGCGAGATCGCCTTTACCGGATCGCAGAACCTGATCGAGCCCTCCTACAACAACCCGCGGCACCGCAAGATCGGCCGCGAATGGGTCGAACTGATGGCCTGCCTTCGCGGGCCGATCGTCACCACGCTCAATGTCGTCTTCGCCACCGACTGGCTCAGTGAGACCGACGAGTCCATCGAGGAACAGCTCGCGCACCGGCCCGAACTTCACGCCGGGAACATCACCGCCCAGGTGGTGCCCAGCGGCCCCGGCTTCATCACCGAAAACAACCTGCGGCTCTTCAACACGCTGATTTACTCGGCGCAGCGCAAGATCTCAATCTGCAGCCCGTACTTCGTCCCGGATGACTCGCTGCTGTATGCGGTGACGACGGCGGCGCAGCGCGGAGTGGACGTCGAACTCTTCGTCTCGGAAAAGGGCGACCAGTTCCTGGTCCACCACGCCCAGCAGTCCTACTACGAGGCGCTGCTTGAAGCCGGGGTGCGGATCTACCTCTACAAGGCCCCGTTCGTGCTGCACGCCAAGCACTTCACGATCGACGACGAGGTTGCCGTGCTGGGTTCCAGCAACATGGACATGCGCTCCTTCTCGCTGAACCTTGAGGTCTCGGTGATGCTCCTGGGGGAGGACATCGTGCGGCGGATCAGCGCCGTGGAGGACACCTACCGGGGCATTTCGCGCGAATTGACGCTCGAGGACTGGATGAAACGTCCGATGGGCGTCAAATACGTGGACAACGTCGCGCGTCTCTCGGCGACGCTGCAGTAGCCGTGGCGGCAGGCAGCACGCCGACAGCCGTGAGGCTACTCAGCCCTGCGGGAATGCGGTTCCGAGCGCCGAGAGGACGCCGAACGCTTTGGTCCGGATTTCCTCGTACTCCTCCTGCGGGGTCGAGTCGGCGGTGACGGCCCCGCCGACGCCGAGGCTTAGTTCCGCGGTACCGTCGCCGAGCATCCTCGTCACCAGGGTCCGGATCGCCACGGCAAGGTCGGCGGAGCCGTTCAGGGAGAAATAGCCGATCGCCCCGGAGTATACGCCCCGCGGTGCCGCCTCCAGCCGGTCCAGGATCGCCATGGTGCTGACCTTCGGGGCGCCGGTCATCGAGCCGGCGGGGAAGCAGGCGGCGACTGCCTCAGCGCGCGGCGTCCCGGGCCGCAGCCGGGCGTCGATGGTGCTCACCATTTGGTGCACCGTGGCGTAGCTCTCGATCGCACACAGCCGGCTGACCGCCACCGAACCCGGGACGGCGAAGTGGCTCAGGTCGTTGCGCAGCAGGTCCACGATCATGATGTTTTCCGCGCGGTCCTTGGCCGATGCTTCCAGCTCCTGCCGCAGAGCCGCATCCGCCCCGGGTGCCGGATCGCGGCGGCGCGTGCCCTTGATGGGCTCGGCGCGCATCCTGCCGTCCGCAGCCAGCTGCAGGAATCGCTCCGGCGACGTGCTCGCCACTGTGAGCTCGCCGAAGCGCAGATAGCTGGCGAAGGGGGCCGGGTTGCGGCGCCGCAGCTCCAGGTAGGTCCGCCACGGATCCATCCCGTGCTCCCCCACGCCCTGCGGTCCCGCGGATGTGACAGCCGTGAGTGCGGTGGTCAGGCAGACCTCGTAGGTGTTGCCTTCCGCGATTTCACGCTGGGCCGCGGAAACCTTCGCCTTGTAGCCGGCTTCCGCGTCGCGGGCGCTGAAGCGCGGCGGTGCGGCGGGCGGTGCCGGGGTGTCCGCAGCAGGGGAGCCGTGCGCCGAGGCGGCCGCCACCGCCCCGCGGGCCGTGGTGAGCCAGTCCGCGGCGTCGGGGGTGTCCAGGGCCAGCAGCCAGGCCGTGCCCGCCGCGTGGTCGAGGACCACGGCCCGGCCGGCGAAGATCAGGCAGGCGTCCGGCGTGGTGGCGGCCACGTCGGTGCCGCCGGTTTCGCGTTTGAGCTCGTAGCCGAGGTACCCGAGCCAGCCCAGCGTGAACTCGCACGGATAGCCCTCGGGGGCGCGGAGCGCCCGGCGCCCCCAGACGCCGTCGAGCCAGCGGAAAAACGGGCCGTCGGTGGTCACGGTGGCCTGGCCCGAACTGACTCGGGTCAGGCCGGAACTGTGCCGGACCGCCTGGCCGAAGCGGCCGCCGTCGTCGGCCAGGATGCTGAAGCGGCTGCGCTTCGCGGCTTCCGGGGCAAGGCCTGCCGGGTCCAGCGAGGAGTCGAGCCACACTGCATTCGTTGAGCTGCCGAAGAGCGTTGCGAACAGCCGGCCGGCATCGGGCGTGGCGTCGATCCGTTCTGCCCGCAACTCCTGGCCGTCCCGGGCGGCGAGTTCGGGCAGCAGTGCGGGGCCGACGGCGGGAAGGTACTGCAGGGCCTGCAGAACGTCGTCGGGGGCCGCGCCGTCTGCACGGTTGAGCACGTGAACGTCGGCGCTTGCCGGGACGTCGTCGGCCGCCAGCCATTCCGCTTCCTGGGCCGCCCACTGATCCCAGAAGGGCTCGTAGGTCCCGCCGTCCCGGGCCAGCGCCCGGGCCCGGCGCTCGGCGTCGGAGGAATCCGCCCAGATCACGGCGTCCAGCAGGGGGCGTGCTGCGGCCGCGGCGGCGCCGACGCCCTCCACCAGAACGATCTCGGCCGGGCGCGTGGTGCGGACCTCGCCGTCGTAGTGCCGCTCCCAGTCCCAGCTGACCCATTCCGCGGGCTCCCCGCGCCGCAATGGGGACAGCACGGTGGTGACGTAGCGTTCGATCCCGGCCACAAGCCCGTTCCAGCCGGGGTAGATGTCCTCAAGGTGGAAGAGTGAGACTTTGTGGTGTTCCCGGAGCCGCGCCGCCAGTTCGATGGCCAGGGTGGTCTTGCCGGAACCGGACCGCCCGTCGATTGCGATGATGACGGGTACGGGGCTCATGAAATAGAGCGTACCCGGTGCTGTGCGTTGGGCTGATCGCTGCCGTGATGTTGCCCGTCCAGCCGCTGCAGCTCGGCGCGCACGTGCTCCACGATCCCGGGCACTGAGGCCCGGATGAGGTTCCACGTGGTGTCGAAGTCGGTGTGGCCGCCGTACCACGGGTCCTCGATGCCCTGCTCGAGCGGGTCCTTGTCCGCCACCGCGGGATCGAAGCTGCGGAGCATGCGGATTTTGGCCAGGGACTCGCGGTCCGGCGCCGCCTGCCGCAGCCAGCCGTAGTGGTCGACGTCGAGGGCCAGGATCAGTTCACGGCTGACGAACCATTCGGGGCGCCATTCGCGGGCCACGTGCCGGTCCGAGGCGATGTTCTGGGACGTAAGTTTGCGCGCGGCCCGGGGATCGATGGGCCGGCCGGCCTCATACGCGGTGGTGCCGGCGGAATCGACCACGGCCCCCGTGAGGCGCACGGCCCGGAATGCCTCCGCCAGCATGAGTTCGGCCATCGGAGACCGGCAGATGTTTCCGGTGCAGACCGCGATGATCCGGTACTGGCTCGACATTGAGGTCATAGCTAAGCATGAACGATCCCGGCCCTCTTGGCTAGCCGAAACCCCCGCAGTGTTACAGAAGTTGTCAATCGATGGTTAGTTTGTGTCATGGCCTGGCTGGCCGGGCTGGGCGGGGTTTCCCGCGCCGGGCCCGAGGTGCCGGAGCAGGGCGTCAAGGATCGGCAGTTGCCCCTTCACCAGCCGGACCCTGGCTTCTGCCTCTGTGGACCATTCGGCGCGGTCGATCTCCGGGAAGCTGCGGATGGTGCCGGATCCCTTCGGCCATTCCAGGGCGAAGGTGTTGCTCACGATGCGTTCGGGCTGAAAGTCAGATTCGGCCGTGTAGACCGTGATGACCTTGCCGGAGGGCTGCCGGAAATCGCCCAGCCGGTGGTAGTCGGCATCGGGTGCCGGGGTGCCGATTTCCTCTGCGAATTCACGGCGTGCGGCAGCCAGCGGGTCTTCCCCGGCCGGGTACTCGCCCTTGGGGACGGACCAGGCGTGGGCGGTCTTGCCGGCCCAGTACGGTCCGCCCATGCGGGCTATCCAGAGCTCCAGTTGGGACGCAGGGCGCAGCCGGTACAGCAGAATGCCGGCGCTCCGAACGGTCATGGCCACCTGTCCTAAGGCTGTCTGAGGCGATCTGTCTGACGCGGATGTGCCCGTGCGCGTTGAGGCTGCGGATTCCCTGCGGATGGGCCGGCTCGGGGGTGGCGTCCTCGGCGGAAGGGAGAGAGAATCCAGATAGGAAGCTCAGACTCACCTGAAGGAGTGATCGGCCATGATCACTGCGGCGCCGGCGCGCCCGGTGGTTAGCCGGGACGGGTACCTGCCCATCGAGGACCACGGTCTAATCGGCGACGGCTCCACGTGTGCCCTGGTGGGGCGTGACGGAGCGATTACGTGGCTTTGTCTTCCCGAGTTTGACAGCCCTCCCTTTTTCGCCGGAATCCTTGACGCTGAGTACGGCGGCCGCTTTGAAATCGCCCCGGTTAATACTGTGGCGTCATTCCAGCGCTATGTCGAGGATTCCTGCGTTCTGGTCACGTCTCTCGTGTCGGATCGGGGCCTGCTCCAGGTGACGGATGCCCTGACCCTGCGCTCGGGCGCCGACCTCTCGGAACCGGTGCCCGCCGGCCGGTCGGAGCTGCTCCGCCAAGCGCGCGCAGTGGGCGGCGACGTCCCGCTGCGCATCAGCCTGATACCGAAGGCCGGTGTGACTTTTGACGCCCTGGCCACTGGGTGGAGGTTCGACTGGCAACAGGACGGAAAGCAGGAAGTCTATCTTTGGTCGTCTGTTGAACTCCGGCCTTATGGGCGCGGACTGTCCGCAGCCATCACCCTGCGGGCGGGAGAGACCCTGACCATGGTCCTGCACTGGTCGGGACGGTTCCGTCTCCGCCAGCACCCCGAAAGCAAGAAGCTCATCGACCAAACTGTCTATGCCTGGCGCCGGTGGGCAACGGGCCTGGACTGTGAAGGATCCCAGGCGGAGCTCATGAAGCGATCGGCTTTCACGCTGAAGTTGCTGGATCATGCGGAGACGGGCGCCATACTGGCCGCCGCGACGTCGTCCCTGCCAGAATGGCCCGGCACGCCGCGGAACTGGGACTACCGCTACACGTGGGTGCGTGACGCTTCGTTCTCCAACTACGTCTTCCGGCGCATCGGCGACCCCAGTGATGCGGACGTGTTCCTGGCCTGGGTCCTGACAAATGTTGAACGCGATGGCAGGCCGCAGGTGATGTATGCCCTGGACGGGTCGCAGCCGCCCGAAGAGCGGCAGGATTCCCAGCTGCGGGGCTATCGCGGCTCAGCGCCGGTCCGCTGGGGAAACGGGGCCCGCCATCAGATGCAGCATGATGTCTACGGCGAAATTATTGACATCGCGTATCAGTGGTCGGCAAGCGGCAAGCGGGTGGACTTGCAGCTTTGGGCGGCACTGGTGCCCATCGTCGAGATGGCGATCCAGAGGTGGCGCGTCCCGGACTCGGGTCCCTGGGAAATCCGCACCCCGGGCCGCACATTCACATACTCGGCGGCTCTTTGCTACGTTGCCATCGACCGCGCCATCCGAATCGCCCGCAGGGACGGGCTGCCGTATCCCAAGCGCCGCTGGGAGGCCACCGCCAGGCAGATCAGGCAGGCCGCGTTGACCCAGTCCTGGGACGACAGGAGGCATACGTTGACAGAGCATTTGGGCGGCAGCGGCGGACTGGATGCCTCCTTGCTCACGCTTCCCATTCGAAACGTGATCGATTTCGATGACCCGCGAATGGTAGCCACCACGGCGGCGATTGCCGCCGAGCTCGATGCCGGAAACGGTCTGCTGTTCCGCTACTTGCCGCAGGTTTCCCCGGATGGGCTCCCCGGCGGCGAGGGCGCCTTCCTGCTCTGCAGCTTCTGGCTGGTGGACAACCTGGCAGGCCAGGGGAGGGTGGAAGAGGCCCACGAGCTCTACGAGTCCCTGTGCGGCCGGGCCAACCCGCTGGGATTGCTCCCCGAGCAGATCCACCCCGACACCGGGGAATTCCTTGGAAATTTCCCCCAGGCGTTCAGCCACGTGGGCGTGCTGGCCAGCGGGCTGCGGCTCCTGAAGGCCCAGCGGAAGGACGCCAAAGATCACCTCCCCTCGTGAGGTTGGCTCTTCGCCCCGTGATCAGGCCGCCGGCCCCCACAGCGCCTTGCGGAGCAGCCCCTTGAGTGCCGCGACTTCAGTGCCGCTGAGGCCGGCCAGGGCGGCAGACTCCGCCTCGCGCGCCGCGGCCTCGGCCCGCCGAAAAACGGCCGCCCCTTCATCGGTGGCCGAGACGATTTTGGCGCGCCGGTCCTGCCTCCCGGGTGCGCGGATCACAAGCCCCCGTTTCTCCAGCTCGTCGATCAAGGCCACGATCTGGCTGGGATCCAGGCTGAGGAATTCGGCCATCTCCCGCTGTGTGGGCTCCAGCCCGCTGTTGGCGAGGGCCAGCACCGAATAGGAGCGTTCCTTGAGGCCGAACCCGGCCAGTGCGCGGTTGTTCAGGACCGAACCGGCGGCATGCAGTTTGGCCAGCAGGAAACCCGCGTCCTGGCTGATGGTTGCCGCCATGAGCTTCTCCGCCGGTTCGGTGCCCGGCACATCATCAACTTCGGTCGGCATGCCCAACTCCAATAGTCCTAAAAATAAATCATTGACTTTTTCAACTATCCATATTTTCATGGATGCAGAACAGCATCCCATGCCGCGGGGCCGGATGCACAAGGCAGCTAGCAAAGGAGCGGCAATGAGCCTGTCAGGAAAAGTAGCAATCGTCACCGGAAGCGGCCGGGGCCTCGGCCTGGCCTATGCCCGGGAGCTGGCCCGCCAGGGCGCCGCCGTCGTCGTCAACGATGTGGACGCCGCTGTCGCCGCGGAAGCGGTCCGCACCATCGAGTCCGACGGCGGCCGCGCCGCCGCCGTCGTAGCCCCGGTGGGCAGCTCCGAGGTTGCCAAACAGCTGGTGCGGGCGGCCGTCACGGAGTTCGGCCGGCTGGACATCCTGGTCACCAACGCCGGCATACTGCGGGACAAGAGCCTGCTGAAGATGACGGACGAGGACTTCGACGCCGTGATCAACGTCCACCTGCGCGGCACCTTCACCTGTGCCCGGGAGGCCTTCGGGTACTTCAAGGAGCACGGCATTGCCGGCCGCATCATCACCATCGGCTCCCCGACCGGCCAGCGGGGCAACTTCGGCCAGACCAACTACGCCGCCGCCAAGGCCGGAATCGTGGGCATGGTCCGCACCTGGGCCCTGGAAATGAAGAAGGCCGGCGTCACCGCCAACGCCGTCATCCCGGTGGCCGCCACCGCCATGACCAAGACCGTCCCGTATTTCCAGAAGGCCGTGGAGGCCGACGAGCGGGGCGAGGCCATGCCGGCCTTCTTCCGCCACGACCTCGGCTTCGGCACGGCCGAGGACGTCGCCGGCCTGGTCGCTTTCCTCGCCTCCGATGCGGCCGCGGCAATCACCGGCCAGGCGATCGGCGCGGGCGGCGACCGGCTGCAGCTCTGGACCCACCCCGAGGCATCGGCCACCGAATACCGCGAGGGCGGCTGGGGCTACCAGGACCTCATAGAGAACTTTGATGCCCTGTTCGGCAACAAGCTGCAGGGCGTCGGCGAAGAGTTCCTGCCCCTGCCGGAGGAACTGCAGCCAGCAACGGCTCAGCCCGAACAGACACAGCCAGCAACGGCTCGGCCCGAACAGACACAGCCAGCACCGGCACAGCCCGAAGCGGCACAGGTCGGCTGACATGACCGCGCAGCGCTACGAACTGGGCATCGACGCCGCAAGACTCGATGCGATCGACATGCACGTCCACCTCGAGGTGGACGGCCACGGCCACGGGTCCCTGCCGGATGCCCTCACGGAGGCCTCCGCCAAGTACTTCAAGGCCGAGGACCGGACGCCGTCGCTGGACCGGATCGCCGAGATCTACCGCGAACTGAACATGGCCGCCGTCGTCTTCACCGTCGACGCCCGGACCCAGCTCAAGCACGAGCCCAACAGCATCCCCGAACTCATTGCCGGGGCAGCCAGGAACAACGACGTCCTGATCCCCTTCGGCAGCGTGGACCCCCGCACCGGCCCCGACGCCCTGCAGGGCGCGAAGCACCAGGCAATCGACCTCGGCGCGCGGGGGTTCAAGTTCCACCCGAGCCTGCAGGGCTTCGACCCCTCCAACGAACAGTTCTACCCGCTCTGGGAGACCCTGCAGGAACTGGGCCTGCCAGCCATCTTCCACACGGGCCAGAACGGCATGGGCGCGGGGCTCCCCGGCGGGTACGGCATCAAGCTGGCCTACTCCAACCCGCTCCTGCTCGACGCCGTCGCCGCGGACTTCCCTGAACTGCAGATCATCATGGCCCACCCCTCGGTGCCGTGGCAGGACGAGGCGAACTCGATAGCCACCCACAAGTCCAACGTGTTCATCGACCTCTCCGGCTGGTCCCCGAAGTACTTCCCCGAGTCCTTGGTCCGGATGGCCGGCTCCGTCCTGCAGGACAAGGTCCTGTTCGGCACCGACTTCCCCCTGATCACGCCGCAGAAATGGCTGGCCGCCTTCGCGGACCTGCCGCTCAAGGACGAGGTCCGGCCCAAGATCCTCAAGGCCAACGCCGTCCGCCTGCTCGGGCTGGGTGGCTGAGATGAGCGTCGAGACGAGTGCGGAGGCCGTTCCGGATTCTGTGGAGCGGGAACGCCTCTACAGCGTCTGCGATTATTACGACGCCGAGTCCCTCCTCACCGACGGCGAACGCAGGGTGCTGGGGCGGCTGCGGGAATTCCTGGACACGCAGGCCCGCCCGCTCCTGGCCGACTACTGGGAGCGCGGCGAGTTTCCGGACCAGCTGGCGCGGCCGCTGATCGAACTGGACCTCATGGAACCCGCCGAGCTCACGGCCGACGGACCGGCCCGCGGAATCTACCAGGGTTTCCGGATCTTCGAACTCGCCCGGACGGACGCCTCGCTGGCCACGTACTTCACCGCCCAGGCCGGGCTGTTCCGGACCGCCATCCGCGTCGGTGCCTCCGAGGAACAGCAGCGCGAGTGGATGCCCAAGGTCATCGACTTCTCGCTCAAGGGCGTCTTCTCGCTCACTGAACCGGAGTCCGGTTCGGACATCGCGGGCGGCCTGTCCACCACAGCCCGGAGGGAACGGGGGAGTGGGTCCGGCCCGGAGGGCGACACGTGGGTCCTGGACGGCGCCAAGCGGTGGATCGGCGGGGCCGCCACCGCCGACGTCCTGGCCGTCTTCGCCCGCGACACGGCCGACGGCCAGGTCAAGGCCTTCCTCGTGGACCGCGAGGCCGAAGGCGTGACCCTGGAGAAGATCCGCGGCAAGACCGCGCTGCGGATGATGCAGAACGCCCACATCACCCTCGACGGCGTCCGCGTTCCCGAGGCCAGGCGGCTGCACAACGTGAACTCCTTCCGGGACGTGGCCGCGATGCTGCGGGCCATGCGCTCGGACGTGGCGTGGATCGCCACCGGCATCCAGGCCGGGGCCTTCGAAGCCGCGCTCCGGTATGTCACCGAGCGGCAGCAGTTCGGCCGTCCGCTGGGCTCCTTCCAGCTGGTCCAGGAAAAGCTGGCCCGGATGCTCGGCAACGTCACCTCGTCCCTGTCCCTGGTGGTCCGGCTGAACGACCAGCAGGGCAAGGGCATCTACCGCGACCAGGACTCCGCCCTTGCCAAGATGCAGACGTCGCTGCTGATGCGGGAAACCGTGGCGCTGGCCCGCGAGGTGGTGGGCGGCAACGGGATCACGCTGGACACAGACGTCGCGCGTTTCCACGCCGACGCCGAGGCCGTTTACTCCTACGAGGGCACCCACGAGATCAATGCCCTGATCGTCGGCCGCGCCCTCACCGGCGAAAGCGCCTTTGCCCGCTGACGCGGCGCACGCTGAACCACCCAGCAACCGAAACCCGGCGGCGGCTGCACCGCACCGCCGTCGTACTTCCGCAACTCTCCAACCATCACAGGAGCCAAAGATGCCCAACCTCGTCGTCGACTTCGACAAACTGCTCACCCTCGCCGGCACCGACCTCGGTGCCACCGACTACCGCGAAATCACCCAGGAACAGATCAACAAGTTCGCCGACGCCACGGGCGATGACCAGTGGATCCACGTGGACCCGGAACGCGCCAAGGACGGCCCCTTCGGCGCCCCGATCGCCCACGGCTTCCTCACCCTCTCGCTCATCATCCCGTTCTGGGGCGAGCTGTTCGACGTCGACGGCGTCACCACCAAGGTCAACTACGGCCTCGACAAGGTCCGCTTCACCTCCCCGGTCAAAGTGGGCTCGCGGATCCGCATGCGGGCGACCATTGCCGAAGTCACCGAGGTCAAGGGCGGCGCCCAGATCAAGGTGGCCAACACCATTGAGATCGAAGGCCAGGAACGCCCCGCGGTCGTGGCTGAGTTCCTCGCCCGCTTCTACAAGTAAGCCGCTTCTACAAGTAAGCCGCGGCGGCCACCCTACCAGCCCTTTGCCCCATCCCTCGGCACCCCCATTCCTCTGCATATAAGGAACAACGATGTCCCAGATTTCGCAGTTGCAGGCCATGGACGCGGGTACGCGTCGCCGTGAAGCACGGACCGTCATCGCCTCCAGCTATCTCGGCAGCACCATCGAGTACTACGACTTCCTGCTCTATGCCACGGCCGCCGCCGTGGTGTTTCCCAAGGTGTTCTTTTCCGGCATGGACGAGTGGGTGGGGGTCGTGGCCGCCTACGGGACGTTCGCCGCCGGCTACGTGGCCCGGCCCCTGGGCGGCATCATCTTCGGCCACTTCGGCGACAGGCTGGGCCGCAAGAACATGCTGATCGTCTCGATGCTGGTCATGGGCATCGCCTCCACCCTGATCGGGCTCGTGCCCGGCGCCGCGGTGGCCGGAGCCTGGGGCGCCGTGATGCTTGTGATCCTCCGCGTCTGCCAGGGCATTGCCGTCGGCGGGGAGTGGGGCGGCGCCGCCCTCATGGCGCTCGAGCACTCGGAATCGGGCAAGCGCGGCTTCGCGGCCTCATTCGTCAACGCGGGCGCCCCCACCGGCGCGGTGCTGGGCACCCTGGTCATGGGCGCCTTCGCGGCCCTGCCCAACGAGCAGTTCCTGGCCTGGGGCTGGCGGGTGCCGTTCCTGCTGTCCTTCGTTCTGCTGGGCGTCGGAATGTTCGTCCGGCTCAAGGTCTCGGAAAGCCCGATCTTCAAGGCGGCGCTGGAACAGGAGAAAGCCGAGCAGGACATCCAGGACAACGCGGCGCGGGAGAACGTCCGGCGCGCGGGATCGGTGCAGGGCGGCGTGCCGACGCGCCGCGAGATTCCCCTCCTACAGGTCCTGCGCCGGCCCAAGACCCTGATCTTCACCATGCTGGCCGGTGCGGCCGGGTTTGCGCTCCAGGTGGTGCTGGCAACGTTCTCCGTGACCTATGCCGTGTCCAAGGGCGCGGACCGTCAGGGTGTGCTCTACGCCTTCGCGGCAGCCTCCTTCGTGTCCATCGCCTTCGTGATCATGGGCGGCCGGCTCTCCGACAAGCTGGGACGGCGGCCCGTGATGATCGGCGGCCTGGTGCTGTTCATCCTTTACCTGACGCCGATGTTCCAGCTCCTGTCCTCGAACAACATCGGGCTGATCTTCGTGGCATTCGCCGTCGGGCTCATGATCCACTCCACCCTGTTCGGCCCGCTCGCTGCCTTCGTGTCCGAGCAGTTCGGCACCACGTCGCGGTACACCGGCGCCTCGCTGGGATACCAGCTCGCCACCCTTCTCGGGGCGGGTTTCACGCCAGGCATTGTGGCGCAGATCTTCAAGGATTCCGGACAGAACACCGCCGCCGTGGTCTGGTACCTGGCCATCATGTCAGTCGTGTCGATTGTCTTCATCCTGCTGACCCGCGAACCCAAGAACAACGATTTGCAGACTGTCGGGTCCTAACCCGGTCCGCTGGCGCTACCGTCTAACTAGAAAGGATTTTCCGTGGAGAATTTTGGCATCGGCTCGTGGCTGCAACGGCGCCGCCCGAAGTCGGGCACCAAGACCGCCGTGATCGCAGGGGACCGGACGCTCAGCTACAGGGAGCTCGCAGACCGTTCCACGAGGCTTGCCAACGCCCTCCGGGACCGCGGCGTGACCAAGGGAGACCGGGTGGCCTACCTGGGCGAAAATGATCCTTCCTTCCTGGAGACCCTCTTTGCCGCGGGACTGGCCGGTGCGGTCTTTGTCCCGCTGAACACCCGGCTGGCGCCGCCCGAAATCCAGTTCCAGCTCAAGGACAGCGGCGCTGTCCTGCTGGTTCACTCGGCGGCGCTCGCGGGGCTGGCGGAAAGCGGCTCGGCGGGGACGGCGGTGCGTACGCGGATCGCCGTCGAGGATTCACCGGTGCCCGATTCAACCGTGCCCGATTCAACCGTGCCCGACGGCGTCGCGGGGGCCGGCGGTACGGCCGGCGGACCCGCCGTCGAAGCGTTTGAGGCAGTGATCGCCTCCGGTGCTGTGTTGCCGCCGGACGAGCCCGTGGGACTGGACGACGCCGCCATGATCCTCTACACCTCCGGAACCACCGGCAACCCCAAGGGGGCGCTCCTGACCCACGGCAATATCACGTGGAACTGCGTCAACGTGCTGGTCGACTTCGACTTTACGTCCACCGATGTGGCCCTCATGATCTCCCCGATGTTCCACGTCGCCTCCCTCGACATGGGCGTGCTGCCCACGCTCCTGAAGGGCGGGACCGTGGTCCTCGAAGCCAAGTTCGATCCCCGCCGGACTTTGGAGCTGATCGAGCGGCACCGCGCAACGACCATCAGCGGTGTGCCCACCACGTACCAGATGCTGTGCGAGCATCCCGACTGGGACGCCACGGACCTCAGCTCACTGAACAAGCTGACGTGCGGGGGGTCCGCCGTGCCCATGCGGGTCCTGGAAGCCTACGAACGGCGCGGGCTGCGCTTCTCCAACGGCTACGGCATGACCGAGACGGCCCCGGGCGCCACCACGTTGCCGGCGGCCAGGTCCCGGGACAAGGCAGGATCCTCGGGCCTGCCGCACTTCTTCACGGATGTCAGGGTGGCCGATCCCGTGGACCCGGCGGCAGGCCCCGCCGCGCCCGGAACCGTCGGTGAGATCCAGATCAAGGGTCCCAACGTCATCCCCCAGTACTGGAACCGGCCCGAGGCCTCCGCGGAGTCCTACACCGCTGACGGCTGGTTCAAGTCCGGAGACATGGGCTACAAGGACCCCGACGGGTTCGTGTTCGTCTCCGACCGGCTCAAGGACATGATCATCTCCGGCGGGGAGAACATCTACCCGGCCGAGGTGGAGCAGGCGATCGCCGAGCTCGACGCCGTCGGAAGCGTCGCGGTGATCGGCGTGCCGGACGAGAAGTGGGGCGAGGTGCCGCGGGCCGTGGTGCTGCTGCGGGAGGGGGCCCGGCTCACGGAGGAGCAGCTGCGCTCCCATCTGGAGGGACGGCTTGCGCGGTACAAGATCCCCAAGTCGGTGGTCTTCGTGGCGGAAATGCCCAGGACCGCGAGCGGCAAGATCAGGAAGGCCGACCTTCGGAAACTGACCCCGGGCCACGTCTGACGGCGCGGTCCGGCGGCCCGGACGAGCGGACACGGCGCCTAGTGGATCGCGGCCAGCAGGATGCCGACGCCGACGAAGAGCGCGCCGAAGGTCCGGTTCAGGACTTTCTGCCCGCGGGCGTCGTGGGTGAAGCGCTGGAAGGACCTGGCTGCGGCCGCGAAGAAGAACCACATGACGAGGATGTCGATCGCGATCACGGTGGCGGACAGGACCGCGTACTGCGGCAGCAGCGGCTGTTCGGGCCGGATGAACTGGGGCATGAAGGCCAGGAAGAAGACCACGGCTTTGGGATTGAGCAGATTGACCCAGAGGCCGCGGCGGAACATGGAGAAGGCCGGTTCGTTGCGCAGGGCGGCGGCCTTCTCCTGGTCCAGGTCCGGTTTGTGCAGGAACTGCCGGATGCCCAGATAGACCAGGTAGGCGGCCCCCGCGTAGCGGATCACGTTGAACGCGAGCGGCGAGCTCGCCACGAGCACGCCGACGCCGAGGGCCACGATCAGGATGTGCACCACGAGGGCGGCCTGCTGGCCCAGGATGCCCCACAGGGAGCGGCGGAATCCCGAGTTCAGGGAGTTGCTCATGGTGTTGATGGCGCCCGCGCCGGGAGTGAAGCTGATCAGGACGCCGGCGCCGGCCAGGGCCAGCCAAAGGGAGGGTTGCACCAGCCAAGTTTACGGTCCCGGCCGTGGCCATACGGTCCCGGCCGTGGCCAGCCGGTCCCGGCCGGTGCAGGCTGGGGCCGGCTGGGGTGGATGATGGGCTGGCAGCGTTGAGGATCTGGCGCGGCTGGCCAGGGCGTCAGTCGCCGCGGAGGCCGTAGCTGAGAATCATGTTGCCTTTGCTGGTCTGCTGGGATTCCTGCAGCACCAGCCGGGTCAGGGGATCGCCGTCGTTGAAGAGCCGCCGGCCACTGCCGGCGATCACGGGATGGACGATCAGCATCAAGGTGTCGAGCAGCCCGGCGAACAGCAACTGGCGGACCAGCGAGATGCTGCTGAAGACTCCTATCTCGCCGCCGTCACCGTTCTTCAAGGCCGCCACGAAGTCCTCCAGCGGCCCCTCAATCAGGCGCGAATTTTCCCACTTCAGGTCCCCCGTCAGCGTCCGGGATGCGACATATTTCGGCAGCGGGTTGATGAAGCCCGCGAAGTCGGCGTCCCTTTCGGCGTTCGGCCAGTATTCAGCCCACTGCTGATAGCCGACGCGGCCCAGGAGCCCGGTATCGATCCGGCCCATCATCTCGCCCATCCCGGCGCCCAGTTCCTCATCGAAACTGTCGAACTGCCAGAGGAACGGGTCTTCAACCACGCCGTCCACGGAGCAGAAAAGGCCGGCCGTCACTTTGCGCATGGGATTCTCCTTAGCGGTGGGTCTTTTCGAGCACCCTATCCGGTGATCTGCCGGCAGGGAATGGCTGCGTGCATTCGTTTGGGACTGCTCCGGACAACGGCCGTGCCGCCGTTGTCCGGAACAGCGCCTGTGAACGGGCCCAGGCCGGCGGACGGGACTGTCCGGTCAGGACTGCCGGGCCCGCGCCCTCGGGGTCAGCCGTTGGAGGCGGAGCCGTCCGTGGCTGAGCCGCCCGAACCCCCGTCATTCGGGCCGCCATGGCCTCCGCCGCCGGGACCGCCCTGGCCCTGATCCTGGGTTTCGGTCACCGTGAAGTTCGCATCCAGCAGGACCGTGGCGCGGGTGCCGTCCGCCTTGGTGATGTGGGCTTCGTAGGTGGCGCCGTCGGCGTCGGTCTCCATCCGCTCGATCGTCGCATCGGGTTCGGCGGCCTTCACCGCCGCCTCGACCTTCGTCGCGGTGTCGCCGGTGAGGACCTCCTCCGTCTTGCCGTTGGCCTGGTGCGGGCCGCCCTGGCCGCCGGCGCCGCCGGGTGCCCCGTACCCGCCGCCGTAGCCGTCGGAGGCAGCGGTGCTCGACGAGGAGGTGCCGGTGCCGTCGTCGGCCATTGCTGGGATGGCCGCCGCGCCGATGGCGCCGCCGCCTATCACCGCGGCAAGCATGATGCCCGCCGTGGTCTTGTTGATCTGTGCCATGGTGAAACTCCTTTGCTTGGGCCCGGGAGCCGGGCCGGCCGAGGATTCGGCCTGTACCCAGCCTCGGCGCGGCAGGTGTGGCAGCACTTCGGCGGCGCTGTTCGCCGGGGTGGGCGATCGCAAAGTACTTGGTGTATTCCGGATGCAGCCCCGCGAGGACGGCGTCGTCGGTTACTTCCACACTGATCCGCGCCAGTGGGATGCCGCCGGATCCGGGGTCGCTACTATTGCGACTGTGAATCTGCGCCGCGCGTTGCCCGTCCTGTTGGTCCTGCTGGTTCTGGTGTTCGCGTTTACGGCCGCTTTCGGTGCATCAGCGCAGGCCAGCGGGCCCATCCCGCATGTGGGCGTGTCTGAGGCGACGGACCGCGGGCCTTCAGCGCAGGACGGAAAAGGGCCGCTGTGGGGTGTGCAGCTGGACTGGTCGACGGACTCCGCCGCCCAGTACGCCGGGCGCCTGGGAAAGCCGGCGGCGCTCTATGCCCATGAATTGTCGCTTCCTGTTCAGGAACAGGAAGAGGTATTCATCCCGCAGTTCCTGGAGCAAGCAGAATCCGAAGGCGCCGATGCGTTGATCACGGTCAACCCGAGAGTTCCCTTGGCGCAGGTCGACGCGGTGACCTCAACCGATCTCGCGCAGAAAATCAAGGAGATGGCTGGGGGGTTCAAAGGTCAGCTGTTCATCCGTTTCGCGCCCAACATGAATGCGGGCTGGGCGGCTTGGGGCCAAAGGCCCGCCGAGTACGTTGCCGCGTTTCGGGCGGTGACGGCCGCCATGCGCGCAACACTGGAAAAGCCACTGATGGTCTGGTCGCCGTTCCAGGGAAGTGACTACCCCTTCCCGAAGGCTCCCGACGCTGCGCAGCCCGGCAGCCCGGGCTTCAGCGCCTTGGACACGAATTCCGACGGCGCCTGGAACCTTGAGGATGCGGCATACTCGCCATATTACCCAGGGGACGGCGCGGTGGACTGGGTGGGGTTGTCCGCATTCCACGACGACACTGCCGGCGGCCCGCCGGTCAACACTCTTCCTGCTGAGGGCGGCCTTGCCCGCATGCTGGGGCCCGCGCAGCCGGCTCAGCCCGCGGTGGACTTGAATTTCTATGATGGCTACTCGGTGTCCCGGAACAAGCCTCTGCTCCTGGAAACGGGTGCTTTCTACAGCCCGGCCAGCGGTGGACCCTCCGAGGCGGACATCAAGGGCGCCTGGATGAGCCAGGTACTCGCAACGCCAGGCTCCGGATATAAGAACGTCAGGGCCGTGCTGTGGAACGAAACGGTCCGACGCCGCGCATCCGGCGAGGTGGCGATCGACTGGCGCCTTACGGCGGACGCCGGCACCGCTTCGATCCTGGCCAACGGACTGGAGGAGTCCAACTTCCAGACCGGCCCCGCGACGGCGACGGCCGCCGGAGGCGGTGCGAACAGCCCATCCGGCGGGGTGATTTCCGGCGGCTGGGCCTGGGTAGCTGCGGCGGCGGGATTGACGCTGGCCGCCGCGTTGTGGATGCTCCCTGTCCGCTGGTCCGCGGGGCGCTCCTGGGCGTATCGGGAAGAGGACTTCAGGGACAGGCGCGTGGACATGCTGCGCGGCATGGCGATCCTCTTTGTGGTGGTGAACCATGTTGGCCTCACCTCACTTTTTCAGCTGCTGACCCAGGAAACGATCGGCGCGGTGTCCGGCGCGGAATTCTTTGTCCTGCTGTCCGGGGCCGTTCTGGGCATGGTCTACGGGCCAAAGATTAAGGCCAACCCCGCGGAGGTGCTGGATAAGACAAGCCGCCGGTCGTGGAAGCTTTACCTGACGGCCCTGACCGTTGTCATGACGGTCTTCTTCATCAGTCTCGTGCCCCTCGTCCAGAGCTCGGTCCTGACCGCGTTCACGGACCAAGGGACCGGAGCGGCGGGCGCCGCGGCGTCCGGCCGCAGCTACGACTTGTATGCGGAGGTGGAAGGGCTGCTGCATTTCCCGGTCCCGGCCTGGCTGATCCCGAAGATCCTGCTGCTGGAGTTCGGCCCGTGGCAGTTCAACATCATGGGCCTTTACGTGGTGCTCCTGCTCCTGAGCCCCCTGATCCTATGGGCGCTGTCCCGCAGGCTGGCGTGGCTGGTCCTGCTGGTGAGTGCCGCCCTTTACGCGGTGGGGTCCGTGTCCCGCGTCCGTCTCCTGCCGTCCCAGTTCGAAGATTCCTTCCCGTTGATGGTATGGCAGGTCCTCTTTGTCCTTGGCCTGACCGCGGGCTATTACCGCCGTCCGCTTGTGGCCTGGTTCTGCCGCCACAAGAGCGTGCTGGCCCTCTGCGCCCTGCTGGCGGTACTTTTTGCACTGTTTGCTTTGTCCAACCCCTACCTTTCCAATGCTTACGATGTCCGCCTCGCCTTGTTGCCTGATGCCCTGCATCAGACGCTTTACAGCGGCTATTTCGGTCGGACTTACCTTGGCGCGGGACGGCTGCTCAACGTCCTGGTGGTCATCATCACGGCCTACTCCCTTTTGACCGCCTACTGGAAGCTCCTGGAGCGGGCACTGGGCTGGTTCCTTATCCCGCTGGGGCAGGCCACCTTGTATGTCTTCATCATCCACGTATTCCTGATACTGGCCCTGGCCAACATCCCCGTGCTGCAGCAGGGCAATGTCTGGCTGAATACCGGCGCCTACGTGCTGGTCCTGGGCCTGGTGTGGACGATGATCAAGACGAAGTTCTTGTTCCGGATCATCCCCCGCTAGCCGCCGGGGCATCACGCCCTGGCGATGACTTCACCGTTGGGAATCAGGAACCATCCGTCGTCGGTGGAGCCCCACCGGTGCCAGCCCGCGGAAATCCGGGCCAGGTCCGCCTCGCTGGCGAAGCCGTACTCGAGCGCCTGGTCCGCAAAGGAGGAATGCAGCACCCGCTCGCCCCACACCCGGGCCTGCCAGCGCCGCTGCTGCCCGGTGGCGTAGAGCCAGTTGCTGCTCGACGGCGCCACGTCCGTGAACCCGGCAGCCTGGGCCCAGGACACGAGCCGGCGGCCGGCATCGGGCTCGGCGCCGTTGCGGCGGGCGATGCGCTGGTAGAGCTCCATCCAGTCGTCGAGTTCCGGGATGGCCGGGTACCAGCTCATGCCGTGGAAATCGGCGTCGCGCACCGCCACGATGCCGCCGGCCTTGGCCACCCGGCGCATCTCCCGCAGGGCCGCGACGGGGTCCGTGAGGTGCTGGAGGACCTGATGGGCGTGGACGACGTCGAACGACTCGTCCGGGAAGTCGAGGTCGTAGACGTTGCCGGTCCCAAAGTGGACATTTTCCACGCCGCGCTCGACGGCGAGGGCGGTTGCCTGGGCGATGATGTCGGGGGAGCGGTCAAGGCCCGTGACCCTGCCCGGCGCCACCAGCTCCGCGAAGTCGCACGTGATGCTGCCCGGACCGCAGCCGACGTCGAGCACGGACACGCCGGGCGTGAGGTACGGAAGCACGAACGCTGCCGAGTTCTCCGCCGTGCGGGAAGCATGGGCACGGACCACCGACTCGTGGTGGCCGTGCGTGTACACATCGTCAGGCTGCTGCGCACTCATAATGGAACGCTACCCTCCCGCGATCGGAAATGGGTGCACCCACCCAACTAGCTAGCAGCAGGGGCCGTTTTGAGCCCCCAAAACGGCCCCTGCTGCTAGCTAGTTGGGGAAGGCGGGGGCGCAGCCGGGGTCCCGTGCCGGCAGGCAGTTTTTTGCGGCTGGCCGTCAGTTTTGCCGCTTCCGGCGTCCGAGGTTCTGCGGATGATTAGAGGAGTGGAAAGCAACAAGAGCAACAACAACAGCAACAGCGGCGCCAAGGGACTGGGCCTGTTCCGGGCCACCGGAATCTATGTCGGGGCGATCCTCGGCTCGGGCGTCCTGGTGCTCCCCGCCATCGCGGCCAAGGAAGCGGGCCCGGCATCGCTCCTGGCGTGGGCCCTCCTGCTGGTGTTCTGCACCCCGGTCGCCTTCAGCTTCGCCGAAATGAGCCGCCAGCAGCCCGACGCCGGAGGGATCGCGCACTTCGTCAAACGCGCCTTCGGGCGCCGTGCCTCGGTGGTGGCCGGATACCTCTTCTACTTTTCAATCCCCTTCGGTGCCCCGGCCACGGCGGTGATCGGCGGCAATTACATCGCCCACGCCCTCGGCGGCGGACGGGAAACCGCGGTCCTCGCGGCGGCAGTGATCCTGCTTGCCGCCTTCGCGAGCAACGCCGTCGGGCTCAGGGTTTCCAGCCGCATCCAACTCGCGCTCATGGTGCTGCTTGTGGGACTGCTCGCGCTCGCCGTCGCTCTCGCGGCTCCCCACGCGAAAGCGGAGAATTTCCAGCCCTTCGCGCCGCACGGCTACTGGGCGGTCGGCGGGGCCGCGAGCCTGCTGTTCTTCTGCTTCGCCGGTTGGGAGGCCGTTTCCCACCTTGCCGGGGAATTCCGGAATCCCGAGCGCGATCTCCGCCGGGCCACCTGGCTCACCCTGATTGTGGTCGGCACCGTCTACATCGGGGTCGTCGCCGCCTCGGTGGCCGTCCTCGGACCGCGGCTTCCCGCCTCGGCGGTGCCCATCGCGGACCTGCTGGAGAAGGGGCTGGGCTCACTGGCGGCCCCGCTCACCGCCGTCGCCGCCGCCGTGCTGACCTTCGGTCCTATCAACACCTTCGTGGCCGGCGCCAGCCGGCTCGGGGCTGCCTTGGCGTCCGACGGCGTGCTGCCGCGTGACCTCGCCCGGGGCGCGGGCCGGGGACAGGTCCCGGCCGGAAGCCTGGCAACACTGGCCGTCCTGACGCTGTTGTCCTTCGCCGCGGCCGTTGGCGGACTCACCGACATGCAGTTCCAGATCGGGGCCGCGTCGGCGTGTTTCACTGCTGTCACCGCGTTCGGCCTGGCCGCCGGCATCCGGCTGCTGCAGCCGCGCACGGCCGCCTGGTACGGCGTGATCGTCGCGGCGGCCGTCATGGTGGCGGTGCTGCTCTTCAGCGGCTGGGCCCTGGTGGTCCCGCTGGTACTGGCAGCCGCCGCCGTCGGCGTCGGCAGGCGTTTTGGTGTGGCCCCGGAACGGGTGACGACGCCGGTGACGGTGCCTCCCTTGCTGGCGGAAGCGGTCCCTCGTGGCCGGTCGCAGGCTGCCGCCCGCCCGTGACACCACGGGCTGCGACGTAGCCGCGCATCAGCCGGGGTGCTGCCCCTGCCGCTGATCCTGTTCCTGTGCCTGCTCCGGGATCGGGCCGCGGGCCGCTTCCTCGCCGGCCCGGACGGTGGCATCGATCATGGAGTTCATGAACCGGGTGACGATCTCCAGTTCCTCCGGGGTGAAGTTCGCCATCGCCGCGCCCATGTGGCGGGCCAGCGGAAGGAACATCGCGCCGCCGTCCCGGTAGGCCTTGGGGGTCATGCGCAGCTGCACCTGGCGGCGGTCAGCCCCCTCGCGCTCGCGGACCACGTGGCCGGAACTGTGGAGCCGGTCGATTAGGGCCGTAGTGGCAGGGGAGCTGAGGTTCAGCTCTCTCCTGAGCAATCCCGGGGTGACGATCTGGTCCCGGGCCGCGTGCCGCATGATGACGGCAAGGGCGTTGAGATCCGTGCGGTGCATGTCATTGCGGCCGCCGGCGGAGTCCACGTAGCGGTTGGCCTCGAGGGTGAATTCCTGCAGGATCCGGACGAGGGGCGGCGGACCGGCGGCTTCGGGGGGGACTGTGTTTTCGGATGAGACCGCGGCTTCGGGCGGGCCCAGGGATTCGGCTGACACGGCGGACCTCCTTCGTCCCTAGATCCTGCCGCGGCGGTCTGACCGTGGCAGGTCGGCACTGTCGACGGCGCCTTCGGGAGTCTACTGCAGTGTCCGCGCAGCGGCCGGACGCCGGCCGTCCCTTCCATTCTCCTCCGCTAATCCGCGCCGCCGGGTTATCTCCATGATAGAGATAGTCTACTATAGAGCTGATTCCCTGTCCCACTCCGCAGCGCACCCTAGAAGGACCCATGAAAACGAATTCGCCCATTACGCCGCGCGTCCCGTTCTGGCTGCGTTGGCTGATCCCCGCCGTGCTCGTCGTGGCCTGGCTGGCGATTGCCGGCATCGGGGGCCCGACATTCGGCCGTCTCAGTGAGGTGTCATCGAACGATCAGGCTTCATTTCTTCCCGCCGGGGCCGAGGCCACCGAAGCCCAGGACTGGCAGGCCAAATTCCGCGACTCCAAGGAAATTCCCGCCGTGATTGTGGTGGAAAGCGACTCCGCCTTCACCCCGGCCCAGCTCGGCGAGGCGGCAGCCCTCAAGGGCAGGCTGGAGGACCTTCAGGCCGGGAGTACCGTGATCGGCCCCATCCCGTCCGAGGACGCCAAAGCGGTCCAGTTCGTGGTGCCCATCGATTCCTCGGCGGAAGTAAAGACGGTGGTCAAGGAACTGCGGAGCGAGGTCCAGGCGTCCGCCCCGGCAGGAATGCGGACCTTCGTGACCGGACCGGCCGGACTTATCGCGGACCTGGTGAGTGCCTTCGCCGGCATCGACGGCATCCTGCTGCTCGTGGCCCTCGGCGCCGTATTCCTGATCCTGCTGGTCGTCTACCGCTCCCTGCTGCTGCCCGTCATGGTGCTGTTCACCTCCGTGTTCGCGCTTTGCGCCTCGATCCTGCTGGTGTTCGGCATGGCCAAGGCCGGCTGGATCCAGCTGAACGGCCAAAGCCAGGGCATCCTGTCCATCCTGGTGATCGGCGCCGCCACCGACTATGCCCTGCTGTACGTGGCCCGGTTCCGCGAAGCCCTGACCCACACCAAGAACCGGACGGCCGCCGCCATCACCGCGTGGAAGGCGGCCTGGGAGCCGATCCTTGCCTCCGGAGCCACCGTGATCATTGCGCTGCTCTGCCTGCTGTTCTCCGACCTCAACTCCAACAAGGCTCTCGGCCCGGTGGCGGCGGCGGGCATCCTCTGCGCGCTCCTGGCGGCCCTGACCCTGTTGCCGGCCCTGATGGCACTGCTGGGCCGGGCCGCGTTCTGGCCGTTCCGGCCCAAGCTGCTCCCGGAGACCGAGCGGGAAGCCGAACTGGTCACCGGGCTGGAGGGCCAGAAGGGAATCTGGCGGGCCACCGGCTCGCTCGTTTCCCGCCGGCCGCGCACGGTCTGGGTCGCCTCGGTCCTGCTGCTCCTCGTGGCGGGCACCGGCATCCTGCAGCTCAAGGCCAACGGCGTCGCGCAGACAGACGTCATCCTCACTGCCTCCAACGCCGTCGACGGCCAGGACGCCCTCGGCCGGCACTTCGACGCCGGGTCCGGGAGCCCCGCGGTGATCGTGGCCGACGCGGACAGGGCACAGGACGTGCTGGCCAAGGTCAAGACCAGCGACGGCGTCGGAGACGCCTACTTGCTGGCCGACGGCGGCGTCCCCATCATGACCGGAGCCGCGGCCATCCCGGGCGCCCCGGCGGCACCGACAGCCCCGGCTTCCCCGGCGATCCGCGACGGAAGGGTCCTGATCAACGCGACGCTGAACTACGCCGCGGACTCCACCGAAGCCGAGAATGTCGTGGTGTCGCTCCGCCGGGAGCTGAAGGAGGTCGACGGCGGCGTGCTGGTCGGCGGCGTGACGGCCACGGCCCTGGATACGAACACCACTGCCCAGCGCGACCTCGTCACCATCATCCCGGTGGTCCTGGGCGTCATCCTGGTGATCCTCATGCTGCTGCTGCGCTCGGTGCTGGCGCCGGTCCTGCTGGTCGCCTCCGTGGTCCTTTCCTACGCCGCGGCGATGGGCGTCTCAGCCTTCGTGTTCAACAACGTCTTCGGCTTCCCCGGAGCGGACGCGACGGTGCCCCTGTTCGGCTTCGTCTTCCTCGTGGCACTGGGCGTCGACTACAACATTTTCCTCATGAGCCGGGTCCGGGAGGAATCGCTCAAGCACGGCACCCGGCCCGGCATCCTGCGCGGCCTCGGCGTGACGGGCGGTGTCATCACCTCGGCGGGCGTGGTCCTCGCGGCCACCTTCGCGGCCCTGGGAGTCATCCCGATCATGTTCCTGGTGCAGCTGGCCTTCATCGTCGCGTTCGGCGTCTTGCTGGACACTGTGCTGGTCCGCTCGCTGCTGGTACCCGCGCTGGCCTACGACATCGGCCCGCGCCTGTGGTGGCCCGGCAAGCTCGGCCGGCCCGGGAACGACGCCGCGGCCCGCGGCGGAATCCCGTCCTCCCGGCCGGCCGAAAATGAGGAGGCCGGGGTCCGCTAGGCAAAACCGAAAACCGCAGCCGCCGTCACTGTTTCTGGACCCCCCACCAGGCCACAGTCGCGGCGGCTGCTTCGTTCAGCGGGGTCGGCGCCTGTCCCAGCGCGGCCTGGCTCGCGGCGGAGTCCATCACAAACGGGCGCTCGAACTGGTACAGCGTCTCCGCCAGTTCACGCATGTCGGAGGAAAAGACCCCCGCCGTCCGGAGCGCCCAGCCGGGGAGTGCCGTGACCCGCGGTGCCCGGGCGCCGGCGGCGTTGGCGAGGGCCCCCGCGATTTCACGCTGGCTTAGCGCAGGCCCGCTCGGTGCATGCCACACCCGGTTCCACAGCTGCGGCCGGTCCGCGGCCGCAATCATGGCGGCCGCGAGGTCCGGAACGTACGTAAAAGTATGCGGCTGGTCCGCCCGTCCGATCACCATCAGGGACTTGCCTGCCAGCACCGGCTTCACCATGCGCTCGCCGGCGTGCGCACCGCGGACCCGCGGCCCGAAGAAATCGCTCGCCACCACGCTCACGGTGTCCGTGGCGGACTCCGCGCGGGCCTTCAGGAGCGCCGTGCGGACCCCTCGCTTGCCGCCCCGGGCCCCGCGCGGGCCCTCCTCAGTCATCGGCCGGTCCGGCGCGCTATAGGAATACAGGCTTTCCGGGAAGACGACGACGGCGCCCGCCTCGCCCGCCGCGGTGAGCACGCTCTGCTCTGCTGCCGGCAGCTCCCTTGCCCAGACCTCGGCGTTGTACCGCGAGCCGTGGATGCAATGAAAGACTGCCGCCGCCCCGCGGAAGGCTTCGCCGAGCCCGGCAGGGTCCGAAACATCCATCGGCCTTTTTTCGACCTGCGGGTGCGAGGGCCCGCTCCCGGACCGCGTCAGGATGCGCACGCGGTGGCCCGCCCCGGCCAGTTGTTCCGCTACCGTCCAGCCGACCGGTCCGGCTCCCGTGACGACGTACAGCCGGGGCGATTGACGCCCGGAGGGGACAGATTGTGACATTCCGATCTCCTTAGAAAGTTATGAGAGCAGTGCTCTCTGAATTCAGAGATGCGCCGCCGGACGAGCCAAGTCAAGAGCAGTGCTCACATTTGTTGACAGTGCTCTTGTTTATGGAATGCTGGACGCATGCCAGAGGACAGGACCACATCCGCCGTCGAGGCCGCCACGGCGGCCGGCCCCGCCGCCGCCGCAGTTTCCCGGCCCCTCACGCCGCGCGAGCGGGCCCGCGCCAGGACCGTCGCCGACATCCTCCGGCTTGGCCGGGAGCATCTGGCGCTGCACGGGGCCGCCGCGCTGTCCCTCCGCGCCGTCGCCCGGGATCTTGGCGTCGTCTCCTCGGCGGTCTACCGTTATGTGGAGAGCAGGGAGGAACTGTTGACCCTTCTCCTGATTGACGCGTACAACGAACTCGGCGACGAGGTGGATGCCGCCGTCGGGGCGGTGCCGGAGGGTGACTTCGGCGGCCGGTTTGCGGCCCTGGGCCGCGCGGTCCGGGACTGGGCGCTGCGCGAACCCGCCCGCTACGGACTTCTCTTCGGCAGTCCGGTGCCTGGCTATCGGGCGCCCGCAGAGCGGACCACCGGCCCCGGGACCCGGGTGATTTCTGCCCTGATGGCGATCCTCGACGGCGCCTTCCGGGCCGGGAAGCTTTCGGCGAGGGGCCTGCGGGGCCCTGCCGTGGCAGCCGGACTGGCCGGGGACCTGGCAGCGATCCGGGCGGAGTTCGGTTTGGCCGTCCCGGATGACCTCCTGGCCCGCGGCGCCCTGGCCTGGACCTCGCTCTTCGGGGCGGTCAGCTTCGAGGTCTTTGGCCAGTACGGCGAGGAAACGTTCACTGACCGCGGGCAGCTCTTCGACCACCATCTCGCGGTGCTGGCCGACGTCGCCGGACTGCCGGCGGGCGCCGCCGCCCCGTAATCCGGAGCCCCCTGTTGCCCCGGGGTGGCGCTCGATAGACTGCCCCTGCGCCCGCACGGGCGCGCCCGATGCTTCCAGGAAGGACCCATCAATGTCCGAAGAAAACGTCCCTGACGAAAACATGCCTGACGAGAACATCACCGGAAAGCAGGCGTCGGTCCACGCCGAGGGGGGTGTCGAAGCGGGCGCCGCGGAGGGTGAGCCAGAGCCGGCCCTGGCCGAGGGGCAGTATGTCGAGGGTGACTACGGCTCCGCCGGCACGACGGGCGAGGTTCCGCCCACCGCCGTCGAGGGGGAATATGCGACGGGGGACTACGGCGATGCCGGCCTGGCCGGAGGGGCCGCCGTCAGCGAGGTTGAAGGCGATTATCCCGAGGGTGACTACGGCGACGCCGGGGTTGCCGGCGAGCCCGCCGCCGTCGCCGAGGAAGGGGAGTATCCGGAGGGGGACTATGGCACTGCCGGTACGGCCGACGGGCGGCGCCTCGGCGGGCCGGAAGCCGGCACCTCCTCCGCGGACGACACCCGGCAGGACGAGAATTAGGCGGGACGAGAACCAGGCCTGACGAGAACCAGGCCTGACGAAAACCAGGCGCGACCAGAAAGAGAACAACGCCGGGCCCGGCGCAACGCGAGATCCGGCGCGAGATCCGGTGTGCGGTCCGACGTGCGGTCCGGTGCGCGGCACGGGTTCGCGCAGGGCGAAACGCTGCCCTGGAAAGCGCCGGATGGCCTGAAACCCGGGGAAATCGGGCGATGAAGAGCGGCCGCGGACCGCGCCGAATCCAAAGTTGAGTCGATGTCGCTCAACTTTGGATTGACTTAATTCCGGGTCTGGGTAAAGTTGAGTGTAGATCGCTCAATAACTGTCGGGCCCCTGGTTTAGACCTTTTCGGTTGAAACCTCTGCGGGTCCGCGGCCTTCTCAAAGATTCCAAGGAAAGTAAGGAAGCAACCCATGTCACGTGCAGTAGGTATCGACCTCGGAACCACTAACTCCGTCGTCTCCGTTCTCGAAGGTGGCGAGCCCACCGTCATTGCCAACGCCGAGGGCGGCCGCACCACGCCGTCCGTTGTTGCCTTCTCCAAGTCCGGCGAGGTCCTCGTCGGCGAGATCGCCAAGCGCCAGGCCGTCAACAACATTGACCGCACCATCGCGTCCGTCAAGCGCCACATGGGCACCGACTGGACCGTCGCCATTGACGACAAGAAGTACACGGCGCAGGAAATCTCCGCCCGTATCCTCATGAAGCTGAAGAACGACGCCGAGTCCTACCTCGGTGAAAAGGTCACCGACGCGGTCGTCACCGTCCCGGCCTACTTCAACGACGCCCAGCGCCAGGCCACGAAAGAAGCCGGCGAAATCGCCGGCCTGAACGTCCTGCGCATCGTCAACGAGCCCACCGCGGCTGCCCTGGCCTATGGCCTGGACAAGGGCAAGGAAGACGAACTCATCCTGGTCTTCGACCTCGGCGGCGGAACCTTCGACGTCTCCCTCCTGGAGGTCGGCAAGGACGAAGACAACTTCTCCACCATCCAGGTCCGCGCCACCGCCGGTGACAACCACCTCGGCGGCGACGACTGGGACCAGCGCGTCGTGGACTACCTGCTGAACCAGCTCAAGGTCAAGGGCATCGACCTCACCAAGGACAAGATTGCCCTGCAGCGCCTCCGCGAAGCTGCCGAGCAGGCCAAGAAGGAGCTCTCCTCCTCCTCCAGCACCAACGTCTCCCTCCAGTACCTGTCCGTCACCCCCGACGGCCCGGTCCACCTGGACGAGCAGCTGACCCGCGCCAAGTTCCAGGACCTCACCAAGGACCTGCTGGACCGCACCAAGAAGCCGTTCCAGGACGTCATCAAGGAAGCCGGCATCAAGCTCTCCGAGATTGACCACATCGTGCTCGTCGGCGGTTCCACCCGCATGCCGGCCGTCTATGACCTCGTGAAGGAACTGGCCGGCGGCAAGGAGCCCAACAAGGGCGTCAACCCGGATGAGGTCGTCGCCGTCGGCGCTGCCCTGCAGGCCGGTGTCCTCAAGGGTGAGCGCAAGGACGTGCTCCTGATCGACGTCACCCCGTTGTCCCTCGGCATCGAAACCAAGGGCGGCATCATGACGCACCTGATCGAGCGCAACACGGCCATCCCCACCAAGCGGAGCGAAACCTTCACCACGGCGGATGACAACCAGCCGTCCGTGGCCATCCAGGTCTTCCAGGGCGAGCGTGAGTTCACCCGCGACAACAAGCCGCTGGGCACGTTCGAGCTGACCGGCATTGCTCCGGCCCCCCGCGGCGTCCCGCAGGTCGAGGTCACCTTCGACATCGACGCCAACGGCATCGTGCACGTCTCGGCGAAGGACAAGGGCACCGGCAAGGAACAGTCGATGACAATCACCGGCGGCACCGCGCTCTCCAAGGAAGACATCGACCGCATGGTCCGTGACGCCGAAGAGCACGCCGCCGAGGACAAGGCACGCCGCGAGGCAACCGACACCCGCAACACGGCCGAACAGCTCGCCTACTCCGTGGACAAGCTGATCGCCGACAACGCCGACAAGCTGCCCGAAGAGGTCAAGACAGAGGTCAAGGCCGACGTCGACGCCCTCAAGAAGGCCCTCGAAGGCACCGATGACGCCGCCGTGAAGACCGCGTTTGAGAAGCTGCAGGCTTCCCAGAGCAAGCTCGGCGAGGCCATCTACGCTCACGCAGGATCCCCCGACGGCGCCACCGGCGCACATGGTGCCCCCGCAGGCGAGCAGGCAGCGGGCTCCGACGAGGACATCGTCGACGCCGAAATCGTTGACGAAGACGAGAAGAAGTAATCATGCCGCATCACGGTAACGAAGAAGAGCACGGTTCTTCCGAGAGCCGGCGCGAGGCTGAACAGCGGGAGAACGAGCCGCAGAAGCCGGTGATCCACGACAACCGCAAGGTTGACCCGAAGACCGGCCAGGCCCGCCACCCCAACCAGGAGCACGCCGGCTCCGGGGACGCCCTGTCCCAGGCGGAGGACATCCTCAACAGCGTTGAGGTGCCCGCCGCGGAGTCGGTGGCCCAGGGTGCACCCGGCGCGGCCGAGGCGGAGGAGCTCAGGGATGACCTTCGCCGCCTGCAGGCCGAGTACGTCAACTACCGCAAGCGGGTCGAACGCGACCGCGCCGTGGCAGGGGAGATGGCCGTCATCGGCGTCCTGAACTCCCTGCTCCCGGTACTGGACGACGTCGACGCCGCCCGCCAGCACGGCGACCTCACGGACGGTCCTTTCGCCGCGATCGCCGCCAAGCTGGAGACCGCGCTGAAGACGTACGGACTGGTCCGCATTGATGAGACCGGCGTGGAGTTCGATCCCACGATCCACGAGGCCCTCATCCAGCAGCCCGGCACGGACATCGAATTCGACACCGTCAGCCAGGTCCTGCGCTCGGGCTACAAGTCCGGAGACCGCGTCCTCCGAGCGGCACAGGTAATCGTGGCAGTACCGGCGTAGTCTCCTCCACGCCTTCGCGGATGAGGGGACCCCGCCCCTGCGCGTGGCGGCTAAGGTCCTGCGGACCATAGCCGCCACGCTCCGGCAGGCCCGATGCCACTCCCGGGCCCCCTCATCCGCTACGGCGTTCAGCGTTCGCGTCGCCTAAGGTGAGATGATCACAAGCTCGGAGCGATACATGGGCCCCGGGAGTGGCATCGGGCCTGTCGAAGCCGGGTGGCTTGGGATCGCAGATCCCAAGCCACCCGGCGAAGGGGCGGGGGCCCACGTATCGCGGAGAGCTCGGCAAGAACAGATTTGAAAGGAAACGCCATTGGCTAGCCAGGATTGGGTGGACAAGGACTTCTACAAGATCCTTGGTGTCGCCAAGGACGCTTCCGACGCTGATATCAAGAAGGCTTACCGGAAACTTGCCCGGCAGCACCACCCGGATACCAATGCGGGCAACACGGCGTCGGAGAAGAAGTTCAAGGACATCTCCGAGGCCTATTCCGTGCTCTCGGACGCCGATGAGCGCCAGCAGTATGATGCCATCCGCGCGATGGGCGGCGGCGCACGCTTTGCCCCCGGCGGTGGCGGCGGGGCTGCCGGCGGGGCGGGCTTCGAAGACCTCTTCGGCGGCCTCTTCACCGGCGGCGGGGGACGTCATTCCGGCGGCTACAGCACCGCCGGCGGGATTCCGCCCGAGTTCGCGGATCTGTTCGGCGGCGGCGGATTCGGCGGCGGGGGCCAGTCGTTCCAGCGCGGTCCCCAGAAGGGGGCCGACCGCACCGCCTCCACGTCGATCTCCTTTGCCGGGTCAATCCGCGGCACCACGATCGGGCTGCGCGAACCCGACGGCGAGGTCATCGACGTCCGGATTCCGGCCGGTATCAAGGACGGGCAAAAGGTCCGCGTCCGCGGCAAGGGCCAGTACGGTCCCGCCGGGAACGGCGACCTCATGGTCACCGTCTCCGTGAAGCCGCATGATTTCTACGTCCGCGACGGCGACAACCTCCGCGTCCACGTCCCGGTCTCCTTCCCGGAAGCGGCCCTGGGTGCCGACGTCGAGGTCCCGACGATCGACGGCGACAAGGTGAAGGTCAGGGTCCCCGCCGGGACGCCGTCCGGCCGTACGCTGCGCGTCAAGGGCCGCGGCGTCAAGCACGCCAGCGGCGCCGGCGATCTGCTGGTGACAATCGACGTCGCTGTTCCGCGGCGGCTGAACAAGGAAGCGGAGGAAGCCGTGAAGGCCTTCGCCGCGGCAACCGCCGGGGAGGACCTCCGCGCGGGCCTGGCAGCCAAGGCCCGGCTCTAGGAGCCCAGCCATGGCCATCGATTTCGATCAGCCGATCTTCGTCATCTCCGTAGCCGCCGAGCTCGCGGACATGCACCCGCAGACGCTGCGCCAGTACGACCGGTTGGGGATCGTCTCGCCCAGCCGCGCGCCCGGTAAGTCGCGGCGCTACTCGCAACGGGACGTGAACATGCTCCGCGAGGTCCAGCGGCTCTCCCAGGAGGGGGTCTCGCTGGAGGGCATCAAGCGGATCCTTCAGCTCGAGAACCAGGTGGCCGCCCTGCAACGGCGCGTCACCGAGCTCAGTGAAGAACTCGAACGTCGCCCCCGCCCCGTGGACTCGCGCATCTTCGCCGCGGGAGCCGCGGGCGACGTCGTCAGCCTGGCCCGCGGTAAGCGCCCCCAGGCGAGGTCGCAGGCGCTCGTGGTCTGGCGACCGCGGGGAATCGACTAGGACCACCGGGGGCGCCCCGGCACGTAGCCGCAGCAGCGAACTGAGTACACCGGAACCTAAGCAGGTAACGAACCGTCCGATAGTCGGGTACCTCCTTCGCGTGACGTCCTGCCGGGATCCCGCGTTGAATTGGGGTGTCAGAAAGACTGGCATGACGTACTCACAGCTTCTGCGGGAAGTCCGGGTGCGGGGCCAGCCGAGCAGCGCAGACGCCGGGGGGCACCGCATGCATGATTCAGCCAGATTTGATTCAGCCATTTTGAATTCAGCCATTTTGGATCCAACCACGGGTGATCCGTCCACGTTTGATCCGCAGGCGCCATGAGCACGGGATTCCAGCCGGCCGTCCTGTTTGCCACCTCCCTGCCGGGGGCCATCCTGATGACCCTGGGGCAGACCCTCGTGGTCGTATGCGTGTGCTTCGACTTCGTCCGCGCAGTGTCCGTGCCGCGGTCTCACCGCCGGTATGTGGCCAACACCGTCTTCCGCACGCTGGCCCTGCCTTCCATTGGGGTCATGGCGTTCAGCGTGCTCATCGATGCCGCCTCCGGTTCCTGGATGGACGTCGCCTCAGGGGTCTTCGTCATGGTGGCCGTGATCTTCCGCTGGCACCATGACACCGATGAAGACAGCTGGTGGAAGGGCAAAGGCAAGGCTCTGGGCCGTTGGCTCCGGGACCGGGCGGCCTCCCGGTCCCTGGTTGCTCCGGCCGCGGCGTGAAAAAGCCCTTGCTGTCCGGGCGTTCCAGGGTGTCCAATCCTTAACACAAGGCCCTGCAGGGCACGAGTGGATGCGACGCCAGGAGGTTCTCATGCCGTCGAAGGGCGCCAAGGCTCCGTCGAGGAGTCCGGTCCGGGGCACGTCTGATCTACGGCGCGCCGACGCCAACGGCGCCGCGCCGCCGGAGCAGCCGGACAGGATCCGCAATGTGGCCCTCGTGGGGCATTCCGGTTCCGGAAAGACGATGCTCACCGAGGCCCTGCTGGCCGCCACGGGGGCGATCGCGCGCAAAGGCTCGATCGCCGACGGCACGACCGTGAGCGATTCGGATCCCTCCGCCATCGCGCAGCAGCGCTCCGTGGCGCTGGCCGTGGTGCCCGTGACGGCCGGGGACATCAAGATCAACCTGCTGGACACCCCGGGCTACACGGATTTCATCGGTGAGCTGCGCGCAGGGTTGCGTGCGGCGGATGCGGCGCTGTTTGTCGTCTCAGCCACCGACGACGTCGACGCCGCGACCACCGCGCTTTGGAGTGAGTGCCAAAGGCTCGCCATGCCGCGTGCCGTAGTCATCAGCCGCCTGGACCATCCGCGCGCGGATTTCGACACCGCCGTCGCCCGCTGCCGTCTGGCATTCGGCGACACCGTCCTTCCGCTCTACCTTCCGGTCCGCGATGACGCTGCCGTCACCGGCCTGCTGGGGCTGCTGACCGGGACAGTGTCCGAATACGCTCCCGACGAACCGGCGCCCGCCACCCGCGCCGCGACCGGCGCCGAACTCGCCGCATCCGAGTCCGCGCGGGGCGCGCTCATCGAGGGGATCATTGCCGAGAGCGAGGACGAGACGCTCATGGACCGCTACCTCGGAGGCGAAGACATCGCCCCCGAGGTCCTTGTCTCGGATCTGGAGACAGCCGTGGCCCGCGGGTCCTTTCATCCGGTGCTCCCGGTGTCCTCGGAAACCGGACTCGGCCTGGCTGAACTGCTCGACGTCCTGGTGCGCGGGTTTCCGACGCCCGCGGAGCGAGCCGTTCCTGCGGCGACGGACCTCGACGGCGGGGCTGCGGGCCCGCTGGCCTGCGACCCCGAGGGGCCACTGCTCGGCGAAGTGGTCCGCACGACGATCGACCCGTTCCTCGGCCGGGTCTGTCTGGTGCGGGTCTTCTCCGGCACGGTGCGGGAGGACGCCGCCATCCATGTGGGCGGCCGCGGCATGGCCGACCGAGGCCACGAGGACCACGACAGCGACGAGCGGATCACGCACCTGTACTCGCCGCTGGGATCGGGCCTGCGGCCGGTCCCGTTCTGCGTGGCCGGGGATATCTGCGCCCTCACCAAACTCGGCACCGCCGAAACCGGCGACACGATTTCGGCCAAGGACCTGCCGCTGCTGATCGCCCCCTGGGACATGCCGGATCCGCTCATGCCGGTGGCCATCGAAGCGGCCACCCACGGCGACGAGGACGCCCTGGCCCGGAACCTGGGCAAGGTCACGGCCGGCGACCCGACGTTGCGGGTGGAACGCAACTCCGAAACCCACCAGCTGATCCTGTGGTGCATGGGCGAGGCGCACGCCGACGTCGTCCTGGGCAGGCTGCGGGACCAGGGCGTGAACCTCCAGACCGTCCCGGTCATCACACCGCTGCGGGAGACATTCGCCGCGCCGGCGGCCGGCCACGGGCGGTATGTCAAACAATCCGGCGGCCACGGACAGTACGCCGTCTGCGACATCGAGGTGGAGCCCCTGGACCGTGGTGCCGGGTTCGAGTTTGTCGACAAAACGGTGGGCGGGGTGATTCCCGGGCCGTTCATCACCTCGGTCGAGAAGGGGGTCCGGGCCCAGATGCAGAAGGGCGTCTCCGCCGGATTCCCGGTGGTGGACATCCGGGTGACACTGGTCGGCGGCAAGACCCACAGCGTGGACTCCTCCGACGCGGCCTTCCAGGCCGCCGGGGCCCTGGCCCTCCGGGAAGCCGCGGCGGCAACCCGCATTCAGTTCCTGGAGCCGGTCTCGGCCGTGACCATCAGCGTTTCGGAGGACCACGTGGGCGCCGTGATGAGCGACCTCTCCTCCCGCCGGGCCCGCCTGACCGGAACCACGTCCGCCGGGGATGACAGCACCGAGATCAGCGCCGAGGTTCCGGACCAGGAACTGTTGCGGTACGCGGTGGAGCTGCGGGCCTTGACCGCCGGCAGCGGCCGGTTCCGGCGCAGTTACCTGCGCCACGAACCGGTGCCCGCCACCGCGGCACCAGCGGCCCCTAACAAGAACGGTGTCAGCCGTTGATGATTTGCGGGACGCCGAGGGCTTTGAGGCCTTCGGCGCCGAATTCGAGGCCGTAGCCGGATTGCTTGGCGCCGCCGAAGGGGATGCGGGGGTCCACGGCCCCGTGTTTGTTGATCCAGACGGTGCCGGCCTCGAGCCGGGCCGCCACCGTGCGGGCCGCGGCGGGGTCGGCGGACCAGACGGAGGCGCCGAGCCCGACGTCGAGGGCGTTGGCCATGGCGACGGCCTCGTCGACGGTGCTGTAGCGGATGATCGGCAGGGCAGGGCCGAACTGTTCCTCCGTGACGAGGGGGTTGCTGTTCTCGATGTCCGCCACGAGCGTGGCCGGGTAGAAGTGGCCGGGCCGGTCCGGGTCCGGGTCGCCGCCCAGGAGAATCCGGGCGCCGGAGTCGCGGGCGGCGTCCACGAGTCGGGCGACGATGTCGTATTGCTGCCGGTTCTGCAGCGGGCCCAGGACGTTGGTCTCGTCCAGGCCATTGCCCATCGGCATGGCGGCGGCGACCGTGGCGAGTTCGGCGCAGACAGCGTCGTAGAGGGTGTCGTGAACGTAGAGGCGCTTGAGCGCCGCGCAGGTCTGGCCGGTGTTGATGAACGCGCCCCAGAAGAGGCCTTCGGCGATGGCTTTGGGGTCGGCGTCGGGCAGGACGATGCCGGCGTCGTTGCCGCCGAGTTCCAGGGTGAGGCGTTTGACGGTCTCGGCGGAGGACTTGATGATGGCCTTGCCGGTGGCGGTGGAGCCGGTGAACATGATCTTGCCGACTCCGGGGTGTCCGGCCAGGGCCTCGCCGACGTCGCGGCCGCCGGAGACTGCGGTGAGGAGGCCGTCGGGGAGTTCCTGGTTCAGGACGTGGACCAAGGCCAGGACGGAGAGCGGGGTGTATTCGGAGGGTTTGACCACGACGGCGTTCCCCATCCGCAGGGCGGGGGCGAGCTGCCAGACGGTGATCATCATGGGCCAGTTCCAGGGTCCGATCGCGCCGACGACGCCGATGGGCCGGTAGTGCAGTTCGGCGCGGGTTTCGCCGTCGTCCACCACGGTCTCCGGGTCCAGGGGCGTGGCCGCGGCGGCGCGGAGCCACGCGGCGCAGGCACCGACCTCGAAGCGAGCGTTCGGGCCGTTGAGCGGCTTGCCCTGTTCGCGCGAGAGCAGACGGGCGAGTTCCTCGGCGGAGCGTTCGACGGCGTCCGCGGCCTTCAGGAGCGCGGCGGACCGGGCGTCGTGGCCCAGGGCGGCCCATTCGGGCTGCGCGGCTGCCGCGGCGGCGATGGCCTGCTCGAGGTCCCGGACGGTGTGGACCGGCGCCTGCCCGACCGGCTGCCCCGTGGCGGGGTCCAGGATGGTCCGGGTTTCCCCGGATGTCGGGGCGATCGCGGCAAGAAGGGCGTCGTAGGTTTCCATGGGGGTACTCCACATCGAGTAGTTGAGGCACTGGTGGCCGTACTGTCACGTCCGAGTGTCCTCCGGCGCCGGAGCCCCAGTCTTGTCTTTGCGCGAACTGCAGTTGACCCACTGCGAAGGATCCCGATGGCCCTGGTTCCGGCCGCGCTGGATTCCATTGCGCTGGATTCCATTGCGCTGGGGAACAACAACCGATCACGGATCGACAAAAGGGTGACGGGCGCCACCTGCCATGCTGGATTTCACGGTGCTCAGCACCCCCATTCTCAGACCTCCCTATCTCAGACTCATGACCGTTAAGAAGGATCCGATGAGTATTTCAAATTCCGAGTCCCGGACCGCAGAATCCAGTCCCCGCACGGAGCACTCCACCGCCCTGCGCGCCGGCAGCGTCGGCGTCATGGGCATTCTCTTCTTCGTCTTGTCCGCCCAGGCGCCGTTGACCGGAATCGTCGGCGCCTCACCGCTGGCCGCGGCCCTCGGCAACGGTCCCGGCGCCCCCGGGGCGTATCTCGTGGTGGGCATCGTCATCGTGATCTTCGCCGTCGGGTTCGTCGCGATGAGCCGGAAGATCCAGGCCAACGGCGCCTTCTACGCCTACGTGACGGCCGCGTTCGGGCGGAAGATCGGAGCGGGAGCCGCGTGGCTGGCCCTCCTCGCCTACAGCACGGTCCAGGCAGCGATGTACGGCCTGTACGGCGCGGCATTCTCAGGGCTCCTCGGATCCGCCGGGATCGGGGTCCCCTGGTGGCTGCTGGCCGTGGTCACCATGGCGGGCGTGCAGGTGCTGGGTTCCCTCAACATCGAGCTCGGGGCGCGGGTCCTGGCGCTGCTCGTGGGCCTCGAGGTTGCGATCCTGCTCATGTTCGGGTTCACCGTGCTGATGCGCGGCGGCGGACCGGAGGGAATCAGCCTGGCTGCGTCCTTCTCTCCCGCGGCAATCGCCACCGGCGCCCCGGGCGTGGCCATCATGTTCGCCGTCGCCTCCATGTTCGGCTTCGAATCGACGGCCATCTACTCGGCGGAGGCCAAGGACGCCCACCGCACGGTGGCCCGTGCCACGTACCTGTCCGTGGGGGTCATCGCGGTCTTCTTCTCCTTCATTTCGTGGATGCTGGTCAGCTACTACGGCCCCTCGCACGTCATCGATGCCGCCGGCGCTGCCCTTGAATCGGGCGACTCCACCTCCTTCGTTCTGACCCCGATGGTGGAGCTGTTCGGGCCGTGGGCCGGCATCGCCACCGGCATCCTGCTTGTGACGTCCCTGCTGGCCGGCATCATCGCCTTCCACAACGGCATCAACCGTTACCTCCACTCGCTGGCGCTGCGCGGGTCAATGCCCGGCGTCGTGGCCCGGACCAACCGGCACAGGGCTCCCTCCGTGGCCGCGCGGATCCAGACCGTGATCGCGTTCCTGCTCGTGGCGCCGTTTGCCGTGCTGTCCCTGGATCCGGTCCTCACCCTCTTTTTCTGGTTCAGCGGGCTGGCCGTGGCGGCGCTTCTGGTCCTGTATGTCCTTTGCTCCCTTGCCGTCGTGGCGTACTTCCGGCGCGAAAAGATGGCCGGCCAGCTCTGGCAGACCGCGGTGGCGCCCGTGCTCGCCACCGCGCTGCTTGCCTGGGTGCTGTACCTAGTGGTCAGCAACTTCACCGCACTGATCGGCGGGAATGCCGAAACAGCCGTGGGCCTGCTGATCGCGGTCCCGATCGTGTTTGCGGCCGGCGTGCTGGTGGAAGTGGGTGTGGAACGCAAGGCCGCGGCTGCGGGGCTCGCGGCTGATATGTAGTTCGTGTCTGTCAAGGGGCGTGGGGAAGCGGTCCCGGGCTGGGGGTGTCCGGGACTGCTTCCTTTTGGATGCCGGGTTGTCTGGCGGGGGTGGTCAGCGTGTCGTTGGCGACGGCGCGGTCAGACAGACCCTTCTATGGGTGGTGTCAAGCCATGAGTGTGGTGAGTTTGCGGTAGATCTGCCGTGCGATGATCCGCTTGAGGCAGCGGCGGATTTCCCGGCGTGTTTTGCCTTCCTGGGTGCGTCGGTCAAGATAAGCGCGGGTGGCGGCATCGGAGGCCATGCGGGTGCGGGCGATGATGTCCAGGGCCTGGTTCAGTTGCCTGTCGCCGTGCCGGTTGAGACGATGTCTGGTGGTGTTGCCGGAGGATGCCGGTATTGGGCTCACACCGGCGAGGGCGGCAAAGGCGGCCTCGGAACGGATGCGGCCAGGGTGGGAGTATGCGGTCAGGATGATCGCGCCGGTGACCGGTCCAAGACCCCGGAGATCCTGGAGGCCGGGGGCCATCCGATCCACGAGCTGCGCCAGGTCAGCCCGGTTGGTCTCCAGCGCGCTGGTGTGCCGGAGTACCGCGGTAGCGAGGCGTCTGGCCTCGGATCGGGCAACCTTTGTGCTGATGCCGTCTGTTGGGCGGTCACGCCAGGCCGCGATCGTGTGGAGTTGTCGGTCCGTGATGGGCTTGCGGGCATCGATGCCCAGGTCCGTGGTGCGGGCCAGTGCGGTCAGGGCATGACGGTCGGCGGTGCGCTGACCGTCCATGGACCGCCGGGCGGCCAACAGGACCCGCAGGGCGTCCCGTGCCCCTTCTGCCCGCGGCTGGATCAGGGCTGCGGTGTCGGTTCCGAGCACGGCCCGGGCCGCCGCGCGGGCGTCGATCGCATCGGACTTGCCGATGGCGCCACGGTCTTGCCGCTTCGGCGGTCTGGCCTCACACACGGGAAGGCCGGCGGCGCGGAGGGCGCGGGTCAGGCCTGCCCCGTAGGAGCCGGTGCCTTCAACCGAAACCAGTACTTCCCCGGTTGTTCGGCGCTGCATCCAGCTGATGGCGCGGGAAATGCCGGCCTGACTGGCCGGGAAGGTCGAGGTGTCGATGACCTGACCGGTTGCCGAGGCCAAAATGGCGTAGGTGTGGGTTCTCGAGTGGGTGTCCACCCCGATGACGTGCGTGTACTTCTCTGCCACGATGGTCACTGTGGCGTCTCCTTTCGGTAGGGGCCATCACGGCGCCGGTCCGGGGAAGAGTCACTTCGAGGCAAATCTCTAACGAGTCACGGCCGGCCGGTCACGGCGGGGACGGACAACCTTCTATCAAGCCATCGCAGTGGGCCAGACTGGTGCCGCTCCAGCCGGGCGGACGGGTCAGTCTCAAGACACTGCAAAGCGAACAGGTCAGATATGCGCTGAGTCACACCCGGCAGGAATGGCAGCCAGTCTGCCAGCCAGCCTCGGGTCGGCTACTAACCATTAGAGATATGCGCGGGTTGGTTACCGCAGGACGAGGTGCTCGGCTGGAGGTCACCGCTGGTCTAGGAATGTCGGGCGTAACGCGCTGACCGCCCTGCTGCGCACCCTCGACCTGGGAATCGACGCACGTTCCCCGCTGACCGCTGCCCAAATCACGACAGTCCAGGGCTGGCGGCTACGACAGGGCGACGGCGCTGCCGCCACTGTCGCGCGGGCCGAGGCACGGCGGCTCGCGTCCGCCGTCATTGCCCTCGGCACGGAACTGGAGGCCAACCAGCTGGCCCTGGCCGAGCATGTCCAGCTCATGGCCCCGGGAATCCTGGACATCCGTGGGGTCGGCCCAGTGACCGCGGCGATCATCCTGGCCGCGTACTCGCACCATGGCCGTGTCCGCTCGGAAGCGGCCTTCGCGGCACTGGCCGGCGCGAGCCCCATCCCGGCGTCCTCAGGCAACACGCACCGGCACCGGCTCAACCGCTACGGAGACCGCCAACTCAACCGCGCCCTGGACGTCGTCACCCGGACCAGAAGCCTCACAGACCCCGCCACCCGCGCCTACATCGAGCGACGCACCGCAGAAGGCAGGAGCCCACGGGAAATCCGCCGCTGCCTCAAGCGCTTCATCGCCAGACAGATCTTCCGCCAACTCCAAACACTCATGGCTTGACTCGACGCCATAGAAGGGTCGTCTAGGGGCGGTGGCGGGCAGCCGGAAGGGAAGTCAATGCTGCGGGTGCGCCTCTGCGGAAGGGCTTATGCCTGATGCTTGGGCGCAAGCCCGTCGGCGTCACCATGAACGGCACTGGTCAGAACCTCAACAACAGCGAGCTGGCCGGTCGTGTCGGGGAGGCCTGGAAACTGTGGGGCATCAGCAGCCGGCGCAGGCGGCTGGCTCGCTGAACGCATGCGCAGGAGCGCAACGGCGGAAATGAGGAACCACGCGATGTTCGTGACAACGGAAGGCCACGCTTCGTGGACCGCGCCATTGATAATGAAGGCACAAGCGCCGACGAGGTTTGCCGTCTGGAAGCGCCTGCCGGCCTTCAGCCAGCCCATGGAGACAACCAGGTAGGCCGTCAGAATCAGAGCCGCGCCGGCCCATCCGGCGATTTCCCAAAGCACTTCCATTGTGTCCTTTCAAAGAGCGGGCCCACCGCGCTAGCTGCTGGGCTTTCGGATCTTACTTTCGGCCGGGGCCATTGGCGAATGTGTCAGGCGACGGGCCCCACGCCGCCGTCCGCGGCCTCGTCGACTTCAAGGTACAACCCTTCCCAAGGTGCTGCGGTAATCCGTGAACCCGGCACGCTGGGCCGGACCTCGTTGACCGCGGCCTCTTGGCGCTGCCTGGACCCCCGAGGGCGACCTGCGCGGGGGGCGGGTTGAGCCGGACTTCCCGGAGCGCCCCTCGAGTGCGGCATGACCATGAGCATCACCGCTGAAGTGACTGGCGCTCCGGCGCCCGTAGCCCCGGCGGCCCGGGCCGTCGTCGCCGTCGTTATCGAATGGCGGGGAAAGATTGCACTGCTCAAGCGCAGCCGGCACCTGAATCACGACAGGGGCCGCTGGCACTGCGTCACTGGGTTTCTGGAAGCGGACGTGTCACCGCGCCAGCAGGCATCCAGGGAGCTCTTCGAGGAGACCGGGCTGCGGTCTTCGGACCTCCTGGGCCTTCGTCAGGGACCTGCCCTGCTGCTCAATGATGATTCGGGAAGGCCGTGGGTCGTCCACACCTTCACTGCCGTCGCCGCGCGACGCCGGCTGGAAATTGACTGGGAGCATGACTCCTACCGCTGGACTGCTCCCGGGAAAACGCGCCGCTTCACCAACCGGGTTTCCTGGCTGGATGTCGTGCTCGGCGCAACCGGACACCTCGGCAACTGACGCCCCGGCATCCCCGCGGCTGCTTTCAGGCGCCGCGCCGCCAGTCGCTGGGAGACTCGCCGAAGGCATCACGGAAAGAACGGCTGAAATGGGCCGCATCCAAGAAACCCCAGCGCGCGGCCACGGCGCCCACCGGCATCCCTGCCAGGAGCGGATCCCGCAGCTCGCGGCGCGCCCCTTCCAGCCGCTGGGTCCGGATCCAGCTCGCCACGGTGGTTCCCGATTCATGGAAGACATTGTGCAGGTGCCGCGTGGAGATGAAATGGGCCGCTGCGATGGAGGCGGGTGAGAGCAGCGGATCGGCCAGGTGGGCGTCGATGTACTCCCGGACAGAGGCCGCCAGCAGGGCCTGGGGCCGCATGCGGTCGGGGGTCATATCCAGTTCCGAATGCAGCATCGTGGACACGAGGTCAAGGGCATTTGTGGCCAGGCGGGACCCGCTGGGGCCGCTTAGCGCATCCAGGTTCTCCGCGAGATGGGCGATGAAGGGCCCGACGATCGCGGCCAGGCCGCCGTCGGAGGCCATCCGCACGGCCGAAAGCTGCGCGATGCAATCCGGCGGAAGGGATAGTGCGTCCCAGGGGAACATCACCACCATGAGCCGGGCGTCGCCCTCGAAGGCAAGCGTGTAGGGGCGGCTGGTGTCATAGATGGAAAGATCGCCCGGTTGCAGGACCGCCTCGCGGTTGTCCTGGATGAGGAGCCCGGTGCCCTGCAGCTGGAGATTGAGCTTGAAATAGCGCTGCTTGGACTGCGCAATCAGTGCCGGCGTGCGGTGGACCTCATGGCTCGTGGAGGACACCTCCACGAGTGCCACGCGGTCCAGCCTGCGGGCACGCATGCGGCCGCGGAAGTTGTCCGCATCGGCGCTTGAGGCGGCCAGGGGGACGAAGGACTCCGCGACGAGGTGCCGCCAATGGTCGAAGGATTCTGCCGTGCTGGTGCGGACGTCCTGTCCGGCGGGACTGAGCGATGGGCGGGCTGCAACTGCGGTCATAGAAGATCCTGACGCCGTCGTATTTCGGGGACTGTTTACGGGAATGTGTCGTGGGACACATTGCTTTCAGGGTAGCGCCGCAGCCCGCTCCTGTCATCTTTTTTCGACAACCGGCGAATAAAAATCGCCCGAGGCCTAGCAGCCCAGCAAGGCCAGGAATCCCTCAAGCTGCTCGTTCAGCCCGAGTTCCACCTGGCCTTCCGGGGCGAGGGCCGCCGCGATCTGCGCGCCGAGGAGGAAATTGAGCAGCTGCCCCGCCAGGGCGGCGTCGTTGACGGCGGTGGTCACGGCGCCGGCCTGCCGCGCCTCGGCGAGGTGCTGCCGCATTGCCGCAAGCCACAGCTCCATCGAATCCCGGTGGATCCGGGCCTTGTGGGGATCGTTGATGGCCTTCTGCCAGAACGGGATGACAATCCGGGCCTCGCTGATCCGCTCCTCATCCAGGGGCAGCACTTCGACGCAAAATGCCCGCAGGGCCGCGAGCCCGGCCTGCCCGGCGGTGACTGCCGCGATGCGCTCGTTGGTGCGGTTGAAGACGTGCCCGAAAGCGAAGGTCAGCAGGTCATCCTTGGTGGGGAAGTAGGGCTTGAGGGCCCCGTTCGCAAAGCCGGCCTCGAGGGCGATTTCGCGCATGGTGGCACTTTCGATCCCGAGCCGGGCGATGATCCGCCACGTGGCGTCGACGAGTTCGAGCCGCCGCTGGTCGTGGTCGACAATCTTTGGCACCGGACAGCTCCCCAATTTTCTTGCGTCGGACTCTTGTGGCACAGCTTACATTTCCGTATTCTCTACAACTATAGAAAATAAAGTTCCGACCCACCCAGGGTCCCCGAACGAAGGCCGTCATGATGACCGCACAAACCGACACCCGCACCGCGTTTAGTCCTTCTAGCCCGTACAGTCTGGCCGCTGGCGCCGAAATCACCGCAGTCCAGGGGATTCTGCGCGCGGAAGGCCTGCTGGGCGAGACCAAGCGCATCGCGTACCTGGGCCTGGTGGACCCCGCCAGGAACGCACCGGAGGGAACCGGGGACCGCCGGTTCCGGGTCTTCATCCACGACGTCGCGGGAGGACGCCCTGCCGACGTGACCGTCTCGGTTTCCAGCGGCGCGGTGATTTCCGCCGTCGAGCTCGACACGGCGGTGACCGGCGAGCTCCCCGTCCTGGAGGAGGAGTTCGAAGTCGTCGAGGAGCTCCTGGCCACGGACGAACGCTGGCTCAAGGCGCTGGCCGGCCGCGGCCTTGACGTCAGCAAGGTCCGCGTTGCCCCGCTGTCTGCCGGGGTCTTCGAATACCCGGAGGAGAAAGGCCGGCGGATCCTGCGCGGCCTGGCCTTCGTGCAGGATTTCCCCGGGGACAGCGCCTGGGCACACCCCGTGGACGGACTCGTGGCGTACGTCGACGTCGTCAGCAAGGAAGTCACGCAGGTGCTGGACACCGGCGCCGTCCCGGTTCCCGCAGAGCATGGCAACTACACCGATCCGGAGCTCACCGGCCCGCTGCGCACCACGCAGAAGCCCATCAACATCACCCAGCCCGACGGGCCCAGCTTCACGGTCACCGGCGGCAACCACGTTGAATGGGAGAAGTGGAGCGTCGACGTCGGCTTCGACGTCCGCGAAGGCGTGGTGCTGCACAACCTTGCCTTCCGGGACGGCGACCGCAAACGGCCCATCATCAACCGGGCATCCATCGCCGAAATGGTGGTCCCGTACGGGGATCCGTCGCCGATCCGGTCCTGGCAGAACTACTTCGACACCGGCGAATACCTCGTGGGCCAGTACGCCAACTCGCTGGAACTGGGCTGTGACTGCCTCGGCGAGATCACCTACCTCAGCCCCGTCATCAGCGACGCCTTCGGCAACCCCCGGGAGATCCGCAACGGCATCTGCATGCATGAGGAGGACTGGGGCATCCTGGCCAAGCACAGCGACCTCTGGACGGGCATCAACTACACCCGCCGCAACCGCCGCCTGGTGATCTCCTTCTTCACCACGATCGGCAACTACGACTACGGCTTCTACTGGTACCTCTACCTCGACGGCACCATCGAGTTCGAGGCCAAGGCCACCGGCATCGTCTTCACGTCCGCCTACCCGGAAGGCGGCTCGGCCAACATCTCCCAGCTCGCCCCGGGCCTGGGCGCGCCGTTCCACCAGCACCTCTTCAGCGCGCGGCTGGACATGGCGATCGACGGCTTGACCAACCGGGTGGAGGAGGAGGACGTGGTCCGGCAGGCCATGGGCGAAGGCAACGAACGCGGCAACGCGTTCTCCCGGAAGCGGACTGTCCTGGCGCGCGAGTCGGAAGCGGTCCGCGAAGCCGACGCGCGCAGCGGCCGGACGTGGATCATTTCCAATCCGGAATCACGCAACCGCCTGGGCGAGCCTGTCGGCTACAAGCTGCATGCCCAGGGCCAGCCCACCTTGCTCGCCGACCCGGAGTCCTCCATCGCCCGGCGCGCCGCCTTTGCCACGAAGGACCTGTGGGTCACCCGGTTCGCGGAGGAGGAGCGCTACCCCACCGGGGACTTCGTCAACCAGCACGCCGGGGGAGCGGGCCTGCCGGCCTACATCGCCCAGGACCGCGACATCGACGGCCAGGACATCGTGGTGTGGCACACCTTCGGGCTGACGCACTTCCCCCGGACCGAGGACTGGCCCATCATGCCCGTGGACACGGTCGGCTTCAAGCTCCGGCCCGAGGGCTTCTTCGACCGCAGCCCCGTGCTGGATGTGCCCGCAAGCGCACAGCCTGCCGCCGGCGGACACTGCCACAGCTAGGCCGCCGCCGTGAGTGTCGCAACGGGCCGGGGCCGTCCGGCCGGCATCGCCGGCAAAGTCTTCCATTCCCGGATCTGCGCCACCGTGACGGCGTCGTCGTGCCTCGCGCACCTCTGGATCGTCGCCGGAAACCAGCACGGGACGTGGCTGAACCTGCTCATGCTCGCCATGGTGGCGGTCTGCCTGCCCTGCGCCGTGCACATCTGGCGCGGCCGCGACTGCGATCCGCGCCGGGCCGGCGCCGTTCGCCGGGTCATGGCCTCGGCGCTGGTGATGGCCGGGGTGCACGCGGTCCTGCTTCTCGGGGCCGGCGGTTCCGGCCACGCCCACCACGGTGCCACTTCCGGAGCCGCCGCGGCGGCCGGCGCGGCGCCGTCGGGCTCCGGAGCGCTGCTGGCGGTCATCGCGTTGGAGATGACGACGGCGCTGCTCGCCGCGACGCTCACGGCCCGGCTCCGGCCGCAGCCCCGGCTGGCCGGATGAGGGCTGATTCAGGGCTGAGGCTGACGCGCGGCTGAGCCGCTCATTGAGGGCTGGGTCAGTCGTTGAACAGGCCCGCCAGGTCCTCCGCAGTCAGGGCGCCGCCGGTGAGGGCGTCGCCTTCCATGACGTCGGCGAAGAGCTGGGATTTCTTCGCCTTGAGCGCCATGACCTTCTCCTCGATGGTGTCCTTGGCGACGAGCCGGTAGACCATGACGTTCCGGGCCTGGCCGATCCTGTGGGTCCGGTCGACGGCCTGGGCCTCGGACGCCGGGTTCCACCACGGGTCCAGCAGGAACACGTAGTCGGCCTCGGTCAGGTTCAGGCCGAAGCCGCCGGCCTTGAGGCTGATGAGGAATACCGGCGCGGCGCCGTTCTTGAACTCATTGACGACGTCGGAGCGGTTGCGTGTGCTGCCGTCGAGGTAGCAGAACTCGATGTTCTCCTCGACCAGCCGCTCCCGGACCTTGCCCAGGAAACCGGTGAACTGGCTGAAGATCAGGGCCCGGTGGCCCTCGGCCACAAGGTCCGCGAGCTGCTCGAACAGGACATCGAGCTTGCTGGAACGGACCCCGGAGAGCGAGGGATCGATCAGGGAGGGATCCAGGCTGAGCTGCCGGAGCAGGGTCAGGGACTGGAAGATGGTGAAGCGGTTCTTGTTGACGTCCTCAATGAGGCCCAGGATCTTCTGACGCTCCCGCTGCAGGTGCGTCTGGTAGACCTTCTGGTGCCGGGGATTCAGCACGACTTCCAGGATCTGCTCCTGTTTGGGCGGCAGATCCGAGATGACCTGCTCCTTGGTGCGCCGCATCATGAGCGGCCGGACCCGGCGCCGGAGCTTGTCCAGCTGCCCTTTATCGCCGTTCTTCTCCACCGGCTTCTGGTAATACTCGGCGAACCGTTTGGGGCTGGAGAAGAGCCCGGGCGCCACGATCGAGGTCAAGGCCCAGAACTCCATCAGGTTGTTCTCCAGCGGGGTGCCGGTGATGGCGAGCTTGAACGCCGCGGGCAGTTTGCGGGCGCACTGGTAGGCCTTGGACTGGTGGTTCTTGACGAACTGGGCCTCGTCCAGGACCAGGCCGGCCCAGGTCCGGGCGGCGTACGCCTCGTAGTCGATCCGGAACAGGGCATAGGAGGTGATGATGATGTCCGCGCCGGCCATCGCCGCGGCCGGGTCGGAACCGCTCTTGGCGAAGGTCTCGCCGATGGCGCGCACGTTCAGTCCCGGCGCGAACCGCGCCGTTTCGGCCTCCCAGTTGCCCACCACGCTGGTGGGGGCGACGACGAGGAACGGTGCGGTCCCGCCGTCGGGCACTGCGCCGGACGCTGCGGTGACGGAGCCGGCGTCGGCTCCTGCGGTCAGGGGCCCTGTGACAGACCCGGCGGCGTCCTTGGCCGCGCAGATCAGCGCCAGGGCCTGCACGGTCTTGCCCAGTCCCATGTCGTCGGCCAGCACCCCGCCGAGCCCGTGGCGGTACAGGAAACTCAGCCAGTTGAAGCCCTCCAGCTGGTACGGTCGCAGCTCGGCGTTCAGCGTCGCGGGCAAAGGGAGCCCCTTAATGCCGCCTTCCAGCAGGCCGCCGACCGACTCGCGCCACGCGGCCGCCTGTTCGTCCACGATGCCGAGGTGCGCGAGCTCGTCCCAGAGGCCGGCCTGGAAGCGGCTGATCTGCAGCGGCGCGTCCTTGTCACCCGGGTTGTCCTGCAGGGAGCGGGCCTCGTCGATCAGGGCCCGCAGCTGGTGCAGCTCCGGCAGATCCAGCGAGAAATACGCCCCGCTGGGCAGCAGCATGCGGGTCTGGCCGGCGGCGAGGGCGGAAAACAGGGCCGCGAAGGAAACCGGCTGGCCCTCCAGGGTGATGACGATACCCAGATCGAACCAGTCGCGGCTGTCCGTCGCCTTGGTGGAGATCGCCACCACCGGGGCTTCCTCGGCCTCGCGGTAGTCCGCGATCTCACCGGAGGTGTCCACCGAGACGTCGGGCAGGTCGCGGAGCCGGGGAAGCACGTCCTCGGTGAAGGCGAGCGTGTCCAGCCCGGACAGTTCTGCCGTGGCCGCGAGCCGCGGCGTGCCCCAGCCGCCGGTCGCCGACTCGCCCAGCGCGGGCACGACGTCCCAGGGCTGCCCCACGCTTTCAAGGATGCGGGCCTCGGCGGGGTCGTCCCGGTAGCCGTGATCGCCCGGATGCCGCCACAGCGGCTGCGCCGTGACGAGGTTCCCGGACTTGTAGTGCCATTCCCAATGCAGCCGGACCCGGTGATCGGCACCGTAGTTGGCCAGCAGGGACAGGGTGGGGACGGCCAGCGTGGGCAGTTCGACGGACTCGTCCGACGCCGTCACCCGGGCGCTCTGCTTGAGCTTGGGGTAGAACCCGGTCAGGAAACGGCTTTCGTCCTTGGCCGGGATGTGCAGCGTGGTGCCGCCCGTGACGAAGGTCAGAAGTTCCTCGCTGAGGCCGCTTTCCAGCGGGGCCAGGGTGATGGCGGGGTCGGTCGGGGCGACGCCGGGCAGGGCGTCGCCGTCGGAGACCAGGAAGATCCCGTGCGCCGGGCGGCCGATGGTTCCGACCGACGCCGGGTCCACCACCTCGCCTTCGACCGTGATGGTGGGCGCGAGCTCCAGGCCGCCGTCGTCCCCGCCGGTGCCGAACCGGGCCAGGTTCAGGCCGACGGCGGCCGGTTCCTGAACGAGCCGTACCGGCTCCGGGCCGCGGCTGTGCACCAGGGCGACGCCGATCTTCTGGGCCTGGGACAGCAGGCTCCACAGGTTCTTGCCGGCGTAGGTATTGAGCCCCAGCCACAGACCGGTGCCTGAGTGCTGGCGGTTCGCCACAGCGGTGTGCGAGGCGAGGAATTCCTGCATCCACTCCACATGCGCCTCGTTGCATTCGCGCCGGTAGCTCAGGTAGCTCAGCGTGCTCCAGGAGACATCCCCGCGGATCCACTTGCCCTTGGCCCCCATGATCACGGGCCGCGCCTTGAGCTGGCGCACGCTGCGGAGCGGATCGCGGCGGCCCGTGTAGGAGAAGTGCGGGGCGGGTTCCTCGACGTCGAACTGGAGCGCCAGCGGCGTGCCGTTGGCGGAGGGGGTGATGCCCGGGCTGGCGATCAGCGGACTGAGCGCCTGCTCCCAGTCGGCCAGTTCCGGCGGCGCACTCTGGCGTGAGAGCCGCGTGGACTCGGCCGGGGCCAGCAGCTGGAGCCGGGTGGCCGGGTTGTCCTCGGCCGAGAAGAGCAGGGCCGCCACGTGCTTGCAGTCCTTGCGGACCGGGCAGCTGCAGACGCCCACCGTGCAGCTCCAGCCGCCCGCCTTCCGGACAAGCTTCGCCGTGGTGGAGTACGGCACGTCGGAACCGCCGCGCACCTTGCCGAGCAGCAGCCCGGTGGCCGCGTCGAAGGAGATCCCGGAAACGCGGCTCCCCATGGCGTAGGCGAGCCCGGCCGCGAGGGAGCGGTCGTTGATCGCAGGAGTCTGAATTGCCAGTGCCGCACTCTCGTCCGGATGGGATGGCATGTGCGCGCTACTTTCGGCAGGTGGTCATCTGATCCATCTTACCGAGCCTTCCGGGGCGCCGGAACGTCGCCGGTGTCCGCGGACGTCCCCCAAACTTCGCCTGACGTTCAACCGCGGCTCGGCCGCCGGCCGCTAAGACGGACCTACCGTGGAGTGGTCCGGAGAAACAGCCGTCACAGAAGTAAGGATTCCGCATGACCAACGGTGAGCCCACCAGCCAGTCCGCCCCCAGCTACCCGACCGTGCTGACCACCCAGAGCCTCACGGGCGGAAACGAGGACGTCGTTGACGCGAACGTCCATGTGGTGAGCGGAATGTTCGAGGAGTTGCTGAACGAGGACGAGATCTCCCCGGCCGCACTGCGCAGTTACTATGTGGACTTCTACCTGACGCAGGCACTGGCGGGCGGCTTCGCCCAGTATGTGTTCACCGCGCCGGAACGCGAGGAAATCGATCCGTACGTCCGGGAAGGCCTGGCCGGCATGGGCGCGGCCGCGCACCTTGATCTCTTCAACCGCACCGTGGCGGCCTTCGGCGCCCTGACCGACACCGACGTCGACACTTACCTCGACGGCGGCAGCGGCTGGGAGGCCGAAGGCGGCACAGAGGATAACGGCACGGAGGATAACGGCACGGAGGGCGGAGTCTCCGAGGCCGTGCGCCGCCTGGAAGAACTGGACGGGGAGTTCGAATCGGTCCTGGAAACAGAGGACATCGTGGCACTGAACGCCGCCTGGCTGCGCGGCCAGCCGGACCTGCTGGTCCTTGCCGACGACGACCTCGACGCCCACATTGCCGGACGCGTCGCCCGGATCTCCGACCTTGCGGAGCGCCAGGCCGCCGCCGCGGAAGAAGCCCTCCTGGACGCCCCGGAGTTCGAGCAGATCATCCGCGAGCTGTGCGGCATTGCCGGACACAGCCTGCAGCGGATCACCATGGGCGATCCGAACTACGAGCACAACGGGGAGAGCACCCTGGCCTGGCACTTCACCACGGAACAGGGCGAATTCCTCATGCTCGAAGACGACGACGAGGCCTTCATGCTCAACCCCCGGACCAAGGAAATCCTCGCCGCCGTGCAGTTCGAGGAGGCTGGCGCCTAAGCGGCCTTCCCTGGTCCGGCCGGGGCCTAATCGGCCCTCCGCGGCGGTAGCGGCGTCTTTATCTGAGTGCCCTCTAGTAGCCGCCCGCCGCGGTCTTGATCATCTCCCCGGACGGTGCCACGAGGTACCAGACCCCGCCGACGCCCTGACCCGTGATGTCTCCCGCGGCCTGGTCCTTGGCGTAGTAGTAGATCGGCATCCCGTTGATGGTGATCTGCATCTTTCCGTCAGCCGTCGGAATGGTGCCTACCTTGCCGGTGACGCCATTAACGGTGGGAGTCGCCGTCGTCGAGGTGACCGGGGGCCACGATGTCAGGCACGCACCGGTGCACGCGCTGTTCCCGGAGTCCTTCGTGTTCTTGGTGAAGTAATAGACGCTCAGTCCTTGGCCGCCCACCACGATCTGGCCCGCCTTGGACTGGCCCACCGAGAGATCCGCAGCGGCCGTGGACGCGGGCGCCGAAGCCGCCGGCGCGCTGGTCTCTGCGGGAGCGGAGGTGGCCGGTGCCGCCGATGTCGGCGTCGTCGTGGTCGCACCGCCACCGCAGCCGGACAGTAGCGCGGCCAGGGCAAACGCGGACAAGCCAATGCTGAGGTGCTTCTTCATTGCTGCTCCTAGGCTCGAGCCAGCCCAACTCGCCAGGCCGGCGCTACCCGATAAGACGCCAAGGAGCACGGAATGGTTCATGGCGGAGCTGACATGTTCACGTCGGGGCTGTGCCGGGGGCACACTGAACTATTGCGTCCGCCCGTACGTCATACAGTGCACAGCAACGACTCGAGAGCAATAACTCCGTAGGAGGTGGAGATGCCGCTGGACGAAGACGTGGTGGCTGCGATCTACCGTGACCACGGGACGGCCCTGAAGCGCTTCGTCCTCAGCGCCTCCCGCGATCCGCAGCTTGCCGACGACGTCGTCCAGGAGACCGTGCTGCGGGTCTGGCAGCAGGCGCCGCAGATCACCGGCAGCCTGCGCAGCTACCTGTTCCGGACGGCCCGCAACATCATGATCGACAACTACCGCAAGGCCCAGCGGCGGCCGCAGGAAACCGGCGAACGCGATGTCCCGGCCAGCCTCGACGGCGCCGGCGGCTCGGACGGCGCCGGACGCATCGACGACCTGCTCAACAAGGTCCTGATGGAGGAGGCGCTGTTGCGGCTCAGCGCCGAGCACCGCGAAGTCCTCGTAGCGCTCCACTACCGCCGCTACACAGTCCAGGAGGCATCCGCCCAATTGAAGATCCCAAGCGGCACGGTGAAGTCCCGGGCGTTCTACGCCGTGCGGGCGCTCAGGACCATCCTCGACGAAATGGGGGTGCAGCGGTGAACGAGAACGAACCGCATCAGCTCCTCGGCGCGTATCTGCTCGGCGGGCTGGAGCCGGCCGACGCCGCAGCCTTCGAACAGCACCTTGCCGTCTGTGCGGACTGCCGCCAGGAGCTGGACGAAGTCGCCAGTATCCCTGCGTTGCTCGACGCGGTCCCGGTGTCCGACGCCGTCGCGCTCACCGCGGCGGCTGCGGCCGCCCGGGAGCGGGCGCTGGTTCCGCCGGAACCCGAACCCGTCCCGCGCCGGCTCCTCGATGAACTCGCCGCCCGGCGCCGCAAGGTGCGGCGCCGCTGGTCGGCCGCCGTGGGCGCGGCGGCGGCGGCGTGCCTGGCGCTGGGGATCGCGGCCGGACCGCTGTTGAACCCGCCAGCCAAGCCGGACGCAAGCTATTCCGTGGCGGCCAGCAGCGGGCTGGAGGTCACAGTGGGACTCGTCAAGAAAACCTGGGGCACCGAGTTGGCGGTGGACGGGCGCAGCCTGCCCGTCGCCGGCACCCTCTCGCTGTGGGTGAAGGACCGCGACGGCGGCGAAGACCGCGCCTGCGCCTGGACCGCCACGCCCACCGGCAGGGTCCGGATCACCGGGGCGACGCCGTTGCAGCTGGCCAGGATCGCCAGCGTCGAGATGCGCAACGAGCAGCAACAGGCCGTTGCTGTCATTGCCGTGCCGCAGGGTTAGCGAACTTCCCTTGCGTCCGGGAGACCGGCCGGCTACGGACGTGCTGCGTCACCGGACCCCGGCGCGGCTACATCTTCGCGAGCTTGGCCCGCACCGCCATGAAGATGCCGTAACAGATCAGGCCGATACCGACGGCGGCCAGCAGGTAGACGCCGAACGGCTGTTCCCTCAGGGCCTTCAGGCTGCCGTCGAGCCCGGTGGACTCTTCGGGGTGCGCCTTCACGGTGGCGATGATGATGAGCAGGCCCACCAGCAGCAGGGCGAAGCCCTTGGCGGCGTAGCCTATGACGCCGATAGTCGTCACCGCGGTGCGCGCCTGCTTCTGGGCCGGCATTCGCAGGTACTTGAGGAAGGACTTCCTGAAGCCGCGGATGCCGTAGATGATTCCCGTGATAGCAATCGCTGCGCCGATCAGGATCAGGAGCGCGACGCCGCCCGGCGCCTTCATGAGGTGGATGGTCAGGTCGCTGGTCGACTGGCGGTGGTCGGCGCGTGCACCGGTGGCGACCGTTGCCAGTGTGAGGGCGAACCCCGCATAGACCACGGCCTGCAGGGCTGCCTTCAGCTTCTTGCCGACCTTCTTCTTGGTCGGCAGGTGTCGGAAGTCGAAGATGGCGTCCGACGTCTGCCAAATGGCCAGCGCAACGCAGGCGGCAAAGGCCGTCCAGAGCAGCAGCGGGCCGGCCGGCTGCACGGCGAGCTCTTCCACCGCGCCGCTGACGTCGGCCTGGCCCTGACGGCCCATGGCGAGCCGGATCGCGACCAGGCCGATGAGGAAATGCAGCAGTCCCGACACAGCAAACCCGGCCCGCGCCATCACTTCGAGCGGCTTCGAATTGGTGACGTCTTCGGCGACGTCAGCGGCGTCCTTAAGTTCTCGTTTGATGATGTTTCCTTAGTGCTACCAGGGTGGTTCGTGCCGGAGCGGTGTCTCCGGCAACTCCACTTCCGTAATCGTGCCACGCGACGGCGTTCAGGAACAGATTCCCGCGATCCGGGTGTGCCTACCGGCGGCGGTAGCTGAGATCGAAGATCAGCCTGCCGGCCTCGTGCGCCTTGTTCTCGAAGCTGGTGAGGATCCGTCCCTCAAACCGCGGCGCCCAGCCGCCGGTGGCATCGATGCCCTCATTGGGCCCGGTGTGCTCGGTACTGACCGGCGCGCGGCCTTCCTTCACAGGGGCTCCGCCGACCCGGGATTCGACGCCGGATTCCCACACCTGGGTCAGGGGGCTTTCCGCGCCGGTGCGCTCACCCTCGTGCAGGTTGTCGAACGCCGCGGACCCGGCCATGACCTCGCGAACGTGGACGGCGTAGTTGGACCAGTCGGTCGCGATCCGGAAGATGCCGCCGGGCTTGATGGCCCGGGCGGCGAGCTCGGCGAAGGCCGGCTGGATGAGGCGGCGCTTGTGGTGCCGGGACTTGTGCCACGGGTCCGGGAAGAAGACCCATAGTTCCGTGACGGAGCCTGCGGGGAGCATGGTCGCGAGCACTTCGGGGGCGTTGGCCTCCACCACCCGGACGTTGCTCAGCTTGCGGCTGTTGATCTTGATCAGTGTGTTGGCCAGGCCAGGGGTGTAGACCTCCACGGCCAGGAAGTCCTTGTCCGGGTTTTCCTCCGCGGCATGGCACACGGCGTCGCCCAGCCCGGAACCGATCTCCACGATCAGCGGAGCCGTCCGGCCGAACTCGGCCTCCGCGTCGAAGATGTAGTCCGGGTGGACGGAGGTGTTGGCGACATGGCGGGGAACCTCGACCGCCCAGCGGTCGGAGTGCTCCTCCCAGGCAGCCTGGCGGCGGCCCTGCAGGCGTGTGCCGCGGCGCACGAAGCTGACCGGCCGGCCCCCGTACGTGCCGAATGAGGCCTGGCTGCCCGGGGTCACGGGGCGCGGCAGCTGGGTCTCTTCCGGGGCGCCGGACTCTGGCGTTCCGGTGGTGGCGGGGGATTCTGGGGATTCGTTCATCCTTTCCAGAATAGTTGAGTTTGCCGGCCGGCCCGCCCGGGGAATCCGCCAGCGCCGCGGGGAGCAGGCTGTGCGGGCGGGGGCCTGCAAGAATGGGGCGGGTGACCTCAGCTGGGAAAACTGACGAGCAGGACCTTTCGGCCAGTGCCGTGCTACGGGACGAACCCGCCGGACCTCCGCGCGCCGCGGGCCGCCGCATGCTCGCGTACATGGGCGTCTGCCTGGTCCTGATCGGGCTAAACCTCCGCACCGTGTTTTCGAGCTTCGCTGCAGTGCTGCCCGAGGTGACGGCCGACGCCGGGCTTCCGGCCTGGGCAGTCATGGTGCTCACCACCGTTCCGGTGACGCTGCTGGGCGTGTTCGCTCCGCTCGCCCCGGGACTGGCTCGCCGGTTTGGCGCCGAGCGGGTGTTGCTCGGTGCCATGGCGGTCCTGACGGCGGGGCTGCTGCTGCGGCCCGTGGAGCTGCCCGGGGCCGGCCATCTCCCGGCGCTGCTCGCCGGAACCGCCGCTTGCGGCGCCGCGATTTCGCTGTGCAACGTGCTGTTGCCCGGCGTCGTCAAGCGCGACTTCCCGCACCGCCTGGGCCTCATGGGCGGGCTGTACACCACGGCGATCTGCGCCTCGGCCGCCCTCGGCGCCGGCTTCACGTTCCCGGTCTTCCGCGCCACCGGGCAGTGGACGGGGGCGCTCTGGTTCTGGGCGCTGCCGGCCGGCGTCGTGCTCCTGTTATTCCTGCCCCCGGCGCTGCGGGCCCGTCCCGGCGGGCCGCCGCGGACGGGCGAGGGTGTCAACGTCTGGCGTTCCGCCGTGGCCTGGCAGGTCACCCTGTTCATGGTCCTGCAGGCCATGATGTCCTTTAGTGTCTTCGCGTGGCTGGCCCCGATCCTGCGCGAACGCGGCGTGGACGGCGGCACGGCCGGCCTGATCGTCTCGGCCTCGATTGTGCTGCAGATGCTGGGCTCGCTGTTCGCGCCGGCACTGGCCACCCGGTTCCGGGACCAGCGCGCCATCAACACGGTGGTGGCACTCATGACCGGCGGCGGCTTCGCGCTGAGCATCTTCGGTCCGACCGAATTCCTGTGGCTGTGGACCGGGCTGCTGGGCCTGGGTCAGGGCAGCCTGACCGCCGCTGCCCTGACCCTGATCATGGTCCGCACCCGCGACGGGCACACCGCGGCCCACCTCTCCGGCATGATGCAGGGCGTGGGCTACGGGCTGGGCTCCAGTGGCACCCTCCTGGTCGGCCAGCTCCACCAGTCCACGGGGTCCTTCGCCGCGGCGGGTGTCCTGTTCCTGCTGGTGGGCTCGCTCGCCGCGGTGTTCGGCTACCGGGCCGGGCGGGACCGCTTCGTCGGCGGCTGACCCAACTGACTAGCAGCAGGGGCCGTTTTGAGCGCTCAAAACGGCCCCTGCTGCTAGTCAGTTGGGCGCTCCCGGAGGTCCCGGAGCTATGCGCGCAGGTCCTTGCCCTTCGTTTCCGGGATGGTGAAGACGAACACCGCGGAGACGGCGAGGAGAAGCACGGCGTAGACGTTGAACAGCTGGGGCATCTGCAGGGTTGTGCCGAGCCACTGCTGGAGGTAAGGCGCGGTTCCGCCGAACAGTGCCACGCAGATCGAGTAGGGCACTCCGACGCCCACGGTGCGGATACTTGTCGGGAACAGCTCGGCGTAGACCGCCGGAACGATCGCCGCGCTGGCGGCGATGAAGATCAGCATGACGGACATGCTGACGGCCAGCTGCCAGGCGGAATCCTTGAGCAGTGCGGTCATCGGAAAGTGCATGATGCCTGCGCCGATCGCGCCGGCCCACAACACTTTCTTGCGGCCGATGCGGTCCGACAGCTTGCCCCAGAAGGGCAGCGCCGCGATAAACACGATGTTGCCGATCACGCCTGCCCACAGGGCCTCGCCGCGGTCGATTTTCAGGGCGGTGGTGGCGTAGCTGGGGGCGACGACACCCCAGATGTAGTAGATCACGGTCAGGCCGACCGTCAGGCCGATCACCTGCAGGGCCTGCTTGCGGTGGCGGACGATCTGCGGCCAGATCGGAGCGCGCTTCTCCGCCGAGGCCTCGCCTTCGAAGACGTCCGTTTCGTGCAGCCGGGACCGCATGATCAGGGCGTAGAGACCCATGGCCGCGCCGACCAGGAACGGGATGCGCCAGCCCCAGGCGTTCATCACTTCGGTGCTCAGGGCCATGTTCAGCACGGCCCCCAGGAGGGTCCCGAACAGGATCCCCACCGTGCCGGAGGTGTAGATCAGGGTGGCCCAGAAGCCGCGGTGTTCCCTCGGCGCCATTTCGGAGAGGTACGTTTGCGACGACGGGAGCTCGCCGCCGTGCGCCAGGCCCTGGACCAGGCGGGCCACCAGGAGCATCAGCGATGCCCATGCGCCCACCACCGCGAAGGTCGGCGCGATGCCAATCATCAGGCTGCCCACGGACGCAAGTCCCACGGCCAGGGTCATGGAGGCCTTGCGGCCGATCCGGTCACCGATCCAGCCGAACAGGAAGCCCCCGAACGGGCGGGCGACGAAGCCGACGGCGAAAATCGCCAGCGTGGACAGCACCGCCGAGGCGGGATCGGCCTTGCTGAAAAGCTGGCTGGCGATGAACGGCGTGAACGTGGCATAAATGGCCCAGTCGTACCATTCGACGGCGTTGCCGATGCCGGTGCCGATGATCGTCTTGCGGGTCGATGTCCGGGTTGCCGGCGGTGTGGACGTGGTTGCAGTCATGGTCGTCTCCCTCGGGGGTGGGGGCTAGGAAAGGGTGGAGCCGGCGGCAGCAGCGTTGGCCGCGGCGGAAGCGTCTGCAGCCGCAAGCGCGGCCAGCCTCGAAATGGCGAGCTCCGCGTAGAGTGCGGCGCCGTCAGCCAGCACGCCGTCGTCGAACGTGGCGTACGGGGAGTGATTGAACGCGGATGCGGAGTGGTCGGCGCCCCGGGGGACGGCGCTCAGCCCGATGAACGTGCCGGGGACCTCGGCGAGAACCCTGGAGAAGTCTTCGGAGCCGCTGAGCGGGGTGGCCCAGCGGGCGAGCCGGGAGTCACCGAACAGGCCCTCAATGACGTTCTCCGCGGTGTGCGTTTCGTCCTCGTCGGTGATGGTGAGCGGGTACTCCTGCTGGTAGTCGACGTCGACTTCGAGGCCGTGCGCCGCCGCGATGCCCTTCAGCAGCCGCGGCACGGCGTCCATCATTTTCTGCCGGGATTCCTCGGAGAAGGTCCTGATGGTGGCCTCAATGCGTGCGGTTTCCGGGATGATGTTGCGCTTGGTGCCGGCCTGGAGGACCCCCACCGAGAGCACTACGGGATCGAACATGTTGAACTGGCGGGTGACCATGACCTGGAGGGCGGTGACCATTTCGGCGGCCGCCGTCACGGGGTCCTTGGCCGAGTGCGGGGCCGATCCGTGGCCGCCGGCGCCGAGCACGGTGACCACCAGGCCGTCGGAAGAGCTGAGCATGACGCCGGGCTTGGTGCAGAACGTGCCGTGCGGTTCCAGGGCGGAAAATACGTGCATGCCGTAGGCGGCGTCCACGCGCCGGCCGGCGGCATCCAGCACGCCTTCGCGGATCATGTGGCTGGCGCCGTCGAACCCTTCCTCGCCGGGCTGGAACATCAGGACGACGTCGCCGGCGAGCCGGTGCCGGCGTTCGGCCAGGAGGGTGGCGGCTCCTGCCAGCATGGACGTGTGAAGGTCGTGGCCGCAGGCGTGCATGGCCCCGTCGATCCTGGACGTGTAGTCCACTCCCGTTTTCTCCTGCACCGGCAGGCCGTCCATGTCCGCGCGCAGGAGCACGGCCGGGCGGTCACCGGCGCCGGTCCCGGACGCCTGGCCGCGCAGTACCGCGGTGACCGACGTCGTCTCCTGGCCCAGGGTGATCTCGTAGCCGAGCCCGTCGAGCGCCTTGAGCACCTTCTCCTGTGTCCGCGGAAGCGTCAGCCCGATCTCGGGCTCCCGGTGCAGCTCATGGCGGAACCGGGCAAGGTCCGTCTGCATGTCCCGGGCGTCTGCGGTGATCGGCACGTGTTCTCCTTGGTTGTCGAGATCGCTGTGTTGTCGGTGTGGCGTGGCTGCCGAAATCTGTCGATTTGGCGTGGTCTGGGTCCGGCAAGGACTTCCTGCGTCTATTCTCAAGTGACATGGTTCACACGCGGCCAAAGGTCTGAAAAAATGCAAAAAATGCCTTTGGGCGCAGGTTTCATGCATGAATGGAGGGAAGAATAGTGGAACTCAGCGAGGATGACCTCGCCCTGATCAACGTCCTGCAGATCGCTCCGCGGCTGAGCTGGGCGGATGCGGCGGAGGTGCTGGGCGTTCACGCCACCACCCTCGCCGCCCGCTGGGAACGGCTGCGGGCCTCCGGCGTCTCCTGGATCACCGCCCACCTGATCGGCGATCCCCTTCAGATGTGCCTGGCGTTCGTCGCCGTGGATTGCGAAATGCACCGCCGGAAGGAAGTCACGGCCAGGCTCGCCGCGATGCCGGAAATCGTCACGGTGGAGGAGGCGGCCAGCAACCGGGACCTCATGCTGACCGTCATTACGCCCTCCCTGGACGATTTCAGCATGAAGGTCATTTCACGGCTGAAGGAGATTGACGGCCTCCTCAAGTACCAGACCGCCCTCTGCACGAGGCTGCACGCGAGCGGCGGCGCCTGGCGGCTCAATGTGCTGAGCCGCGCGCAGCAGGCCGCCGTGCGGGCGTTGGCCGGCCCCGAAGCCACTGGCGTCACCCAGGCTGCCGCCCGGGAGGCGCTGCCGGAAAGCCACCTGGCGCTCCTGCCGTTTCTGGCCAAGGACGGACGGGCCACGGCGGCGGACATTGCCCGCGGGCTGGGCCGGCACCCTGCCACCGTGCAGCGGCAGCTCAACCGGGTGCTCGCGAGCGGCATCCTGTCGTTCCGGTGCGAGGTGGCCCAGAAGTTTTCGGCGTTCCCCGTCACCTGCCAATGGTTTGTCAACGTCCCCGCCGGCCGGCACGAGGCGGCGGCCGCCGAACTGCGGTCCATGCGGAACGTGCGGCTCAGCGCCTCCACCACCGGGCCGACGAACTTCGTGATCATCATGTGGCTGCAGTCCCTGGCGGATGTCATGAACATCGAGCAGGCACTGCAGCAGAAGGTGCCCGGGATCGTGCTCGTGGAAAGCGTCGTCATGCTGAGCACCGTGAAGCGCGTGGGCTGGATGCTGAACCCGGACTCCAGGGCGAGCGGCGCCGTCGTGGTCCCGGCCCGGGGGCTCGACGAGGTCGGCTGAACTGAGCTGTCCGGGCCGGGCCTGGCTGGACACGGCGTGTCCCGCTTGTAAGCTGTGGCACGTGCCCCGATCAGACCCGCCTCCTCATCAGGATTCCAGCCGGGAATCCGGCCGGGATTCCATGCCGGAATCAGCCGGCATCTTCCACCGCAGCTACCTGCTGGTGACGCTGGGGGCCTGCGCGCTGGTGTTCCTGGCAGCCTTCGAGTCGCTGGCGGTGACCACCATCATGCCGCTCGTCAGCCGGGAACTGGACGGCGCGGGCCTCTACGCTCTGGCCTTTGCGGGGCCGCTCGCCACCGGCGTGATCGGAATGGTGGCAGCCGGCAGTTGGTCGGACCGCAAGGGACCCGTGGCGCCGCTCCTGGCCGCGGTGGGCATGTTCGTTCTCGGCCTGCTCATCGCCGGCACCGCCGGGACCATGCCGGTTCTCGTGTCGGGGCGGCTCGTGCAGGGGCTCGGCGGGGGTGGGCTCACGGTGGCCCTGTACGTAGTGATTGCCCGGGTCTACCCGCCGGTACTGCATCCGAAGATTTTTGCCGCCTTCTCCGCGGCCTGGGTCATCCCGTCGCTCGTGGGCCCATTCGCCGCCGGCGTCGTGGCGCAACTTGCCGGCTGGCAGTGGGTCTTCCTTGGCGTGGTCGGGCTCGTGGTCCCGGCCCTGCTCCTGACTGCCCCGGCGCTGCGAGGCCTGAACGGAGTCCCCGCAGCGGACCCCGCAACCGCGGGAGAACCAGCCGCGGGAGAACCAGCCCCCGGAGAGCCCGGGGTGAAAACCGCGGGCGGCACGGCCCGACCGCCGGGAGGCCCGGCCAAGCTGGCGCTGGCGGCACTGGCGGCGCTCGCCGTCCTGGGCCTGAACCTGTCCGCCCAAGTCCCGGGGGCCGGCGGAGCGCTCGCAGGGGCCGCCGTCGCCGTCGCACTCCTGGCCGTCCGTCCGCTCATGCCGCGCGGAACGCTGACCGCACGGCGGGGCCTGCCGAGCGTCATCCTCACCCGCGGCCTCGCGTCCGCCGCGTTCTTCGGCGCCGAGGTGTACCTGCCGTATCTGCTCGTGGAACGCTACGCCTTCGCCCCGACTTTTGCAGGCCTCACGCTCACCGGCGGCGCCATCGCCTGGGCCGCGGCCTCGGCCGTCCAAGGCAGGCTTGGGACCCGCCTGGAACACCGGAAGGCGGTGCGGATCGGCTCGGCCATGGTCCTCGGCGCCGTCGTCCTCGCCCTCGTGACGACGGTCCTGGCGTGGCCGGCCGCCGTCGCGATCGCGGGCTGGATCTTCGCCGGGGGCGGGATGGGCCTGATGTATCCGCGCCTGAGCGTCATGACCCTGGCCCTCTCCACCAAGGACACTGAGGGCTTCAACAGTTCGGCCATGTCCATTTCGGATTCGCTCGGCGGCGCCCTGGCCCTCGCCGGCACGGGAATCGTATTCGCCGCGTTTTCGACGACGACGGCGTCGTCGTTCGCCGGCGTCTTCGCGCTCACGGCGGTGATCGGCGTCGCCGCCGTGGCCGTCGCGCCGCGCGTCGCCGTCGTTCCGGCCGCCGGCAAGGCGCGCCCGTAACGTCCCCGCCCCGCGCAGGATTGCTGCGCAGGTCACTGCATCCGGCATCACTGTATGCAGGAACACTTCACGCAGGGACACTGAACGCAGGGACACCGAACGCAGGGACACTGCACGCAGGAGCCCCGGCCGGAAGGTCCGGCCGGGGCTCCTGCGCATCACGGGGGTTCGAGTCGATGCTCAGACGGCAGTCTCAGTCGACAGAAGGGTCAGGCAATCAAGAGTCAGACAGCCGCGCGGACGTCCTCCTCCGCGCGGACGGCCTGCCATTCCACAATCCGCGCCTGCTGCAGCGGTGTCTTCCGGTTGAAGTGCCAGGCGCCACCCAGCAGGAGGAACCAGATGGGGGCCACGAAGAGCGCCAGCCTGGTGTCGTCGGCCTGGGCCAGCGCCACGAGCATGAACACGAAGAACGCGAGCACCACGTACGGCATGAACGCGGAGCCGGGCATCTTGAAGGCCGAGGCCGCGTGCAGGGCCGGCCGCCGGCGGCGGAACACGATGTAGCTGATGAGGATCATGGACCACACGAACATGGTCAGCACGGAGGCAACGGAGGTGACGATCGTGAATGCGCCGATCACCGAGTCTCCGGCGTAGAGAAGGACGAGCCCTGCCAGCAGGAAGATGCAGGAGAACAGCAGGGCGTTCTGCGGGACTTTGCGAAGGCTCAGCTTGCCGAAGGCCTTCGGCGCGTTACCGTCCTGGGCGAGCCCGTAGATCATGCGGGAGGTCGAGTAGATCCCGGAGTTGGCGCTGGAGGCGGCGGAGGTCAGGACCACGAGGTTGATGACCACGGCGGCGATCCCCAGCCCGGCCAGGGTGAACATGCCGATGAACGGGCTGCTGGCCGGATCGATGGTGCGCCACGGGTTGACGGCCATGATGACCACCAGGGCGCCCACGTAGAACAGGAGGACGCGGACCGGGATGGAGTTGATGGCACGCGGCAGGTTCTTCTCCGGGTCCTTGGTTTCGGCGGCGGCGGTGCCCACCAGCTCGATGCCGGCGAAGGCGAAGATGGCGATCTGGAAGCCGAGGATGAAGCCGAACATGCCGTGCGGGAACATGCCGCCGTCGTTCCACATGTTGGCGAGGTTGGCTTCGGCGCCGTTCGGGGACGTGAAGTGGGTGGCGATCATGACCGCGCCGGTGATGATCAGGGCCACGATGGCCACCACCTTGATGATGGCAAACCAGAACTCAGCTTCACCGAACGCCTTGACGGTGGGGAGGTTCAGGAGGACCAGCACCACGGGCGTGATCAGGGCAGGAATCCACAGGGGCGTGCCCGGCGCGAGCTTGTCCACGTAGCCGGCGATGGCGACGATGTCCGCGACGCCGGTGACTACCCAGAAGAACCAGTAGGACCAGCCGGTGAAGAAGCCGGCCCAGGGGCCCAGCAGGTCGCCGGCGAAGTCGCTGAAGGACTTGTAGTTCAGGTTGGAGAGCAAGATCTCGCCCATGGCCCGCATGACGAAAAACAGCATGAAGCCGATGATCATGTAGACGAAGATGACGGACGGACCGGCGAGGGAGATGGTCTTGCCGGAGCCCATGAACAGGCCGGTACCGATGGCGCCGCCGATGGCGAGTAGCTGGATATGGCGGTTGCCAAGGGCGCGGGCGAGGTGCGGCTCGCGGTTCCCGGCGGCGGCGTCACGGGTTGCGGCGGTTCCAGAGTGGGCAATGTCAGATTCTGCAGTGGCCGGTGCGGCCGCGGTGGTGCGTTCAGACATGAGGCTTCTTCCTTGTCACAGGCGGCCGCAGCGGGCGGGGGTTCCGCGATGCGGGCCGCACGGATCCGTCAGAGTGTGACGGAGGTAACAGTTTTGGCGGGTAGGTCAAGATTAGGGCCGGTATTTCGCGGCCCCTGTTGTCGCGTCGGTCCGCGAAAGTGGACCGTCTGGTCGGTGACATGCCGCGTTCTCCCGGCGGCGCCACCCTCCCGCGCAGTGCCGGCGAGGGCCCGGAACCCGCGTCCTTCGCGGGCTTTGGGCGCAAAACGCGACGCCGGCACGGCCGTAATCCGCGGCCGCCGGCACCGCCTGTTCACGGGTCGCCCGTCCCCGGCCGCGTTCGACAACTGTCGATCATCTTAGCTTCAGTTGTCGTCCGCTGTCTTTTGTCACATTTTTTGCCGGGCGCAGGCGGTTTCGGCCTGGTCGGCGCCGACTTAGCGGGTGCCGCTTTGGCGGTATCGGTCTGCGCGCTGCCGGTCTGCACGCTGCCCGTCAGCCGCTCTGCGGGCTGTCGGTCGGGGCGGTGCTGATCCGAACGATGCCGACCTGCACGGTCACAGGCTGCGGACTCAGGTGCCGCCGCACCGCCGCGGCCACGGCCCGGGCCACGTCCGGTGCGGGGTACGCCCCGCTCACGCCGATGCGCGCCTTGACCGCCGTCACGGCCGTGCCGGCGCCGGAGGTGGTGACGTCAACCGGCGCATGGGCTTCTCCGATCACGGCGGAGCGGGCCGCTCCCGCGATTGTCTGCCAGAGCGGGCGCGCCGGGTAGACCGCTGTCACGCCGTCCACGGCCTGGATGATCGCCTGCAGTTCACTGGCCAGTGCGGCGGGCAGTTCGGCGGGAAGTGCGGGGGTGCCGTCCCCGCGAGGCAAGGGCTCGGTCATGGCGTCTCCTGTGGAGTCGATGGGCCGCCGGATGCGGGGGAGCCGGCCTCCGGATTCCGGGGCTCCAGGACATCGGTGATCGTGACATCAATCGCCGTGATGTTCAGTTCCGTCTGCCGGGCAAGGGCCGCGGCCAACTCCCAGCGGAGCGTGGCGGCGCGCTGTTCCAGCGGATGCCCATACACGACAGCGAGGTCGACGCCCACGGTGATGGGGGCCCCGGGCTCAGTGACGTCCCCGTACAGGCGGCACTTTCCGGCGGCCGTACCGGGAAGCGAATCGGCAACGGAACGGATCAGCGCCGAAATCGAGCCCTCGGTCTCGGTGAGGACGTCGCCAGGGGTGTCGGCGCGCAGCGGGATGCTCCTGCCCGGCCGCAATTCCAGGCGCAGGTTGCCCAGAATGGCCTTCATCCAGTTCTCGTTTCCGCTGCCGGCCGCGGCGATGTCGGCATCGAGCAGTTCGTCGCCGAGGGCGGAGAGCCTGCGCAGGGATGTCAGGCCGGACTGGCATTCGGGACATTCTGCTAGGTGCCCGGGATCGCCGATCTGTCCGGTGTCCAGATATTCGCTCAGGTCTGCCAGGCTGTGCCCGCAGCTAAGCATGTCGCCGGGGGTGCTCATCGCCAGTCCTCCATTTCGCGGGCCAGGGTGATGCGTGCCCGGGCCAGGCGGCCGCGGACGCTGGCAGTGCTGATGTTCAAGGTTTGCGCAATTTCCTCGTAGCTTTGGTCATTGAACGCCTTCAGCACCCAGCAGCGGCGCTGTTCCTCGGGAAGGGCGGCAAGGGCGGCCTTGAGGGCGTCCATCCGGGAACCGCTCAGGGCGGCGTGTTCGGGGTGGTCCCGGTGGGCGTTTCCCGCACCGGCCTCCAGCCGGTGGTCGAGACCGCCGAGGTCCGAATGGTTCCGCCGCCGGCGCAGGTGGTCGATGCTGCGGCTGCCGGTAATGCGCAGCAGCCAGCCCTTCACGGCCTCGCCGTCGCGCAGGGTGTCGAGTTGCTTCCAGGCCTGCATCAGCGATTCCTGCACGACGTCGTCGGCGTCGGCGAGGGAGCCCGTCAGGCGGCGGGCGCAGGCCCGCATGAGCGGGCCGTGCCGCCGGGCGAGTGCCTCAAATGCTGCCGTATCGCCGTCGGCGGCCCGTCCCACCAGCAGGGCGTCGGCCGCAAGGTCCAGCTGATGGGGCGCCGAGGGTGAACCTGCCACGCGCTTTTCTCTGCTTTCATCGCGGGGATTTCGTGCGGGCTACTCCTTCCTGAAGCCGTCCTTGAGCCTCCGCGCGGCGTCTTTGATGTTTACTCCGATGTCGGCCGCGGCGTCCTTGACCCGTTCGCCGGGCTCCTGCAGCTTGGCCTGGGCCTGCTCATGCTGGCCTTCGCGCTGGAGGTCCTGGTTGCCCGTCACTTTGCCGGCGCCTTCTTTGGCGGCACCGATGTGGTGGATGACCGTGTTGTTGACCTTGTCGTCGATTCCCATGATGTTTCCTTTCCTGTCATGTCTAGGTGATGCGGTGCAGCGGTACGTCCGTCGAGCCGGGCTCGCGGGCGCGACCGGGTACAGCCACCCTGGTTCTGGTGCCACTGGTGATTCGGACCAGAACCGGAAGCGGATGGCCCAGCAACGCGTCAATCCCCTGGACCAGTTCGTCGGCGGTGTTGGCGATGTCCCGGGGGGATGCCCCCTGCCGTGCCCGAATCCGCAGCCGGAGCCCCGGTTCGCCCTTGACTTCCCAGGCCGAGACTGAGGTGCCAAGCACGAGGCGGTTGCCGGCGAGGGCTTCGGTGACGGCCGCCGAGATGAGCCCGGTTTCGACGACGGTGGTGCCGCGGCCGCCGTCGGTTTCCCTGCCGACGCGGTGCGTCCGGCCGCCGCCCTGCGACGCGAGCCAGGCGATGCCGAGTCCGGCCGCCAGGACGAGCGCGGCGACTCCGGCAACAGCCCACCAACTGCGGGCGGGGCCCGGGAGCGGTGCCGAGGCGAGGAGGCTGCCGGTCTGGTCCACGAGGGAGGAACCGGTGGCTGCCCACGCGGCCGCAGCGTCCGGCAGGATCCCGGCGCCGGCCGTAGCGGCGCCGGCCGCGATCAGCATGAGCCCGGCCAGGGCCAGCAGGATCCGGTTCAATGCCCTGTTGGTCTGGCTCATTGCCCCAGCGCCCCTTCCCTCACGATGTGGATTGTCGGTGCGATAGGGCGGTCCAACGCGTATGCGGCCAGTTCGTCGCGAACCGCGGCGGCGACCGCGTTCCGGTCCACGGAAACGCCCGACGTCGGACGCACCAGGACCCGGACGGCCCGCTTGCCCACCGTGGTGGTGACCTGCCCGGGTGCCAGCCCCGCGGCGAGGCGGGCCCGCCGGGACACTGCGGAGGCGATGACCTCGCCATCGACCACCACGGCGCTCCGGGCGCTGTGGACGGCGTGCCGGGCCCGGCGGCCCGGCGTTATTGCGGCTGCGAGCAGCACCAGGCCCAGAACCGCCAGACCGGCGCCGGCGGCAGTCAGCCCGGCCGGGAGGGTGTTGGCCGGCACGCCGGCGAGCCACCGGCCCAGCCGGTCGGGACTGGCCAGGAGCGGGTTTTCCTGAAGCAGGGCCAGAGCGGATTCGAGGGCAAGCCAGAGGAAGACGGCGGCGAGGACGCCGGAGGTCAGGACGGAGGCCCCGGCCCGGGAGGAGTGCGTCTCCCTGCGGACGAGGCGCCGGATGGCTCGGTCCTGGCTCACGCGACGTTCCTTTCGATGTGGTTCCGGTGTGGCCTTCCGGCCGTCCCGTCCACCCTGGCGGCGATGGCGGGCCGCCGGGCCCCGCCGAGCCGGATGTCGACCCAGCCCAGTTTCCGGCCGGTGAGCTCCAGGCCGCGGGCGATGATGGTGGCCCGGGCCGCCCGGGACCGGTCGAAGACGGTACCGCCGCCGAGCCCTTGGCGGGGGCCCAGAAGCGGCGGGAGCGCCAGCTGTACGGAGACCGTCGCGCCGAGCCGGCCCGAATCATCCTCCAGGGATGCCGTGACCTTGGACCCCGGGACGCCGAAGGCGCGGGCCGCAATCGTCTCGATGGTGTGCCTGAGGGCTGCCGGGGTGATCCGGGTATATCCCGCCCGCGTCACGTGGAGGAGCGCTTGCCGCGCAGGGCGTCCAGAACTCCGCCTAGATCCAGTCGTCCCTCGACCGTGCGGCCCAGCGCGGCCCCCACCCCCATGAAGAGCGCGGTGAGCAGGCGACCCCAGAAACCGAACGCCAGGGCGACGACGGCCGGGGCGGCTCCGATGGCCAGGCCGGCCAGCGTGGGGCTCAAGCCACCCTCGGCTCGGTCCGGGCGCCGTCGGAGTCTTCATCCTCGGAAGGCACGTGGATGTCCGTGATGGTGATGTTGACTTCCGTCACCTCCATGCCGACGAGGTCTTCGATGGCCGTGTAGACGGCGTCGCGGGCGCTGTCCGCCACCTGCTGGAGGGGATGCGGGTACTCGACCACCAGGGTGACGTCGACCGCCACCTGGGTTTGCCCGACCTCCACGCTGACGCCCTGGGTGAGGTCCTTCTGGCCGACCTTTTCACGCAGGGTTCCCAGGGCGCGGGCCGCTCCGCCGCCGAGGGCGTGCACTCCTTCGATTTCCTGGATCGCGATGCCGGCGATCTTTGCCACGACGCCGTCTGCAACGGTGGTCGCGCCGCGGCCGTCACTGCCTGAAGCCGGAGCGGGCGCGCCCGGCGCGGGGGTCTCCGCGGCGGGCACCTTCACGGCGGTGGCCTTCGCCGCGGCCGCCGGGCCGGCCTGGCTCTGGACGTCGGCCGGGGTGTGCGTCTGGGTGGTCAAGGCAATCACTCCTGATCGATTGAGGAAGACGCTCTGTGGCGCCGTCATGGGTAAGACGGGCCCGGAGCGGAAATCCTCACGGTCGAACTGGAGTGAGCTGCATCACATGCAGCCCCGGCGGTTTCGGCGGCCTACTGGGCCGCCAGCCGCGTGGCGCGGAGCACGGCGTCGGTGAGGGACACCGCCTCGCCCTCGGGGCCGACGACGCTGCGATGCCGGCTGTCCAGGACCTCCGCCCGCCACTGAGGCTCCTCGATCCGGAGCTCACGGGCAAGGTCCTCGGCGGTGAAGAACTTCTCCGGGGCATGGTCATGGTGCTCGCCCCAGGGAGGCAGCCCGTCGGGATGGTGGCCGACGATCAGCAGCGTCCCGCCGGTCCGCACCGCGGCCGCGGCGAGCTGCAGTGCCTGCTGCCACGGCATCTGGGTCGAATGCAGGAACTGGGCCGTGACAAGGTCGAACAACCGGTCCGGAACCCATGTGGCGAGGTCCCGCTGCACCCACTCGATGTTGGCGTCCTGGCCCCGTTCCCGGGCGTGCTCGGCAGCCCGTTCGAGGGCGACGGCGGAGACATCCAGGGCCGTCACGGCCCAGCCGCGGGCGGCGAGCCAGATGGCGTCCGCTCCTTCCCCGCAGCCCAGGTCCAGGGCCTCGCCGGGCGGCAGATGCGCCGCCTCCGCGATGAGCTGCGGATTCGGCTGCCCGCTCCACATCCTGGGGCGGCTGCTGTACTTCTCGTCCCACATCCTGGCCGCGGTGCCGGGCACCCCGGGATCGGCCGCGTCGTCCTGGTGGCTGTGTTTTGTCATGGTGTCCCCTCATCGCGGCGGTTCGCCGGGTTTCGCTGTCTGTTTGCAGGCACGACGGCGGTGACGAACCCTGCCGGCGCGGGCCGGCGTCGGGTTTCCCGGCCGAAATTCCGGTGCTCCTCGAGGGCCAGCCCGAAGGCCCCGACAAAGTCCGCGGCGCTCTTGCGGGCCGGGGGACTGTTGTCGATGCCGAACGTCAGCGGCTCGCCGGCGTATTTCGCCGTGGCCCGGGCATACCTCATGTAGGGCGACTTGGAGGCGACGATGTCCTTGGAGAAGTAGTCAAAGGCCACCACGCTTCCGGCGGCGGTACCGGCGATCCTGCGCAGGGTCGCCTCGACCGAGGCACGGTCCAGGTACATGGTCACCGCTTCCCACAGAAAGAACGAGGGCTTGCCGGGGTCGAACCCCGCCGCCACAAGCTTCTCCATCCAATCCTCAGTCTCGAAATCCGCGGACACATATGTGGCCTGGCGCGTCGACAGGCCCGCTTTCTGGAGCATCCCGAGCTTGTATGCCTGGGTCCGGGGCATGTCGATTTCAAAGCATCGTACGCGGTCCTCCGGTGTTAGCCGGAACGCCCGGGTGTCGAATCCCGCGCCAAGGACCACGAGCTGGTCAATTCTGCCCAGATGCCGCCGGAGGGCGGCATCGTAAAGGCTGGTCCGTGCCGTCGGGTGATGGCGCATGGGGGCCTGTCCCGGGTACGGATAGCGGTAGATCCTGGGAACATAGCCGGTCAGCAGGTGGCCCACGAGGGTGGGGGCGGTCTCTAGCCGGAACCCTTCCTGGGACACGTTCGGCATGACCGCCATGAGCCGGGCCGCCGGGACATCGGGCCTCGTTTCGAGGCGGTGCTGCATGTAGCGCGTGTAGAGGGACGACAGCACCGTGGCCGATACGCCCGCGCGCCGGCTGTACGCGAGCAGCCGGGGGATGGCCGCGACGTATCCGGCGGTCCCGATGGGCAATAACAGCACTTGGATGGCCCGAAAGGAGCCAGCGGCGACTATCCCCGGCATCGTGTCCCGCCTCCTCTCATCGCCCTGCCCGCCAACCATGCTCCTCCCGGACGCAAGGGCGGTCAACAGCGACAGGGGCAACAGCAGCAGTGCCCTCCAACAGCAGTGACCACCAGTAGCGGTGGCCGCCGGGCGCCGACCCTGCAGCCGTCCTTCAAGGCCGCGGCGCAGGCAACCAGACACATGGAAATCACGCTGTGGAAACGATTTCGAAACTTGCGTCGTGAATGCTGGGCACGAGACCTTGAAATGCTGGGGAAGGCAATGATCATGGACGTTGAAGAAGCACGGCACATCCGCCACTCCAGTGAGCTGAATGTGGGGGACGAGATCGAGGCCTGGCACAACGGCAAGCTCTTCCATCGGGGCACGGTGACCCAGACGGTCACGGCCGTGGACCTGTTTTGGATCCTGGATTCCCGGACGGGAACGCGCCGCCTGATCGATGCCGAGGCGCTCGTGATCCTGCGGGCGGCAGACCCGGGCACGGCCAAGGCGGCGTCACAGGAGGTGTCCCAGACGGCCGCCCGCGCGACCGCACGAACGGCCGCCCCCTCGCCCCATATGCCGCTGTTCCAAGCCCCCAGCCTGGCGGGCTAGGAGCCTCGCCGGCGGCCATGGATACAGGACCCGGCCCTGCCGGATGGTAGAGTGGTCAAACTTGATGTGCAGTGATGCCCACTTTGGATGCGATTGACCGGCTTCGGTCCGTCAACCGGATCCCCTGCCGGATTCCCCAGGATTCCGCCGCAGGGAGTGGGTTTTTTTCATGTGAGAGGCACATCCTGCGTCGATGAACGCGTTCCATTTGGTCCCGGCGGCCGTTTGCTGAAGTTTGGCAGCAGCCCGGTTGATCACCTGACTTTTCTTCGGCGAACCCCTGGGCCAACCGGCACCGGGGGCCGATATCCGCATGGATACCGCCTGAAAGACCTTGAAACTCATGACTACATTTGCTGCCCTCGGCACGCCCAAGGCCCTTGCCGACACCCTCACCGCCCAGGGAATCGTCGAGCCGTTCCCCATCCAGGTCAAGACCCTCCCGGACACCCTGGCCGGACGCGACGTCCTGGGCCGCGGCCGCACCGGCTCCGGCAAGACCATCGCCTTCGCCATCCCGCTTGTCGCACGACTCGCTGAGCGGGAAGCCAAGCACTTCCGCAAGCCCGGCCGCCCGATGGGCCTGGTCCTCGCGCCGACCCGTGAACTGGCCACCCAGATCAACGCCACCATCGAGCCGATGGCCAAGGCCATGGGCCTGAACACCACCGTGATCTACGGCGGCATCTCCCAGGCCCGCCAGGAAAAGGCGCTGCGCGCCGGCGTCGATATCGTCATCGCCTGCCCCGGCCGCCTGGAGGACCTGATCCGCCAGCGCATCCTCACCCTCGAGGGTGTCGAGATAACCGTCCTGGACGAGGCCGACCACATGGCCGACCTCGGGTTCCTGCCGGTCGTCAAGAAGCTCATGGACATGACCCCCAGCCAGGGCCAGCGCCTGCTGTTCTCGGCCACCCTGGACAACGGCGTGGACAAGATCGTCCAGCGTTACCTGTCCAACCCGCTGACCCACGCCGTGGATGAGTCCCAGGCCGCGGTCACCACCATGGAGCACCACGTGCTCGTGGTCAACGACCAGACCGTCAAGAAGCAGCTGATCGTTGAGCTCGCCTCGGGGGCCGGCCGCCGGGTGCTCTTCCTGCGCACCAAGCACCACGCCCGCAAGCTGGCCAAGACCCTGACCGACGCCGGCATCCCTGCCGTCGACCTTCACGGCAACCTTTCGCAGAACGCCCGTGACCGCAACCTGGCAGAGTTCTCCTCCGGCGAGGTCCGCGTCCTGGTCGCTACCGACGTCGCCGCCCGCGGTGTCCACGTCGACGACGTCGAACTGGTCATCCACGTCGATCCGCCCACGGAGCACAAGGCGTACCTGCACCGCTCGGGCCGTACCGCCCGCGCCGGTTCGGACGGCACCGTGGTGACCCTGACCCTGCCGGAGCAGCAGTCCGACGTCAAGAAGCTCATGAAGGCGGCCGGCGTCGAGGTCAACTTCGAGCGCGTCACCGCCAACTCGCCGCTGGTTGCCGAGCTGGTCGGCGAAATGGCAGACAAGATCGATCCGCGGACCCGCGCCGCACTGCTGGCCGCCAAGGCCGCGCAGCAGGGCGGCGGCACCTCGACCGGCGCCAACGCCGAGCGCAAACGCGCACGCCGCCAGGCTGCACCCACTGCGGGTGGCCGCGGCGGGCGTGGCGGACGCGGACGCGTCGGAGCCGAGGCTCCCCGCACCGATCTGCCGCGGGCCGAGCGCCGCGCTGTGGCCTATGAAGGCCAGGCCGCTGCCCGCAACGCTGCAGAGCGCGTCGCGGAGAGGAACGAGGACCGCGCCGAGGCCGAGCGCGCCGAGCGCCGGAATGCGCGCGGCCGCGGCCGCACCACCGCTTACGCGCACCACAACGATGTTCCGGCCGCCGGCGGCCGCGCCGCTGCGGGCCGTGGTTCAGACGGCCGCGCCGCAGAAGGACGCGGCGACGCCCGGGGCGCTTCGGCTCCCCGCAGCGGTGCTCCCCGCAGCGGTGCACCCCGTACCGGTGGCGCACCCCGCACGGGTGCCACGGCCGGCGGCCAGCGCAACGGACGCCCGGCAACCGGCCAGCGTGCAGCGGCCGGCGCCAAGCCCGCTGGAAGCAAGACCGGAGCCAGCGCGGCTGTGTGGTCCTCGAACACCGGCGGCACCTCGGGCGGATCCTACGCAGGCGGCGGCAACGGCCGCTCCAGCGAAGGCCGTCCGGCACGCACCGGCGGCCCCCGCCGCGCGTCCGCCCCGGCATCGAACGAACGCCGCAGCCGCTAAGGTTTCGTCCGCTCGCTACGCAAAGTAGCCGGCGAGGCGAGAAATGCCGGTCGCTACGGGAATTCCCGCAGCGACCGGCATTATGCGCAGCGCAAACCGCGTGCCGCAGCGCCGGCTACCAGCCGCGGGCGCGCCACTCTTCCAGATGCGGGCGTTCCGCACCCAGGGTGGTGGGCTTGCCGTGGCCCGGGTGCACCACGGTGTCATCCGGGTAGACATCGAACAGCCGCTCGCTGACATCGGCGATCAGCTGGGCAAACCGCTCCGGATCTTTCTGGGTGTTGCCCACCCCGCCGGGAAACAGCGAGTCACCGGAGAAAATATGGGCCGGGCCGTCCGGGTCCTGGTACACCAGGGCCACCGAGCCCGGTGTATGCCCGCGCAGATGGACTGCGGTCACGTCGAAGCCGTCGAAGTTGCCGACGTCCCCGTGATCCAGCAACACATCGACCTTCACCGGAAGCCCGGGGGCGTCCTCCGTTCCGGCCGCCGTCTTCGCCCCGGTCGCTTCCACCAGGTCCGCCAGCGCGCGGACGTGGTCCCAGTGCTGGTGGGTGGTGGCGATCAGCGCAAGTTTCGGCGTCGCGGCGGTATCCCCGGCGGCGTCTGCGAGCAGCCCCTGGATGGCGGCCAGATCATCGGCCGCGTCGATCAGGAGCTGCGCGCCGGAGGCCCTGGCCGTGAGCAGGTACACATTGTTGTCCATCTCGCTGACCGAAATCCGGCGGATGGTGATATCACGTAGCGAGTCAATGAGTGAATCCATGGGCTTCAGTCTAGGACGCGCTATTCGCGGCCCTGCGACACCCAGCCGGGGTCCGCGGAACGGGAGCCGACGACGGCGTCCGCGGCGGCGTCGAGCGCCTCAAGTTGCGCCGGGGTGAAGTCGAGCGCCAGGGCACCGAGGTTCTCATCGATCCGGTCCGCCTTGCGGGTGCCGGGGATGGGAACCACCGGGAGCCCGAGCTTCCTGCCCTGGGCCAGGAGCCAGGCCAGCGCCACCTGGGCGGGCGTCGCCGGTTTCCCGGAGACGGTGAGTTCGGCAGCGACAGCCTTCACGGCGGCCACGACGCCCTGGTTGGCCACCGCGGCAGCCGGGGCGAAGCGGGGGATGTTGCGGCGGAAGTCGTTGCTGCCCAGCGTTGAAGCGTCCACGGTGCCGGTGAGGAATCCCCGGCCCAGCGGCGAGTATGGCACGAAACCCACGCCGAGCGCGGCTGCGGCAGGTACAACGTTGCGTTCCACATCGCGGCTCCAGATGGACCACTCGCTCTGGACCGCGGCGATCGGGTGGACGCTGTTGGCCTCGTGCAGCTCCTCGGCCGTCACTTCGGACAGGCCCAGATGCCGCACCTTGCCGGCCTGCACCAGCTTCGCCATGGCCTCCACGGTTTCCACAATCGGAACGCGGAGGTCACGGCGGTGCATGTAGTACAGGTCGATGGTGTCGGTGCCGAGCCGCTGCAGGCTGCGGTCCACCGCCTGCTGCACGTAGGCGGCGTCGCCACGGATGTCCGTGTAGCCTGCCGATGGGGTTCCCACCAGGCCGAACTTGGTGGCCAGCTGGACTTCGTCCCGCCGCTCCTTGAGCAGCTCCCCGATCAGCTCCTCATTGCTGCCGCCGCCGTAGATGTCCGCCGTATCCAGGAATGTAACGCCGGCGTCCACGGCGTGGTGCAGGGTTTTCAGGGCCTCGGCCGGGTCCACGTCCCCGTAGACCGGGGTCAGGGCCATGCCGCCGAACCCCAGGGGGCTGACCGTGAGGCCGTCGCCGAGCCGGACTGGTGCTGCCGTCATCTGGATCTCCATTCGCGCTCTGAGCAGTTCTGCAGTGTCTCCGTCCCTGCCAAGAACCCCACCCGACGCAGGAGTATTCCGTTTCCGGGGTTCCGGGGTTCGGGGGTCTGCGCTGGATTGTCCCCACCTTTGAATATTGCGGGGCAGCACGACGGCGCGTCGCCGGGGACACGCCGTCGTGCTGCCTCAAAGGCGGGGAGATTCCGCGGGGGAAGGCGGCTGCTGTGACTCCGACGCCGGTCCGGCCCCCTGCTCCGACGCCGGTCCGGCCGCCTGTGCCGACGCGGGTCCGGCCGCCGGCAGGAGTTTCAGGCCCGCCGCGCAGCCGACGATCCCGGCGATGAACAGCAGTTTGAGCGGGCTGCCCGGTTCGACGCCGGTGGCCATAGCCCAGCCCACCGTCAGTGCCGCGCCGATCCCCACCCATGCGGCGTAGGCGGTGCCGAGGGGGATGCGCTTCACGGCCGTGCCCAGTCCTATCATGCTGAGGGTGGCCGCCACCGCGAAGACGAGCGTGGGCAGCGGGCGCGTGAATCCGTCGGACAGGCCCAGGGCTGTGGCCCAGACCGCCTCCAGCACGGCGGAGGCGAGCAGGACCAGCCAGGCAAGGGCCGGGGTGGAACGGTCTTCCGGGCGGGTTCTCGAGGCCATGGTCATGCCACCAGCTTCAGCCCGACGACACTCGCGGCGATCCCGCCGAGCAACAGGAGCCGGGCCGTCGTCGCGCGTTCCACCTTGGTGATGATTGCGTACGCGGAGGTCAGTACGACGCCCACCCCCACCCAGACGGCGTAGCCGGTGCCGGTCGGGATCGACTGCATGGCGAATGCCAGGCCTCCCGTGCTGGCGAGGACGGAGACGAGGAACACCAGCCCCGGGACCAGCCGGCGGCGGCCCGTGGCCTGCGCGGTGCGGTGCAGGGCGGCGGCCCAGACGGCCTCCAGCGCCCCTGAAAGAATGAGTATTAGCCACGACATGACAGCTCCTGTGGCCAGTCTTGTCGCGTGCCGGGTACTGAACCGTCGTCCGGAGGCCCCGGGCAGGGGGCCTTGGCCTCCAAGTTTAGCAAGAGCCGCTCACAGTCCGACGGCGGCACTCCAGACCGTAAACGTGCGCCCCACCGGGTAATGCCTGCAGGGCTCGTCCGGGGCGGCAAGGTCTCCCGCGTCGATATCGGACGCCGCCGACACCACGGCGCGGCCGTCGGCGTTGGCCAGCGTGGCCCGGGCTCCGATGCGCCGCAGGGCCGGCATGGCCCCGCGTTCCAGGCGCTGAACCGTGACATCGATGCCCACAATTCCCGCGACCGGGCCGTCCGGGCGGGTGAACACGGGGTGCGTGAAGGTCAGCACGTACTCGTCGGTGCAGAGGAAGTCCACGTAGGGCCCGGTGACATGCGCCCGGCCTGTTTCCACGGGGATCCGGAACCACTCCGCCTTGACGTACCGGCTGATGGAGTTGGGGCTGAAGTTGGCCAGGGCGTCCACAGGTTCCAGGTCCGGGCCCTGCCACCACGCGATGTAGCTGCGCTCGGGCCCGAGCAGCCCGGCGTTGGCGATGAACCCGGCACCTGCCGCGTAGCCGTCGGGTAGCTGCACGAGCTCCTCGACTACCGGCCGGATGAGCTTGTCCACGGCCGTGCCGGTGACCCTGCCGGACATGGCGGCCAGGGCGGCCCCGGTCTCAGCGGCCCACGCCGCAAGCCGGTGCTCGATTCCGGCGATGGCGGCGTCGAGTTCGGCGGCCGCCTGCTCGGCCGTCTTCCCTGCTGGGCCGGGCTCGGCCGTCCCAGCAGACGGTCCTGCGGTGGAGGAGGTTTCGGACATGGTTGCTGCCTTGGCTCGAAGATGCGGGGACTGTGCGGTCGGGGACTGTGCGGTGGGGATCAGGCGGTCAATAGCGTTTCGCCTGCTCGGTCAGGAGCCAGTCGGCGGTGGCGGCGATCAGGGCCTTGACGGCCGCTTCGGCGGCCACCGGCTCGTGGGCCTCAATCGCCGTTGCCACTTCCTCGAGGATCACGCTGGTGCGCACCCGATAGCCGGAGTCGGCACAGGGCAGCAGCGTGAGGGTGCCGAGATCTGCCTGCAGCCGGATGAGCTCCCGGGCGAGCCGGGCGGAGCGCGCAATGGCTGCGACTTCCAGCAGGAACTCGGACAACGCCAGCCGCCAGTTCAGGGGGTCGTCGTCCGCCGCGGGGATGAACGAACGCAGCGTGGCGATGTCGGCGGCGTCGGAGCGCCGGGCGGCGACTCCCGCGCACGCCGCGGCGATCGCCTGATAGTGCAGCGCCAGGTCCCGGATCTGCAGCCGGCTCAACTCGTGCAGCTGCGCCAGGGCCCGTTCCCGGGAGGGCAGGACGTTGTCGGCAATGAAGCTTCCGCCGCTGCGGCCGCGCGCGGTCCGGATGATGCCCGAGGCGCGCAGCTGGGACAGGGCCTCCCGTGCCGTCACGGCTGACACTCCGAGGGCCGCAGCGAGTTCGGTTTCGTTCGGCAGCCGCTGGCCGCTGGTCAGCAGGCCGGTCTCCACCGCCTGCTCGATCCGGCTGCACACCTCGTCCACGAGCCCGCGGGACTTGATCGGCGTGAACACAGCCGCCAGGCTCCGGGAGGCGCCCTTCGGCGACAACAACATCAGGGCCTCCCTTCCCTTCGGCGGTGGCGTCCGCCCCGGCCGTGGCCGTGGCGCGGGTCCGAGGGCGGGGTCCAAATGCAGAGTCCGGCAGCGGCGCCGCCGTGCGTCGTCCGGGCTGATGACATCCTAATCCGGGCTTTGCCCGAGGATCTATACATAAATCCTATGAAGTAATAGCATTTTGGCCAGCAGCCCGGTGTGGACTGGATCACATTCCGCTGCGTGGCTCTCCCGTGGACGATCCGGCAACTACGTAAGGCGCACCGCATGACCGAGACACTGGCCGCTGGGACCTCGACCGGAACCGAAGAGGTTCCGGCGATCCGGCTTCGCAAGCTCACCAAGGTTTTCGGGGACACCGTCGCGGTAAATGCCGTGGACCTTGACATCCGCCACGGGGAATTCTTCTCCATGCTCGGCCCGTCCGGCTCCGGCAAGACCACAGTCCTGCGGTTGATCGCCGGCTTCGACCTGCCGACCTCCGGCACCATTGAACTCGAGGGCAAGGACGTCACGGCGTTGGCGCCCTTCCAACGGGACGTCAACACGGTTTTTCAGGACTACGCGCTGTTCCCGCATATGTCCCTCGTGGACAACGTCGCCTACGGGCTGCGGGTGCGCGGCATGCCCGGGAACCAGCGCCGGGAGCGGGCCAGGGAGGCCCTGGACCGCGTCCAACTGGGCAAATTCGTGGGCCGCAAACCGGCCCAGCTCTCGGGCGGCCAGCGGCAGCGCGTTGCCCTGGCCCGGGCGCTCGTCGTGGAGCCGAAAGTCCTCCTGCTGGACGAGCCGCTCGGCGCCCTGGACCTGAAGCTCCGTCAGCAGATGCAGGTCGAACTCAAGGAATTGCAGCGCTCGCTGGGCATCACCTTCATCTTTGTCACCCATGACCAGGAGGAGGCCCTGACCATGAGCGACAGGATCGGCGTCTTCAACAACGGCAGCATCGAACAGATCGGGACGGCCCACGAAATCTACGAGCGCCCCGGCGGCATCTTCGTGGCCAATTTCGTCGGCACCTCCAACATCTTCGACGCCGCCCAGGCCCAGGCGGTCTACGGCCGTGCGGAGCCCATGTGCGTCCGGCCCGAGCGGCTGCGCGTCGCCTGGGCCGGGGAACCGGAGCGCCGCCCCGGCACCACCTCCCGGCCCGGCACGGTGGCGTCGTTCGTGTACGTCGGGCACGCCACCCAGGTGCGGGTACAGCTCGACGACGGGCCCGTCGTCGTCGCTCTCGTCCCGGAAAAGCTTCCCGGCAGCGATGCGGAGCTGGTGAACCGGTCCGTCACCGTCAGCTGGGACGACGACGCCGTCGTCTGGCTTCCGGCCCACGGCTCCTGACGCCGGGCCCCGCCCACAGATTTACCCCACATCGAAAGGTAAGGATCATGGCACCAAGAACGAAGGCCTCCCTCGTGGTCGGGGTGGTTGCGGCGGCAGCGCTCGCGCTGTCCGGTTGCGGAACAAGCGGCGGATCGGGTTCCTCGCCGTCAGCGCAGCCGGTCAAGACCGAGATCGGCACCGGTGAAGGCCAGCTGTCCATCCTCGGATGGCCCGGGTATGTCGAGGACGGCAGCAATGACCCGGCGGTGGACTGGGTTCATCCGTTCGAACAAGAGACCCAGTGCAAGGTCAGCTTCAAGCCGTTCGGCACCTCCGACGAGGCCGTGACGCTCATGCGCACCGGGCAGTACGACGTCGTCTCGGCGTCGGGTGATGCCTCACTGCGCCTGATCGCCGGCCAGGATGTCCAGCCGGTCAACATGAGCCTGCTGAAGAACTACCCGGACATCTACCCGTTCCTGAAGGACAAGGCCTGGAACACTGTCAACGGCATCAACTACGGGATGCCCCACGGCTGGGGCGCCAACCTGCTGATGTACTCCACGGACAAGGTCACCCCGGCCCCCACTTCCTGGAGCGCGGTGTTTGACGACGCCGCCAAGAACACCGGCAAGGTCACGGCCTACGATTCACCCATCTACATTGCCGACGCCGCCGTATACCTCATGGCGCACAAGCCGGAGCTGAACATCAAGAACCCCTACGCCCTCGACAAGGACCAGCTGGCCGCCGCCGTGGATCTGCTCAAGCAGCAGCGCACCCACATCGGCGAGTACTGGAGCGACGTCGTCAAGGAGGTCCAGGCCTTCACCTCCGGGAGCACCGTGGTCGGCACCACCTGGCAGGTCGGGGCGAACATCGCGGCGACCGACGGCGCCAAGGTCGCGACCCTCGTTCCGGAAGAAGGCGCCACCGGCTGGTCGGACACCTGGATGATCGGGTCCAAGACCAAGAACCAGAACTGCGCCTACAAGTGGCTTGACTACATTGCCAGTCCCAAGGTGAACGCCCAGGTGGCGGAATACTTTGGCGAATCCCCGGCCAATGCCAAGTCCTGCGAGCTGACCAAGGATCCCAAGCACTGCGAGACCTACCACTCCGGTGATACGGCCTACGCCGAAAAGATCTGGTACTGGACCACCCCGGTGGCCGACTGCCTCGACGGCCGCAAGGACGTCAAGTGCACCGACTATTCGCAATGGACCAAGTCCTGGACGGAAATCAAGGGCTGATTCCGGGCCCCAGGCAGCCCCGAATCAGGACAGAACAGCCGGCCCCGACGGCCGGCAGAAACTAAGGCGAGATGGCTATTCAGACGCAACACCTGCCGCCCGGCTCACCCCGCGGCTCCGGCGGCGTGCCCCGGGCGAAGGCCAACACTTTCTCGGCGCTGCTTCACCGCCGGCCCCGGCTGAGGCTTGCCGCGCTGCTCACGGCCCCGGCCGGCTGGCTGGTGCTCGTCTACATCGCCGCCCTGGCAGCCCTTCTGATCACCGCATTCTGGACCGTGGACACCTTCACCGGGGAGGTGTCCACGGTCTGGACCACCGAGAACATCGTCACGGTCCTGACTGATCCGGTGTATCAGCGGATCACGCTGCGGACGTTGTGGATCGCCGTGGCGGTCACCGTGATCGACATGATCCTGGCCCTGCCTATCGCGTTCTTCATCGCCAAGGTGGCCGGCGCCCGCTGGGAGAAACTGCTCGTCGTGGCCGTGCTGATGCCGCTGTGGGCAAGCTACCTCGTCAAGGCCTACGCCTGGCGGAATGTCCTCGCCGAGGGCGGCCTGCTGGAGTGGCTGGGGGCGCCGATCGGCCTGTCGTCGCCGGGCTACGGCGAGACCGCCGTGATCCTGACCCTGTCCTACATCTGGCTGCCGTACATGATCCTGCCGATTTACGCGGGCTTTGACCGGGTGCCCGACTCCCTGCTGGAAGCCTCCGGGGACCTGGGCGCGAAGCCGCTGACCACCATGCGCCTCGTGATGCTTCCGCTGCTGGTCCCCTCCATCATCGCCGGCACGATCTTCACGTTCTCTCTGTCCCTGGGCGACTACATCACCGCGCAGATCGTCGGCGGGGCCACCCAGATGCTCGGCACGGTGGTCTACGCCAACGTCGGCGCCGCGAACAACCTGCCCTTTGCCGCTGCGGTATCGCTGGTTCCGATCGCCATCATCATGTTCTACCTTTTCATCGTCCGCCGTTCCGGCGCCCTGAACAGCCTGTAGCGAAAGGCGCATCATGAGACTGTCCCGTAGCGCCAAAGTGGTCCTGGGTGTCGTTTCCGGGCTGGTGCTGTTGTTCATCTACACCCCGCTGATGCTGGTAGTGGTGAACTCGTTCAACGCGGACCGGACGTTCGGCTGGCCGCCCAAGGGCTTCACGCTGGAGTGGTGGGGCAAGGCTTTTGACTCGCCCGGGGTCAGGGAGGCCGTTGTGTCCTCGCTGTGGGTGGCAGTGGTCGCGACCCTCGTCTCGCTGCTGCTGGGCACGCTGCTGGCGATGTCATTGCAGCGTTACAAGTTCTTCGGCCGCGACGTCATCAGCCTCCTGGTGATCCTGCCGATCGCGCTGCCCGGCGTTGTCACCGGCATCGCCCTGAACAACATGTTCACCACCATCCTGGGGGTGCCGCTGAGCTTGTGGACCGTGGTGATCGCGCACGCGACGTTCTGCATGGTGACCGTGTTCAACAATGTCATTGCCCGGCTACGCCGAATGAGTGCCGGCCTGGAGGAAGCCTCCGCCGATCTCGGCGCCGGCGTCTTCACCACGTTCGGCCTGGTGACATTCCCCCAGCTGCGTTCCGCCCTGCTGGCCGGCGGCCTGCTGGCGTTCGCGCTGAGCTTCGACGAGATCATCGTGACCACGTTCACGATCGGGGCCGGCGAGACCACGCTGCCGATCTGGATCCTGCAGAACCTCTTCCGGCCGAACCAGGCGCCGGTGGTCAACGTCGTCGCCGTCGTGCTGATCGTGGTCTCGATCGTTCCCATCTGGCTCGCGCAGCGGCTCTCCGGGGACTCCGTCGGCGTCAGCGAGGCCCGCGTGAAGGCGGAGTAAGGGGCTCCCTTGGCCCGTCAGGCCGCCGGGTCAATGGACACGACCACCAGGAAGCCGCGGCCCAGGATTTCCGGCGTCGCCGTGTCGGAGCCGACGACGGCGTCGTAACGGTTCAGCTCCACGCGCTCCGCCGCTGTCTCCGCCTCAGCCTCGGTCACCCCGGAGGGCAGGCCGGCGTCGGGCGTGGGTCCAGTCGCGGGGCCGGCCGCGGTTCCGGGGCTGACGGTGGCGGAGCCCTGCAGGAGGATGCCGAACTGGCCCGCGAACACCGGATGGGCGCGTTTCTTGGACAACTCGATGATGGACGTGTAGCCCTTGAAGGCGCCGTTGCGGGTGATGACGTTCAGGTCCCTGATGTCTCCGGTGGGCAGGGCCCCGGCAGAGTCCGCGTCGCCGGAAAACCGGAACGGCCGGTACTTCTCGAGCGGGTGCTCGGCGCCGTCGACGCTCAGGAGCAGCAATTCGCCCTCAATCACGGTCAGCACGCGGTCCATCCCGGGAAAGGTGGAAAAGGCGCCCGCCTTGGAAACCTCGGCAATGCTAACCCGCCAGTCCCAGGCGGTGTCCTGCGCGGACGGCATTCGCGGATAACGTGCCAGTTCGCGTGTTACGCCGCCGCCGTTGCGCCAGGGGCTTGCTTTGAGTTCGGCATAGCGGATGATCTCCATGGCTCCAGCCTATCGGCCGGCTCCAGCCTATCGGCCCGCACCGGGGCGCCGGCCCTGCTGCGGTTGGCAGCTCCGACGCGCCTCCCGCACCGGGGTGCCGGCCGCCGTGGGGGCTGTTGCCGGTCCTGCCGGCGACGCAAAGTCGGTGGCAGCGGCGCGGCCTTGCTAACGTCAGAGGCAGGAAGCGTGCAGAAGGAGCCCGAATGTTTGTCAAAGTGTGCGGTCTCAGCACCCCGGATTCCGTCCGCGCCGCGGCCGGCGCCGGCGCGGACGCGGTCGGCTTCGTCCTGACCCGCAGCCCCCGTGAGGTCACACCGGAACAGGTCAGGAACCTCCTCACCCACGTCCCGGACGGCCTGCCCGCGGTGGGAGTGTTCCGGCACGAGGCGGCCGCCGACGCCGTTGTCCTCGCCCGCCAGGCCGGCCTGGCCTGGATCCAGCTTCACGGCGACCGCTCACCCGCGGACGTCCGGACAGTGCACGACGCCGGCATGAAGCTGATCCGTGCCGTCACCATGGCCGCCGCACCGGAAGCCTTCGACGACTGGGGCGAGGAGTTGCTCCTGATCGACGCAGCCGTCCCCGGCTCCGGCGAAGCCTGGGACTACGGCTCGGTACGTGCGAAGGCTCTTGACGGGCGGAAGTGGCTTCTCGCCGGCGGCCTCGATCCGGCCAACGTGGCCCGGGCAGCGGCGGAAGCCGGCGCCTGGGGCGTCGATGTCTCCTCCGGCGTCGAGTCGGCACGCGGCGTCAAGGACCTGGCCAAGATCAGGGACTTCGTGCGGTCAGCCAAATCGGCGGAATGAGGACCGTCCGGGCGCGGAACGGGGCCTGGACGGCACGCGCTACGAGGCACACCGCACGCATATCACGGCGCAGCACACACACAGCACGGCACACGTAAAACAGCATGCACAGGAGAGTGGCAGCGGGGACGGTTCCCTCCGCTGCCACTCACCGGCCGGGCCAGCATCAAGCGTCGCCGTTGCCGCCTGCACGCGTCCCGGTCGACCTCGGTCCCAGGAGGTTCCTAGGACGTTCCCCTAGGAACGCTTGATGACCACGTCATCGATGTATTCGTCGCCCTTCTGCCGGTAGTGCTCGGCCCCGAGCTGTACCTTGCTCAAGCTGCTCCCGAGCATTTTGACGCTCGAACTGCTGTAGCGCTGCACGCCGTCGAACCACACCTGGATGGTTGACGCCGTCCCGTTGGCGGTCACCCGCATGCTGACGTGGTGCCAGTCGCCCAGAGTGATGCTTCCGGCGATCAGCTTCGTGTAGACGAAGGTGCCGTCCGGCGCGGTCACCCGGAGCCACAGCTGCCCGTTGCTGTTGTAGCGGTAGATGTCAGCGACGCGTGTGGAGCCGGAGAAGAACCGGAAGTACGGAACGTCATTGCCTGAAACGCCGGCCACGGTGATTTTGAACCAGCCGTCTGCGTACGAGGTCTTGGTCCCCGAGCTGAACGCCGGGGAGGACAGGTTGGCGAGCGAACCGGAGTCCGTGGTCACGTGCAGTTTGGCTGAACGGGTGCCGGAATGCCTGAAAGCGGTGGAAATAGTTGCCGTGCCCGTTCCCGACACCTGGGGGACAAGGCCGCACCAGCCACCCGCCTCAAAACCCGTGGCGAGTACGATGGTGCCGGGATAGGAGTTTGTCGGTGCCGGACTGCAGGTTGCGGCGGTCGCGGCCTGGGCGGACCCAAAAACAAGGGAACCGGCTACGAGCAATCCGAGGGTCCCCGCCATGCTGAGTGCTTTGAGTTTTCTCATTGACAATTCTTTCCGTGCTTGGTTCGACGTTTTCATGTGGGCTCGTGCCGTGGCACCGAGTGGGTTGGCTTCTGTCATGCCAGTTGAGCCAGCTGGACGAGCTGGACGACCACCGAGATGCTGACTATGGCCAGCAGGGCTGCGGTGATGACCAGCACGGGCCGCGGAAGCGCCTTGTCAGGTTTCAACACGCGCAGCACATCACAACTCACGAGCGCCGACACGGTGGCCAGCCCTGTCAGGAAAATGATCATTTTGCACGCACCAGGGCTTGCTTTGGCCGCTTGAGCTCAAGGCCCAGAAGGGCGAGGGTCACGATCGACAGCAGGCACACGCCCACCGGCGGTGACCAGAGCCGTGCGTAGACCATCGCCGTTGCCACGAGGGTGGACATCGCGAGGCTGAAGGCAATTGAGATGGCGATGCTGAGGGGAAGCGCCCCGGTGGCGTGGGCCGAGCGTGGCGGGTCGAAGCGGAGGAGCAGGACCAGCGCTGTTCCGGGCCCGGCTAGCATCAGCAGGCCTATCACCGCCAGGCGCAACCCCTCAGGGCCGACAAACGAGAGCGGTATGGCCGCTACGGCGACGGCCGCCGTCGCATAGCTCACGTAACTGCGTTCATTTGCCATTGCTAACTCCTTCGATGTGAAAAATCACGCCGCCGGCGTTTTCGTAAACCTTTGTCCAGCCCGGACTGCTGGCGCACGTGGCGATGAAACGTTGAAGGTCGCCTGCGGGAGTCGAACCGCGAAGCTCGGCTGCCTCCTGCTGGCTTTCGGTGATAATGAGGTACGCGCCCGCTTTACGGGCGATCTGGGTGGCCGCGTCACAGCTGAGCGGCGGGGCGTTGGGGATCGGCTCGGCAGCAACGAGCGCCCGGTAGTCGTAATCCGCGTAGTGCTGGAATCTCCACGGGGTGTTGCGGACTGCCTCGATGAGAACGGCGCCCGTAGGCGCAGTCGAATAGAGGCGGTTCACCACAGCGATTTCGTCGTCGTTGAAGCTCTCCATCGCGTCATTTCCGTACCGGGAAACAACCGTGGCCGTGGCCAGGACGGCGCCCATCAGCAGCAGCCCGAGGGCTCGCCGCAGGCTCAGCCCGGCAGTTTTGTCCGACATCAGCGGCAGCACCGCCAGGCACACCGCAAACGGCAGGCTGAACAGATACAGACGCAGGAGCAGCTCGCCGCCATACGGCTGAAGGGGTATCAGTACCAGCGGCGCCACCGCCCCGGCCGCGGCCGCCAGCCACGGCGCCTTCCGCCGGTAGCCCACAAAAGCGCCGACGGCGGCGAGGATCCAGACCAGCGCGACCTCGGCCATGCGGGTATAGACGACGAATACGTGGGCATCGCTGCCTGAAACCCTTGTGGTCAGCGCCCCGACACTGTTCGCGCCGATGTCGCCGAGCGAGCTGAACATCTGGCCGAAGTGCCCCTGCAGGAACGTTGATGCCGCGAAGAGCAGCCAGCCCACGGGCAGGATTACGGCGACCACCGGGAGGAAGCGTAGCCGGAGACGGCCGGTCAGGAGCAGGGCACCCAGGATGGGGATCACGGCAAAGGGGCTGAGCTGATGTGAAGCCGTCATGGCCAGCAGGATCAGCGCGCAGACCACAACCAGCACCGCGGTGTCTCCCCGTGGCAGTTCCATGACACCCTGCCGGGGGACCGCGCCGTCGAGCTTGCTGACAGTCCGGGCAAGCCCCCGGGTGAACCGGGTGCGCTCGGTGGGCCAGGCCCAACCGCCAAAGACGCTGAGGAGGCAGGCAACCAGGGTGAGCAGGAGCAGGAACGAATAGGCCTGCGGCGACAGATAGTCCTGGCCGATCCAGCTGCTGAGGTAGAAGATCCAGACAGCCGCCCAGGCGTGGCGCGGATTTGCCGTCAACCGCCGGGCCAGGGCCAGGAGCGGTGCCAGCATGAGGATGTTGATCCCCACCGGCGCCCATGTTGCGATGCCCATGAGGTCCTTGGCCCCCGTCGCCCCGGAGAGCATTCCCAGCAGGTTGAAGAAGCCGGGCCAGTTAAAGTACGCGTCCAGGGCCGGGTTCAGCTGTCCCGATTGGGCGATGTTGTCGGCAATGCCCATGTGACGGTAGCTCGCCTCAAGCCGGGGGAGGCCGTGGATGATGGTGTCAGCGCCGGCCAGGATTACCACGGTGACCAGAAGCTGCCAGGTCAGAAGGGCCGGAACGAGGCGGCGGAGGCTCAAGGAGGCGACGAATCCGGCCAGGCTGAGCGCGAGCGCCACGAAATAGGCCGGCGGGAGGACCTCGATGAGTCCGGCTCCGCCGATCCGGTGCGGATCGACCTGCGTCATGCTCCAGACGCCAAGGACGAGGGCGGCCGCGGCTGTCGCGGCCAGGGCGCCGACGTGCCACGTCGGTGTCAGCCCGAGGTTGCGGTGGGTGGGCGGCTTCGCGCCGGTGGACTGCACCCGCGCATCATGTCGGTGGGCGGTGCGCACTGGGGGGCTTGCTGCCGTTTCGCGTGTCATGATTTCTCGATTCAGGTCGGCTGGTGGCGCGCCGCTGAGGGAATCTCGCCAGCCGTGGCGGCGGTCTTGACTCGGGTCAGGGTGATCAGACGCCGGGTGGCGATCAGCGATGCCGTCGCTTGGGCAACGGCCCAGAGCACGGAGACTCCGGTGAGGCCGTATTGCTGGGCCACGGCCGCGGCGGGTGCTACGACCAGGATGGCGGCCAGGGTGGCGACTACTGTGGATTCGAAAAGTCGCCCACGGGCCCGGCACAGCCCGTAGTAGACCTGCGTCACGCAACTCAGGAGCAGTGCCGGAACGAGTACAGGAAGAAGGACCCACGCGGACGCATACTGCGGCCCGAGGAAGCCCAGAAGGAAAGGCCCGGCAACCATCAGGATCAGCCCGGCCACGAGGGTCAACAGGAGGCTGGCCCGGAGCGCGGACGCAACGAGGCCCGGCCGCGCCCGCGTTCCCGCGAGGGCCGTTTGCAGGGTAAAGCCGGCCGACTGCGGTACGAAGAACACCGCGGAGGCCATCATCCACACCACGTACCATGCAGCGGTCGGGGCCGGGCCAAGAGTTGCTGCAACGATGAGCGGGAGCAGGTAGCCCGGCGCGCGGTCCGCCAGCATGAGGGCGTGGTTGGGAAGCCCCGGCTTCAGGAGTTTCAGGGCCGGGCGGGGCCGGAGGCCATGCCTCCAGTCGGGGGACACCTTGGCCCGGTCAAGCTGGCGCAGGCCCACAAGGACGCTGGCCAGCGCGCCGGCCGCAACGGCGCCCACCACCAGCGCAAGGTCACGCAGCCCGACGGCGAATCCGGCGGCCAGGACCGCGAGCTGGACGAGGCTCTGCGTGAGGCTCCTGACCAGGGTGCGGTCGGCACGTTCCTGGGCTACGCCCACGTGGTCAAGCTGATAGGCGCTCGCGGCCAGAAGCGCCGTGGCCAGGAACAGGACGGTGACCAGGGGATCGTTCCAGGCCTGGCCCACACCCGTGCCGAGCCAGCGCGTAATGACGACCAGCAGGCCCGCACCAAACAGGGAGAACGCGGCGACGGTCAGCAGGCTTGTGGCGATGAGGCGCCGTCCGCCGTCCGTTTCGGCGGGCAGAAGCGTCAGCGTGGCCGGCCCGACGCCGAGCATCCCCAGCTGCACGGTGAGGAGGGCGGCAGACACCACCGCCGAGCCGAGGCCTATCTGTTCCGGCGGCAGCACGAGGGCCGCAAGCGCCCAGAACAGGAACCCCGTCACCATGGGCGCAATCCTCGCGGCAGCTAACCAGGCCGCATTCCCGCCGACTGAGATGGGCTTGTGCGCCGGTCGCAGGATTTCCCCGAACATGGCGCGGTAGTTGTAGAAGAAGAAGCACATCCAATATGGCAGGAAGCGCGGAGCGCGGAACAGGGACATGCCCACCCCCCGCACGGTGGCCAGCAGAGGCAGGAACACCAGCCAGCCATGGCCGCGATGCTTGCGGACGGTCCGGGCCGTGCCGGCGCCGTCCTGGAGCCACTGGTCGCGGGCGAAGTCAAACGTGTCGCCGAACCGGTGCCTGACCACCACGGAGTCGGAGACGCCGAGCCGGTATCCCGCCTGCTCCAGCCGGATCCTGAGCTCCACATCCTCTCCGGAGCGGAAGTCGTCGTCGAACCCGACCGCGAGCAGCACGTCACGGCGCATGAGCGTGGCGCTGACGCCGAACCAGCCGCGTACCCGGCTGTGGTTGTGGTGCCACGCCAGTGCCGCACCCCAATACCCGGGGCCGTCGGCTTCGCTGGCCAGCCCGAACTGCAGGCCGTCATAGCCGCCGGACTCGAATTCGGCCAGCAGCCGGCGCAGGCTGTCCGGCGCAAGCACGACGTCGGCGTCGATCAGGGCGACGACGTCACCGGAGGCGCGCCGGGCGCCGAGCATCCGTGCTGCCGGCAGGCCGCGCCCCTCGTCGGAGATGACGGTCGCCCCGTGCTCGCGGGCGATTGCGGCGGTGTCATCGGTCGAGCAGCCATCGATGACGATCATTTCGTGCGGGTGTTGGCTGCGGATCGATTCGAGGCACTCGGCCAGCCATGCGGCCGCATTGCGCGCCGGAACGACAACCGATACCTTCAGGTCGCTCACGTTGCCTCGCCTCACTCATCCAGTTTTGAGCGGACCAGGTTCGCGATGTAGTCAGAGGCCTGGTCCGCGGACCAGGCGGCGGGCAGCCGGAGCAGCCAGCAGGGAACATCCTCCAGCGCCCGGCGCACGACGGCTGCCTTCTGGCCGAAGTGATCTTCCAGGGGGACGAGGCTGGTGGCGCCGAGGGCCTCGACGAGCCGCCGCGACACCATGGGCAGTTCCGAATGGAAGTTGCCGACGATCCGGGACGTCATCCACTCCGCACTTCGGGCCTCCAGGCGGGCGTCCGCGCCGTCAAAGCGTTCAAGGAAGATGGCCAGCTGGGTCGGCGCCGCCGACGATATGTGCTGCGCCCCGAAGACGTGCTCCGGCTGCACCATGCGGTGCTCGGGGGACCATCGCCGGGTGAAGGCGGCCGTTTTCGGGTAGCGGACAATGACGGGGTGGACCGCCGTGGCCAGGTGGGCCACGGGAGTTGTCAGCCACCCGGGGGCCAGGGGCTTGCGTGTCCCGCGGAACATGTCCGGGTAGATGGCGCGGTGGTGGGGTTTGATGAACATCGGTTTGGCGTAGCCCATGAGCATGCCGCCGGCACCCATGAAGGCCCAGTCGTCTGCCATGAACCGCACGTCGTGCATGGCGACCAGCTTCGCTACCGTGCTGGTCTTGCCTACCCCGCCCCAGGCCGGCAACAGGACCCCGGAGCCCCGGAAGTCCACCACCGCGGCATGGATCATGGCCGTTTCGTCCTGGACGCAGAGACGGTCCAGCAGCGGAATCACCGTGGTCAGGAGTTCGCCGGCGCCTTCGATCCGGTAGCCGTCCTTCGTCTCGATGATCTGGACGCGGTCCGCCGGAATGTAGAGAGAGTCCCCGGTGAAGCGGTAGGCGTCCTCGGCGTGCGACTGGCCGGACATCGGCGAGATCCTGCCGCCGATGCTTATCCGGCGTGGCGCACGGGACTCCCCGAGGAACGGGGCGAGCATGTCCCGCAATTGCGGTTCACCCGGCGTCCCGGCCTCCACGTCGATGCCCACGATTCCGTGGACATCGAAGGAGGCTCCTGCAGAGGCACTAATCGGCTGTTTCACGTCGCGTTCAGACTGGCTCATGGTCCAAGCTTTCTGGAGTCGGGATCCTGCGGTCAGGTGGGTGCGGGTGCAGACGCTTCGTCGGTTGGTGCGCGGGGACGGGAACGTCGTCAGGGCGGGTCACTGGACTTCCCTCCAAGGCTCGTCCAGGGACGCCGGGACCGGTTTTTGCGGGACCGGCGTGGCGGGCAGGCGTCGGCCGCGGACATATCCGGTCGCAGTGGCGGCCAGCACGGCGATGATGACCGCCGCCCGGCGGAGCCCGGCCGGGTCCTCGCCGCGGAGCCAGCCGCCGACACCGGCAAACACCGCGCGAGGCAGGACCTGCCGGACGTAGCGCCGTTCCGGGCCCAGTGCCCTCTTGTGCCCGACCACCTTGCTGACCTGAGCCTTGGAAATCCCTTCGGACCACGAGCGTGCAAGCATGTAGCGCAGTGTGCCGCGCGCGGCCGGAACGTGATGGTGCACCAGGGCCGCGGGTTCATAGACCACCCTTGATCCGGGGGCTCCGATGACGGCGCGGATGCACAGTTCGGTCTCCTCACAGCCCAGCGGGACGGCGTCCTGGCGCCCCAGGGCTATGTTGAAACCGCCTACGCGGTCCAGGACGTCGGCGCGGAAGGACATGTTCGCGCCAATGACATTGCGAACCTCGGCAGCAACTTTGGGCATTCCCCGGTACGTGCAGCCGACAATCCAGTCGAGTTCGTTGGCGAAATGGCCAGGCCGCCCGGCTTCCCAGAGCGGTTCCACCCGGCCGCCCACCGCGAGGACGTCGGGGTCGTCGTACATGGCCGCGAGCCGCTGGAGCCACTCGGGCTCGGCTTCGGCGTCGTCGTCGAGGAAGGCCACAATCTCTGCCTTGGCGACGGCGGCTCCGGTGTTCCGGGCGCCGGAGAGCCCCTTGGGCCCGTTGTTCTCGACAATCACTGCATCCGGGACGGTGAAGATCAGCCGTTTGTACAGGTCCACGTTGTAGTCGACGACGACGATCGTCTGCTTGGGCGGGACGGTCTGGGTGCGGACCGAGTCCAGTGCGCCCATCAGCAGGTCCCACCGGTCTTCCGAATAGGAGCAAATGACCACGGACACTGCCGGCAGGCTGGAATGCTCAGGCATCCTACTCACCTGCCCGCACGCCCAGAACGCTGCTGGGATCGGTGGGAACGTGCGGGAACACAGTGTTGGGGTACTTGTACTTGACTCGTCGCAGGGCCTCGGGGCGGGCGCCGGCGGTCGGCGCCTCCCAGCTCACGCGCTCGCGGGCCAGGGTGCGGAGAACCCGCCAGCCGTCACGGAACGTGTGCAGGTTCGACTGGCCCGAGATCCGGGACAGTTCGTGGCTGGGGACCTCGGCAATGCGCAGGCCGGCCCTGGAGGCCCGGACAATCAGTTCCGTTTCGATTTCGAAGCCGTCCGACTTCAGCTCCAGGATGTCGACGCATTCGCGGCGGAGGGCGATGTAGCCGTAGCAGAGGTCCGAGTAATCGCTGTGCAGAACGGCGTTGGCGAGTCCGGTCAGCATCTTGTTTCCCCCGCTGCGCAGCCACGTGAGATCGTCCGAGCCGCCGCCGGTCACGTAGCGGGATCCTTTGACGAAGTCGTATTCGTGCTGGAGCGGGGTCACCAGCCAGCCGATCTCCTGGGGGTCCATGCTGCCGTCGCCGTCCAGCATGACGATGATGTCCCCGGACGCCGCGGCAAATCCCGCGCGCACGGCGTTTCCCTTGCCGGGTCGTGTTTCGGCCACCACCACGACGTCGAGGCGCAGGGCCCGTGCGACATCGACCGTGGCGTCCAGGGAACGACCGTCAACGATTACCACCTCATCCACATATGAGGGCATGCGCCGCAGCACCCACGGCAAGTTCATCGCCTCGTTCAACGTGGGAATCACCACGCTGACTGACGGGTTTGCCGGCGGGGGCGTTGTTTGCGGCCGCACGTTCGGCTTGAGATTCGGGATGGACACTGGCCTCACCACTCAATGACGTATTCTGCTCGCCTCAACTGCAGCGCTTTCCGGCTCCTCCAACCGGAAAATAGACCCAATGCTAACGCTGACCAGTTGTCGACAACTTAGTAAATTACCCCAGGGTTAAAGTCTGGTCACGGCACCTTGCATTAACCTTGGATTAACTTGATTATTCAACTAAAAATGCCCTGCAATGGTTGATGGGCTGGTGCCTCCATGCGAAACTGACCGGATGCGGACACCCGTTCACAGGGGGCGCGGGCCGAGGGCCCGCCGGCGTCTCCTTCTTCTTCGGTCCACGCTGGTTCCTGCCATGGTGCTTGTTCCCGCCATGGCGCTGGCGGGTTGTGGCGCCGATGCCGGACCAACTGGCGAACGGCCGCTGTTCACCTCGGCGTCGCCGGTGAATCCGTCCGCCACGCCGGACGCTGGATCCGAGACCCCGGGACCCCAACCGCCCGGATCCCAGCCGGCGACGCCCACCGGGTCTGCTGAAGGGGGTGCCGCGACCGAGGCAGCGCTAGCGCCGGCGACCGCGCCGAATGGCGGGGGCGCGCCCCAGGCGAATCCGGGCCAGGCTCCGGCCCGCACCACGGATGTGACAATGACTGGTGACCTGCCGGGCTGGAAGCAGGTGTTCGTGGAGGACTTCTCCGCCGGCGACGTCCCGCTCGGAGGCTTCCCCGGCCCGCTCTACCGGGCTCGGTGGAGCGCCGGCTACAAAGACGGGACCCCGGACACTGCCGGACAACTCAGCGGCGGAAAGACCGGCTACTATCCGTCGAAAGTCCTCAGTGTCCGCAACGGCACGCTGGATTGGTACCTGCACACGGAGAACGGAATCACGATGGGGGCGGCGCCGACGCCCAAGATCCCCAACGCCAGCTCCAACCCGCCCCGCGCCAACAGCCTCCTGTACGGCCGGTACTCGGTCCGTTACCGGGCCGACGCCATTCCCGGGTTCAAGACGGCATGGCTGCTGTGGCCGGACAGCGGCGTCTGGCCCCGGGACGGTGAGGTGGATTTCCCCGAAGGGGATCTGGCCAAAATCATTTACGGCGCCGTCCATTATGACCGGAACGGCGCAGATGCGTTCGAGAAAATCGACTCGGACCAGTCCGTCACTTCGTGGCATGTGGCCACGATGGAATGGAGCCCCGGGCGCGTTGAGTTCTTCCTGGACGGACGTTCCCTGGGTGCCAGCACCAAGGCGCCGACGACGCCCATGCACCTGATCCTGCAGACCGAATCGTGCCTGACCGGTTGCCCGGCCCCGACGGCCCAGGGCCACGTCTCCCTTGACTGGATCAGCATCTGGGTGCCGGCCTGAGGCTCACGGCAACGCCAGGATGCTGTGACCGGCCGCGGCCCCGGCTGAAAAGCCGTTACCTGCGGCGGACGGTGAAGGAATCCGAGAACGTATATCCGTCTGCTGGCACGAACCGGGCGGCCAGTTCGTCCGCCGTGGCCCTGACCTCGAGTGTCCCTAGGGCGGGGTCCTGGTTCTTTCCGGACGTGCTGGCGAAGTACTGCATTTCCGGATCCTCGGCATGCACGTTGTAGAGCCCGACGCCGCCCACTCCGACCGTGGCGAACACGGTTCCTGAACCCTGGACCATGGAGCCGTCGGTGTCGGCCAGGCATCCGGAGGTGAAGCTGGCGGGAACGAGTTCCGCGCAGTCCCCGCCCGTGGACAGTTGATGCGTCCGCTGATAGACGTGGTCGTGGCCGGACAGGACGAGGTCCACCTTCTTTTCGATCAGCATGTTCGTGAAGTCCTGCCCTGCCTGGCAGTCATAGTTGCCAATGCTCAGGCAGGGGGTATGCATGCCGACCACGGTCCACGGAATGTTCTGCGACTTGGCGTCGTCGATGGCGTCCGCGGTCCAGCGCCAGCGTTCGCTGTCCCTGGAGTAGTCCAGCGGCCCGTCCCGGAAATCGATGCCGGGTGAGACCAGAATGAAGCGGACCACGGGATTCTGCGCGGGGACATCCACCCGCCACTGGGTGCCGTATTCGCCCTGGATGCCTGGCAGCTTGTTGGGCAGGCATTGGACAAACTTCTCGATGTCGCCGTCGTGGCCGTCACTCTCGTGGTTTCCGGTCACCAGCTGATAGGGGAAGTCCTCGCCGAGACGGGCGGTGACCATGTCGCAGAACTGCCGCTCGAGCCCGGCCTTGTAGGCGAAGTCGCCGAGCGCGAGGTTCAGCTGGGGATTGAGGCCGGCGACGACGTCGAGCACTTTCTTGGCGCCGGTGCTGACCCCGATGTCCCCCTGGGCAGTGAAGTGCACAGGTTCGCCGGGCGCCGGCGCTGCATCCGACGACGGCGGCGCCGGACTCGACGACGACGGTGCCGGACTCGACGACGGCGTGCCGGGGCTTGGGCGCGGAGACGGTTCCGGCGGCCCGGGCTGGCAGGCGGAGAGCAGCAGAGCCAGGCCCAGCAGGCATGCGCCTATACCCGCCTTGCCACGTTTCCCCAGGGACCTGGCCACGATTCCTCACGTCACTTGGTTGATCAGGATTGCGCGCGTACTGCTGTGCGAGCAATGCTCTCCAGCAATGCTGCGAATTCGGGTGATTGCCCGGCATTTATAGGCCAGAGTAACCCGGCCGCGGAGTGATGGCCAGAGAAGGCGGTGGCCCCGGACCGGCGGTCCGGGCTTGCGCCGTTGTCCGCACATTCGTCCGGCCGGAACACCCCCGTGACCGGGCCGAAGCCCGCGTGCCGCGTCAAGGGCCTGCGGGACCTAGCCCGGAACGGGCTTCCTCGTTAGCATGCAGGGTGGGGGGAATACCCCGATCGCCCCGGCGGGAACAGGCCCGCCCCGCTCGAAGGAGACCGTTGTGACTCTGCCCGAAGGTTTGACTCCCGGAGTGTGGACGCTGGACATGTCCCACAGCGAAGTCGGTTTCAGCGTCCGCCATGCGGGCATCAGCAAGGTCCGCGGGCGGTTCAACGAAGCCACCGCCGAGGCGAGAGTGCGCGAGTCGCTCTCTGATGCCAGCCTGCATGCCACGGTGAAGACGGCCAGCTTCGATTCGGGGGACGCGAACCGCGATGGCCATGTCCGCGGCCCGGACTTCTTCGACGTCGAGAAGTACCCCGACATGACGTTCCGGGCCACCGGGATCCGGGGCGACGGGGAGGACTACGTGCTGACCGGCGATCTCACAATCCGCGACGTCACCAAGCCTGTGGAACTCGAGGTCGAGTACACAGGCGTCGCGGTGGACCCCTTCGGCGCCACCCGGGCCGGGTTCAGTGCCGAGGCGGACATCAGCCGGAAGGAATTCGGGCTGACATGGAACGCCGCCCTCGAAGCGGGCGGGCTGCTGGTCAGCGACAAGGTCAAGATCAATGTTGAGGCCGCCATGGTCAAGCAGGCGGATGCCTAAAGGCCGGCCGGGCAGTCAGGGATTGTTCCGGGCCAACCCCTAGGTTCGAATGTCACTCCCACGGGCGAGAATGGATCCATGAAGACACTCCTGAACATCATCTGGCTGATCTTTGGCGGCCTGTGGCTGGCCCTCGGATACTTCTTTGCCGGCGTCATCTGCTGTCTGCTGGTCGTCACCATCCCGTGGGGGCTGGCCTCGTTCCGCATCGCGTCCTATACCCTGTGGCCGTTCGGCCGCATGGTGGTGGACAAGCCCGGCGGAAGCGGCGTATTTACGCTGCTGGGAAACGTCATCTGGCTGCTGGTGGCAGGGATCTGGATGGCGATCGGGCACGTTATCACGGCCTTCGCCATGGCCATTACGATCATCGGCATCCCGCTGGCAATCGCCAACCTCAAGCTCATCCCGGTGTCGTTGATGCCCCTGGGCAAACAGATCGTCCCGACCAATACGCCGTTTGTGCCGACCTACAGCCACGGCCGCCGCTAGGGCGGAAGAAGTGCGGTGTGAGGGAAGCTCCGCTGTTACGTCTAAGAAAATCCGGGGGAGAGGACCATGAATGAACTGGCGTCCGGCGACACGGACCTGATGCTGGTCATCGTGCGCGAGTTCAGGGCACCCGTCCAGGTGGTGTGGTCGGCACTGACGGACCCTGACCAGGCGCCGCGGTGGTGGGGTCCGCGCGGCTTCCATGTCCCGCGTGAGAGCATCGACGCCGACCTCGAAGTCGGCGGACTGTACCGCGCCTGCATGATCCAGGACAGCACCGGCGAGGAATTCTGGTGGAGCGGAGTGCACACCGACATCGAGCCGCCGTACCTGTTCGTGTTCACCCATGCCTGGGACAAACCGGACGGCACCCGCGGGTTCGAGACCGAAGTGACTATCCGGTTGGAGGAGATCGACGGCGGCACCCAGATGACCTTCAGCCAGGGCCCGTTCGACTCCGCGGCCAGCCGCGACCGCCACGGCGAAGGGTGGCGTGAGTCGTTCGACCGGCTCGCCAATCACCTCAGCGTTGCCGCCTGAACCTCTCCGGTTGAACGTTTCCTTCTAAACGGTTCCATTTGAACAGGGAAAGCTCCCGGCGCGCGGCCGAGGCACCTTTCAGTCGAGTTCGCCCTGCAGGTTCCGGCGGGCGGCCTCCAGCCACAGGCCTCGGCCTCGGTCAGTGTGGAAGAGCGGATCAAGCTGCAGGAGCCGGCGCACGACGGCGGCGCGGCCGGCGGCGAAGTCGGCGTCGCCGATGTGCGCGAAGTCTTCCCTGACGGCTGCCCGGTAGCGGGCGTAGGCCTCCGGTTCCCCGCCGAGGACGGAGAGGTCGGCGTCGCTGAGCAGGGCGCCGGCGTCGTCTTCTGGTTCCGGGCAGTGCTCCGCCGTCAGCAGCACCAGGCGCACCACCTCGTCGACCTCGGCGGCGGGGAGGCCGGCATGCCGGAGCCTGTCCTCGGCCAGCCGGGCCGATTCTTCCTCGTCCTGGCCCGCGACGCCGCGGTAGACGGCATCGTGGAACCATGCGGCCAGCACCACTGCCCGGGGCGGATCGGCCGGCTCGCACAGCACGTCCAGGGCCTCCAGCACAGCCAGTAGATGGGTGCGGCCGTGGTATTTCCGGTGCTCCTCGCCCCAGCGGTCCAGCAGGTCCAGGAAGAGGGCGTCGTGGCCAGGCAGCGCCTCGTTCCAGCGGTTCAGGAGCGGGACCCGGAGGGCCTTTCCGCGCCGGCGGGCCGGGATCCGAAGGCCGCTGGCGATGAGCTTGCGGACCAGGACCCGGCCTTCCACGGGGATGGCCCCGGCCGCCACCAGTGCCCCGTAACGGGCCTCGGCGACGTCGTAATGGTCGCCGTCGAAGGCGCGTCCGGGGATGCCGGCAGCCGCGGCGAAGGCATGCAGTTCCTCCAGCGAGGTGTCCGAGACAAGGTGGGAATAGCGCGTTCCGTGGGCAGGCCAAAGAGGCGGATCGACGTAGACGGCCATGGAGGCAGTCTAGCGCCGTCCGCGGACGCGGGCCCGGGCATCAGCGTGCGCGGGCCGGGCATCAGCGTGCGCGGGCCGGCATCAGGGTGCGCCGAGCGGGGCACCCAGCGCGGTCGCACAGCGCGGGCACGCTATGCGGTCACCCTGCGCGGTCATACCGCGACGGCGGGCCGGATGTTCTGGTTGCCGCGGAAGACGTTCCCCGGATCAAACTCGCTTTTCACGTGCGCCAGCCGGGTGTAGTTCTCATCGCCGTAGGCCGCACGAATCCGGTCCTGGCCCTCGTTGCCGATGAAGTTCAGCCACACGCCGCCGTTCGCGTAGGGGGAGATATCCTGGCGGAACCGTTTGACCCAGGCTTTCGCTTCCTGGCCGCCCTGCGGAGTGTCGCCCAGGCCGAACGGGTGGCTCACCCAGGTGGCGCCGCGGTTCAGCAGCGGGGTGGCCGCGGCCGCGGGCCCGCTCACGGCCCCGCCCCAATGGGCTATCAATTGCTGGGAACTGGGTCCCGGGAGGTTCCGGGCCGATTCGATGATGACGTCCAGGGCGTCGTCGGAGAGTTCGTCGTGATAGTCCGCGCTCCAGTAGTTGTACTTGCCCGGCGGGTCGTCAAGGGAACACTGGAAGTCCGCATAGTCCGTGTCCTCCACGAGGTCCACGGCAGGGCCAAGCTCCCGGTAGGCCTTGGCGTGTTCCTTGCCCTCCGCGGCGTCACCGGCGAACACGTACACGACGCACACGGCCATCTTGCCCACCATGTTCGGGGGCACGAAGGGTTCTGCCGGTGCAATCGCATAGATGAGGGTGGCGGATTCTTCGTTGGGAGCCGCAAGAGCCAGTTCCCGGTAGCCGCGGCTGAGTTCCGCGGCCGCGTCCCCCGGCCACATCAGCAGCCCGGCATGTACTTTTGGGCCCAGCGGGTGCAGGCCGAAAGTGAACGACGTGGCGACGCCGAAGTTCCCGCCGCCTCCGTGCAGGGCCCAGAACAGCTCGGGGTTCTCCCCGGCACTGGCTGTCACCTGCTCGCCGGCGGCAGTGACCAGGTCCACGGAGACGAGGTCGTCGCAGGCAAAGCCGAAGGCTCGCTCAAGCCAGCCGGACCCGCCCCCGAGCGTGAAGCCGGCGAGACCGGTCGTCGAGACCCGCCCGCCCGTGATGGCGAGGCCGTATTCCTGGGTGGCGCGGTCAAACTCCCCGCAGGTGAGTCCCGCGCCCACGGTGGCAGTGCGGGCCTCCGGGTCCACCCGTGCGGATTTCATCGGACGGACGTCCACCACCAGGCCGCCGTCGTTCAAGGACATGCCTGCCACGGAATGGCCGCCCGCCCGGACGGCGACATCGAGGCCGTGGGTCCGCGCGTAGGCCAACGCCTCGGCCACCTCGGCAGGGGTGCCGCATTGGGCGATCACGGCCGGATGGCGGTCGATCATCGCGTTGAAGAGTTTTCGTCTTTCGTCGTATTCCGGGTGACCCGGCCTGACCCACTTCATGGCAGTGCTCCCTCGGTGACCGCGGCTCCGCCCCACTTTCAGAGCTTACGACTGCGCGTCAGCTGAGGCTAGGCCACGCGCTCGCCGCGCAGCACCGTAGTTCGGTTTATGCGGCTAATATTCGATCAGAAAACCGCAAATGAGGAATATAGTGGGAATATGCCTAAGATTCGCGTCTCCGAAGCAGCCCGTTTTCTCGGTGTCAGTGATGACACTGTGCGGCGCTGGACCGAGCAAGGGAGCCTGACCCCGCTCAAGGATGAGTCCGGCCGGCTGGCCGTGGACGGGCTTGAGCTGGCGCGGCTTGCCCGGGAGCAGGCCCAGCTTCCGGAAGACCCTGCCCGGGTGGGCAGTTCGGCCCGGAACCGCTTCGTGGGACTCGTGACCGCCATTACGGCAGACAGGGTGATGGCGCAGGTCGAACTCCAGTGCGGGCCCTTCCGGGTGGTGTCCCTGATGAGCAGCGAGGCAGTGCGCGATCTCGGGCTGGAGCTGGGCTCCGTCGCCACCGCGGTCGTGAAGGCCACCACCGTCATCATCGAAACGCCCAAGGGGAAGAGCGTCATATGAGACTGCCGTTCCGGCCCTCCGTCCTGATCGCCGCCGGCATGCTCGCCGCCGGCCTGAGCGCGTGCGCTGCCGGAGCGCCCGCCGGCGGTCCGGGCACGGCAGCAGGCGCCCCGGCGTCCAGCGCCGGGGAGCCGACCAAGCTCTCCGGAAGCCTGACGGTGTTCGCGGCCGCCTCGCTGAAGGCCACCTTCACGAAACTGGCGGCCGCGTTTGAGGCCGCGAACCCGGGCACCAGGGTGGCGTTGAGCTTCGCCGGATCCTCCGACCTCGCCACCCAGATCAGCCAGGGAGCCCCGGCGGACGTCTTTGCCTCGGCGGACACCAAGAACATGGCCAAGCTTGCCGATGCCGGGCTGCTCGACGGCGCGGCCACGAACTTCGCTACCAACGTCCTGGCGATCGCCGTCCCGCCGGCCAACCCGGCGTCGATCGCTGCCTTCGCCGATCTTGCCCGTCCCGGGGTCCGCGTGGTGGTCTGCGCCGGCCAGGTTCCCTGCGGCGCCGCGACCGCCACGGTCGAGAAAGTCACCGGCGTGACATTGAACCCGGTCAGCGAGGAATCCTCCGTCACGGACGTCCTGGGCAAGGTCACCTCGGGCGAGGCCGACGCCGGCGTCGTCTATGTCACGGACGTCAAAACCGCCGGCGACAGGGTCAAGGGGATTCCGTTCCCTGAGGCGGACCAGGCCGTCAATACCTACCCCATCGCCACCGTAGGCGACAGCAGGAACAAGCAGCTGGCGGCGGCATTCCTTGCGCTGGTCACCGGCGCCGAGGGCAAGAAGGTCCTGCACGACGCCGGATTCGGCACACAGTGAGGCGCGGATGAGGCACGCTTACCAGGGCATCCCGCGCTGGATCCATGTCCTCGCCGCGGCAGGCGCCCTGTTTGTCCTGCTGCCCCTGGCCGCCATCGTCGCGAAGGTCAACTGGGCCCAGTTCCTGCCGCTGGTCACCTCGGAATCGTCTCTGACCGCCCTGGCACTGAGCCTGCGCACCTCCGCGGCCAGCACCGCGCTGTGCATCGTGCTGGGGGTCCCGCTGGCGCTCGTCCTGGCCCGAGGGCAGTTCCGCGGGCAGCGCCTGCTCCGATCTTTCGTGCTGCTGCCGCTCGTCCTGCCGCCCGTGGTCGGCGGCATCGCCCTGCTGTACACCTTCGGCCGGCAGGGTCTGCTTGGGCGCTCACTGGAACTGGCCGGCATCCAGATCGGCTTTTCGACGACGGCCGTTGTCCTGGCCCAGACCTTCGTCGCCCTCCCGTTCCTGGTGGTGAGCCTCGAAGGCGCATTGCGCTCGGCCGGGAGCAGGTACGAGGCCGTCGCCGCGACTCTCGGTGCCCGCCCCACCACGGTGCTGCGCCGGGTGACCATCCCGCTGGTGCTGCCCGGGCTGGCCTCCGGCGCCGTGCTCTCCTTCGCGCGCAGCCTAGGCGAATTCGGCGCCACGCTCACGTTCGCGGGCAGCTTGCAGGGTGTCACCCGCACCCTGCCGCTGGAGATATATCTGCAGCGCGAGACCGACGCCGATGCCGCCGTCGCGCTGTCACTGCTTCTTGTCGCGGTGGCGGTCGCCGTCGTCGGGCTGTCCTACCGGGGGCCGGCGGCCGCCGGTGCGCGCGGCCGCGGCCCGGCGGAGCGTGCCCCGCGGGAGGGGGCGTCGGAGACGGCCCGGGAGAGGGTGGCGCCGTGAGCGTCCGGATCGACGCCGCCATCGCCGCCCGCGGCTTCGACGTCTCCGTGTGCCTGGCGCCGGGGGAAACCCTCGCCGTCCTGGGTCCTAACGGGGCCGGCAAATCCACCCTGCTGTCGGTCATGGCGGGCCTGCTCCGGCCCGATACCGGAAGGGGCGAGGTGGACGGCAAAGTCCTTTTCGATCTGGGTCCCGGGGTGAATGCCTGGACGGCTCCCCATCGCCGCGGCACTGCCCTCCTGGCCCAGGAGCCGCTGCTGTTCCCGCACCTGAGCGCGCTCGACAATGTGGCCTTCGGACCCCGCAGTGCCGGCATGGCCAAGGCTGCGGCCAGGGAAACCGCGAGGCACTGGCTGGCCGAGGTGGACGCCGTGGACCTCGCCTCACGCCGGCCCGGGGAGCTGTCGGGCGGCCAGGCGCAGCGGGTGGCCGTGGCGCGCGCGCTGGCCGCTGACCCCGACGTGCTGCTGCTGGATGAGCCCATGGCGGCCCTCGACATCCACGCCGCGCCGCTGCTGCGCCGGCTGCTCAAGCGCGTCCTGGCCGGACGCCGCGCCGTCATTGTCACCCACGACGTGCTGGACGCGTTCATGCTCGCCGACCGGGTAATTGTCCTGGAGGCGGGCCGGATCACCGAGGAAGGGCCCGTCCGCGAGGTACTCCAGCGTCCGCGCAGCCGTTTTGCCGCCGGACTGGCCGGGCTGAACCTGGTGGCCGGAACCGTCACCGCCGCCGGCATCCGGTCGGCCGACGGGCTGGAATTCGCCGGGCAACATGATGATCCGCTGGTCCCCGGGCAGGCAGGCGTGGCCGCGTTTCCGCCGTCGGCCGTGTCCGTGTTCCTCAGTGAGGCGCACGGCAGCCCGCGAAACTCGTTCCGGGTGCGGATCACGGATCTCGAGCCGCACGGGGACCAGATCCGCGTCCGCGCCGGCGAGCTGTCAGCCGACATCACCCCCGCCGCCTCCGCGGACCTCGGCCTGGTGCCGGGGCTGGAGGCGTACTTCGTGGTCAAGGCCGCGGCGGTGTCCGTCTACCCGGCGTAGGTCTGTGGGGGCCGGCCGTGCGGACCGGATTAGGTGCGGCGGGATTGGGCGCGGGCGGGGTTAGGCGCGGGCGGGGTTAGGCGCGGGCCGTGCGGACCGGGTGCTGGCTGACAATGGAGACCCGGTTGAATGCGTTCATCGCGATTGCCAACCAGCTGACGGCGGAGAATTCCTCGTCTGTCAGGTGCCTGCGGGCCTGGGCGCCTTCGTGGTCGCGGGTGTGGGCGTCGGAGATGGTGGTGATGGCCTCGGCCAGGGTCAGGGCTGCGCGTTCCTTGTCGGAGAACAGGGTGGTGTCGCGCCAGGCGGGGAGAACGGCCAGCCGCTGGGCGGATTCACCGTTCTTGACCGCGTCGCCCACGTGCATGTCCAGGCAGAAGGCGCACCCGTTGATCTGCGAAATGCGGACGTTGAGCAGTTCGATCAGCTTCCCGTCCAACCCGGCCTCGGCGGCGCCCTCCTTGGCCTTGAGGCCCAGCCCGTTGAGTGCGCGCCAGGCCGCCGGGTGCGCCTTGTCCAGGAAGACGCTCCGGTGGTCGGGATTCTGCGGTGTCGCCGTCTCATTCATGGATTCCACAATACCGACGAGCTTCGGTGCGGCCCGGAGCGTCGTGTGACAATCTTGTCAAACATATGACAAGCTTTGGGGGTGGGAGTGCTTGGTTCGGTGGCCGGTTCCTTGGGGGACCCGGCCGCCGCGCCACTCCTTCCGGGTCGGATCCCGCTCGCCTGAGGCCCGTTCCCGTGGTCACGCCGGGCGTCGGGTAGCGGGCTTGGCCAGTGGTCACGCCGGGCGTCGTCCGCCACTAATTCCGCGCTCCTTCCCGGTCGGGCCTCGCCTGCCTGAGCCAAGCCAGAACATACCGCTGCACATGTCCCGTGGTCACACCGCGCCGGGGAGGATATTTTCGGGTGACCGCACGTGGCAGTTGGGGACATGTCCAGTCTTCGGGCCCGGGAACGGGCATATGGGGAATATGTCCAGCGGTGCGGGCCAGCGGAGGGCATGTCCCGCGGCCGGACCTGGCACTTAGGGACATGTCCGGTCTTCGGGCCCGGGAATGGCCGCAAGGCGAGCCTGTCCCGTCTTGGGGCCTCCCCAGGCTTCTTGCGCGACGCGTCCCATGGCCACGCGCGTCAGCGGGGGACATGTCCAGTGGTAACGCGTGGCAGTTGGGGACATGTCCAGTCTTCAGGCCCGGGAACGGGCATATGGGGAATATGTCCAGCGGTGCGGGCCAGCGGAGGGCATGTCCCGCGGCCGGACCTGGCAATTCGGGACATGCCCAGTCGTCGGACCCGGGATGCGGGCCCGGCGGGGAGCATGTCCAGCGGTGCGGTCAGCGGAGGGCATGTCCGGAAGCAAGGGAAGCGGGGAAAGCAGAGGAAGCGGGGGAACCGGGAGGCGCGGGGGCAGTACCGGAAGCGTGCGAAGCCGCGAGGCCCGTCCGGGCCAGTTCGGCTCCCGCTGCCTCCATGGCCGCAGGATTTCCGGCCACGATGATGCCGGCAAAGCGGTCCGCGTCGTCGCCGAGGTCCGGATCCACCGAACCCACCACGGCGTACACGGGTCTGGTGCCGGAACGGGCCAGGATGGCGGCAATGATCTTGCCCTGGCCGGTCTGGGAATCCAGCCGTCCCTCGCCCACCACCACTGCGCGGCTCTCGGCCAGTTGCGCGTCGAAGCCCAGCAGATCCAGCACATAGTCCGCGCCCGACACCAAGCTGGCGCCGTAGCGGGCCCACATGCCGCCGGAGAATCCGCCGGCCGCGCCGGTCCGTTCCACCAGCCGGGGATCGCGGCCGAAGTCCCGGACGAACGACTCCGTCAGCAGTTCCAGCCTGCCCGTGAGCAACTCAACCATGGCCCGCCCGGCGCCCTTCTGCGGCCCGAACACGCGCGCCGCATCGGAAAAGCGCGTCGTCACATCGCTCAGGATCACCATCTGCGCGCCGCGGAGCCCGCCGTGTTCCTCGATCGCCGCGATGGCGCCGGCGCCGCCGTCGGTGGTGGCCGAGCCTCCCGCAGCCACCACGATGCGGCGCGCGCCGCGCCGGACCGACTCCGCGATCAGGACGCCGGTGCCGTAGGTGCTGGCCGCCGCGGGGTCCCGGTCGCCGTCGGAGGGCAGGTTCAGGCCGCTCGCGGCGGCGAGTTCGACGACGGCGGTCCCGTCGGCGGCCAGCCCGATCGCCGCGTCGACGGGTTCGCCCCACGGCCCGACTGTGGCGACCCGGACGGGCCGGGCGTCAAGCCCGCGGGCCAGGACCTCGAAGGTGCCCTCACCGCCGTCGGCCACGGGCAGCTCGCGGGCCGACCCTCCGGCGGCCCGGATGCCGCCCGCGATGTGGCCGGCCACCTGGGCCGCGGTGAACGTGCCTTTGAAGCTGTCCGGGGCCACCAGGATGCTCATCGGTTCAGAACCCCACGTTGTCCCGGCCCTTGAGCTGCAGCATCTGCCGCGCCTCGTCGGGGGTGGCGACCTCAAAGTTGAGGGCTTCCAGGATGGTGCGGATCCGGGTGACCTGTTCGGCGTTGGACGCGGCGAGCTGTCCCGGGCCGATCCACAGGGAATCCTCCAGGCCCACCCGGACGTGGGAGCCCATGGCGGCGCCGATCGTGGCGAGCGGCATCTGGTTCTTGCCGGCGCCCAGGATGGACCATTCATAGTCCCCGCCCAGGAGCCGGTCGGCGGTGCGGCGCATGTGCATGAGGTCCTCGGGGTGGGCGCCGATGCCGCCGAGCAGGCCGAAGACCGACTGCACGAACAGCGGGCCCCGGGCCAGCCCGCGGGCGTGGAAGTGGGCCAGGTTGTTCAGGTGCGAAATGTCGTAGCACTCGAACTCGAAGCGTGTGCCGTTCTCGTTGCCGATCCCCAGGATGGTCTCGATGTCCTGGAAGGTGTTCTTGAAGACGAGGTCGCGGCTCTTTTCGAGGCCTTCGCGCTCCCAGTCGTGGCTGAACTCGGTGAAGCGGTCCAGCATCGGGTACAGCCCGAAGTTCATCGAACCCATGTTGAGGGAGGCGAGCTCGGGTTTGAACAATGCCGCGGGCTGCATCCGTTCTTCGACGCTCATGTGCGGGGAGCCGCCCGTGGTGATGTTGATGACCGCGTCGGTGTTGCGTTTGAGCCTGTCAAGGATGGGGGCGAAGTGCTCCGGGTCCTGCGAGGGGCGGCCGTCCTTCGGGTCGCGGGCGTGCATGTGCACGATCGCGGCTCCGGCCTCGGCGGCGCCGATCGCGGCGTCGGCGATCTCGTCCGGGGAGACGGGCAGGTGCGGGGACATGGACGGGGTGTGGATGGCGCCGGTGACGGCGCTGGTGATGATGACCTTGCGGGCAGCAGCCATGGGAATGTCTCCTTGGTGGGCGGATCGTGGGCGTTGGGCGGGACTGCTACGGTCTGACCGGATCCCGCGGCCGCGTCAGTACAGTTTTTCGGTGTTGCCGTCGACGGCGAGAGCCTGGCCGTTGACGTTGCGGGCCATGTCGCTGGCCGCGAAGACGGCCATGTTGGCGATGTCCTCGGCCTCGATCAGCCGCCCGAGCGAGGACTGGCCGAGGTAAAGCGCGGACACCTCATCCGCCGGCAGGTCCAGCATCCGGGCCTTGGCGGCGATGACGGCGTCGATGCGGGGGCCGTTGACGGCGCCGGGGCAGATGGCGTTGACCCGGATGCAGTCGGGGCCGAGTTCGATCGCCAGGGTCTTGGTCAGCCCGATGACCGCCCACTTCGACGCCGAGTAGGCGCTGCGGCCGGCCATGCCCAGCCGCCCTGCGGCGGAGGACAGGTTCACAATGGAGGCGCCGCTGCCCTCGCGCAGCAGGGGCAGCGCATGCTTGATGCAGAAGAACTGGCCATGGATGTTGACATCGAACGTCGCCTTCCAGGCCGCGGCGTCGAGGGTTTCCAGGGGCCCCGTGGGGCCGGCGATGCCGGCGTTGTTGACCAGGACGTCGAGGCCGCCCAGGTCCTCCCGGACCGTGCCCATGAGCCCGCGGACCTGGTCCTCGTCCGAGACATCGCTGACCGCGGCCAGCAGGCCGTTGACGCGGGCCTTCTCGACGGCGTCGGGGTCAATGTCGGTGACGAAGACGGCGGCGCCGAGGTCGCGGAACTTGTTGGCGATGGCCAGGCCGATGCCGTTGGCTCCGGCGGTGACCAGCACGCGTTTGGCGGTGAAATCCATGAGTAGTCCTTGCGGTGAGGTGACTGGCGGGGTGTTCCGGACGCGCCAGGCGGCGCATCCGGAACGGGCGGTGCGGGGTGCGGCTCAGTGGGCCGCCGGGACGGCAGCGGGCTTTTCCGTGCCGCGCTTGAGCAGCAGGGACAGCAGCGCGCCGATCACGCACATGGCCACGATGAACCACAGGCCGGAGAGCTTGGAACCGGTGGCGTCCTGCATGAAGCCCATGGCGTAGGGGCCCAGGAAGCCGCCGCAGAGCCCGATGGTGTTGACGAAGGCGATGCCGCCGGCCAGGGCGGCGCCGCTGAGCCGGGTGGCCGGGTACGTGAAGAGGATCGGCTGCAGGGCGAAGAAGTTGAAGGCCGCGAGGCAGAAGCCGATCATGCCGAGCAGCGGGCCGCCGACGGCGCCGAGGGCGAAGCCGGCGACGATGCCGGTCATGGTGCCGGTGACCAGCAGCCGGGAGCGGCGGCCGTCGGTGGCGAAACGCGGGACCAGCAGCGCGCCGGCCGCGGAGAAGATCCAGGGGATGGCCGTCAGCAGGCCGATCTGCAGCGGGTTGAGCTTGCCGTAAGTGCCGATGATCGAGGGCAGGAAGTAGGACAGGGCGTACACGGCGATCTGGTGCGTGAAGTAGACGCCGACGACGAGAAGGATCTGTTTGTCCTTCAGGACATCGCGGAGCCGGTGGTTGCCGGAGGCCTCGGCCCCGGCGGTTTCCTCGGCGGCAATGCGGGCCTCGAGGTCGGCGGCTTCCTCGGCGGTCAGGAAGGTGGCCTTGCTGGGGCGGTCCGGGAGCTTCTTCCAGACGACGTACGCCAGGATGCACGCCGGCAGGCCCTCGACGAGGAACATCCACTGCCAGCCGTGCAGGCCGCCGAGCCCGTCCAGGGTGAGCAGCAGTCCGCCCAGCGGGGCGCCGACGATGTTAGCAATGGAGACGCCGAGCAGGAACATCCCGTTGGCCTTGGCACGGTCCTTGACCACGAACCACTGCGTCAGGAAGTACATGACGCCCGGGAAGAGCCCGGCCTCGGCGACGCCGAGCAGCATCCGCATGATGTAGAAGGACCATTCGCCCTGGACGAAGGCCATGCAGGCGGAGATGATGCCCCACGTGATCATGATCCGCATGATCCAGAACCGGGCGCCGACCTTGTGCATGATCAGGTTGGACGGGATTTCGGAGAGCGCATAGGTCAGGAAGAACAGTCCGGCGCCGATGCCGTACGCGGTGGCAGAGATGCCCAGGTCGATCTCCAGCCTGTCCTTGGCCATGCCGATGTTGGTGCGGTCCAGGAAGGCCATGATGTAGGCGCCGATCAGCAGCGGCATGACGCGGCGGAGGATCACGCCGTTTATTTCCTGCGGTGTGCGCATCTTCTTTGGTGCGGATACAACTGACATGGGTTGGGGTCCTTGGGTAGGTGGGCGGGACGGATGGTCAAGAACGGGCGTGCCGGATGGGGGCGAACGGGAGCAAGGCTGCGGCCCGATGGGCCTGCAGCCCGGGATTCGCCGGGGCTGGGGGACGCTCGGGGGAACGGGTGCGGGGCGAGGCCGAGGGGGCCCGTGCGGGCTCCCGGCTTTAGCTGTCCGGCGGGGTGCAGCCGCAGGTCCGCCCTATATGCAGGCGGTGGCGGCAGACTTTCGAGGTGTAGCTGGCGGACGGGGAATCGATGCGTTTGAGCAGCATGGCGAAGGCCTCGAAGGCCATTTCCTGCTGCGGTTGGACAATGCTGGTCAGGTTGATCAGTCCCGAGCGGCTGTGTGGCAGCCCGTCACAGCCGGCGACGGCGACGTCGTCCGGGATGCGCAGGCCGCGCGCCAAGGCGTACTCCATGACGCCGATGGCAAGTTCGTCGCTGCCGCACACCACGGCCTGGGGCGGGGCGCCGGTGGAGAACAGCCGTTCCGCCGCCAGCCGACCGCCCTCGTTATTGACTCTGGTGCTGATCTTCCGGTCGCCGCTGATCGTGACGCCAGCCGCGGCCGCAGTGCGGACAAATGCCTGTTCGCGGGCCAGGGAGGCGGTGGAGAAACGGGGGCCGATCACCGTGGCGATCTCGGTGAAGCCGTGGCTGAGCATGTGCTGCATCAGCGTGGTCGCGGCGGCGTCGTCGTCGATCCCGACAAAGTCCGAGTCGAGGAAGTCCGCCCGGCGGGACAGGCACACATAGGGGATCCGCGCCGACCTCAGGGTGCGGAGTGCGGTGGCGTCGTCCCGGAGCGAGGCGGCGAGGATGATGCCGTCCACGTTGCGGTGCGCGAGCGTCGAGGTGACCTGGGCGAGCACCTCCGGATCGTCCTGGGTGGTGGCGACGAACACTTCGTAACCCGACTCCGCCGCGGCCGTGATGACGCCCTGTGCCCAGCGCGGAAACATCGGGTTGATGATGTTGGGCAGGATCAGCCCGATGACCCGGGTCCGCTGCGGGTCCGTGGACTGCGAGGGCTTACGGGGCCTGAAGCCGAGCTCGTTCGCCACGTGGATGATGTGGCGCCGGGTCTCCGGCGAGACGCCGCCCTTGCCGTTGAGGACGTAGGACACCGCGGCCGAGGACACCCCGGCTGCCCGGGCCACTGCGGCGGCCGAAACCGGCGGCACCCGGCCGTCCACGGGGGTGCTTGTGGCGTGATCCTGCATGTCCGGCCCTCCTTCGCGTCGGTGTGTGTACCTGTGACCTCAGTTACAGTAAGGAGGCCTCCGAATGTTAAGCAACGTTAAGTCATTCCCGCGGGACATGCTCATTCCTGGCACCGAACCCGATGGGCATGCTCATTTTTCGCACCGAGGCGGATTGGACATGTCCGGTGGCGGGATCAAAGCGTGGACATGCCCGGCGGTCTGCGACGGCCCGGCGGGACATGCTCAATCTTCGCACCGAGGCGGATTGGACATGTCCGGTGGCGGGATCAAAGCGTGGACATGCCCGGCGGTCTGCAACGGCCCGGCGGGACATGCTCAATCTTCGCGCTCTGATGGATTGGACTTGTTCGGTCCTGAATCCGAAGGATGGGCATAGCGGGACTATGTCCATTCCCCGCGGCCAGGGAAGGGCATGTCCCGCGGTGCGGCGCGGAGCCGCGGCGCCCCGGGGCCGCGGGGACTCCGGCCCTAGACAGCTGTTTCGCCGTGGGCAAACATGGACCCAAAGCGACCCGATGCAAAGTTGAGCGGAGTACACTCAACTTTAGTATCAGCATGTTCCCGGAAGGAGCTCTCTTTGGACGCCAAATTCACCACCAAGAGCCAGGAGGCTCTCGCGGCAGCCGCCATGAACGCCTCGACGGCGGGAAACCCCCAGCTCGAGCCCGCCCACCTGCTCAAGGCGCTCATGGACCAGCGTGAGGGGGTTGCCGTCGCCCTCCTCCGAGCCACCGGTACGGACCCGGATTCGGTCAGCGTCCAGGCCAGCAGCGCCATCAAGGCCCTTCCGTCGACCTCCGGCAGTTCGGTGCAGCAGCCGCAGCTGTCCCGCACCGCCCTGCAGGCCATCAAGAATGCCCAGAACGAGGCCGAGCGGCTCGGCGATTCATTCGTCTCCACCGAGCACCTGCTGCTCGGGCTCGCGTCCGGCAGTGATGCCGTCGGCAAGCTGATGCGCGACTCCGGCGCCTCGCACGAGGCCCTGCTCGCCGCCCTGCCGGGGGTCCGCGGCGACCGCAAGGTGGACAACGCCGACCCCGAAAACACCTTCCAGGCGCTGGAGAAGTACGGCACCGATCTCACCGCGATTGCCCGCTCCGGCAAGCTGGATCCGGTGATCGGCCGCGACGCCGAGATCCGCCGCATCGTCCAGGTGTTGAGCCGCCGGACCAAGAACAACCCCGTCCTCATCGGCGAGCCCGGCGTGGGCAAGACCGCCGTCGTCGAAGGACTGGCCCAGCGGATTGTCGCCAATGATGTTCCCGAGAGCCTGCGCGGCAAGACCCTGATCTCCTTGGACCTCGCCTCGATGGTGGCCGGGGCGAAATACCGCGGCGAATTTGAGGAACGGCTCAAGGCCGTCCTGGAGGAAATCAAGGGCTCCGAGGGGCAGATCGTCACGTTCATTGACGAGCTCCACACCGTCGTGGGGGCGGGCGCGACCGGGGACAGCTCCATGGACGCCGGCAACATGCTCAAGCCCATGCTGGCCCGCGGCGAGCTGCGGCTGATCGGCGCGACCACCCTGGACGAATACCGCGAGAACATCGAAAAGGACCCGGCCCTGGAGCGCCGGTTCCAGCAGGTCTACGTCGGCGAGCCGAGCGTGGAGGACACCATCGGCATTCTGCGCGGCCTCAAGGAACGCTACGAGGCCCACCACAAGGTCTCCATCTCCGACTCCGCACTCGTGGCCGCCGCCAACCTCTCCAACCGGTACATCTCCGGCCGTCAGCTGCCGGACAAGGCGATCGACCTGGTGGACGAGGCCGCGTCGCGGCTGCGGATGGAGATCGACTCCGCCCCGGAGGAGATCGACCAGCTCCGACGCCAGGTGGACCGCCTGACCATGGAGGAACTGGCCCTGGCCGGCGAGACCGATCCCGCCTCCGTGGAAAGGCTGGCGGCCCTGCGCGCGGACATGGCGGACAAGAAGGAAGAGCTCGCGGCCCTGAATGCCCGCTGGGAGGCCGAGAAGGCCGGCCTGAACCGGGTGGGCGACCTGCGGGCCAAGCTCGACGAGCTCCGTTCCGCGGCCGACAAAGCCCAGCGCGAGGGTGACCTCGAGACGGCGTCCAGGATCCTCTACGGCGAGATCCCGGCCCTGGAACGGGAGCTGAACGCCGCCGCCGAGGCCGAAGCGGCCGTGCCCGACAAATCCAGGCAGATGGTGGCTGATGAGGTTACCGCGGACGATATTGCCGAGGTCATTTCGGCCTGGACCGGCATCCCGGCGGGGCGCATGCTGCAGGGCGAAAGCCAGAAACTGCTGAACATGGAAGAGGTTCTGGGCGAGCGGCTGATCGGCCAGAAGAAAGCCGTCGCCGCGGTGTCCGACGCCGTGCGCCGCGCCCGGGCCGGGATCAGCGACCCCAACCGGCCCACGGGCTCCTTCCTGTTCCTCGGCCCCACCGGCGTCGGCAAGACCGAGCTCGCGAAGTCCCTTGCCGACTTCCTGTTCGACGACGAACGCGCGATGGTGCGGATCGACATGTCCGAATACTCGGAGAAGCATTCCGTGGCCCGGCTTGTCGGGGCGCCCCCAGGCTACGTCGGGTACGAGGAGGGCGGCCAGCTGACCGAGGCCGTCCGCCGCCGCCCGTATTCGGTGCTGCTGCTCGATGAAGTGGAGAAAGCCCACCCGGAGGTCTTCGACATCCTCCTGCAGGTGCTCGACGACGGCCGCCTCACCGACGGCCAGGGCCGCACCGTGGACTTCCGCAACGTGATCCTGGTGCTCACCTCGAACCTGGGCAGCCAGTTCCTGGTGGACCCCAACCTCGACGCCGCAGCCAAGAAGAACGCCGTCATGGCGACCGTGCATGCTTCCTTCAAGCCGGAGTTCCTGAACCGGCTGGATGAGGTGGTGCTGTTCGATCCGCTGAGCGTGGAGGAGCTGTCCCGGATCGTGGAGCTGCAGGTCAAGGAGCTGGGCGAGCGGCTCAAGGGCCGCCGGCTGAACCTGGAAGTGACCGAGGGCGCCCGCGCCTGGCTTGCCGTCACGGGCTTCGATCCCGCGTACGGCGCCCGGCCCCTGCGCCGGCTGGTCCAGCGCGAGATCGGCGACCGGCTGGCCCGGGCCATCCTGGCCGGCGAGATCTCCGACGGAGACACGGTGGTGGTGGATACCGCGCCGGACCTGATGGAACTGACCATGGGCGGGCCTGAGGCCACGGACCGTCCCGACGGCGGCGCATCCACCGGCAGCGGACTCTCGGTCCGGCGCAAGTCGTAGCCGCCGGCACCACAAGCCGCCCGAACACGTTAAAACGCCGCCGGCAGCCGGGTTCGTCCCGGCTGCCGGCGGCATTTGAAGCTAGATGGGGCTGAGGGGCCACATATCAGGAGAGCAGGGACTCCATGATGATGTTTCCGGCATCCGTCACGACGTAGCAGTCGACCCGGCGGTCGCCCTTGCCCCAACTGCTCGAACTCGGGTAGGCCAGTTTGTAGCTCAGCGCGTAGCCCGAGGCCTTGTCCGTCAGCGGTGCGGCCTTGCAGGCGGCGCGCGCCTTCTGCTTGAGGGCCTCCCGGCCGGGGTAGGAGTCCTCGGCCGCGTACTTCTCGACGGCGACCAGCTGCGCCGAGTGGCCTGTGGCGCAGTCCACGATGGTGGACTGCTGCGCATCCGGATCGAAGTCCTTGAAGCAGTCGCGCAGCTGGAAGTCCAGCGGGCTGACGCCTTCAAGGGGCAGGGCACCGCGGCTGGCCGGGGCCGACGCCGACTCCGACGACGCTGCGGGGGCCGGGCTGCCGCTGCCGTCCGCGGAGGGCGGGGGACTGCCGGCAAATGAGGCCGCCGCCCACCACACCAGAAGCCCGAGAACGACGAGCACGGCCGCAGCCGCGCCAAGCCGCTTGCGCCCCTGCCGGCGGATCCGGCGGGCCAGGGGGCGCACACGGTCTCGCGCACGGCCCGAGGCGGCGGTGATGATGCCGGCGACAGTGGCGGCAGAGCCCTTCGCGCCTGGGCGCGCCGCGGCGGGTTCGACCGATTCGCCGGATTCTCCCCGGCGCGCTGCCGGTTCCGTGTCGGCCGTGACAACGGGCAGGGCGGACGTCGGCAGCCTCGAAGGCGGCGGCGGGACGGGCCCGGCGTCGTGCCTTGGATTCTCTTCGGTCACTGAGAAATTCACCACTTCCGTGCGTCTTTGCCGGGGTTGGAGGCCCGGCATCGTGGCCCGTTTCCGGGAGCACAAGAGGAAACTCTATCGAAGATGCGCGGCGCGGCGCATGCGGCCGGGGCGGCGGCTGCTCCGGCCGGAAGCGCCACGCTGTCCACAAGAGGCGGGCCGGCAAGCAGTTGAGGCCGAAAGCATGTAATCTAGGTGTACGACAAATTGACCAAACATTCCGGGGCCTCACCGATCGCCAAAGGTGACCACCTCCGGTCCAAGTACAAAAGGGGGTCACGCCATGGGGCGCGGCCGTCAAAAGGCAAAAGCTACCAAGCAGGCTCGGGACATCAAGTACTACTCCCCGAACACTGACTATTCGGCCCTTCAGCGCGAGCTCACGGGCCCGGGAAGTCGTGCCACGAACCACTTCGCGGATGACCCGGTCGAGCCGGACTATTCGGCGTATGTGGATAAGTACGCGGACGATTTGGAAGACGAGGACGACGAGGTTGACACCCGTCGGATAGGTTAGTCGACGCTTCCTCCCGGTAGTTTCTTCCGGGGGATCTTTCCGGCACTGCGGTGCAAGACAATGAATTTCAGGCCGCCGGCCACACACCTGTCTGAGGCGTGGCCGGCGGCCTTTCTTGTGCCCCGTAGGGCCTGGTGCCCCGCGGACAGGCCAGGCCCCGGGGCCGGAAGCGCAGTTGTCACCGGCGGGACCGCGGGCTAGGTTGATCGTGCCGGATTCTCCCGGACACAGCATCGCCGCCCCGGAAGGACTGCCATGACCATGCGCACAGGATTCGCCGAGGGCGAGCTCTGCTGGACCGATCTCCAGACCAGGGATGTGGAGGCGGCGAAGGCCTTCTACACGGAAGTTTTCGGCTGGCGGTACGAAGACCTGCCCACCCCGGACGGACGCAGTTACGCCAAGGCCTTCCTCGGTGAGGACCTGGTCACGGTACTCGCGCCGCAAAACTCGCCGCAGGGCACACCACAGGAATCCGCGAGGGAACCGGGCCGGTGGAACGTGTATTTCGCGGTCGGCGACGCCAAGGACCTGGCCGCCGAACTGGCGCATTCCGCAGGGCGGCTCGAATTCGGCCCCGAGGCCATCAGCGACACCGGCGTCATGGTCTTCTTCGCCCCGCCCGGCGGCGGAACCACCGGGGCCTGGCAGGCCGGCAGCCATTTCGGGGCCGCCCGGAGCCAGGAGGCGGGCGCCCTGACATGGGCCGAGCTGCTGACCCCGGAGCCGCAGGCCGCCGTCGGATTCTTCCAACAGCTCTTCGGGCACGAGGTGACCGAATATCCCCAGGACGACGGCGGCACGTACACGACGCTCATGGTGGACGGTACCGAGGTGGCCGGCATCGCCCGGGTTCCGGGCGATGCGCAGGACACCCTCCAGCCCGGCTGGCAGGTCTATTTCGGCGTCTCGGACGTCGCGGAAGCGGTGCGCGCGGCGGTGGCCGCGGGCGGCGTCGTGCTGATCGAGCCGGAGGACGGCGAGGAAGCCGGCAGCATCGCCACGATCCAGGATCCGCAGGGCGGCGTCTTCAGCCTGCTGGAGGTTTAGGACCGCAAACAAAAACGAGTGCTCCGCGACGGCCTGACAAACGGCGGTCTGGGCCCACGCCGGCAGGGCTCCCTGGCCGAGCATGCGAGGCGAGGGGGCCGGTGGGGAGCACTCGCTTCAGTTAGAGCCCTTACGCGTAGGCGTTGACCAGGCGGACGGCGCCGCCGTCGACGCCCTTGGCGCCCTGGACGTAGTCCGGGCCCGTCTTCACGATTGAATCCGAGTTCTGCTCGACCGTGCCCATGATCCAGGACGGCAGGCCTCGGTCGTTGAGCCGGCTCACGGCGGCGTCGGCGGCTTCCGGGGAAACGATGGCGACCATGCCCACGCCCAGGTTCAGGGTGCGCTCGAGGTCTGCCAGCGGGACGTTGCCCAGCTCGGAGACCAGCTTGAAGATGGCCGGGAGCTCCCACGTGGCGCGGTCAACGGTGGCGAGCAGGCCCTGCGGGAGGACCCGGGCGAGGTTGGCGGCGAGGCCGCCGCCGGTGACGTGGCTGAAGCCGTGCACGGCCTGGCCGCCGGCGGAGCCGTTGACCGGGAAGGTGCGGGCGAGGTCCAGGCAGTCCGCGGCGTAGACGCGGGTGGGCTCGAGGAGTTCCTCGCCCAGGGTGCGGCCGAGTTCGGAGACCTGGCGGTCCAGGGCCCAGCCGGCGTGGTTGATGACGCGGCGGACCAGGGAGTAGCCGTTGGAGTGCAGGCCGGAGGAGGCCATGCCGATCACGACGTCGCCGGCGCGGACACGGTCCGGGCCCAGCAGCGCATCGGCCTCGACCACGCCGGTGGCGGCACCGGCGACGTCGTACTCGTGTTCGCCCAGCAGGCCCGGGTGCTCGGCGGTTTCGCCGCCCACCAGGGCGGTGCCGGCCACCGAGCAGGCCGCGGCGATGCCGCGGACGATGTCGGCGATGCGCTCCGGGACAACCTTGCCGCAGGCGATGTAGTCGGTCATGTAGAGCGGCTCGGCGCCCACCACGACGATGTCGTCCACCACCATGCCGACGAGGTCGTAGCCAATGGTGTCGTGGATGTCCATGGCCTGGGCGATTGCCACCTTGGTGCCGACGCCGTCGGTGGACGTGGCCAGCAGCGGGCGCTTGTAGGTCAGCAGCCGGGAAACGTCGTAGAGGCCCGCGAACCCGCCGACGCCGCCGATCACCGAGGAGTTGTGGGTTGCCTTGACGGCATCCTTCATGAGTTCGACGGCGCGGTCTCCCGCTTCGACGTCGACGCCGGCGGAGGCGTAGGTGATGCCGGCGTTCTGGGCGGCGTTCATGTCAGCGGCCGGGGAGGCGGAAGTCATACTGGCTCTTTCTTGTCGGCTGTGGTGACGCGGTCGGCATCGGTGAGCAGTTCTTCGAATTCGGAGTCCGGACCCGGATCGCAGCCGGTGGCGCCGGCCTTCTCGGCAGGGTCGTCGGAGATCGAGGTGCCGGGTTCGGCGTCGGGCGCCGTGGACGGTGCGGGCGCCGAAGCGTTCGCCGCGGAAACGGCCGCACTGGAACCTGCGGACGCGGCCGGAAGGCCGCCGAGGTCGGTGCGCTCGAGCAGGTTCTTGCCGAGCTTGTCCGCCCCGGGAAGCTCGATCGGGTACTTGCCGGTGAAACAGGCGGTGCACAGACGCTCACGCGGCTGCCGGGTGGCGTCGATCATGCCGTCTTCGGAAATGTAGGCGAGCGAGTCGGCGCCGATGGCCTGGGTGATCTCTTCGATGGTGGCGCCGTTGGCGATCAGTTCCGCGCGGGACGCGAAGTCGATGCCGTAGAAGCAGGGCCACTTGACCGGCGGGGAGGAGATCTTGATGTGGACACTTGCGGCGCCGGCTTCCCGGAGCATCCGCACGATGGCGCGCTGGGTGTTGCCGCGGACGATCGAGTCGTCCACCACCACCACACGCTTGCCGCGGATCACGGATTCAAGGGCGTTGAGCTTGAGCCGGATGCCGAGCTGGCGCAGCGTCTGCGAGGGCTGGATGAACGTGCGGCCCACGTAGGAGTTCTTGACGAAGCCGTGCGCGAAAGGGATGCCGGATTCCTCGGCGTAGCCCACGGCCGCGGGGGTGCCCGATTCCGGCACCGGGATGACGATGTCCGCTTCCTGGGTGTTTTCGCGGGCCAGCTGGCGGCCCATTTCCACGCGGGATTCGTATACCGAGCGGCCCGCAATGGAGGCGTCCGGGCGGGCGAGGTAAACATATTCGAAAACGCAGCCGGCCGGGGTCGCCTCGGCGAAGCGCTGCGAACGGACACCGTCCTCGTCGATCGCGATGAACTCGCCGGGCTCGATTTCGCGGATGAAGCTGGCGCCGACAGTGGCGAGGGCGGACTGCTCGGAGGCAACCACCCAGCCGCGTTCCAGCCGGCCGAGGCAGAGCGGACGGATGCCGTACGTGTCACGGGCCGCGTAGAGGGTGCCCTCGTCCATGAAGACGAAGCAGAAGCCGCCCTTGATCTTGGGCAGGAGCTCCATGGCGGTCTGTTCGAGGGACTTGCCTTCTTCGCCCTCGAGCAGCGCCGTGACCAAGGCGGTGTCCGAGGTGTTGCCCTGCTTCATTTCGCCGCTGAGGTTTCCGCCGTTGCGGTCCTCGATCATCGCCTTGAGATCGGCCGTGTTGGTCAGGTTGCCGTTGTGTGCCAGGGCCACGGTACCCGTGGCGGTCGCGCCCAGGGTCGGTTGGGCGTTCGCCCAGTGGCTGGCGCCGGTCGTGGAATAGCGACAGTGGCCGACGGCCAAGTGCCCGGTCAGGGTGTTCAGCGTGGTCTCGTCAAAAACCTGGGAAACGAGGCCCATGTCCTTGTAGACGTTGATCCGCTTGCCGTCGCTGGTCGCAATACCAGCCGACTCCTGACCGCGGTGCTGCAGTGCATACAGCCCGTAATAGGTTAGTTTTGCTACTTCTTCACCGGGTGCCCAGACCCCGAAGACGCCGCATGCGTCCTGAGGGCCTTTTTCGCCTGGGAGAAGATCATGAGAAAGTTTTCCATCGCCGCGTGCCACTGGTCGATTATCTCACGATGTGCGCTAAGACTTTTCCGGCGGCCGATTTATGACCTGCCGCCCGGCTCAGGCGGGTCTCAGGCGCGGTTTTCGTCGTCGTCGTCCGGGGCGGACTCGACGACGGCGCGCTGGGCGCGGCGGACGCTGACCCGGTCCAGCACCAGGGCCGTCACGGCACCCAGGATGACGCCGCCGGCCGCGCAAAGAACCATGAAGAAGCCGAAAACCGAGCCGGCGTCGTAGCTGGCATCACCGGGCAGGGCGTAGGCGATGATCGCCGCGACAACCACGCCCACGAGCCCGCCCAAAATCAGGAAGGGCACGTACTTCGGCGCCCGCCGGACGGTGACCTCGCGCCGCTCCGGGACGCTGCCCGGGACTGATTCCCCCCGGGGGTTGGTGCCTGGGGTGCCGGGGGTTTCGTGGGAAGACATGCCGTTAAGCCTACTGCCCTTCGACTCATTGCCGGAGACCCGTTCCGGGAGCAGACTAGGGCTAGGAACAGACGAGCTAAGGATCCGCCATGTTAGCCTCAGCCGACCGCGTTCGCGACCAGCAGCGCCTGCTCTGGGATGAGTTCTCGGCGGGCTGGAAGAAATGGGACGTTGAACTGCTCGACTGGCATGCTCCGTTCGGGGACGCCCTGCTTGAGGAGCTCCGGCTGCTCCCCAACTCCTGGGTGCTGGATGTCGCGGCAGGCACGGGGGAACCCGCACTCAATGTGGCCGAACAGGTGCCGGACGGGCGTGTGGTCCTCGCTGACATTTCGGCCGGTATGCTCCGCGTGGCCGAAGAAAAGGCATTGACCCGGGGCCTGCACAACCTGGACTTCAAGGTTTGCGACGCTGCTGCCATGCCCTTCGAGGACAACACGTTCGACGCCGTGTACTGCCGCTTCGGTTTGATGTTCTTTCCGGTCATGTCCGCGGCCATGCGAGAGATGGTGCGCACCGCCAAGCCGGGCGGCCGGGTCGGCGCCGTCGTCTGGGGACGCGCCGCCGAGAACCCGTGGGCCAGCCTGATCCTGGGCACCATTGCCCGGCACCGCGAGCTGCCCATTCCGGCCGCAGGGACTCCGGGGCTGTTCCGCTGTGCACCCACCGGGTTCATGACCCGGATGTTCAACGATGCCGGGCTCACGGACGTGACCGAGCGCAAGGTCACTACCAACCTCGTGTTCGAATCCCCCGAGAGCTACTGGGAGTTCATTACCGACATCGCGACCACTGTGGCGATGGGGCTGGCAAAGGCGGACAAGCAGTCCCGGGCCCTGATCCGTGCGGACGTGTTCGAGCTGCTGGGCCGCTACGAGCACGACGGCGCCATCCAGCTCCGGTCCACCGCCACGGTGGTGGCCGGGACCAAGGTGTAGGCCAGTCCACGGGTTCTCGGCGCTCCGGACAGGCAGCCCGACCGGGTTCCGCGCCGTTTTCGGACGGGCGTATCGCCATCGGACAGGTGCATCGCTTTCGGACCGGCGCGGCCCTGATCCGCGTTGCCCGTGTCCGACACCGTAGCGGATTCCCGGAAACGTGGCAGGATCAGCGCCGACTGGACGGGAGTGGCTGCCGGGGAACGCCTGCTGCCGCCAGAAATGCGGCAAATTTTCCTGGACTGGACAGCTCCGACCACGTCCAACGGATCACGCGTCGGCCCGTGGCGCGAATCCGGTCCTCCCGGCGTTTCTCTTCGGTGAGGGCCTCCGCTGGCGTCCGGCCCTGGAGGTACTCCACCTTGCGATACTTCACGAGTCCGTCGAATTCGCCGCAAAGCTGCTCCTCGGGCCAGTCAAAGTCTGTGAATGCGACCAGCCCCCGGGCATCGCGGATTTCGACCTGAAGGAGGGGACTCCGGAAGCCGAGCCGGTGCATCAGGGCGCGGCTTACCGATTCTCCAGGGGAGCCGGACGCAGGATCAGCAAAGTTCAGGGCGGTCCGGATTCGCCGGGCCGCGGCTTTTGTGTAGTTGCCGTCGACGCCGGCGTGGAGTTCCTCGCGGCTGAGCGGAGCCAGATTGTCAGGCTGCGGCCGGAGGACGTGGTCGAATATCGTGACGCCCTGCTCGAACGATTCGAAGGCTGCCAAGTCCAAGGCTGTCCGGACGCGGTCCGTGACCAGGAGCCCGTGACGTTCCTCGATCTGTGCCGAGTCCAAGTCGACGAAATGCCGCCGGACCCCGGCGCGCGAGCGTCCGCCGCCGTCGTCGGAAGTGCAGGCATGGACCGGATGGCGGTGGCCCAGCAGCGGCATGCCCCACAGTACAGCGGAGGATTGGCGGCAGAAGACGGTGCGGCTCCTCAGCGTGGAGGCCGCCGCCCGGATGAGGACCGGATACCGGTCCCACGGCGCCAGTACTTCCCACTCCTGAGCCCGGACGTAAACGCCCTGCCTGATGCGCCGGAGCTGCCCGGACTTCGCCTGCCGCGCAAGGCTCCGCGTGTCCTGGCCGATTCGTGCGAGATCACTGCTGAGAATCAACGGAGGTAGGTCCATGTCACGATGGTGGCCCGGGACACTGGGCCGGACAACTCCCGGCGGGGCGGATGTGGAGAACTTTTCCGCGGCACTTTCCGACCGGCGCGTGCGTATCGGACGGGCGCGCCGGGGATCCGCGCTGCATGCGTCCGATTCCGCAGCGGTGGTCGGAAAGTGCAGCGAAAAGCGCCCGCGCCCTGACCGGGACCAAGGAAGCCGCGGGCCGCCCGCGCTGCTAGACGCCCAGCTCTTCCTTCAGCGCTGCGACGTGGCCCTGGGCCTTGACCTGGTACTGCGCGAGCCGGACCTTGCCCTCGGGGTCCAGCACCACGGTGGAGCGGACGATTCCCTCTGTGATCTCGCCGTGGACCAGCTTCTCGCCCCAGGCGCCGTAGGCCAGGGCCACGGCATGGTCCTCGTCGGCCAGGAGCGGGAAGGTCAGGGCGAAATCGCCAGTGAAGTGGGCCAGGGCGTCCGGGGCATCCGGGGAGATGCCCAGGACTTCGTAGCCTGAGCCCTGCAGGGAGGCGAGGTTGTCGCGGAAGTCGCAGGCCTCGGTGGTGCAGCCCGGGGTCGCGGCCTGCGGGTAGAAGTACACGATCACGCTCTTGCCACGGTAGTCGGCGAGGGAAACCGGCTTGCCCTCGGCGTCGGGGAGGGTGAATTCCGGGGCCGGGGTGCCGGGCTGGAGCTTGACGGTCGGATTGGCGCTCATGGTGATCCTTCGGGAGGAGACAACGGGTCTGTGGTGCACAACACCGGCGTCCAAGGCTGTATTCCGTCCCGCAGCGACAGCTTTTTCATAGCTCCGGCATAGCTGCGCTGGCTAGCCTGAAGCCACTATGGAAGACCACATGCCGGAAGATCACACGCCACGACAGCCACGTTTCGGATCCCGACGCCCGGCCCCCCGACGGCATCCTGCGCGCGGCCGGGTCCGGGCCATGATCCTGGCGGCGTGTGCCACAGTGCTGGCGGTTGCGCTGGCCGCAGGTATCTATTCCTCCGCGGCTGCCCGCTCGACGGCGGTGAGTCCTAGGACGGCGCCGGCTGCGCCGTCTGCCCCAGCCAGCGCCCCAGCCAGCGCCCCGGCGTCGGCGTCCATCGACACGGCGCTCGGCTCACGGATCAACGCGATCATCGAGGCCAACAGCCAGTACCAGATCGGCGTGGCGCTGGCGGACCTCTCTCAGGGTGCCGCGTCCGAGGACGTCCACGAATACGGGGTCCAGGAGAAGTTCGTGGCGGCCAGCACGGCCAAAGTCCTGGCCGCTGCGGCCTACTATCACCTGGTGGAAACCGGCGCCGCCAGCCTCGATGACCCGCTGGGGAGCTACACCGCCGGATTCCAGCTCCGCGAGATGATCCAGCAGAGCGACAATGACTCGTGGTCGCTGGTCATGGATGCCGTGGGCCACGGGGAGCTGACCGACTTTGCGGCGTCTCTGGGCGTGAGCTACGACCCGGAAACCAACACGCTGACCCCGGCGGAAATGGCCAGCATCCTGTCCGGGGTCTATTCCGGAGCACTCCTCAACGCCGAGGACACGGCGCAGCTGCTGTCCTATATGCAGGACACCAACTACGAGACTCTCATTCCCGCCGCCGTGCCGGACGGGATCACGGTGTTCCACAAGTACGGGCTCCTGGACGATGAACTGCACGACGCCGGCGTCCTCGCCCAAGGCAACACCGCGTACGCGCTGGTCATCTACACCAAGGGCCAGAGCCTGAGCGACGTCCCGGAACGCACCGAGGTGATCCATCAGCTGACGCAGGCCGTGGCGGGCGCCTTGTTCTGAGCGGGCGTTTTCGGATAACTGCGGCGGAATCGGACCACCGCGCCGCAGATCCGCGGCGCCCCTGTCCGAAACCGTGGCAAAAAACCGAACGCGGTGCGGAGCAGCCGCCCGGCGCTAGATGCCCAGCTCCTCCCGCAGCGCCCTGACATGGCCCTGCGCGCTGACCTGGTACTGCGCCAGGACCACGTTCCCGTCCGGGCCGACCACCACGGTGGAGCGGACCGTTCCTTCGCGGACTTCGCCGTCCACAAGCTTCTCGCCCCAGGCCCCGTATGCCAGGGCGGTGGCGTGGTCTTCGTCGGCGAGGAGGGGGAAGGTCAGCGCCTGGTCGGCGGCGAAGGCTGCCAGGGCCTCGGGTGCGTCGGGCGAGATGCCCAGGACCTCGAAGCCCGCGCCCTGGAGGGCGGCAAGGCTGTCGCGGAAATCGCAGGCCTCGGTGGTGCAGCCGGGGGTGGCGGCGCGGGGGTAGAAGTAGACGATGACGCTCCTGCCGCGGTAGCGGGCCAGGGAAACCGGGCGGCCTGCGGCGTCGGGCAGCGTGAACCCGGGGGCGGGAGCGCCGGGTTGCAGCCCGGTTGTGGTGTGCAGAGCGGTGGTGAGGGCGGATTTCATGCAGTTCCTTCGATCGGGGGCAGGGCTGGTGGAGGCTGCGGGACCTCAGATGCTGTATTCGGCCGGCCCGCGCACCACGGCCAGCGGACCGGGGAGGAAGCGGTAGCCGCCGCTTCGGACGGTGACGACGGCGTGCCGGCAGCCCTTGAGCTTCCGGCGCAGCCGGCCGACGTACACGTCGATGGACCGGGTGGCCGCGCCGGGGGTGCCGAACGCGTCGAGGCAATGCTGCAGTTCCTGCCGGCTGACCGTGCGGGAGCAGTTCTGCACGAGGCATCGCAGGAGGGCGAACTCCACGTCCGTCAGGGGCACGCGCTCGCCGTCGAGCCTGGCATCCCCGGCCGCGAGGTCGACGGCGAGCCGGCTGATGGTGCCGGGGACGGGCGCCAGGGGCGCCCCGCCTTCGTCAGCGCCGCCGCCCTCGCCAGCCCCGCCGCCGCCAGCCCCGCCGTCGTCGGTCCCGTTGTCGTCAGCGCCGACGCCGTCAGCCGGCTCGGCGTCGGCGGTCCCGCCGGGGACTTCAGGCGTGGGTCCCGCCGGGATGCTGCCGTCTTCCGCGGACCGGATGACGGCGGACGTTGCGGCTCCGGCGGCGGGCCTGAAGTGGACTTCCGCCTCCGGGGCACATCTAAGGGCGCGGCCGAGCACCAGTTCGGCTGCGCGGGCCAGTACGGCCGGGTCACAGTCGGCGCCGTCCGGGAGGGTGACCCAGACGGCCAGCCCCTTCGCCGTGAGGCCGGCGTGCCGGGCCTGTCCGGGAACTGCCTGTCCGGGAACTACCTGTCCATGAGTGGCCTGTCCGGGAACGGTCAGTGAGTGGCTGGGCTGCCGGGCCGTTCCGCGGACGTTGTGTCCGGGGACGGCCACGGCTGCCTGGCTCATACCCCGCCGCGGCGGATGAGCTTTCCGCCGGGGGTCTGGCCATCGATCAGGGTGCCGCGGAGATAGGTCTTCCGGACCACCCCGGAAAGCGCCTTGCCGTCATACGGGGTGATGGGGTTCTTGTGCTTGAGCTTGGACACATCCACCACGAATGCCTCGTCGGGTGCAAAGACGGCGAAGTCGGCGTCGTACCCCAGCGCGAGCCTGCCCTTGCTGGTGAGGCGTGCCAGGGCTGCCGGCTTCTCGGCCATCCAGGAAACCACCTGCTCCAGGGAGATGCCGCGGTGCCGCGCCTCGGTCCAGATCAGGGACAGGCCAAGCTGCAGCGAGGAGACCCCGCCCCACGCCACGGCGAAGTCGCCGTTTTCCAGGTCCTTGAGGTCCAGGGTGGACGGGGAGTGGTCCGAGACGATGCAGTCGATGGTGCCGTCCTGCAGGCCCTGCCAGAGCAGCTCGCGGTTGGCGGCCTCGCGGATGGGCGGGCAGCACTTGTACGCTGTGGCGCCGTCGGGGATCTCCTCGGCCATGAGCGTGAGGTAGTGCGGGCACGTCTCCACGGTGAGGTGGACGCCGTCGCGCTTGGCCGTGGCGATCATCGGCAGGGCATCGGAAGAGGACAGGTGCAGGATGTGGGCGCGGGCGCCGGTCCAGCGGGCACGCTCGATCACCTCGGCGATGGCCTTGTTCTCGGCGCCGCGGGGGCGGGAGGCCAGGAACGTGGAATAGTGGTCGCCGCCGGGGTGGGGCGCGCGGTCGATTGCGTGGGAGTCCTCGGCGTGGACGATCATGAGCGAATCGAAGGACTTGAGCTCGGCCATGTCCTCCTCCATCTCGTCCGCGTCCAGGTGCGGGAACTCGTCCACGCCGGAGTGCAGCAGGAAGCACTTGAAGCCGAACACGCCCTCGTCGTGCAGCGGCCGCAGGTCCGCCTTGTTGCCGGGCACGGCGCCGCCCCAGAATCCGACGTCCACAAACGCCTGGTCCTCGGCCACCTCGCGCTTGAGCTTGAGCCCTTCCACGGTGGTGGTGGGCGGGATCGAATTCAGCGGCATGTCGATGATGGTGGTCACGCCCCCGGCCGCGGCGGCACGGGTGGCGGACGCGAAGCCCTCCCATTCGGTGCGGCCCGGCTCGTTGACATGGACGTGAGTGTCCACAAGTCCCGGAAGGAGGGTTTCGTCGTCGGCGAGCTCAATCACTTCCGTGCCGGATAGCCCGTTGCCGAGCGGCTCGATGGCGACGATCTTGCCGCCGCGGACGCCCACCTCCCGTGCCGCGATGCCGGCCGTGGTGAGAATGCGCTGGCCCCGGATGACGAGGTCAAAGCTGTCTTCAGACATTGAGGGGCTCCTTTGTGCGGGCACTTTTCCCCGGCGCCATGCTGGCCGGGACCAGGCCCGGCAGCTCCGCGCCGATGTGCTTTCCCAATTGCTCAAGCAGCGGTCCTGCTTCGGCTATACATATTTCTACCTTGGACTCCAGCGATGTCAGCGGGTAGACCTGCCGGAATCCGGAATCCACCTGCTGTCGCTGAGTCAGCGTGGTGCGGCCGCAGACGGCCACCACCGGCACGCCGGCCCGCGCCGCCGCCCGCGCAACGCCCATGGGCGTCTTGCCGAGCAGGCTCTGTTCGTCCAGGCTGCCTTCGCCCGTGATCACCAGGTCCGCGCCCGCCAGCCGGTCGCCAAGCCTGGTGAATTCAAGAACGACGTCGATGCCCGGCCTGCGGGCCGCGGCCAGTACCGCGATGGCGGCGTAGCCCACGCCGCCGGCCGCTCCGGCGCCCGGCGCGTCGGCCGCCTTCAGCGCCCGGGGGCCGATCTCGGCCGCGAGCACGTCCACGAAGTGGGCCAGGGCGGCATCGAGGGTTTCCACGTCCGCCGGAGTGGCCCCTTTCTGCGGGCCGAAGACCGCCGCGGCCCCAGCCGGTCCGAGCAGGGGGTTGTCCACGTCGCTGGCCAGGACGAAGCGGGCCTCGTCCAGCCGGGAATCGAAGCCGGCGAAGTCGATCCAGGCCAGCCGGGCGAGGGCAGCGCCGCCGGGCGGGAGTTCACTGCCGTCGGCGTCGAGGAGTCTGGCCCCGAGCCCCTGTAGGACGCCGGCGCCGCCGTCGGTATTGGCGCTGCCGCCGACGCCGAGGATGATCTGCCGGCAGCCGGCGTCGAGCGCCGCCCGGATCAGTTCTCCCGTGCCCAGGCTGGTGGCGCCTTTGGCGGTGTCGGAATCCGGCCGGCCGCCGGACACCGCTTCGCCGGCCCCGCCGCTGCCGGCCCCGCCGCTGCCGGCGCCCGCGGGGCCGCCGGGCAAGACGGCCAGGCCGGATGCGGCGGCCATTTCGATGACTGCTTCCCGGCCGCGGACCGCAAACTCCGCCCGGAGCCGCTGCCCGGTGGGGCCGGTGACGACGGCGCTGCGGCGGGTGAAGCCGGAGCCGACGGCGGCGTCGAGGGTGCCCTCGCCGCCGTCGGCCACCGGAATCCGGATGACTTCAAGGTTGCCGCCGCACGCCCGTTGCAGCCCTGCTTCAACGTGCCGGGCAACGTCCGGGGCAGAGAGCGAGCCCTTGAACTTGTCCGGCGCTATGACCACCTTCATCTCAGGCCTGCATCGCCAGGATGGCGGTCGGGGCGTCTTCGGCGGTCTCGGCCAGTTCCTCGAACTCGTTGACCGCGTTGATCTCCACACCCATGGAGATGTTGGTGATCTTTTCCAGGATCACTTCCACCACCACGGGAACCTTGAACTCGCCGGCCATCGCCTTGGCCTTGTCGAAAGCGGACGCCAGGTCGTTGGGGTCCTCCACCCGGATGGCCTTGCAGCCCAGGCCCTCGGCCACCTTGATGTGGTCCACGCCGTAGCCGCTGGCCGTCGCGGAGAGTTCCGTGGAGTTGATGTTTTCGAAAGCCAGGGACACGTTCTGTTCCATGTTGAAGCCGCGCTGGGACTGCCGGATCAGGCCGAGGTAGGAGTTGTTGACCACCACGTGGATGTAGGGGAGGTTGAACTGCGCGCCTACGGCGAGTTCCTCGATCATGAACTGGAAATCGTAGTCGCCGGACAGGGCCACCACGGTCTCGTCCGGCTTGCCGCGGACAACGCCGAGAGCGGCCGGGGCGGTCCAGCCCAGCGGTCCGGCCTGGCCGGCGTTGATCCACTTGCGCGGCCCGAACACGTGGAGCATCTGGGCGCCGGCGATCTGGGACAGGCCGATCGTGGAGACGTAGGTGGTGTCCTTGCCGAAGGACTTGTTCATCTCCTCGTACACGCGCTGCGGCTTGATCGGGATGTTTTCGAAGTGGGTCTTGCGGTGCAGGGTGGCCTTGCGCTCCGCGCAGTCGGCGGCCCAGCCGGAATAGTCCGGGAGGGTTCCCGCCGCCTGGCGTTCGCGGGCCAGTTCGACCAGGCCGGTCAGGGCCGCGCCGGCGTCCGAGGCGATCCCGAGGTCCGGGGAGAACACGCGGCCGATCTGCGTGGGCTCGATGTCGATGTGCACGAACTTGCGGCCGGCCGTGTAGGTGTCCAGGCCGCCGGTGTGGCGGTTGGCCCAGCGGTTGCCGATGCCGATAACGAAGTCGGAGGCCAGCATGGTCGCGTTGCCGTAGCGGTGGCTGGTCTGCAGGCCCACCATGCCGGCCATGAGCGGGTGGTCGTCGGAGATGGCGCCCCAGCCCATCAACGTGGGGATGACCGGAACGCCCAGCAGTTCGGCCAGTTCCACCAGTTGCTCGGAGGCGCCGGCGTTGATGATGCCGCCGCCGGCCACGATCAGCGGATGCTTCGCAGCGGTGAGCATGTCCAGTGCTTTCTCCAGCTGCTTGCGGCTGGCCTTCGGCTTTTCCACGGGCAGCGGCTCATAGGTCTCGATGTCGAACTCGATTTCGGCCATCTGAACGTCGATCGGCAGGTCCAGCAGCACCGGGCCCGGGCGGCCCGAGCGCATCAGCTGGAAGGCTTTCTGGAAGGCGCCCGGAACCTGGCCCGGCTCCCGGATGGTCATGGCCATCTTGGTGACCGGCTTGGCGATGGATTCGATGTCCACGGCCTGGAAGTCTTCCTTGTGGAGCTTGGCCACGGGCGCCTGGCCGGTGATGCACAGCATGGGGATGGAATCGGCCCAGGCGGCATACAGGCCGGTGATCATGTCCGTGCCGGCGGGCCCGGACGTGCCGATGCAGATGCCGATGTTGCCGTCCCGGGCCCGGCTGTAACCGTCAGCCATGTGGCTGGCGCCCTCAACGTGGCGGGCCAGGGTGTGGCGGATGCCGCCGTGGGCCCGCATCGCGGAATAGAACGGGTTGATGGCCGCGCCTGGCAGGCCGAACGCCTCGGTGGCGCCCTCCTTTTCCAGGATGGCGACGGCAGCGTCAACGGTGCGCATCTTAGTCATGGGGTGCTCCTTGGGAAGTCTTTGGGTGCCCTCTGCGGGCGGAATTTGGGTTTAGTTAGGGAGCCGCCGTCGTTTACGTCCGACGGCGGATCTCCGGTTTGCTTGCTGTCCGGCTACTGCCGGAGGTGCTTTACTTGCGGCCGCTGAGCTTCAGGACCTGCTTGAAGAGGCCCGAGTGGTCCAGTCCGCCGTCGCCCTGGTTGACGGTGGCGGCGACGAGCTGCGCGACGACGGCGCCGAGCGGGACGGCGACGTTGGCTTCGCGGGCGGCCGAGGTCACGATGCCCAGGTCCTTGTGGTGCAGGGCCAGGCGGAAGCCGGGGTCGAAGTTGCGGTCGAGCATCTTCTGTCCCTTCTGGTCCAGGACCTTGGAGCCGGCCAAGCCTCCGCCGAGGACCTTGAGGGCCGCGTTGGTGTCCACGCCGTAGGCCTCCAGGAAGGCGATGGCCTCCGCCAGGACCTCGATGTTGACGGCGACGATCAGCTGGTTGGCTGCCTTGACGGTCTGGCCGGAGCCGGACGGGCCGACGTGGACGATCGTCTTGCCCACCGCATTCAGGACATCGCGGGCGGCGTCGAAATCTGCGGATTCGCCGCCCACCATGATGGACAGTGCGGCGTCGATGGCACCCTGTTCGCCGCCGGAAACCGGGGCGTCGAGGGGGCGGATCCCGGCGGTCCGGGCGTCCTCCGCTAGGCGCTTGGCGACGTCCGGGCGGATGCTGCTGGCATCGATCCACAATGTGCCCTTGCGGGCGTGGGCGAAGACGCCGTCCGGGCCGCCGACGACGCCCTCGACGTCGGGGGAATCCGGAACCATGGTGATGACGACGTCGGCGTCCTTGACGGCGTCGGCGATGCTCGTGGCACCGTGGCCGCCTTCGGAGACCAGCTTGTTGATCTTGTCCTGGCTGCGGTTGAAACCGGTGACCGTGTGGCCGGCATTGACGAGGTTGACGGCCATGGGCAGGCCCATGATTCCGAGTCCGATGACTGCGACGTTGCTCATGATGGTTCTCTTTTCTGAAGTCTTTGGTGTTAGCGCCAAGGCGGGTGGGCGGGTCCACGCCCGCAGGGTTCCCTGGCCGGTGGGGACTAGCGGTTCGCGCGCTGGCGGATGGCCCAGGCGAAGGCGGTTTCCGCCGGTTCCTTGTACTCGAGGCCGATGTAGCCCTCATAGCCGAGTTGGCGGCTGCGGGCGATCCAATCGCCGAGGGGCAGCTCACCGGTTCCGGGAGCCCCGCGGCCGGGGTTGTCGGCGATCTGGATGTGGCCGAAGTCCTTGGCGTGCTTCTCGATGACGGCAGGGACGTCGTCGCCGTTGACCGACAGGTGGTAGAAGTCGGCGAGGAGTTTGATGTTCTGCGCGCCGGTTTCCTCCCTGACGCGGGCGATGACCCGGAGGGCGTCGTCCGCGCTGAGGAGCGGGTAGCGCGGTGCGCCGCTGACCGGTTCGAGCAGCACGGTGCCCCCGATGCGGCCCACGCCCGCGGCCGCGGCGGCAAGGTTGGTGACCGCCAGTTCGTCCTGGGCCTCCGGGGTGTAGCCGTCCTGGCGGTTGCCGTAGAGGGCGTTGAAGGCCGTGCAGCCGAGCCGCCCGCCGATCCCGGCGACGACGTCGATGTTGTCCTTGAATTCGGAGCAGCGGCCCTTCCAGGACACCAGACCCCGGTCCCCGGCCGGCATGTCGCCGGCGTTGAAGTTCAGGCCGGCGAGCTGGACGCCGGCGTCGGTGATGGCCCGCTCGAAGCGGGTGACCTCGGCGTCGCCGGGGACTGACGTTGCGAACGGCCACCAGAACTCGACGGCGTCAAAGCCGGCAGCCTTCGCCGCGGCGGGCCGCTCGAGGAGGGGCAATTCGGTCAGCAGGATGGAGCAGTTCACGGAATACGTCATGGTGTCTTCTTTCCGGTGTGGTCGGGAGCTGGATCCCGGGCGTCCTTGCCCGGCAACCCTTCCTGAGTGAATTCCACTTTGTGGAATTAAGATTCTGCTTTATGAAAAGTCTAGGGAATGTGGGGCGGGAGAGTCAAGGGGTGCGTGAAAGCGGCAGGGGAGCGGCTGGGGGAGCGGCGCAGAGTGTGGGCTGCCGGTGAGGCACGCGGGACCCGCGTTGTCTCTTCGGGCAGGCAGCCAGGGGCACTGCAGTTAGGGGCACTGCAGTTCGGGCAGGCAGTTCAGGGCACTGCAGTTCAGGGCGCGGTGTTCCAAGGCAGGATAGCGTGCGGTCGTTCGGGCGCTGCGGTTCCTACCCCTTCGTGGGGTCCTTACGGGCCGCCAGGCCCACCAGCGCGCCGATGCCCAGGCCGATCAATAGGCCCGTGAACGGCTTGTCGACGGTGGCAACTCCGATGGCGAAGCCGAGGGCCGCGCCAACGAGCATTCCGATCCATAGGGATTCGTACTTCACAGCCTCAGGCTAGCAAGCATCGCCAAGCCCACAAGGGCGCCCGCCGCAGTAATTGTCAATGGCCCAGTAACCGTCAATGGCCCAGTAACCGCGAATGGCCCAGTGACCGGCAATAGCCCAGCAACCGCGAATGGCCCAGTAACCGTGGACGGAACCACGAATGGGTCCGCCCCGTCGTGCGGGCGGACCCATGGCGTGTGCCGGTCTTAGGTGAGGCGGATCTGGCGGTTGACGTCCTTGTAGAGCAAGTAGCGGAACGGGCCCGGTCCGCCGGCATAGCAGGCCTGCGGGCAGAAGGCGCGGAGCCACATGAAGTCGCCGGCCTCGACTTCCACCCAGTCGTCGTTGAGGCGGTAGACGGCCTTGCCCTCCAGGACGAAGAGCCCGTGTTCCATGACGTGGGTTTCGGCGAACGGGATGGAACCGCCGGGCTGGAACGTGACGATGTTGACGTGCATGTCGTGGGCGAGGTCGTCCGGGTCCACGAAGCGGGTGGTCGCCCAGACGCCGTTGGTGTCCGGCATGGGCCGCGGCTCGACGTCCTGGTCGCGGGTCACGAAGGACTTCGCCGTGAAGCCTTCCAGCGGCTCATAGGCCTTGCGGATCCACTGGAAGCTGGCCACGTCGCCGTCGGAGTCGTTGGACACCTTCCAGTCCGCGCCGGCGGCGAGGTAGGCGTAGCCGCCGGCCTCAAGGTGGTGGATTTCGCCGTCGAGCGTGAGCGTCAGTTCGCCCTTGGTGAGGAAGACGACGCCTTCGACGCCGGCCTCCGCCTCGGGCTTGTCGCTCCCGCCGCCCGGCGCCACTTCCACGATCAGCTGCGAGAACGTCGTGGCGAAGCCGGCAATGGGCCGGGCAATGATCCAGGCGCGGGTGTTGGTCCAGCCGGGAAGGTTGCTGGTGACGATGTCGCGCAGCACCCCCTTCGGGATGACGGTGTACGCCTCCTTGACCACCGCGCGGTCGGTGAGGAGCTGGGTCTGGGGCGGCAGGCCGCCTTCGGGGGAAAAGTAGTTGGTCATGGGTGCACTCCTGGGAAGGGTCGGTGAGAAGGTCAGTGAAAAAGGATCAGTGGTTGTGGGAGGCGGCAGGCTGTGCCAGCCGGGGGTGGGCCAGCATGGTGAGTTGGGGGAGTCCGACGCCGGCCAGCGCCAGAACCTCTTCGGCGCCGACGGCGCCGCACTGGACGCCGCGCAGCACGAAGGCGGCCAGGGCGCGGGCGGTTGCGGGTTCGTCCATGACGCCGCCCTCGGTGCGCTCCATATAGTTGCGGAGCCTGGCGGCGGCGGCGGGAAGGCCCTGCCGGTAGAACGCGTACGTCGCGGCGAAGCGGCTCGGCAGCTGGGCGGGGTGGAGGTCCCAGCCCTGGTAGTAGCCGCGCTCCAGCGAGCGGCGGACCAGCCGGCCATGGAGGCGCCAGGCGTCCAGCACTCCGTCGCCGACGGGGATGACATTGGTGGAACCGTCGGAGAGCCGGATACCGGTTCCGGCGACGGCGAGCTGCATCACCTCTTTGGCGTAATCCGCCACCGGGTGTTCCATGGACTGGTATTCCGCGGCAATCTGCAGGGAAGCCGAGTAGTCGTAGGTGCCATAGTGCAGGGCGCTGATCCGGCCGGGGACAGCGTGCGGCAGCTGCGCCACCGGTGCCGTGCCGTCCGGGCCGAGGATCAGCTGCGGCGTCTCCACCTGGACTTCGAACCTCAGGCGCCCGGCGGGCAGTCCGTGGAATTCCTCCAGCCGGGCCACGGCGTAGGCCATGGCCTGCACCTGGGCCACCGTGGTGACCTTGGGCAGCGTGAGGACCAGGCCTTCCGGGAGCTCGCCGGCGGCCGCGAGGCCGGAGACAAACAGGTCCAGCGTGCGCAGCCCGCGGGCACGGGTGGGGGCCTCGAAGCACTTGAACCGGATCCCGATGAACGGCGGGGCACTCCCGTCCGCCACGGCGGCGGCAACAGCGGCCGCGGCGGCGACGGCGTCGGCGTCCTCGGCGTCGTCACCACGGTCACCGTAGCCGTCCTCGAAATCCAGCCGTAGGTCCTCGATCGGCTCGCTGCCCAGCTTCGCGGCCACGCGGGAGGCGACCGCGCCGGCCAGCTCGGGATCCTGGCCGAGCAGGGTGCAAAGCCGCTCCAGCCCGCCGTGGGCGTCGGCCGCGGCCAGGGCCTGGGCGCCCCAGTCGGCGGCGAAGCCCGGGGTGAAACGGTCGGCCGGGACGTAGACGGTGTGTACGGGCTGGCGGGTGCCGTCGTCGCCCGGATAGTTCCGCTCGAGCAGCTGGTCCGTCGCCGCCAGCTGGGCATCGATCCTGCTCAGATCGGCGCCGGAGAGCGCCCCGGAGGAAGACCCGTAGGGAGACGCAGGGGAAGACCCGGAGGGAGACCCAGCCACGGCTCAGCCCACCAGTTCGTAGGCCGGAGTGGTGAGGAAGTCCGTGTAGTCCTCTGAGAGGCAAATATCGCCGATGAGCTTGCTGGCGGGCAGATAGTGCTTCGCGAAGGCGTCCTCGCCCACCTCGCCGCGGAGCCTCTCGGTTTCCTCGGCCAGGATCCCGGACACCAGCTCGCGGGTCACGGTCCTGCCGGTGTCGGCGAGGACCACGTGGTTGCGGATCTGCTGCCATACCTGTGAGCGGGAGATCTCCGCCGTCGCGGCGTCCTCCATCAGGTTGTGGATGGCGACCGCGCCGTTGCCCGAGATCCACACGGCGGTGTAGGCGACGGCGACGTAGAGGTTCAGGCGCAGGCCCGCCTCGGTGACCGTGCCGTCTGCGGAGGCGACGTCCAGGAGCTGGTCCGCGGTGACCGAGACTTCCGGGCGCTGCTTGTCCAGCTGGTTCGGCCGCTCGCCCAGAACGGCGTCAAAGACGTCCCGGCACACCGGCACCAGGTCCGGGTGGGCCACCCAGGAGCCGTCAAAGCCGTCGTTCGCCTCGCGGGTCTTGTCCGCGCGCACTTTCTCGAACGCCTGGGCAGTCACCTCGGGTTCGCGGCGGTTGGGAATGACGGCGGCCATGCCGCCCATGGCGAAAGCGCCCCGGTGGTGGCAGGTCTTGACCAGCAGCTCGGTATAGGCGCGCATAAACGGCGCGGTCATCGCCACGGTGGCGCGGTCCGGGAGCACAAAGCGCGGACCGGCGTCGCGGAAGTACTTGATGATGCTGAACAGGTAGTCCCAGCGGCCCGCGTTCAGGCCGGAGGCGTGGTCGCGGAGTTCGTAGAGGATCTCGTCCATCTCGAACGCTGCGGGGATGGTCTCGATCAGGACCGTGGCGCGGATGGTGCCTTGCGGAATGCCGAGGTAGTCCTGGGCAAAGACGAAGATCTCGTTCCAGAGCCGGGCCTCGAGGTGGCTTTCCATCTTGGGCAGGTAGTAGTACGGGCCGTGGCCGTTCTCCAGCAGCTGCCGGGCGGTGTGGAAGAAGTGCAAGCCGAAGTCCACCAGGGCGCCCACGGTGTGTTCGCCGTCGATCAGCAGATGCCGCTCGCTCATGTGCCAGCCGCGCGGGCGGGCCACGACGACGGCCAGAGGGGCATCGGTCCGGAGCGTGTATTCCTTCCCCTCGGGGGAGGTGTAGGACAGGGTGCCGGCCGCGGCGTCACGGAGGTTCAGGATCGATTCGATCACGTTGGACCACGTGGGGGTGCTGGCGTCCTCAAGGTCGGCGAGCCAGACTTTGGCCCCCGAGTTCAGGGCATTGATGGCCATCTTCGCCGGTGCGGCCGGGCCCGTCATTTCCACCCGGCGATCCTGCAGGGCTGCGGGGGCGGGCGCAACGGTCCAGTCGCCCTCACGGATGTCGCGGGTTTCCGGCAGGAAATCGAGCCGGCCGGTGCGGGCCACGTCCTCGCGTTTGACCGCGCGGGCCTTGAGCAGTTCCCCGCGGGTGGCGGCGAAGCGCCGGTGCAGTTGGTCGATGAAGGCCAGCGCCTCGGGAGTGAGGATCTCCTCCGCGCGGTCAACGGGGCGGCGGGCTGAAATGGTGAGGGCCATTGTGGTCCTTCCGGGTCGGTGAATCAGGCTGCAATTCAGGCGGTGAATCAGGCGTGGGCGGGCGCGGCGTGCTGGGCTGCCGCATGCGCGGCCGCGGCAACTGCGGCGGCGACGTCGGCGGCAACATGGGGGTCGAAGACGCTGGGAATGATGTAGCTGGCATTGAGCTCGTCGTCGGCAACCCGGTTGGCGATCGCCGCGGCGGCGGCCACGAGCATCTCCGGGGTGATGTCCGCCGCCCCCGCGTCGAGCAGCCCGCGGAAGAACCCGGGGAAGGCCAGGACGTTGTTGATCTGGTTGGGGAAATCGCTGCGGCCGGTCGCCACCACGGCGGCGTGCCGCGATGCGATCACCGGGTCGATTTCCGGCGTGGGGTTGGCCATGGCGAACACAATAGCGTCCTTGGCCATGGATGCCACCTGTTCTTCGCCGATCACGTGCGGCGCGCTGACGCCGATGAAGACGTCGGCTCCCTTGAGCGCTTCGTGCAGGGTGCCGGAGAAGCCCTGTTCGTTGGTGTTCTCGGCAATCCAGGTGCGGTGCTCGTCGTCGTACTGTTCGCCGAAGTGGATCGCCCCCGAGCGGCCGGCGGCGATGATGTTGCGGGCCCCCTGCGCCTTGAGCAGCGCGATGATGGCGGAGCCGGCCGCGCCGACGCCCGAAACGACAATCCGGACCTCGGAGAGTTTCTTGTCCACGACACGCAGGGCGTTCGTCAGGGCCGCCAGCGTGACGATCGCGGTTCCGTGCTGGTCGTCGTGGAAGACCGGGATGTCCAGTTCCTCGCGGAGCCGGGTCTCGATCTCGAAGCAGCGCGGCGCGGCGATGTCCTCAAGGTTGACGCCGCCGTAGACGGGGGCGAGCGCCTTGACGATCCGGATGATCTCCTCCGTGTCCTGGGTGTCCAGACAGACCGGCCAGGCGTCGACGTTGGCGAACTGCTTGAAGAGCGCCGCTTTGCCTTCCATGACCGGCAGTGCGGCGGCCGGGCCGATGTTGCCCAGGCCCAGGACGGCGGAGCCGTCGGTCACGACGGCGATGGTGTTGCGTTTGATGGTCAGGTTGCGGGCGGCCTCGGGGTTTTCCGCGATCGCCAGGCACACGCGGGCGACGCCGGGGGTGTAGGCGCGGGAGAGATCATCGCGGTTGCGCAGGGCAACCTTCGGGACAACCTCCAGCTTGCCGCCGAGGTGCATCAGGAACGTGCGGTCCGAGACGTTGCGGACCGTGACGCCGTCCAGCGCGTTGAGCGCGTCCTTGACGCGTGCTGCGTGGGCATCGTCGGTGGTGTTGCAGGTGACGTCGACAACCAGGGTCTCGTGGTGGGACTCGGTGACGTCCAGGGCGGTGATGGCGGCGCCGGCGGCACCGACGGCGGCGGCCAGTTCGCTCGTGGCGGAGAAGCTGGACGGGGCCTCCACGCGCAGGGTGATCGAATTTCCGGGGCTTGGATTCGCCATTGAATTTCCTCCTAGTCGGCCCGCGGGCGGGCTCTCGCTTCACTTACTTATTTCGTATGATGGATATTATTATCTACTTTGTGGAAATACAACCCCTGGGTGCCGCGTGAACGGCGCGTCGACGGCGGCCGGCCGGTGCTGTATCTTGGGTCTACTAAGCACTTTTTTCACGATGTGGATAAAAGTTGTCGTAAGCAACCCCTCAGGAGGGCAAAGTCATGGCGGAAAAAGCCCCCGGTGGCGTGCAGTCCGTTGAACGCGTTTTCGAGCTTCTGGAACTGATTACTGATGCCGGCGGCGACGTCACACTCAGCGAACTCTCGTCCTCCACCGACCTGCCGCTTCCCACCATCCACCGGCTGCTCCGCACTCTCGTCACCCTGGGCTACATCCGGCAGCTGCCGAACCGCCGCTATGCCCTGGGCCCGCGCCTGATCCGCCTGGGCGAGGCGGCGAACAAGCAGCTGGGGGCGCTGGCCCGGCCGCAGCTCCAGTCCCTCGTGGAACGGCTCGGGGAAACCGCCAACATGGCGGTGCTGGACTCCGACATGGTCATGTACGTTGCCCAGGTCCCGTCCCTGCACTCCATGCGGATGATCACCGAGGTGGGCCGCCGCGGTTACATGCATGCCACCGGAATGGGCAAGGCGATCCTGGCCGAACTGGACGACGAGACGGTGCGCGGCATCGTCACGCGGAAGGGCATGCCCACCCCCACCCCGAAGAGCATCGGCGATGTCGAGTCCCTGCTGGCGGACTTGAAGCTGATCCGCAGCCGCGGCTATTCCATCGACGAGGAGGAGCAGGAGATCGGCGTCCGCTGCTTCGCCATCGCCATCCCCAACGCGCCGACCCCCGCGGCGATTTCCGTCTCCGGTCCCGTTTCCCGGGTGGACGAAGCCTTCGCCGACCGGGCGGTGCCGTTGCTGCGCGAGGCGGCCCTGGCCATTTCCCAGGACCTCAACAAGAGCTGACCTCCGGCGCTCATACCGCACCCTGCGAGGACACCGTGCGGCCCCTTTCCCTTCCGGGAAAGGGGCCGCACCGCTCACGCCGGCTCGGACGGCTGATGTCCGGGTGCCGGTCCGGATGACTAGTGTCCGGACGACTAGTGTCCGGACGACTAGTGTCCGGACGTCGAGGCGGACTGCACGGGAACTTCCTTGCCGTCGCAGTCGATCAGCTTGCCGCCTTCGAAGCGGTCGCCGTCGGCCAGGCACTTGAGGTCCTGTTCGCGCACGATCCGCTCGGTGCCGGCCACGAACACCGACTGGTTCTCCGAGTTGCCCGCCTTGAGGTGGTTGAAGAGCAGGTTCAGTGCGATGGCCATCACCGCGGCCGAGCTGATGCCCGAGTGGAAGATGGTGGCGAACCAGGACGGGAACTGGTCATAGAAGGCCGGGGCGGCAATCGGGATCATGCCGAAACCGATCGAGGCGGCCACGATGATCAGGTTCATATTGTTCTTGTACTCCACCTTGGCCAGGGTCCGGATGCCGCTGGCCGCCACTGTGCCGAAGAGCACGACGCCGGCGCCGCCCAGGACCGGAGTCGGCACCGCGGCCACCACCCGGCCCAGGACCGGCAGGAGGCCCAGGACCACCAGGATGACGCCGCCGGCGCTGACCACGAAGCGGCTCTTGATGCCCGTGATGGCCACCAGCCCCACGTTCTGGGCGAAGGCGCTCTGGGTGAAGGAGCTGAACAGCGGCGAGACGGCGCTGGAGAGCATGTCGGCCCGCAGGCCGTCGCCGATGCGCTTGGAATCCACCTTGGTTCCGACGATTTCGCCCACGGCGATGATGTCCGCGGACGTCTCCGTCAGGGTCACCAGGATCACGATCAGCATGGAGATGATCGCGGCCAGGTGGAACGTGGGCGGACCGAAGGCAAACGGGGTGGGGAACGCGACGATGGCGCCCTGCCCGACCTTGGAGAAGTCGGTCATCCCGGCGATGAAGGCGATCACCGTGCCCAGCACCATGGCCAGCAGGATGGAAAGCCGCGAAATCGTGGCACTGCCGACCTTGCTGAGCAGCAGCACGATGGCCATGGTCGCCGCCGCCAGCCCGATGTTGGCCATGCTGCCGTAGGTGGGCGCCGCTTTGTTCCCGCCCATGGCCCAGTTCGCGGCCACCGGCATCAGGGTCAGGCCGATGACGGTGATGACCGTTCCGGTGACCACCGGCGGGAAGAAGCGGATGATCTTGGAGAACAGCGGGGTGATGAGCAGGCCGATCAACGACGCGGCAATCACGGAGCCGAACACGGACTGGATTCCGCCGCCGGTATTGACGATCGCGACCATCGTCGAGACGCCGGCGAACGAGACGCCCTGGACCAGGGGGAGCCTGGAACCGAAGAACGGAATGCCCAGGGTCTGGAGAATGGTGGCCAGGCCGCCCACAAAGAGGCAGGCGGCGATCAGCACGCCGATGTCCTGCGCCGGCATTCCGGCGGCCGCGCCGATGATCAGCGGCGGCGCGATGATGCCGCCGTACATCGTCAGGACGTGCTGGAGGCCGTAGGCGAAGGTGCTTCCGAGCGGAAGGCGCTCATCTTCGGGGCGGTCGGACGGCGTGCGGCCCGGACGGGATTTGACCCCGGGCGGCTTCTTTTTCATGTTCATGGCAGACTTTCTTGGTTCATGGCAGACGTCTTTGTCTGGCTAACGGTGTCTGGCTAACAGATGTGGCTTGTTGGGGCGGTGCTTGCCGGTTCCGGAGCCGCCACTCGCGGGTGGGCGGCTCCGGAACCGGTGCCGGCCGAAACGGCCGGCGGCGGTGCTGCCGGCCGAGGCTTTTTGCTGGCCGGTTTGTAAACCGGCGGGGGCTGAGTAAGCCGGCCGTGCGGGTCTAGCAGAAACCGGCGATGCCGGCCCAGGCGATCTCGGCAGGTGCGGCGTCGTCGCGCTGGACCGTCGCCTCGATCAGGCCGTAGGGGCGGTCGGCGGCGAAGAAGACCTCGTTGGGGTTGTCGAGGCCAAACGGCGAGAGGTCCACCAGGAAGTGGTGCTTGTTGGGCATCGAGAACTTGATTTCCTCGATCTCGCCGTGCGCCTCCAGGACCTTGGTGCCCATGTCGAACAGGGTCTGCTGCAGGGCGTGCGAGTACTTTTCGGTGAAGCCTTCCAGGAGGAGGCCCTTGACGTCCTCGTAGCTCTTGTTGAAGTCGAGGGAACTGAAGTCCGTGCCGGTCTTGTAACGCCAGCGGGCGGAAACGTCGGTGGCGAGGATCCGGTCCGTGGTCTCCGGCAGGGTGGTGTACTTGTCCCGCGGGTAGCCGACGAAGCCGGACTGCGTGGACTTGAGGACGGTCAGGTCCTTCAGCCCCGAAATGAGGTGCTGGTCTGCGCCGTCGCGCACCAGCACAGCGGTCCGGACTTCCTGGCCGCTGCGCACAAAGGAGTGGTCGTGGGCAGCGCCGTGCGCCTGGATGCGGTCCCAGCTGTAGGACTCTGCCTCCCAGCGGCCGCCGGTCACCCAGTCGAAGCTCGACGTGAAATGCTCGCCCAGCCGGAGCAGGAAGGCCTCCGGGGAACCGATGCCCGCCCGGGCGAAGGCGTAAATGGTGTTCTTTTGCGTGTCCGTTGCCACCACGTGGCTGTTGTCGCCTTCCAGGTGGGCGGCCGCGAAGTCGCCGCGGAGCTGCGAGGTGACGTTCAGGTCTTCGATTTCGTGGCGGTCCGTGTCGCGGGTGATCTTGACGACGCGGACTTCGGCCTTACCGTACTGGTTCTGTCCGAGGACGATCTTGTTGTTCATGGTGTGGTTCCCAACTTCCGGTATGTGGAATCAAATTCCCACATAGAAATTTCGTACGCATTTCGCGTTCGTTTCTTTCTCCGTCGGCCACAAAAAAGAGCCGACGTCAGTTGACGCCAGCTCATTACAACCCTGCCTGCTGCTCCCAGGTTACGTGACGTGCGCCACGAGTTATCAACAAGGCTAGCCCAACCCCGCGGTGGTGTACATCACAATCCGAAAATTCCGAGTGTGACTGCGTGCGCCTCGTGGCGCGGGTCTCAGGCCCTTGACTGGGTCCGGGTGCGGGCTTAGCGTTTCCGTATATCAAGAACTAAATTTCGTAGAACGAAAATAAGAGTGACAGGGATCCGGTGAATGGCCTCGAGCGAAGAAGCCGGAATCAACAAGCTCGAAGCGAAGAACCGCAGCGTGAAACAACAAGGGAGCATGAGATGCAGCAACAGCCGACCAGCGCACAGGGCCAGGATCCGGCGGCGGCCCCGGCGGAGTTCTACCTCCCCGCCGGGGGAACCGATCCGGACTTCCACTTTTCGGCCGACCGCGGTCATGCACCCGGCCGGGTCTCGCGCTGGATGAGCCGGCTGGTCGCAGCCAGGTCTACCCGCGGACCAGCTTCCGCGCCGCCGCCGAGTGCTGGGCAATGAGCCCGGACATGTCCAGTCCCGGTATGTGCCCGTCCACCACGCGCCACTGCCCGCCCACCATCACTCGGTCCGCCCTGTCGGCCGCGCACAGCAGCAGGGCCGCGACAGGATCGTGGCTGCCGGAGAAACGCAGTTCGTCCAGGGTGAAGAGGGCCAGGTCCGCCTGCATCCCCGGGGCTAGTTGGCCCAAGTCCGGCCGGCCCAGGACTGCGGCGGAGCCCCGCGTGGCCCACCCCAGCGCCCGCTCCACCGGGACCTGCGCGCCGTAGCGCAGCCGCTGCAGATACAGTGCCTGCCGCGCCTCCAGGATCATGTTGGAGGCATCGTTCGACGCCGAGCCGTCCACGCCCAGCCCCACGGGGACGCCCGCGTCCTCCAGTTCCAGCACCCTGGCCGTGCCGGATGCCAGGCGCATGTTGGAGGTGGCGCAATGGGCCACGGCGGTGCCGGCGGCCCCCAGTGCGGCGATCTCGGAATCTGTGAAGTGGATGCCGTGGCCCAGCCATGTGCGGCCGCCCAGCCAGCCCACGCTGTCCAGATAGTCCACGGTCCGCAGGCCGAACATCTCCCGGCAGAAATCCTCCTCGTCCAGGGTCTCGGCGAGGTGGGTGTGCAGCCGCACGTCATGCCGCTCGGCCAGGGCGGCGCTCTCCGCCATGATCTCCCGGGTCACCGAAAACGGTGAGCAGGGGGCCAGCGCAATCTGGACCGTGGCGCCGGCGCCGCGCTGGTGGTATTCCCGAATGAGCCGTTCGCTGTCCGCCAGGATCACGTCCGGTGACTGCACCGTGGACTGGGGCGGCAGGCCGCCGTCGTCCTCTCCCAGGCTCATGGAGCCCCTGGTGAGCGTGGCCCGCATGCCGAGCCCGCGCACCGCCCGGACCTCGATGTCGATGGCATCTTCCATGCCCTCCGGGAACAAGTAGTGATGGTCCGCCGCCGTGGTGCAGCCGGAGAGGAGCAGTTCCGCCAGCGCCACTGTCGTGGCCAGCTCCAGGTCGCGGGGCGCGAGGCGGGCCCACACGGGATACAGGTTCTGCAGCCAGGGGAAAAGCGGCGCGTTGGCCACCGGCCCCCAGGCCCGGGTGAGGGTCTGGTAGAAGTGGTGGTGCGTGTTGATGAGCCCCGGCAGCATCACGTGGCGGCCGGCGTCGAAGATCTCCTGGCACGGCGCCGAGGGCAGCTGCCCGACGGCAAGCACTTCCACGATCACGCCGCCGCTCACCACGACTCCGCCCGAGGCGTCGAGGCTGTTGGCGGTGAAGGCGCCGAGGGGGTTCTTGATCCAGAGCCGGGATTCGGGGGATAGCGTAGGCATCAGGGTTCCTGTCAGAGCGTAGGGATGTCTTCCAGCTCAGTGATGCCCTGTCTGCTGATCCAGGGTGCCGGCGGCGGGGCGCCGGTTCGAACAGGCTAGGGCGGCCGGCCCCGGCCCGTCAACGGTCCGCTGTCGTTCCGTCAATGGGCCGCATTGTGACAGGCCGGAAACCTGAATTTCACATCACGAAACTTAACTTCCACAGATCTCTGGCGCAGTGTCCGTTTCGCTGCTACTCTCGCTGGTGTCAAAGGCGGGCACCCGGAACCGGGAGGCTATCTACCAGGCGCAACTGAACCTTCATCGCACACGCTGAAGCCTGGTCCCGACGCAACTGGCTCATCAAGTTTCGCCAAGGGGTACCGGCTTCCACGGCACAGGGAGTCGAATCATGGCTGACACCGTCACGGCCCAGGCGTACCTCGCCCGCTCAATCGAGCTGGCCACGGCCAACGTCATGAACAGCGGAGGCCCGTTCGGGGCCGTCATCGTCACCGCGGACGGGCAAGTGTTCGACGGCGTCAACCGCGTCACCGCCACCAACGATCCCACCGCCCACGCCGAGGTCACTGCCATCCGCCGGGCCTGCACCGAGCTTGGCCGGTTCGAACTGAGCGGGGCCACCCTCTACGCCAGCTGTGAGCCGTGCCCCATGTGCCTGGCATCCGCGCTGTGGGCCCGTGTGGACCGGGTGGTTTTCGCCGCCGGCCGGCATGACGCCGCCTCCGTGGGATTCGACGACGCCGCCTTCTACGAGTACTTCGAGAACGGCCAGCCGGAGGCTGTGATGCCCGTGCACAAGCTGGAGCTTGACGGTCCGGGCGCGCCGTCCGTGCTGCAGCCGTTCACCGCCTGGAGCGCCCTCCAGACCCGGATCGACTACTAGGCCGGTGGTCGAGATGCGGATTCCGCTGCGCTTTCGGACCGGCGCGACCGGGATCCGGGGCGCGGAAATCCGGGACCGCAGCGGATTTCCGGCGCACCCGGCCGGGGCGGTGCTTTCCCCGGCCCGGGTGAGGTACGAGAATGTGCTCACCACCGCCGCACAGGGGAAGCGGGTGCAGCCATGTTGGAACTGATGCCCGGGCTCACAGCCTGGCAGCCGGCAGCCACCGGCCGGCGCTGCGCTGTGGCTACCGTCGTGGGGGCCGGCGGTTCAGTGCCGCGCCCGGTGGGAACCTCCATGCTGGTGTCCGAGTCCGGCGATGTCCTGGGCAGCCTCTCCGGCGGCTGCGTCGAGGGCGCCGTCGTGACGGCTGCCCTGGAGGTGATCGCCGACGGCGGTCCGCGCCGTGAGTTCTTTGGCTACAGCTCCGAGGACGCGTTCGCCGTCGGGCTCACCTGCGGCGGCGAGCTGGAAATCCACATCGAACTGCTGACGGACGCCTTAGGAGGCCGCGGACCGGAGGGTCTGAACTCCCGGAACACCTTGGACACTCTGAATGCCTTGGACGCCTGGGGCGGCCTGAACGTCGTGGGCGACCTGGATCCGGCAGCGGGCCTGGCGCTCATCCGCCGGGTGGATGCCGGCCGCCCGGCGGGCGCGGGCGCCGTCGTGATTCCGGACCCGGCCGGCTACCGGGTGGCGCAGTCCGCGGCGGTGGGCGCTTTGCTGGGCGCCGGGGACGGGGCCCGCTCCCTGCTGCAGGCGGCGGCTGCGCAGCTGGAGCCCCTGCTGAGAAACGGGATCACCGCCGTGGTGCGGCTGGCGCCGGACACAGGGTGCTGCGGCGACGCGGCGGAGGGCCAGGCCGCGAATGAGCCCGTCACGCTGCTGGTGGAGAGCAGGCTGCCGCCGGCCCGGATGCTGGTGTTCGGCGCCAACGATTTTGGCGCGGCCCTGGTGCCGGCCGCCCGGCTGCTCGGCTACCACGTGACGTTGTGCGATGCCCGCCCGGCCTTCGCCTTGCAGGAGCGCTTCGCCCTGGCCGAGGAAGTGGTCACCGACTGGCCGCACCGGTATCTGGCGGCCGAGGCCGCGGCCGGCCGCCTCGATCCCCGGACGGTCGTCTGCGTGCTGACCCATGATCCGAAGTTCGACATTCCGCTGCTGGAGACGGCGCTTCGCCTGGACCTGGCGTACGTCGGGGCCATGGGATCGCGGCGGAGCCACAGCCAGCGGCTGCAGTCCCTGATCTCCGCCGGCGTGGAGCCGGAGGAGATCGAGCGGCTGCATTCGCCGATCGGGCTCGACCTGGGGGCGGTCACGCCTGCCGAGGTGGCCGTGTCCATCACCGCGGAACTGGTGGCGGCCCGGAGCCGCTCCGCCCGCGGCCTCTCGCTGAAGTACGGGAGCGGACCGATCCACCCGGCCCCGCTACACCCCGCCCCACTGCACCCCGCCCCACTACATCCGGCCCCGCATCGGGCGCCGCAACTTCACACCCTGCACCACCAGGAGATGCCATGGACATGAATACCATCGAGGCCGTGGTCCGCACCGCGGATCCGGCCGATTGGCGGGCGGGCGACGCCTGGCTGGCCGGCGGCACCGTGCTGTTTTCCTACGGCAGTTTCGCCTTTGGCAAGGACCCGCTCAGGCGCCTCCTGGACCTCGGCTCCGCCGGCTGGCCGGCCATCACGGTATCCGAAACCGGGATCGAGCTCGCGGCCACCTGCACCGTCGCGGAGCTCTATGCGCTGCCCGCCAGCGAGGCCGGCCGGACGCATGCGGCCGACTGGCCGGCGCTGGACCTGGTCCGGCCGTGCTGCGATTCGTTCGTGGCGTCCTTCAAGGTCTGGAACATGTCGACCGTGGGCGGCAACCTCTGCACGTCCCTGCCGGCCGGACCCATGATCTCGCTCTGCGCGGCCCTGGACGGAGTGTGCACGGTGCTTGGACCGGGCGGCGCCAGCCGCACTGTCCCGATGGCGGAGTTCGTCACCGGGGACGGGCGCAATGCCCTGGCACCCGGCGAGCTCCTGCACGGTGTCCACCTGCCGGCGTCGGCCCTTGCCTCACGGGTGGCCTTCCGCCGGCTGTCGCTGAGCAATCTGGGCAGGTCCGGGGTGCTGCTGATCGGACGGCTCGACGCCGACGGCGGACTGGCCCTCACCGTCACCGCCGCCACCAAGCGCCCCGTGCAGCTGCGCCTGCGCACCGGCTCAGCCGGAGCCGGCACAGGTGCCGCAGCCGACCTGTCCGCCGCGCTCGACGCCGCCATCCCGGACGAGCTCTACCATGACGACATCCACGGCCTGCCCGCCTGGCGCAAGGACATGACCTACCGGCTCGCCGAGGAAATCCGCGCCGAACTCGCGGCCCCGGCAGGCGCGCCGCCGGCACGTGTCTCCGGGGACTTCTGGCCTCCGCGGCGCACGTCACCGCATGCCTCGCCACAGCAGGAAGGAGCCTGAGCATGGCTATCGAGATCAACGGCGCCCCGGCGCAGGCCGAACCGAGGCCGGGGCAGTGCCTGCGGACGTTCCTGCGGGAGCAGGGCAACTTCGGCGTGAAGAAAGGGTGCGACGGCGGCGACTGCGGGGCGTGCACCGTCCACGTGGACGGCCTTCCGGTGCACAGCTGCATCTACCCCGCGGTCCGGGCCGACGGCCGGGCCGTCACCACCGTGGAGGGCCTGGCCAGCACTGTAGCCGGCACTGAAACCGGCGCCGGCACTGAAACCCGCGACGCCCTGCATCCGATGCAGCAGCAGTTCATGGAACGACAGGGCTTCCAGTGCGGATTCTGCACCGCAGGCATGGTGATGACGGCGGCCACCTTCGACGACGAGCAGAAGGCGAACCTGCCGCGGAACCTCAAGGGGAACCTCTGCCGCTGCACCGGCTACCGGGCCATTGCCGACGCCGTCTGCGGCGAGGCCGCGCACAGCGAATCGGGGCACCCGGACCATGCGGGCCAGCCGGACCCCAAGGGGCCGGGATCCGGGATCGCCGGCGACGGCCAGCCCGATCCGCGTCCCGGCCAGCTCGGCGACGACGTCCCGGCCCCCGCCAGCCGGGCCGTGGTCACGGGCGCGGCACGCTACACACTGGACGTTCCGCCGGAGGAGCTCCCCGGGCTGCTGCATGTCAAGCTCCTGCGCTCGCCGCACGCCCACGCCCGCGTGCTGTCCATCGATTCCACGGACGCCCTGCGGATTCCCGGCGTGGCGGCGGTGTTCACCCACGAGGACTCACCCGCGCAGCTGTTTTCCACGGCGCAGCACGAGCTCTACACCGATGATCCGGACGACACCCGGGTGCTGGACGACGTCGTCCGCTTCGTGGGGCAGCGGATCGCCGCCGTCGTCGCCGATACCGTGGCCGCGGCGGAAGCCGGCGTCCGGGCCCTGAAAGTTGAGTACCAGGTGCTGGACGCGGTGTTCACCCCGCAGGAGGCGATGCGCGCCGGCGCCCCGCTGGTCCACGGGGACAAGGACGCCGTCACGGCCCGCATCGGCCGGCCGGACCAGAACGTGGTGGCCGAGCTGCACTCCGAACTGGGCGATGTCGCGGCGGCCTTCGCCACCGCGGACTTCATCCACGAACAGACCTACCGGACCCAGCGGGTGCAGCACACCGCACTGGAGACCCACGCCGCCATCGCCTCGATCGACGACGACGGGCGGCTGCAGGTCCGCACTTCCAGCCAGGTGCCCTTCCTGGTCCGGCGCACCCTGGGCCGGGTCTTCGGCCTGCCGGAGGACCGGATCCGGGTGGTCGCGGGACGGGTGGGCGGCGGCTTCGGCGGCAAGCAGGAAGTCCTCACCGAGGACATCGTGGCGCTCGCCGCGCTGAAACTGCGGCGCCCGGTGCAGCTCGAATTCACCCGCACCGAGCAGTTCACCGCGTCCACCACCAGGCACCCGTTCACCATCAAGCTCAAGGCCGCCGCCAGCAGCGAGGGCAAACTGACGGCCCTGCAGCTGGACGTGCTGACCAACGCCGGCGCCTACGGCAACCATTCCGTGGGCGTAATGTTCCACGGCTGCGGTGAATCCCTGGCCGTGTACAACTGCGCCAACAAAAAGGTCGACGCCCACGCCGTGTACACCAACACGGTGCCCTCCGGCGCGTTCCGCGGCTACGGTCTGAGCCAGATGGTCTTCGCGATCGAGTCCGCAGTCGACGAGCTCGCTGCCGGGATCGGCATGGACGCGATGGAGTTCCGGCGCCGCAACATGGTCCGCGAGGGCGACGACATGCTCTCCACGCACCCCGACCCGGAAGAGGACGTGCTGTACGGCAGCTACGGGCTGGACCAGTGCACGCGCCTCGTACAGGACGCCCTGGAGCGCGGCCGCGAACGCTACCGGGACGCAGGGCTCGGGGACCTCGGCCCCGACTGGGTCACCGGCGAGGGCTCGGCGCTGTCCATGATCGACACCGTCCCGCCGCGCGGCCACTTCGCGCATTCCAGGCTCCGGCTGCTGCCGGACGGAAGCTACCGGGCGGACGTCGGAACCGCGGAATTCGGCAACGGCACCACCACCGTGCACGCCCAGCTCGCCGCCACCGCCCTGTCCACCACCGCGGACCGGATCACCGTCCGGCAGTCGGACACGGACCTTGTTGACCACGACTCCGGCGCCTTCGGCTCGGCCGGCACCGTGGTCGCCGGGAAGGCCACCCTGGCCGCGGCCGAGGACCTGGCGGTGCGGATCCGCGCCTTTGCCGCCGGAATCCGGCAGGTGCAGGCAGCCGGGTGCGTGCTGGCGGGCGACGCCGTCGTCTGCGAGGGAACCCGGGTGCCGCTGACGGAACTGTTCGACGCCGCCGCAGCGGCCGGCGTCGAACTCTCCGCCGAGGGGCACTGGGGCGGGACACCGCGCTCGGTGGCGTTCAACGTCCACGGATTCCGGGTGGCCGTGAACACCGGCACGGGGGAGCTGCGGATCCTGCAGAGCGTGCAGGCCGCCGACGCTGGCGTGGTGGTCAACCCGAGGCAGTGCCGCGGGCAGATCGAGGGCGGGATCGCGCAGGCCCTCGGTGCCGCGCTGTACGAGGAGGTCAGGGTGGACGACGCCGGACGGGTCACCACCGACATCCTCCGGCAGTACCACATCCCGTCCTTCGCCGACGTGCCGCGCAGCGAGGTGTACTTCGCCGACACGTCCGACAAACTCGGGCCGCTGGGCGCGAAGTCCATGAGCGAGAGCCCGTTCAACCCGGTGGCGCCGGCCCTGGCCAACGCCATCCGGAACGCCACCGGGGTGCGGTTCGCGGAGCTGCCCGTCGCCCGCGACAAGATCTACCTGGCCCTCAAGGACTCCCGCCAAAACCAACGCGGGGTCAGATACGGCCCGTCGGAGGGGCCTTAATGGGCCGTATCTGACCCCGCGTTGCTGTTCCGGCCTATAGTCGGATGATGGAAAAGCGAATGTTGGGCAAGACCGGACGGGACGTCTCCATCGTGGGCCTGGGGACCTGGCAGCTTGGCGCGGACTGGGGCAACGTGGACCCCGCGCAGGCCCAGGCCATCCTGGCGGCATCGGTGGACGCGGGTGTCACGTTTTTCGACACCGCGGACGTTTATGGCGACGGCCGCAGCGAGCAGGCCGTCGGAGCGTTCCTGGCGGACAACCCCGGCGTGGAGCTCACGGTGGCCACCAAGATGGGCCGCCGGGTGGAGCAGCGGCCGGAGAACTACAACCTCGCCAACTTCCGCGAGTGGACGGACCGGTCGCGGCGCAACCTGGGCATCGAGCAGCTGGATCTGGTCCAGCTGCACTGCCCGCCCACCGCCGTGTACAGCAACGCCGAAGTCTACGACGCGCTGGACACACTCGTGGCCGAAGGCGTCATCCGGAACTACGGCGTCAGTGTGGAGCGGACCGGCGAAGCTCTGGAGGCCATGCGCCACGACGGCACGGCCACTGTCCAGATCATCCTCAACGCCTTCCGGCTTAAGCCGCTGGACGAGGTGCTGCCCGCGGCGGAGGCCGCCGGGGTGGGCATCATCGCCCGCGTCCCGCTCGCCTCGGGGCTGCTTTCCGGCAAATACACCGCGGAGACGTCCTTCGCGGCGGACGACCACCGGAACTACAACCGCACCGGCTCGGCGTTCGACGTCGGGGAGACCTTCTCCGGCGTGGACTTCGGGCAGGGCCTCAAGGCGGTGGCCGAGTTTGAGGAACTGGTGCCCGACGGCGTCAGCACCGCCCAGGCGGCCATCGCCTGGATCGCGGCGCAGGACGGTGTCAGTACGGTGATCCCGGGCGCGCGGAACGTGGAACAGGCCCGCTCCAACGCCGCCGCCGCGGGCGTCAGCGGCATTGATGCCACGTTCGACGTCGGCGTTCGCGAAATCTATGACCGCTACTTCCGCGAATCGATCCACCCCCGCTGGTAACCCACTCCTCCAAGCAACGCGGGGTCAGATACGGCCCATGTCGGCGTGATTCATGGGCCGTATCTGACCCCGCGTTGTGGTGGGGGTGCCGGACCCTAGTCTGCGGGATACCAGACCCGCTCTCCGTCAACGCGTGCGAAGGAGGTGAGGGTATGGGGTTTGGCCGATTCTTCCGTCATGATGTCCAGCACCTCGGCGTTCCGGACCAGGAGCGCATCTCCGATCAGCGAGCGGTGGCAGCGCCAGGGGACGGCTTCCGCGCACATGATCGCCAGATTGTTGGTCCGCCCGCGTTCCAGCAGCTGGGTGATGGCCGTGGAAAATTCCCCGGTCTGCATGTAGTCCGCGTACCCCCGGAATGACGCGTTCCGCCAGGCGCCGTTGGGGCTGTCCTTTCGGGCATGCCGCAGGCCGCCGAGGGATGCCATCCGCCGGTAGGTGATCCCGCTGGCCCGCACGCTCGCCGCCAGGGCGTCCGCGTTGAACTGCGGGTTGTGCCGCGACTTCGGGACGGTGCGGACATCGACCAGCTTCTTGATGCCGTGGGCCTTCAGGATGCCGACGAACTCGTCGATGGGGTGCGTGGAGTGCCCCACCGTGAAGATGGTTATGTCCGTCATGTCCCCATGCTAAGCGGCGCGGCAGCCTGTGCCGGCGGCCGAGCGGCCCGGATAGTCTGATTGACCTATGAGCTGCCAAGGAACGGGCACCGAATGACTTCATCCTTCATCGAGGACTTTATTGACCGGCTCGCGGCCGTGGAAACAGGGCCGGGGTGTAACAATTTCTTCGACCACACCGTGCCCGGCAACGCCCTGCGCAGGCGGAACCTGGGCATCTATCTGCAGGAAATGCTGGACCGCTCCCCGAAGGTCCTGCTCGTGGGGGAAGCCCCCGGCTACAGGGGCATGGGGATCACCGGAGTGCCCTTCACCAACCGCACGATGTTCCAGGGTCCCGCCAACAGCTTCGGGCTGTTCGGGCCGGGGAAGGGATACGTGCTGCCGGCGAAAGCTGCGGGAGTTGCGGCGGAGCCGACCGCAACGGTGATGTGGGAGGTGCTGGCCGAACTGGAGTTCCTGCCCCTGCTCTGGAGCGCCTGCCCGTGGCACACCCACGTGCCCGGGCAGCCGCTGTCCAACCGCACGCCAACAGCCGCCGAGACTGCCCTCGGAACTCCCTTTTGGCAGGCCCTGTCGGAGGAGTTCTCCATCAAAACGTTGGTGGCTGTGGGCAACGTGGCGCACCGCAGCCTGCAGCGGAGCGGCCTGGACGTGCCGAAAATCAGGCATCCCGCCCATGGCGGCCGGTCCGGGTTCAAGCGCGGCCTGCAGGAGCTGCTGGGCCCCTTCCCTCTAAAAACCAACGCCCTAAAACCAACGCCCTGAAGCCAACGCGGGGTCAGATAAGGCCCATCGGAGGGACCTTGATGGGCGGTATCTGACCCCGCGTTGGTTTAGTGCAGTGTTCTGTCTGCGGCCCGGCTGCGTTTGACGCTAGTCGAGCAGGCGCAGCTGGTCCGGCGTGTCCAGGTCCTCGCCGCCGGAGAGGTCGCTGCAGTCCACGAGGTCAATGAGGTCGGGGTGGGCCTGCAGGAAATGCCGGGCACCGGCGTCGCCCGTTGCCGAGGCAGACGCTTCGGCACGCAGCGATACGTCCAGCAGCAGCGGGTGTCCGCGGCGCAGCGTGCCGTCGACGCCGCGGTAGGCGGCGGCCGTCACCCGGCCCGGCCGGTGGGAGGCCAGCAGCCGGGCGACGGTCTCCCTGGTCAGCCCGGGCTGGTCCACGAGCGCGATGAGCACATGGTCCTCCTGGGCAGCCGCGGCAACACCGAGCCGGAACGAGCCGCCCATCCCCGTGTCCCAGCCCGGATTGACGATGACCCGGTGCCGGCTGAGGTCGGTGGCGGCGCGGACCGCGGCCGCGTCCGCGCCGAGCACCGTCACCACTGCCCGGCAGCCGCCGTCGAGCAGCACGTCAGCCAGCCCTTCAACCAGCGTGCGGCCGCGGAACCGGAGCAACGCCTTGGGCCCGAGCCCCAGCCGCGTCCCGGCGCCGGCGGCAAGCAGCACCGCCGTCGTGCCTGGTGTAATGCCATGGCCCAGCGCGCCGCCTTCACTCATCTGCCCACCCTAACGCGCCCTCAGGCGTCGCCGCCCGCTCCGCCGGTGGTCCCGGCGTTGACGTCCAGGAGCTTGTAGCGGTCCATGGCGTACGACGGCGCGCCCTCCTCGACGGCGCCCCTCGCCGCGAGCAGCTGGAGAGTCTTCACCACGATCGAGTGGGTGTCGTTCTTGAAGAAGCGGCGGGCTGCGGCGCGGGTGTCGGAGAAGCCGAAGCCGTCCGCGCCGAGCGAGGCGAACTCGTTCGGGAGGAACTGCCGGATCTGGTCCGGGACGGCTTTCATGTAGTCGGTGACCGCCACGATGGGTCCGGTGGCGCCGGCGAGCTGCCGGGTGACGAACGGGACCCGGGCGGGCTGGCCGGGGTTGAGGAAGGCTTCCTCCTCGGCGGCGAGCCCATCGCGGCGGAGCTCGTTCCAGGACGTCACGGACCAGACGTCGGCGGAGACGCCCCAGTCCTCGGCGAGGATCCGCTGGGCTTCCAGCGCCCACGGCACGGAGACACCGGAGGCCAGGATCTGGCTCCTGGGCCCTTCAACGTCCGACGCCGACACCCGGTAGATGCCCTTCAGCACACCGTTGACGTCGAGGTTCTCGGGTTCGGCCGGTTGGACGATGGGCTCGTTGTAGACGGTGAGGTAGTACATCAGGTTCCGGTCGCCGTCGCCGTCGCCGTGGGCGGAGCCGTCGGAGCCGGGACCGTACATCCGCTCAAGGCCGTCGCGCATGATGACGCCGATCTCGTAGCCGTACGCGGGGTCGTAGGTAACGACGGCCGGGTTGGTGGCGGCGAGGATCGGGGAGTGGCCGTCGGCGTGCTGCAGGCCTTCGCCGGTCAGGGTGGTGCGGCCGGCGGTGGCGCCGATGATGAATCCGCGGGTCATCTGGTCCGCGGCGGCCCAGAAGGAATCGCCGGTGCGCTGGAAGCCGAACATCGAGTAGAACACGTAGATCGGCACGAGCGGTTCGCCGTGCGTGGCGTAGGACGTGCCCGCGGCCGTGAACGCCGCCACTGCCCCGGCCTCGTTGATGCCCGGGTGGATCAGCTGGCCCTGGGCAGATTCCTTATATGCAAGCACCAGGTCCCGGTCCACGGACAGGTAGCCCTGGCCGTCCGGGTTGTAGATCTTCGCGGTCGGGAAGAACGCGTCCATGCCGAAGGTGCGCGATTCATCCGGCACGATCGGGACAATGCGGTGTCCGAACTTCTTGTCCCGGAGCAGGTCCTTGAGCAGGCGCACGAAGGCCATGGTGGTGGCCGCCTGCTGTTTCCCCGAACCTCGCCTGGCAACCTCATAGGTTGCGGGGTCGGGAAGCTCCACGGGCGCGTGGTCCGCGCGGCGTTCGGGGACGAAGCCGCCCAGGGCGCGGCGGCGTTCCATGAGGTACTGGATCTCGGGGGCGTCGGGGCCGGGGTGGTAGTACGGGGGCCGGTAGGGGTCGGCTTCGAGCTGGTCGTCGGTGAAGGGGATGCGCAGGTGGTCGCGGAAGGCCTTGAGGTCCGCGAGGGTGAGCTTCTTCATCTGGTGCGTGGCGTTGCGGCCCTCGAAGTGGGTGCCCAGGCCGTAGCCCTTGACCGTGTGGGCCAGGATGACGGTGGGTTTGCCCTTGAACTCGGTCGCGGCCTTGTACGCGGCGTAGACCTTGTTGTAGTCGTGCCCGCCGCGCTTGAGGTTCCAGATCTGGTCGTCCGTGAGGTCCTGGACGAGTTCCTTGGTCTGCGGGGTCTGGCCGAAGAAGTGCTCGCGGACGAACGCGCCGGACTCGGCCTTGTAGGTCTGGTAGTCCCCGTCGACGGTCTCGTTCATGACCTTGACCAGGGACCCGTCCCGGTCCCGGGCGAGCAGGTCATCCCACTCCCGGCCCCAGACGACCTTGATGACGTTCCAGCCCGCGCCGCGGAAGAACGCCTCGAGTTCCTGCATGATCTTGCCGTTGCCGCGCACCGGCCCGTCCAGGCGCTGGAGGTTGCAGTTGATCACGAAGTTCAGGTTGTCCAGCTTGTCGTTCGCGGCGAGCTGGAGCAGGCCGCGGGACTCGGGCTCGTCCATTTCACCGTCGCCCAGGAACGCCCAGACCTGCTGGTCGGAGGTGTCCTTGATGCCGCGGTTGTGCAGGTACCGGTTGGACTGGGCCTGGTAGATCGCGTTCATCGGCCCGATGCCCATCGAGACCGTGGGGAACTCCCAGAACCCGGGCATCAGCCGCGGGTGCGGGTAGGAGGACAGGGCGTGGCCCTCCTTGGACTTCTCCTGCCGGAACCCGTCCAGGTCCTCCTCGCTCAGCCGGCCCTCCATGAAGGCCCGGGCATACATGCCAGGGGAGGCGTGGCCCTGGAAGAAGACCTGGTCCCCGCCGCCGGGGTGGTCCTTGCCGCGGAAGAAGTGGTTGAAGCCGACCTCGTACAGGGTCGCGGCCCCGGCATAGGTCGAGATGTGCCCGCCGACCCCGATGTCCGCCCGCTGCGCCCGGTGCACCATGACCGCGGCGTTCCAGCGCAGCCACGCCCGGTACTTCCGCTCGATCTCCTCGTCCCCCGGGAACGGGGCCTCCTGGTCCACCGGGATCGTGTTGACGTAGTCCGTGGTGGTGACCATCGGAACACCCACGCTCTGCGCCCCGGCCCGCTGAAGCAGGCTGCGCATGATGTACCGGGCACGCTCCGTGCCCTGTTCCTGAATCAGGGTATCCAGGGACTCCAGCCACTCGGCGGTCTCTTCCGGATCACGATCAGGCAGCTGGTTTGTCAACCCGCTGAGGATATGGGAGGTATCTTCTCCTGCAGCCACGTCCAGCCTCATTTCGTCGTTGAATGGTTGGCTCAAGTTTTCATTCTGTGAGAAAACTTTATTGCACTTCGAGATTATCTAGGCGGCAATCCGCGCGTCAAGACGGCCGGGCAGTCACAATCGGCCGCCACCTGCAACGCCACCAGCAACGCGGGGTCAGATCCGGCCCATTAGACGGCCCGGCACCGGCTGTGACTGACCCCGCGTTGCATTTACGGTGAGGTGAGTTTCAGGGGGAGGTGAGAAGCCGGCCCCATCGCGGGTCCAGCAGCGGTGCGCCCGCCATCCTGAGGCAGTGCCACAGCGTGACGGCCACCGAGTCCAGCACGGGGATGCCGGTCGCGGTCTCGATGTCCGCGGCGATGTTGGCGCCGTAGAGGTTGGTGCAGAGGTAGATGATGGCATCCGGCCGGGACTCCGCCAGCTGCAGCGACCCCGGGCGCATCTCGTCATCGGCCACCCGGGCGAACGACTCGTTGTCGCTCAGGCCCAGGAACCGGTGGTCCACGGTCTTGATGCCGTCCTGTTCGTAGGACGCGATGATCTGCTCGTTGACGTCCCCGGTGTACGGGGTGAAGAGCCCGATGCGTTCGGTGCCGAAGCTCCCGAACGCCTCCATGTACGCCAGCGTGGAGGTGGTGGCCGGGATGCCCGTGGCGTTCGTGATTTCCTCGACGAGCCGGCGGTCATGATCGGCGCCGAGCCAGGAACCGGAGGTGCCGTTCCAGGCAATGACGTCGACGTCGGCGGTGGCGAGGAGTTCGGCGGCCGAGCGCATGACGGCGGCATCGAACTGCTGGTCCGAGGACTTGTCCAGGGCAATCCGGGTGACCGGGATCCGGGCGAAGTGGATGGTGACGTCATCGCGGCCGCCCAGGATCCGGTAGCTCTGCGGTTCGAGACACGTGTTGGAGGACGGCACGATCATGCCGATGCGGGTGGCGCGGGTTGCGGAAGGCATGGGTACTCCTAGCGGGCAGCGGGGTAGACGGCGGCCGGTGTGGGGACGGAAGCGGTGGCGGCCTGATGCTCGCGGAAGCCGCTGCGCGGCACGAAGCGCCCCACGGGCCCGGGATCGTGGAAGCCGTCGCCGTCCAGCACCACGCGTCCGGCAGAGACGACGACGGCGGGCCAGCCCGTGAGCGTCCGGCCGTCGAACGGGGAGAAATCGGTGCCCATGTGCAGGGCCGCGCCGTCGACGCTGCGTTCCTCGGCCGGATCGAAGACGACGAGGTCGGCGTCGAAACCGGGCGCGATGGTTCCCTTGCGCGGCAGCGCGTTGATCCGGGCTGGTCCGGCCGCGAAGACTTCGACGAAGTCTTCCACCCGGGCCCCGCCGCCGCGGGCCGCGTCCATCATGGCCGTGAAGGTGACGGGCATCCGGGTTTCGACCCCCGGGAGTCCGTGCGGCATTTCGCGGATGTCGTCCGTGCGCTCCCGCTTCTGTGTCAGGTCGTAGCAGGAGTGGTCGGAGGCGACCGTGTGGATGGCGCCGTCGGCGAGCCTTTCCCGGAGCGCGGCGACGGTCTGCGGGCTGCGCATGGGCGGGCAGCAGGCGTACCACTCGGGCACCACCGAGCCGTAGACGGTGTCGTCGAGGGTGAGGTAGTGGGGGCAGGTCTCGGAGAAGGCGTCCTGGCCGTGGCTGCGGGCCTCGGTGACCAGGTCCACGGCCCCCGGCGTCGACTGGTGCACAAAGTAGACCGGAGCGCCGGTGTATTCGGCCATGGCCAGGGTTTCCTTGACCGAGATCTCCTCGGCCAGTTCGGGACGGGTGCGGTGCAGGTGCTCGATGCCGATCCGGCCGTCGTCCGCGTGCTGGCCGGTGCAGTCGGCAATGATGGGGTCGTGCTCGGCGTGGATATAGGTCAGGCCGTCCAGGCGGACCATTTCGCGCATGACCTTCAGGATGGTGTCCCCGTCCGCCATGGTGGTGCCCCGGTTGGTGGTGTACATCTTGACGGACCGGACGCCCTCGGCAGCGAGCTGCTCCAGCTGCCACGGCACGGTCTCGTCCCAGCTGACCACGGAGCCGTGCAGCGCGACGTCGCACCGGGACTCGCGGGCCAGCGCCTTCTTGGACAGCACGGCGTCCAGCGGGGTTTCCCGGGCGTCGCGGGGGATGCCGAAATCGATGATCGTGGTGGTGCCGCCCCACAAGGCGGCCGTCGACGTCGTCCGGTAGTCATCGAGCGTGCGGAACCTCCCGGTGATCTGGGCAACGTGGCAGTGCCCGTCGACGCCGCCGGGAATGACGAGCCGGCCGGCGGCGTCGATGACGCGGGTGGCCGCGGGGGCGGGCTCGGCGGCGTCCACAAGGCGGTCGATGCGGCCCTCCCGGACCACAACGTGGGCCCGCTGGCGGCCGGAGCTGTTGACCACGGTGCCGTGGGCAATGACGAGTTCTGGCATGTCGGATTCTGGGGTGTCGGACATCGGTGTCCTCCTAGGTTGAAGTGGCTAGTTGGCCGGCGCGGCCGGAGCCGGCTGCCGGGCGCCGCCGTCGACGGCGGTGCGGGCGTTCTGCGGGGCGGGCTCTTGCGGGGCGGCGTTTTGCGGGGCCGGGTTTTGCGCGGTGGTGAGGGCCGCGTCCAGATTCGCGGAGAGGCCGCGGCGGGCCTTGGCCGGGGGAGGTGCGAAGGCGCCGGCGCGGTGCGGGCCGGAATCGAGGCCGACGACGGCTTCCGCCATCCGGATGCCGGCGGAGATGCCGTCCACCACGGGGACGCCGATGGCCCCGCGGAGTTCGCGGGCCAGCCCGGCGAGCGGCGCTCCGGCGAGAATGACGACGTCGGCGCCGTCCTCGGTGACGGCCTGGCGGCTGAGCGCCAGCAGGGTCGCCTTGAAGTCCTGCTGCACGGAGGCGATGCCGTTGAGGGCCTCGTTGATGGAGCGGATCGACGCCAGCCGGCCGCCGAGCCCGAAGCGCTCCACGCAGTCCTGGTACCAGGGCCGGATCCGGTCGGAGATGGCGATGATGGAGAAACGGTGCCCCTGCAGGGCGGCGGCGCAGAGTGCCGCCTCGGTGATCCCGACAACGGGGACGTCGGTGAGTTCCTTCAGCGCCGGCATGCCGGGATCCCCGAATGCGGCCACCACGACGCCGTCGACGCTGTCGCCGGCTCCGGGGCCGTCCCGTGTGTACTCCGCGATGATTTCGGCGACGGCTCCCGCGGCGATCAGGGACTCAAAGCGGGTTTCGATGTATTCCACGCCGTACCCGGCGGTCCGGACCACGAGTTCGGTTCCGGGGGAGGCGGAGCGGAGGGCTTCCGCTTCGATCAGGGCGGTGACGTCGTCGCTGATATTGGGGTTGATGACAAGGAGTTTCATAAGTTCTTCCGATGAAGGTCGGGTTCCGTCCGGCGGAAATCCTCCGGAAACTGTTCCCGGTATTTGTCGATGTGCGACGCCGACTGGGCGGCGGCCCGGTCGGGGTCGCCGCTGGCGATCGCAGCGTAGAGGGCGCGGTGTTCCTCGATGAGCTCGGGCAGGTCGCTGACGTGACGGAAGAGCCAGTGCATGCGGCCCTGGAGCGGTTCGAGCGCGGACCTGAGGAAGCCGTTGTCCGCGATCCGGGTGATGGCATCGTGGAATTCGCTGTTGGCGCGGTGGGCCTCCATGATGGCGCCCCTGGCCAGGCAGCGGTCTGCCTCGTCCAGCAGGCCCTTGAGGCCGTTGAGGTCTGCGGGGGTGGCGCGGGCGGCGGCCAGCCGGCAGGCCAGCACCTCCAGGGACTGCCGCACGTCGAACAGGTCCTCGACGTCCTTGGCGCTCAGTGTGCTGACTTCGGCGCCGCGGGCGCCGCGGTCGCTGATGAGCCCTTCCTGGCGGAGCATGCGCAGGGCTTCGCGGACCGGGAGCCGGGACACGTTGAATTCGGCGGCGAGGTCGCGTTCCACCAGCCTGGTGCCGGGAACGTAGTGCCCTTCAAAGATCCTGGTGCGGAGTGTGTCCCGGACAGCCTCCCGGAGGGGGCGGTCCTTGTCCTGGGTCTCTTCTGCGGTATGCATGTTTCTCCACTTTCGGTTCTTGTCCGGCATTGCGTTCCCGGCGTCAGGAACAGGTGCGTGGCTAGCTTAGACAGGTAGCCGCTTGTTGTAGTTCAGGGTCAGGACGGAGACGCCCATGATGAGCGCGGATCCTACGAAGTACAGCAGCGCCCAGGTGTACGAGCCTGTGGCGCCGACGATCAGGCCGACGGCGATCGGGGTCACGAAGCCGGAGATGTTGCCGCTGAAGTTCATCGCGCCGCCCAGGACGCCTGCGTTGGTCCGGCCGCCCAGGATCGAGGGGATGCTCCAGAAGAGGCCCACCCAGCGGAGGAAGAACATGACGACGGAGAGGAGGATTACCGCCGTCGTCGGGTCTGCCACGACGGTGACGCCGACAAGGCCGCCGACCACGACGACGCTGGAGGTGCCCAGGAGGGTGCGCATCACCCGGTTGGCCGAGGCGCCCGCGGCGCGCCACTTGTCGGCGATGGTGCCGCCGAGGATTTCGCCGACGAACCCGGCGCCGAAGATCACGAACGTGGACCAGCCGATGGTCTTCAGGTCAAAGCCCTTGGCCTGGGACAGGTAGAGCGGGCCCCAGGTGAGCAGGCCGTAGAAGACGCCGTTGAAGCCCAGCCAGCCGAAGCACATGGCCCAGAAGGACCGGAACTTCAGGTAGGGGAGCAGGGCCCGCTTGCCCTTGCTGCCGTCGAGCTCGGCTTCGGCGTCCTCGGCGGCGTGAGAGGCCTCAATGTACTCGGCCTCGGCGTCGTTGACTCCGCGGTGCTGGCGCGGGTTGTCCCGGACATACCACCAGACGGCCAGGCCCATGAGGACGGTCGCGGCGCCGGCGATGATGAAGGAGCTGCGCCAGCTGCCCGTCGATGCGATCAGGCCGGCGATGAGAATGCCGCCCAGGCCGGCGCCGAGGGGCGCGCCGGCGTCAAGGATCGTGGCGCCGCGGCCGCGTTCGGACTTGTGCATCCAGATGGCGTTCAGTTTTCCGCCGGCCGGCATGACGCCGGCCTCGGTGACGCCGATGCCCAGGCGGGCGATGAACATGCTGAGGAACCCGCCGGCAAGGCCGGAGGCGGCCGTGGCGGCGCCCCAGCCGACGCACGACGCCGTCATCACCTTGCGGGGGCCGAACTTGTCGATCAGCCAGCCGACGGGGATCTGCATCAGGGCGTAGGTCCAGAAGAAGGCCGAGAGCAGGAGGCCCACGAGCTCCGGGGGCATGTTGAATTCCTTCTGGATGATGGGCAGGGCGACCGAGATTGAGCCCCGGTCGATGTAGTTCACGGACACGAGGACCAGCAGGAGGAGGAAGAGTTTCCAGCGGACGTTGGTGCGTCGTTGCACGCCGTCCTTGGTGGTTGCGGTGTCGGTGCTCGGTACTTCGGTTTCCTGTACGGGGGGTTCGGTATTTCGAAGAGACACAACTTCTCCTTCACAGAGAGGAAAATTGCCGGCAGGTGGGAGGTTCTATTTGTTCGCGGGCCAGGAGGCCGGGGTGTGGGGCGTCCTGTGCGGGGCTGCCCTGGGCTCGTATCGGGGCTGTCATCGAGGTTCGGATCCGGCCTGATATGGAGGCTGATGTCGGTGCCGACATCAGGGGTGGGTCCAGGGGAGCCGGGGCCCGGCAAGCTTGCTATATTTGGGATCCCAATTTGGGATCCCAAAATTGAGAATAGAAGTGACGGGGGCCACTGTCAAGGTTTTTTAGGCGCCCGGGCCGCTTCGCCGGAAAATGTCGATTGTGACTGGGGCGGTTTCTTCGCGGCCGGACAGTCACCGCCGGGCGCGACAAACAACGCGGGGTCAGATACGGCCCATGAAACGGTCCGGTACCGGCCGTAGGTGACCCCGCGTTGCTTTTTCGGGCACGAGCATGGGCCGCGCCCAGGGCATGGCTTCGCACCACCCGCGCAGGGCATGGCTTCGCCCCGCTACCCGACAGGGAATCCTGTTCCCGGCGTGAAGCCGGGACGGGCGGCGGGGCGGGCAGCCGTAACGGGGGTGCCGCAAGCAACGCGGGGTCAGATACGGCCCATTAAGCGGTCCGGCACCGGCCGTATCTGACCCCGCGTTGCTTTAGCTGCCGCGGTAGGTGGAGTAGGCGAAGGGGCTCAGCAGGAGCGGGACGTGGTAGTGGGCCTGGGCTTCGGACACGGCGAAGGTCAGCGTGACTTCGGGGAAGAAGGTCTCGGTCCCGGAGGTGGCGTAATAGGATCCGGTGTCGAAGCCCAGCCGGTATGTGCCGGAGGGCAGCCTGTCGGGGCCAAGGGACTTGACGCGTCCGTCGTCGTCGGTGGCGCCGGCCGCGATCTCGACCCACCGATCGCCGTCGAGCACGTGCAGGGCGACGGCGACGCCCGCGGCAGGCTTGCCGGAGCCGGTGTCCAGGACGTGGGTGGTGATGTGGGAGGTGCTCATGCGCCGATCAGTCCTTCGAGTCGGAGCAGCGCGATTTCGCGCAGCTGCTGGCCGATGATTGCTTGCTCCTCTTCGGGAGTGTGGGAGAGTCTGGTGTTGAGGGCGGCCAGGATCTCCTCCCGGCTGCGGCCGGCTGCGCGGATCAGGAACACCTGGCCGAACTTCTCTTCATAGCTCCGGTTGCCCTTGGCGATGGCTGCCGCGACCGCCGGGTCCGGAACGCCCAGGCCCGCTTGCTCGGACTGGGAGAGCCGGGCCTCCGCGCTGTTTCCGGCAGCCCGTTCACCGATGCGGGGATGGTGGGCCAGGGCGGCGTCCACTTCCTCGCCCGTGAAGGGATCCGCTGCGCGGCCGGCGGCGTCGATCAGGCTCCCGGTGCTGCCGAAAGGCCGGGCCTCAACGATCTCGGCAATCCACCGCTCAATGTCCAGGCAGGGGCGCAGGGCGGCCGCAGCGTCCGCCGGGGCGGCCGCGTTAAAGTCTTCCAACAGCATGTGCCAGATCCTTTGTGTCAATGCTGGCATCCACGGTGTAGGGCTATACGGACAAGATATTCGTATCGTGGAACTGTTATTTCAGCATATGCAAGAGATTGAACCGTACCGTGTGGCGGGTGTCAACCGGGCGGCCGGCATCCGCGACACATGCCGACCAGCGCTGCGAAATCGGACGGGCGCTCCCCGGATCCGGGGAGCGCCCGTCCAAAATCGCAGCGAGACGGTGAGGCTCAGCCGTGAACGGTTGCGACGTCGCTCTTTTCCCAGTTCGTCCAGTCGGACCAGTGGTCACTGTGGCCGCTCCGGACGCGGAAGGAGACGAATTGGAAGACCTTCTCGCCGTGGTGGCGGTCAAGGTTCGGCACGTTGTCGGGGCTGTGCAGCGTCACCGAGTTGCCGCGGTGATCGAACGACTCCCAGAATGTGGAAAATCCCAGGATGGTGTTGTGACGGCGTCCGCTCTCGTCTTCGATTCGGAGCTGGCGGATCTGCACGGTCTTGCCGCCGCTGCATGCCACCCGGATACGGAAGTCCACGCGGCTGGAGTCGCGCTTGGCGTCCCAGCTGTCACGCGTTGTGGGCTTCAGTGGATCGACCGTGCAGCCGTGATCCGACGTCGAGGCGCCGGCAGGGGCCGCAAGGGCAACAGGCCCCCCGAGAAGCCCGAGCGCGACGGCCGGGATCAGGGCGACCTTGGCCTGATGGAGTCGCCGGTTGTTGCTGGCTGAAGTGATGGACATGGTTGGTAGTGCTCCTGCAAGGGGAAATTGATCATCGTTATGTGCGGGCGACCAGCGGGCCACGGTTTCGCTGCAGGGCGTCTTCGCTGCAGGTGTTCGGCGCCGCAGCTTGGCCCCGCGGCGCTCGGTCCGTCCTGGTGGTTGCGTCCTGCGCTTGCCGTTGTGGCGCCGGTGGCGCCCCGTTTTAGCCCGCCCGTGCTAGACGGGCGGCTCGGCGCCGGATTCCGTCCGAAGTGGTTGCGGAATCCGGTACTACTATCGTCCGCCTGCCCCGGCCTCCGATCCAGCCCCGTTTTGCGCCTCCCTTCGGGCCGCCAATGGCCGGGCGGAGGGGGCCCGACGGCGGGCGGCTGGGGGTCCGCGGCGGGGCAGCGGCGGGTGAATTTCAGTACAACATACCCCTGGGGGTATGCTGTGCTGACCAGTACCACTGAAAAGGGAGATCCCGGATGTGCCGTGCAGTTGCCTGTAAGAAGTGCGGAAAGACCACCTGGGCCGGTTGCGGCCAGCACGTTGACCAGGTCATGCGGGGCGTCCCCAGCGCCGACCGCTGCCGCGGCCACGAGGGCGAAACCAGCACCAAAACCGGTTTCTTCGCCAAGCTGTTCGCCCGCTGAGCTGTTCGGCTGCAGCCTGCCCGCGATCGTCCAGCCAGCCCCCGCCGTCAGGCAGCCTGCGTCCGCTGGTTGTGCAGGCTGAGGAAGTCCTCCGCCAGGGCCGCCCACTGGGGCCGGAAGGAATACAGACAGCCGAGCCGCAGGCGGGTCGCGGCGGCGTAGGCGTCGAAGCGCGCAGGGGAGACCCGCAGTTCTGCGGCAGTGGCGATGACGTGGCCGCGGGCGGTTTGGTACCGTTCGGCGGTTAGGCGGTGTTGGCGCAGACGCAGCTCAAGATGCACAGCGAGGTTTGCGAGGTCGGCGGCGGCCTCGGCCCGGCCGGCTTCGTCGAAGTCCAGCAGCCCCAGGGGAGCGCCGGAATCCGCGGAGAATATCTGTTTGTCGTGGAGGTCGCCGTGGGACCACACCAGCGGATCCGGATCGGTCCGGAGCAGCTTTTGGGCGGCCTGTTCCGCGGCCATACGTACGGCGGTGCGCCCGGGCCGCGCTGCCGGACTGTCTTGGGCGTGCACCAGCCACAGGTGCACGGTGCGCTGCAGGCTCTCCAGTTCGACGGCGGCCGTCCGCGGCGGGAGCGCCTCGAGAGCCGTGCGGTGCGCCGCAGTGTTGGCCGGGGAATGCTGCCGCACCCAGGCCCGCGACCATTCGTGCCAGGCTGCTTCGAACAGCGCATCACTGACCGCGGGGTCGTTTCCGAGCTCGAATAGGGACCGGCCCGGCAGCGTCGTGATCGTGAGGCAGCCCGGCGTGCTGGAAACAATGTCCGGGGTGAGGAAGTCCTCTGCGCCAAGGAGTTCGTTCATCCGGGCGTGCCTGCCCACCGCCTCGTCGGACTGCCGGACCCGGAAGATCTTGAGGTAGTGCTCGCCGGCCTTGACCACGGCCCGCTTGTGGGCCCGGTGCACCACCACCTCGCCCAGCGGCGATGCATGTTTCAGGGCCGGAAGCCGCCGGTCGCGGCCGTCCCGCAGGAGCTCCAACTGCCCCGCCCTCAGATGCGCCGCCCGGACCCCTGCCCGGCCGGGGGCCCACAACTCCAGGACATAGTCCTCCGCGGCGTCGTCCGGCCAGGACCGAACGACCTGCCATTCGGTGTTGTCCTCGTCCAGGATGGCGGCCGGGACGGGCGGGTGCCAGCCCATGTCAGCGGGCCCAGGCATCCACAGCCGGGCTGGCGAGGCCGGACGCGAAGCCCGACCCGAAGCCCGACTCGTAGCCGGACACGAGGCCGGACGCGAAGCCCGACTCGTAGCCGGACACGAACGAAGAGAGCGCGGCACGTTCGTCGAGCACGGCGAGGGCCATTGCCGAGCGCTTCGGCAGCGGGGAACAGGCCAGCCGCAGCCAGGCGCCGTCGGAATAGGCATGGAACCGGTCCGGAGTGACGTCCAGCTCCTCCGCGGCGGCCAGGATCCGGGAGTGGGCCGCCGCGTACCGCCCGCGCGACGTGCGGTGCTGGCGGGCATGCAGTTCCAGATGAACGTCCAGGTTGGCCAGGTCCAGGGCCGCCTCGGCCTGGGCGGTGTCGTCGAAATCCAGCAGGCCCAGCGGCGAGGAGCCGCCGGCGGCGAGGATTTGCTTGTCATGGAGGTCGCCGTGCGCCCAGACCGGTGGATCCGGTGCAGTCCGGAGCAGGTTCCGGGTCACCTCGTCGGCCCGGGCACCCAGGGCGGCGCCGTGGGCTGCGGCTTCGGGGAGGTCGTTGTGGTGTCGCAGCCACCGCTTCACCCACCGCCGCAGGTCCGCGACCTCCACCTCCGGCGAATGGACGGGCAGGGCGGCCAGGGCTGCGTGACCGGCGGAGCTGCCCACCTGGGCGGCCCAGGCGAGCTGCCATCTTTCCCACAGCCGGTCGGCCGTTTCATCGCCGAGGCCCGCTTGGTCGTCGCCCAAATCCCCGAGCGTCCGGCCGGCCACGGCGCTGAAGACGATAACGTCCGGAGAGTTCCGCAACACCCTGGGCGCGGTGAAGGTCCCGGGGTCCAGGATCGCTTCGGTTTGCGCGCAGCGTTCGGCGGGCACAATGGCACCGCCGGGCAGGAAGACCTTGATGTAGCTGGCCCCGGCCCGGATGACGGCGCGCATGTGCGGCCGGTAGGACACGAGTTCCCCGTGCCGGGCCTCCCCCCGCAGCGACGGAAGCGCCGGATCATCCTCGGGCAACAGTTCGAACACGCCGGCACGCAACACCGCTCCCCGGACTCCGGCCCGCCCCGGGGCCACAACCTCCAACAGGTAGTCGCCGACCGCTTTGTCAGGCCACGCCCGGTGGATCTGCCAGGTTTGCCCGGAAGAGTCGACGGCGGACGGCGGGACCGGCGAGTGCCAGTTCATGCGATCAACTCCAAGGCCCGGCGGATATGCCAGTCCGTGGCGGCCGGCCAGTCGCTGGCCCGGTTCCGGAACGGGTCGACACTGTTCAGGAACAACCGGAAGGCCGCCCACGCATCCACCCTGGTCTGCGAAAGGTGCCCGCCGGCCGCGTGGTAACCCTCGAGCAGCTGGGCTGTCTTGCGGCCACCGGCCGCGGGACCGGCACCGGCGGGGTCCGCGATGTCCTCCACCGCGGCAAAGGACCCCAGGTCCCTCGCCGGGTCGGAGGTCCTGACGCGGTCGAAGTCGATGATGCGGACGGCCTGACCGTCAACCAGTATCTGGTCCGCCGAGAAGTCACCATGGACCAGCACCTGCTGCGGCGCGTGTGGGCCCACGGCGCCGAGAATTTCCAAGAGCCGGCCGGTGAGCCGGACTGCCGGAGCCTCGAGCGCCGGAAACAGGCAGGTGATCATGGACCGCGTGGCGGCGAGCTGGCGTATCAGGTCCGCCACGTCCGCCGTCGGATCCGTGGAGGTTTCCGGGCCCATGCCGTGGATCGCGGCCAGGGCCTGGCCTGCGCGGTAGGTGGCCGGATCGTTGTCGCCGCCGCTCAGGTCTCCATGGCCCCAGTACGGCGAGGCGCTGATGCCGTGCGCGGCGCATTCCGGGTCGGCCAGTTCCGGCAGGACCGGGATGCCATGGCTCTCCAGGCGCCGCCGCAGGCGGAGGCCCGCGGCGGCCTCGTCAGCTTGGACGGCGGTCTTGACGACGACGGGCAGTGTCGCCGAGGGGACCCTGGCAACAAGCCTGCGCTCCGGGTTGTATCGCAGCACGCTGACCGGCGGGTCCAGGAAGCGCCCCGCCTCGGGGAGTGCTCCGAGCCGTGCGAGCCCGTGGTCCCGGAGCCACCGAAGGTTGGGGCGCAGCGGCCAGTCCTCGTCGAGGGGGCCGACGGCCACGACGACGTCGGCGTGCCGGTCATCGGGCCGGACAAGCCGGACGCCGCCGCCGTGCTCCCGCGAACTGTCCGCCCGTCGCTGCAGTTTCCCGACGTGCTCCGGCGCCGTGGTGGATGCCCAGCCATAGCTGCCGGCCCCGTCGATGGTCCAGTTGCCGCCCCGGCGGAAGGCGACGACGGCGGAGGTGTGCGGTTTGTAGCGGGTCCTGGTGATCCGGACACTTTCGCCCAGAAGCCCGGAGAGCAGATCGTCGTCCAGGACCCAGTTCAGGCCCGGGATCCGGGCGTCCCGGGCCGCCAGGGCGCGGTCAGCTTCGCGCCGCTGCGCCCGCAGCCATACTCCCTGCAGGGCGGTGCTCATGACGGCACCCTTCTCATGACGGCACCCTTCTCATGACGGCACCTTGACCAGTTCGCCCGGTTCGCCGGTCTGCTGCCGCTGGACCCAGCCGGCATAGCGGGAGTCCGGTTCGGCCAGCAATGACTGCGGCGGCCCGTCTTCAAGGATTTCGCCGTCTTCGAGCCAGATCACCCGGTCGCACGACTGGGCTGAGTTGACGTCGTGGGTAATCGTGATGGCAGTCCGGCCCTCGGTGAGCGTGTCCAGGGCGCCGAGGACCGAATCCCGGGATGCCGGATCAAGCCCGGCCGTCGCCTCGTCCAGGATCACGATGGGCGCTTTGCGGAGCATGGCGCGGGCGACGGCCAACCGTTGGCGCTGGCCCCCGGAAAGATCGTTGGCCGCCTCACCGAGGACCGTTTCGTAGCCCTGGGGCAGTGCGCGGATGAAACCGTCGGCCTGGGCAAGGGCCGCCACGGCTTCGATCTCCTCGTCGGTGGCATCGAGGCGGCCGAACCTGATGTTCTCCCGGACGGACGTTCCGAACAACACGGAGTCCTGGAGCAGGATTGAGACATGGGCGCGCACGGAGGCGATCGTCAGGGTCCGCAGGTCCTCGCCTCCGAGGCTGACACTGCCCTCCCAGGGGTCCACCATCCGGAGGATCATGCTGGCGAGCGTGGACTTCCCGGCCCCGGAGGGCCCCAGTACGGCGCAGTGCTGACCTGCCGGTATGGTCAGGGTGATCCCCTTGAGCACCGCGGTTCCGTCGAAGTGGCCGGCCCAGACATGGTCGAACACGATGTCCGGGTGGGAGCTCTTGAGGGCGACGGCGTGGGGTGCCTCGGGCACGTCGCTCTGGGTCTCCAGCAGGTCCGCCACCCGTTCCCCGGAGGCCGTGGCGCGGGCGATGCGGCTCGTGTACCGGGCCACATCCTTGAGCGGCCTCAGCCCGGTTTTCAGGTAGAACAGGAAAACGATCAGGTCCCCAGGGGTCATCGCATGCTGCATCACCCTCCATCCACCGGCAGCCAGGACAACCGCCGTCGCGATTCCTGTCAGGACGTCGGTCTTCCGTTGCAGGCTGGCGGACAGCCGCAGTGTGGCCACCCCGGAGCCAAGGGCTGCCTGATTGCTCTTGCGGAAGCCCGAGCTGATGGTGTCTTCGAGCCCGTACGCCTGGACTTCGCGCATTGCTACGAGCGTCTGGGCGGCGGTGGTGGCCAGGGCGCTTTCGCCTTTGCGCGACTTGCGGGCCGCGGTGGTAATCGATCCAGAGCTCTTGCGGGACAGCAGGATGAATATCCCGATGGACAGGAATGTCACCAGGGCGATCAAAGGATCGAGCCAGAGCATAATGATGATCATTGCGACCAGCGACACGATGTTGCCGATGAGCGGGAGCCCCGCCGTGACCGCCACTTCCTGCAGCCGGGATACGTCCCCGACGAGCCGCTGGACTGTGTCGCCGGTGGAGGCTCGGCTGTGGTGGCGCATGGACAGGCCCTGGAGGTGGCGGAAGGTTCGGGCGCGCAATTCGGAGGAGATCCGGGTACCCACAAGGGCAAACGAAATCGCGGAGAGGTAGCTGGCCACGGCCCGGATGAGGCTGATGACAATCACCGCGCCGGCGCAGAGGAGCAGCACCTCGGCGCTTGCCTCTACGCTGAGCGGGGACTTGCGCAGATTGGCGCCGAGGGAGTGCGAGACGGAGTCGAGGACGATCTTTACCGGCCACGGTTCAAGGAGCCGGAAGAGGATTTCCACGGCCATGGCAATGAATCCCCAGGTGATGAGCAGCCTGTGCCCGCGCAGATGCGGGCGCACGCACCGCAGGGTCCGCCGCAGCGGTGTGGGTTCAGCCGGTGCCTGGGCGGGGGGCCTTCGCCACAGCTTCCGCCAGCCAAGGGCATGCCAGCTGCGGGCGTGCGAATGCCTGGACGCGGTGGTCATTGCACGGCCAGTCTGCGCGCAGGCGGCAGTGCCGCGGTGATGCGGGACAGTACCCCGCTCCAGCTGAATCTCAGCACCGCGTCGCTGCGGGCCTCGCGCCCCAGCCGGCCCCGCAGCTCCGGATCTTCGCCAAGCCGGAGGAGGGCTTCCGCGAGTGCGGCCGGTTCCCCGGGCGGGACCAGGATGCCGGTGCGCCCATGCTGGATGATGTAGGGGATCTGCCCGACGGCGCTCGCGATCACCGGCAGTGCGGCCGCCATGTATTCGAAGACCTTCAGCGGCGAGAAGTAATCGTCCTCGCCGGGCGCGTCCGGGGGATAAGGTGCGGCGGCGGCGTCGCAGTCGGCCAGGAGGCCGGACACGGCAGCCGGTGCTACGGCGCCGGTGAACTCCGCCGGCACGCCGAGGGACGCGGCGAGGCGTTCGAGGTCCGCCCTGCCGGGGCCGTCACCGACCACGAGGAGCTGCCAGCGGAGGGCCGGGTCGAGGGTCTGCTGGTTGGCCAGGGCCACAGCGTGCAGCAGGCAAGGGACACCGTGCCAGGGCTTCAGGGTTCCAACAAACGCCACCGTGAGATGGTCCGGTTTCCGGCGGCCGGAGCGGCGGGGCGTGATCCGGTCGACGTTCACGCCGTTCGGCGCCAGCACCGTCCGCGCCGTCGGCACCCGCGCATGCACCCAGCGCACCACGGGCTCCGAGACGCAGGCCACGACGTCGGCCGTAGCCGCATTGCGGCGGAACACCGTCTCGGCCTTCTTCACATCCAGCAGCTCACGGTACCGCTGCTGCTCCTCGATGAGCGGCGCATTGACCTCCAGCACCGACGGCACGTCCAGGACGCGGGCCACCACGGACAGGGCCGGGCTGAACAGTGAATAGCGCTCGTAAAAAAGTCCGCAGCCGTGGCGCAGGACCTCGTCCACCAGGCCCAGCGCGGCGTCCTGGATGGCCCGTTCCCGCGCGGGGCCGGGGACGGATTCCGGCTTGACTTCGACGACGTCGAGGTCGGCCAGGTCGCGGGGCCGCTCGGTGCCGAGCCGGGTGCAGTAGACGGTGACGGCGGCACCGGCGCCGCGCCATGCCCGGACGATTTCCTGGACATGGACCGAGGAACCCTTGGTGCCGAAGACGGGCACGCCGGGGTCGGCGCAGAGGTAGGCCACGCGTGTCATGCGACCTGCCTTTCCGAACGGGAGAGGGACCTCAGGAGTTCGACCTGGCGGCGGACGTCGAAGTCCTCCTCCACCAGGGCGCGGGCATTGCGGGAAACGGCCAGCCTGTCCGTGGCGGGAAGGCCGAGCGTGCGGATGCCACGGGCCAGGGCGTGATGGTTGCCGGGGCGGACCAGGACCCCGGTGGAGCCGTTCCGGACCACTTCGGGGATCCCGGTGACTGACGTGCTGACGCAGGGCACGCCGGTGGCCATGGCCTCGAGCAGGACCGTGGGCATGCCGTCGGCGTTGCCGTCGGCGCCGACCACGCAGGGCGCCACGAAAATATCGGCCGAGTGGAGTAGCTCGTGGACCTGGTCCTGGGTCTGCGGGCCGAGGAGGCGGACATGCTCGCCGAGCCGGAGCTGATCGATGCTGGCCTCCAGCTCCTCGGCCATGATCCCGGTCCCGGCGATCCGGAGGTCCAGCCTGACTCCCTGCTCCAGCAGTTCGGCGGCGGCGGGCAGCAGATACTGGAAGCCCTTCTTCTCCACCAGGCGCCCGACGGCGGCGACGCGCAGGGTGCTGCCGAGCGGGCGCGGCTCCCGGTACGGGAATCGCTCAAGTTCCAGGCCGTTGCGCACGAGATGGAGCCGGGACGTCGACGCCGGGAAGCGGCGGCGCAGGTAGCGCATGTTGTACCGGCTGATGGTCACGGCGTGGTGGGCCTGTTCGAGCTTGAGCCGCAGATCGTCGTCGCTGACCGATTCGTGGAAGATGTCCACCGCGTGGGCGGTGAACGAGAACGGGATGCCGGTAATGAAGGACGCCAGCCGGGCCACGGTGGTGGCGCCCGAGGCGAAATGGACGTGCATGTGCCGGATGTTGCGGTCCTGCAGGGCCGTAGCCAGGTTGATGGCCTGCACGGCGTCGTCGGCCCTGGCGGCGGCGAGTTCGGCGAAATTCCGGCCGATGGCGGCCGTGAGCCCGGCCGCCTCGGCCATCCGGAGGCTCTCCCACAGGGCAATAGTTTTGATGGGGCGGTCAATGTAGGTCACCGGCGCCTGGACGCGGGCGAGCTCGGGGTGGAACCGGGGGTCGTCAGTGGGCCGGAGGGAGAAGATCTCGAGCCGGTCACCCGCCGCTTCGCGGGCCAGGATCTCCGAGACGATGAACGTTTCGGAGAAGCGCGGATACATTTTGAGGACGTAAGCGGTCCCCGGTTCAGACGGCGACACGGCTGGCTCCGTTCGCGCGTGCCGCCCGCCGGCCAGCGGCACTGATCTGAGCGGCACTCATCTGACCGGCACCGAACTGATCGGCGGTAACCTGATCGGCGGCAATCAGGGGCTGCAGCAGCTCGGCTGCCAGTTGCGGGACGCGGATCAGGCCGTCCAGGACGGCGCGACGGCGGTCCACAGTGGTGCCGAGCCGGGAGGCCAGCCAGCCGGCGAGGAACTCCGGCGTCAGGGTGCCGATCTCGTGCTGCTCCAGGTATCCGGCCGCGGCCAGGGACGCGGCCCGGGTCCGCTGCTCGGCCCGCGACTGTATGCGGGGCACGATCAGCGCGGGGACGGCCGTGCTCATGATCTCGCACACCGTGTTGTAGCCGCCCATCGAGACGACGGCGCCGGCGTGCCGGATGTGGAATACGATGTCCTCCACCGCGGACACCACTTTGACGCCGGGGCGGGCCCGCTGACGGAGGTCGGCGAGTTGCTCGGCGGGCATCTGCGGCCCGGCCACCACCAGATGTCCCAGCCCGTCCGGGACCGCCGCGGCGACGGCCACCCTGGCCAGGGCATAGCCGTCCGAACCGCCGCCGACCGTCGTCAGGCAATACCGCCCGGGCATGCAGCTGGTTCCGGATGCCGGGGGGCGTCCCTCGGCGAGGTAGCCGGTGTAGCGGATGAGCTTGCGGAGGGCGAACGGTATCTCGCCGGCGGCCACGGGGTCATAGACGGCGGGATCACCGTAGACCCAGATGGCGTCGAACAGCGCCTTGACCACGCGGGGCCCGCCAACCCGGGCCCATTCGGTGGCGGCCGTGGCGGGGGAGTCCAGGACCTCGCGGAGACCGAGCACCACCCGCACGGACCCGGCAGCCTGTGCGCGCCGCAAGGCCGTTTCGAGCTCGCCGTGGACGCCCGTCGCATGGCGGTCCACGATCACCAGATGGGGGCGGAACCCGGCCAGCGTTGCCTGCAGCAGCCTGGCCCGCAGCGGCACCAGCTCGTGCATGGGCAGCGCCAGGTTGCGGGGCAGGTAGCCCTCGGAGCCCTTCCCAATACCGGGCAGCAGAACCCAGTCCCATCCCTCGGGGAGCCGGAACGCCGGGGCCAGGGCCGTGCCGGTGATAAGGATTCCGGTGACGGGGCGGCCGGTCAGCCCGGGAAGCTGATTGGTCAGTGCATGGGCCAAGGCAAGGTTCCGGCGTACATGTCCCAGGCCCACTGAATCATGGGAATACAGCACTATCCGCATTGGCTCCACGGCAAAACCTCCCCCGGCCCCGGCGTTCCGGATCCAGTCGCGGTTGCAACTGGATCCCGTGCCAGCGCGCTCTGATGATAGACATCAGCCTGCGCCCGAAGAGTGAGGACGGGATGAGAGGAAGATTAAGGATTTCTCATCCAAGGACCGCCCGGCCAGCCGGGCCGGAACCGAACCCGGTCAGACGCGCCGGGCGCGCCAAATCAGGGGTATCCGGATCGCTCGGACCGCTTCGGAACAGACCGGCTCAGACGCGGACGCTGGCGGACTGCAGCGGGATCCGGATCAGGAAAGTGGCCCCGTGGCCGTATTCGGATTCCACGGTGGCCAGGCCGCCGTGAGCCTGGGCGATGGCCGCGACGATTGCGAGGCCCAGCCCCGAGCCTTCCTCGCCGCGGCCTGTGTGCGCCCGGCCGAACCGTTCGAAGATCCGTTGCTGGTCCTCGGCAGCGATGCCAACGCCGTCGTCCCGCACCCACAGCAGGAGGGTGTCCGACGCCGGCAGCGGCGTTCCGTCGGCCGCCGTCGGGCCCTCGATCCGGGAGCCGAGCGCAATGGTGGAGGACCGCCCGGTGTACTTGACGGCGTTCGCGGCGAGCTGGACCAGGGCCTGGGTGAGGCGCTGCGGATCCGCGTCCACTACGTAGTCGGCTTTTTCATCGATCTGCCAGTGCCGGTCGGCCAGGACGTGCACCTTCTCCATGACCTGATCCAGAAGGTCCGGGATCGGGACGGGTTCACGCCGGATGAAGTCGGGGTGGCCGGAGTTTGCGAGCAGCAGGAGGTCGTCCACGAGGCGCTGCATCCGGTCCACCTCGTCCAGCAGCACGTCCCGCGTGGCAATGACATCCTCCGGGTCATCGACCGTCTCGAGCTCGAGGTGGCCACGGAGGATGGTCAGCGGCGTTCGCAGCTCGTGGCCGGCGTCGTCCAGGAACTGCTGCTGCTGCTGGGCGCCCTCATCCAGCCGTTCGAGCATGGTGTTGAAAGTCTTGGCCAGCAGAGTGACGTCGTCCTCGCCCTTGCGCACCTCCACCCGCTGCGTGAGGTCCTCCGGGCTGACCGCGTTGGAAGCCTCGCGCAGCATGCGGAGCGGATAGAGCAGGCGCCCGGCGACGACGCCGCCGATCACCGCGGCAGCCAGGAGCATGCTGAGGGCGACCAGCGAATACGTCTGGACGGAGCTGAGGTTGTGCTCGCGCTGATCGCCCGCGTCCCGGCCGACCAGGAAGAAGGTCCCGTCGGCGCCTTTCATCGGCAGCACGACAGTCCTGAGCGGGCGGCCGTCCGAGTTCAGCTCGCCGAAGGACGCGCCTACCTCATTCCTGAGCCCGGCGGCGTCGGAGAGCATGCTGTCGTTCAGGAGGTCTCTGTCCGGGTTGCCCTCAACGGTCCACGCCACCCGCCCGTCCACGATTCCCGCCATTACCTCGTTGCTGCGGGGCTCGATGTCCTCGGCGGCCTCGTGGAGTGCGCTGATGTAGCTCCTGTTGGCGTAGTCCCCGGAGGTTTTCTTGTTGGTCTGCACCATCTTGACCACGGATTTGGCCTTGTCCAGGATCGCCTGGTCAATCCGGGCATCGGACTCCTGGAACTGGACCACGAACGTGACCAGCCCCGCGGTGAAAAGCCCGGCGAGCATCATGCCCAGCATGGCGGCCACCACCCGGAAACGCACCGAGTGGATCTTCGCGCCCCAGCCGGAGGGGTCCACGGTCCCGTCGGCCGGTGCGGCCGGTGCGGCCGGGGGCTGCCCGGACGCGCCCTGCGGGGTAGGGCCCTGCCACGGCGCGCCCTGCGGGGCAGGGCCCTGCCCAGGCTGGGCCGGCCCGGGCGGGCGGTTCCCGCCGGGGAGTTCATCAGAGTCGGTCACCTTGTTCCCCTTCCGGTGACAGTCCGTTCTGTTTTTTGAAGCTTGCCTCCGCGCCTACAAGTTGTGCCTCCAAGCCGCGCCTGTAAGCCGCGCCTAGCCAAGGCGGTAGCCGGCGCCGCGCGTGGTGAGAATGCGGTTGGCGCCGATCTTCATCCGCAACTGCCGCACGTAGACGTCCACCACGTTGGACGTGCTGTCGAAGTCGTAGCCCCACACGTGGCTCAGCAGTTGTTGCCGGGTCAGGACCTGCCCGGGGTGCAGCAGGAACATTTCCACCAAGGCGAATTCGCGGGCGGAGAGCTCCACCATCCGGCCGTCCACGCTGACCGTGCGGGTGTGCAGGTTCAGCTCCAGGGGTCCGTAGCGCAGGATGCTTCCCGCGAGCGGATCGCCGGTGTCCCCCCGGCGTGTCCGGGCCCTGATGCGGGCCACGAGTTCCTCGAAGTGGAACGGCTTGACGATGTAGTCGTCGGCGCCGCCTTCCAGCGCTGCAACGGTGTCGGCGGACGAGCCTCGGGCTGTGAGGAAGATGACCGGTATTCCCACCTGTCCGTGGCGCAGGGCGGCCAGTACGGCGAAGCCGTCCAAACGGGGGAGACCGATGTCCAGGAGCAGGAGGTCGAATTCGCCGCTGGCCGCGTAGTCCACGGCCGTGACGCCGTCGCTTACCACCGTGGGGGCGTAGCCGGCGGCGCGCAGGCCTTTTTCGATGAAGCGGGAAATGCGTTCTTCGTCTTCTGCGATGAGGATCCGGATCACGGTGGCTCCCTGGAAAAAGCGCGGTTCCGGGAGGTTCCTTTGGGCTGCAGAGCGCGGGCGGAACCGGAAGTCCCTGCTTCGGCGGGACGGCAGGTCGGTGATTCAGAAGGAATGGACATCTGGTGCTCCTCCAGAGGACCGCCGAACATTCCGGGGTTCCATCGGGCAGCTGCGGACTATCCCGCTCCTTTCATCCTGCCCCTGTCGTGGTGCGGGCGCCACCCTTTAGCGGTTGATTTTCAGGCTGTTAACAGCCTGCGTCCTGCTACTGCCCAAACAGGGCACCGGTGAGCTGGTGCGTCAGGTCGTGGATGAGGTCGAGCCGGTCCGCGCTGTCGGCGTCGTCCGGCCCCCACGTGTAGATGACCACCGCATAGGAGCGGTCGCCGGCACTGAGCAGCGCGGCGTCGTGGACATAGCCCTGGACCACGCCGTACTTGTGGTGAACCGTGATGCCGGGGGCGGTGGCCGCCGGGATGAGGTCCTCGTCATTGGTCTTTTGCATGTAGCCGAGCAGTTCGGCGGTGTGCCCGGCGTCCAGGAGCTTGCCCGTGGCGAGCTGGTTGAGGAGCCGCGCCATGTCGGCCGGGGCCAGGAGGTTCTGTTGGGGATCGTAGGTGATGCCCAGGCTGGCGGCGTAGGCGGTCAGGCGGGGGTAGCCGATGTCCTGCATCAGCAGGAGCCACGAGTCATCGCTGCTGGTGTTGATCATGGCCTTGAGCTGGAACGCGGCGGTGAACGCGCCCAGGGGAGCGTCGAGGGACTTGTCGCCCGTTTCCACGAGATGGTAGTAGGCGGCGGCGGTCAGGACCTTGGCGGTGCTCGCCGCCGTGTAAGGTGCCACGTCGCCGTAGCTCTGCAGCCGGCCGTCGCCGGTGTCCACCACGGCGACGCCGATCCGGTGCTCGGGGTGCTCGCCGATGATCCGCTGGATCTCGGCGGAGAGGTCGACGGCGGGGCGCGGCGCCGCCGTCGGCGCGGTTTGGTCCGCGGCGGACTGGTGCTCCTCCGGCCGGTGGGCGACGGTAAGGAATTCACCCTGCGGTGACGGCACGGTGCGGATGGCGCCTAGGACGACGGCGGCGGCCAGTACCAGCGCGGCGGCGGCCCAGACCAGAAGCAAGTTCCTGCGGTGGACGGGAGCGGCCGGCCGGCTGCCCGGATTCGTCATGAGCGTGGACCTTCCGGACTCAACGGGGTGCTCAGCACCGTGCTGAACCGCATCGTTTCGATGAATAACGGTGGTCTTTCTGACGTTAGGCGGGGCCGGAGGCGAAGTCCACGAAGCGCGCGGGGCACGGCCGAAGTCTGTCCAAATTCCTACGTCGGCAGCCGGTGCGGCGCGATCTGCAGGTAGTGCTCCAGGACGTGGTCGGCGATCGCCAGGGCGGACGTCGCCGCGGGGGAGGGTGCATTGCGCAGCAGAGTGACGGCGCCGAGCCGGTCCACGGCGAAATCATCCAGCAGGGAGCCGTCGGCAGACCACGCCTGGGCACGGACCCCGGCGCCGGCTTTCCTGGCGAGGTCGCCCGGCTGCAGTTCGGGCAGGAACTGCCGGGCCTGCCCGAAATACAGCGGCTTGAACAGCGACGCCGAGATCTCCCGGGCTCCCATCCGCCAGTGCTGCCGGGCCAGGGCCGGCGCGCCGGGCCACCTCAGCGAGGCCAGCGTGTCCGGCAGGGACACCCGGGCCCACGAGTAGCCCTCCCGTGCCAGGGCCGGCACCGCGTTGGGGCCGACATGGACGTCGTCGTACACGCCGCGGGTGAAGTGCACGCCCAGGAAGGGGAAGCGCGGGTCCGGCACCGGGTAGATCATGCCGCGGACCAGGTGGCTCCGGGCGGCGGCCATCACCCAGTATTCGCCGCGGAACGGCAGGATCGCCGGGGACGGGCTGGCCCCGACCATCCCGGCCACCACGTCTGACTGCAGACCCGCACACACCACCAGCCGGTCGAACGTATGCGTGGCGGCCGGTGTGGAGACGTGCACCGCGCCGCCGGCGTTGCTGACGGCCACCACCTCCTGGCCCAGGAGCACGGACCCGCCGCCCAGCCGCACGTCCTGCGCCATGGCCTCGGTGATGGCGGCGTAGTCCACGACGGCAGTGTGCGGCGAGTGGACGGCCGCGACGCCCGCGGCGTGCGGCTCGATCTCGCGCAGTTCCGCCCGGGTGAGCCGTTTCATGCCCGGGACGCGGTTCTCCCGGGCGCGGCGCTCGATTTCGGCCAGCCGCGGCAGCTCCGCCTCGGTCACCGCGACTACCAGCTTCCCGAGCTCGCGGTACGGCAGGCCCTTGTCGCGGCAAAAGTCCCGGGTGAGGGTCCGGCCGCGGGCGCACAGGACGGCTTTGAGTGAGCCGGGCTGGTAATACAGGCCGGCATGGACCACCCCGGAGTTGTGCCCGGTCTGGTGCGCGGCCACCCGGTGCTCTTTTTCCAGGACCGTGACGTCGAAGTCCCCGGTCCGGACCAGGGCGCGGGCAATCGCCATGCCCACGATCCCGCCGCCAATGATTCCGATCCGAGCCGCCATGCGCGCCGCCTTCCCCGCCTGAACCTGTAAACCAACAACCGGCAATTGAACAACCGGCACTTCAACGCCTGTTGTTGTGGACCCTATCCCGAACGGCGTCCGAATGTCAGGGACGTCCACGGCTCGGGGCACCGGCGCCGGCTCTACTACGCTGGCACTTATGACCCGGAATATTACTGTCAGCCTGCCGGATACATCGCTGCGGGAATACCTGCGGCCGCACCCGGACGTCACCGTCCTGGAGTGGGACCTCGCCGGCGCGCCGCCGCAGCCGCGGATCGACATCGTGGTGCCGCCCTACATGGGCGGCCCGCAGGTCCTGCAAAGCCTGGCGGCCGTGGACACGGCCCTGGTCCAGAGCCAGTCGATCGGGTACGACGGCGTGGCGGACTTCCTGCCGTCCGGCCGGGTTTTCGCCAACGCGGCCGGCGTCCACGAAACCTCCACCGCGGAGCTGGCGCTCGCCCTGATCCTTGCCAGCCAGCGCGAATTCCCCCGCCTGATCCTGAGCCAGCAGGAGGGCCGGTGGGATGCCCGGCCCACCGCCAGCCTGGCGGACCGCCGCGTCCTGATTGTGGGCTACGGCGGGGTGGGCAAGGCGATCGAGGACCGGCTCCTGCCGTTCGAGACCAGCGTGACCCGGGTGGCCAGCAGGGAACGGATGGACGAGCGCGGCCCGATCCACGGCATCGCGGAACTCCACGCCCTGCTGCCGGAGCACGACATCGTGGTGGTGGGCGTTCCGCTCAGCGACTCCACCCGGCACCTCATTGATGATGTCTTCCTCGCGGCCATGCCGGACGGCGCCCTGGTGGTGAACGTGGCCCGCGGCCCCGTGGCGGACACCGACGCCCTGGTCCGGCACACCGCGTCGGGCCGGATCCGCGCCGCGCTCGATGTCACCGATCCCGAGCCCCTGCCGCAGGACCATCCGCTGTGGCGGACCACGGGCGTCATCATCAGCCCCCATGTCGGCGGGGCGAGTTCGGCGATGCGGCCACGGATGGGCCGGCTGCTCCAGCGGCAGATCGAGCTCATGCTGGCGGGGGAGCCGCCGGCGAACGTGGTGCTGAACGGCTAGGCCGGCTACGTAATCGACCGCATCCGGGCGCGATGTGCCCGCGCAACTGCGTTAGCAGCTAGAGATAATCCGTGGCTCGTTCGCGGGCGATTTCCAAGAGAGTGGAGTGGAAGGCCACCTCGGCCGGGGCGTAGACCTTGTCCTCGCGCTGCGCCAGCAGAACCCGCCGCAGCGGGGCAGCGGAACCCAGGCTCAGCACCTTCACGTCAGGATGCTGAAGCGCCACCGCGGTCTTGGGTACCATTGCCACTCCCATTCCCACGCTGACCATGGCCTGGGCCTCCTGGTAGTCGTTGGCTAGGAAGGCAATCTCGGGTTCGAACCCGGCGTCGTGGGCGGAACGCAGCAGAACCTCAACCACGGGGTGGGCCTCGGCGCGCACAATCCAGGACTCGTTGCGCAGGTCCTCCATGCGTACCTGCTCCCGGTCGGCGAGTGGGTGGCTGCGGGCCACCAGGATAACGGTGCTCTCCCGGAAGACTTCTGTTACGCGGATGGAGTCGTCCTGGAAGGGATTCCATGGGTAGTCCCAGAGCAGGCACAGCCCCGTGACCCCGGACTGCAGATCTGCCACCAGTTCATCGAAGCGGGCGCTGCGCAAGGAAAGGCTGATGGCCGGATAGCGCTTTTTAAAGGTCCGGATGACTATGGGCAGGAAGGATCCTGCCAGGGTTGGGAAGGTGCCCACGGTCAGGGAACCCCGTTTGAGACCGGCAATCTGGCCGAGGTCAGACCGGGCTGCCTGCATCTGCCAGACAATCTTGCGGGCGTGGCCGGCCAGCACCTGGCCGGCCTCGGTGGGCACCACCCCACGGGAGCGGCGGGTGAGGAGAGGCTGGCCCACTTCTTGTTCGAGCTTGCGCAACTGTTGGGAGACGGCCGAGGGCGTGTACATCATGAGCTCGGCCGCGGCCGTGATGGAGCCCTGCTCCACCACCTCCAGCAGTAGCGCCAGCCGCCTCATATCGAACAAGTCCTGACCTTCGTCGTTAAGCAAAGGTTCACCCTTCTCCCAATTTGTTTCATTTTCTGTCGCGGCGCGGGCTCCACCCGGGACATCGTGCACTAATCCGGACAAGGCTGCTGGAGGGACGGGAAAATAGTCCGCGCGGCCTGAATGAATTAAGTAATTCTACATCCCCCCGTGAAAATTGAACATTGTCTAAAGATGTGATCTGGCTCAATCTCTTTCTAGGTCCTCATTCAAATCTGAGGCACGAGGAGAAGCGGGAAATACCATGGAGATCGAAGCCCGATGGATGCGCGGAGGCACCAGCAAATGCTGGGTGTTTGATGCGGAGAGTCTTCAGGAGGGCGGCTGCAGCCTCGATGTGCTGCTTCCGCGGCTGTTCGGCAGCCCGGACCCCCGCCAGATCGATGGCGTCGGCGGGGCGACATCAACAACCAGCAAAGCCGTGATCCTGCACCGGCCCGTCAGCGACGACGTCGACGTTGAATACACCTTCGCGCAGGTCGGTATCGAAGAGGCCTCGGTGGACTGGGGCAGCAATTGCGGGAACGGTTCTGCGGTGGTGGGGCTATATGCCATTGAGAAGGGGTGGGTGATCCCCACTGGAGACGTCACCCGGATCGTCACCCGCAACACGAACACCAACCAAATCATCGTCCAGCGGGTGGCCACTCCTGCCGGCGCCCTGGCATCGGTTCCGGAGGCGCAGATGCCCGGCGTACCCTTCCCTGGCTACGCTGTGGGGCTCGGCTTCCAGGACCCGGCAGGCAAGACGACCGGTGCGCTCCTGCCCACCGGTGCGGCCACTGACACGATCATGGCGGGCGGAACCCGATGGACCGTGTCGATGGTCGACGCCGGAGCTCCTGTGGTGATGGTCCGCGCCGAGGAGCTTGGCCTGGACACGGCCAGGTACGACAGCTGGCGCGCCGGAGTGGAACTGCAGCTGGATACCCTCGAGCAGATCCGGAGGCAGGCAGCTGTGCGGATGGGGCTGGTCCGCACGACAGCCGAAGCGGCCCGGGCCATCCCGAAGCTCGCAATCGTAGCTTCCCCCGCCCCGACGGACCCCGGCGCCGACGCCAGCGTCATGATGCTCTCCATGGGAAAGCCCCACCCGGCCCTGGCCATCACCGGCAGCATCGCCCTGACCCTGGCCGCCGGCACCGCCGGCACCGTGATGCACACTTTCACGGGCGACACTCCAAGGAGCACGCTCCGGCTCCGCACCCCCGCCGGGGTGATCGAGACGTGGAGCGAGGAACACGACGGGACGGTCCTCGTGGGCGTCGACCGTACGGCCCGCACGATCGCTACAACCACCATCCATCTCCCCGAGGTCCCCGGCAGCGCCGTCGCTGCCGCCCTCGCGGGAGCTACTCGCTGAGGAGACCATCATGACCCAGACTGAGCACCGCACCGCTGTCGCTGCGGCCGAGACTCGGGGCAGCGATGCTCCGCGTCCGTCCCGGCGCCGCCGCCGCCGTATCCTACTGGTGGCGGTGGCCGCCGGGTTCGCGATCCTGGCTTTGATTGCCCTCGTGCTGGGGGGTGACATCTTCAACCCTTCAGCCACCGCGGAACCGGAGCACTCCATGACCGCCGTCCAGATCATCCCGCTCGTCATCCTCGTCGGAATGTTCGTCGTCGCCACTAAATGGCCGCTGAACATCGGCGTCATGGGGCTGGTCGCGTCCTTCGGCGTGGGCTACTTCATGCTTGGAATGACGGACAAGCAGATCCTTGAGGAATTCCCGGCCAGCATCGTCTTGACGATCATCGGAGTCACGTACTTCTTCAGCATGGCCCAGAGGAACGGCACTATCGACATCATTGTCCAGAGCTGCGTGCGCCTTGTCAGGGGCAAGACGATGCTGCTGCCCTGGGTGTTCTTCCTGATCGCCGCCGCTCTCACCTCACTTGGCACCTTCTCGCCGGCTGCGGTCGCGTTGCTTGCGCCGGCGGCCATCGGGTTCGCCTACGAATCCCGGATCCACCCAGTTCTGATGGGTGCGTTCATCATCAACGGGGCTCACGCCGGCGGTTTTTCCCCGCTGTCCGTGGCCGGTGTGCTGGTACACGACATCGCCTTGAAGAACGGATTTCCCGTCTCCCAAGGCGCACTCTTTATCGCCAGCTTCGCCATCAATCTCATCCTGTCCGTGCTCACAATCGTGCTGTTCGCCCTCCTGGGCAAGCTGCGCGACGGCGAAGGAGGCCAGCATGCCGACGTCGACACCGCCCGGCCCACCCGCCCTCGCGGCCAGCAGATCCTCACGCTGGCGCTGATCGCGGTGATGCTGGTGTGCACACTGGGCTTCCACATGCCGATCGGCTTCGTCGCCCTCTCCGCCGGCCTCCTGCTGGCCCTGGTCAACATCAAGGAACACCGAACGTTCATCGGCGGCATCTCCTGGTCCACGGTCCTGCTCGTGGCCGGCATGATCACCTACGTCTCCCTGCTCCAGCACGTGGGCGTCATCGACACCCTCGCAGAGCAAGCTTTGGCACTCGGCGCGCCGCTGCTGGTGGCATTGGTCCTCTGTTACGTCATTGGTGTCGGCTCGGCCTTCGCCTCCTCCACTGCGTTGCTGACTGCGTTCATCCCGCTGGCCGGCCCGCTCCTTGCCACCAGCTCGCTCAGCGCCTCCGGAACCGTAGCCGCACTGGCCATCGCCGCCACCGTCGTGGACGTCTCCCCGTTCTCCACCGACGGCGCGCTGGTCGTCGCCAATGCCCGTGAGAACGACCGGCAGCGCGTCTACCGCCAACTGATGGCCTATGCCGGAGGCGTGGTTCTGGTGGCGCCGGCCCTCGCCTGGGTCCTGCTGGTACCTACCGGCATCATGTAACCGGTCCGGCCGCGGCGATTTCGGCAACGCAACGGCACGTACCGTACCCATCAGCGGGGACGCCACGGAAGAATGCCCGGACACATCTAGTCCGCCGGCACCAGACCGCAGTGGGGCGGCGAATGATGATCACCCGGATCGTCGCCTATTCGCAACGCGCGCCGCCCCACTGCACTGACCCCAGGACCGTGCCAGTGCCGCCGCAGCGGCGGCGTCGCTCCGCACCGGGCGTTCAGGCGGAGCGGCTACGTGGCATGGTCCGGGGAGTTGCCCGTCCCGGTGGTGTCCACGACGCAGAACCGGTTTCCTTCCGGATCGGACAGGATCACGTAGTCCGCGTCCGCCGGCCGCTTGCTCCACTCGACCCGGGTGGCGCCCAGGTCCAGGAGACGCTGCACCTCGGCGTCCTGCTGGTCCGCGTAAAGGTCCAGATGCAGGCGCGGCGGGATCTGGACGGCCGCGGGGACGCGGTCCAGGGAGATGCATGTGCCGCCGCCGCCCGGCGGCTGGAGGATGACGAAGTCGCCGTCGGGCTCGTATCGGGGCTCGTAGCCCAGGGCAGCCTGCCAGAATCTCATCTGGCGTTCGAGGTCGTTCACGCGGATCACAATCGAGCCGATGCTCAGCATCCGCCCCAAGCTACACCCGGGCCGCAGGCCCGGCAAGGAAGCGCCGCTAAACAGTCCGGCCCGGCAATAACGGGAGGCCGATGACGGTTTGCGACGCTGCCTGACGTCGTGTGTCCGTTGGTGACGTCGCGTTTCCGCGGTTGACCTTCCGTGGCGCCGGCCTTTGATCCGGATCAGGGTGCGTCCGTAATGTCATGGCATCCGATCACCCGATCACCGTTCACCTCGTCCATTTGGGGTCACTGGCCATGGCCCCCGGCGGGTACCCCCATTCACTGAAGGACTTTTCCATGACATCCAACCACCAGCCAGGGTCCACCCGCATTGTCGCGGGCGAATCGCGAGGCCCTAGCCGTCACCGTGGTCGCAAGATCGCCCTCGCCACCGCCCTGGTGCTCCTGATCGGGGCCGGTGCCGCGGTGGCGTCCTCGCTGTCCCGCAGCCCGGAGGCGGCGCCGGCGGTGGCCGCCGCGGACACCGGTCCGGCCGCCGAGCTGCGGCTGGGTTACTTCGGGAACATCACGCACGGCGCGGCCCTGGTCGGTGTCAGCCGGGGGCTGATCGCGAAGGAGCTGGGCCAGACGAAGCTGAGCACGCAGGTCTTCAACGCCGGCCCGGCCGCGATCGAGGCCCTCAACGCCGGCGCGATCGACGCGACCTACATCGGCCCGAACCCGGCGATCAACTCCTACGTCAAGAGCAACGGCCAGTCCGTCAGCATCATCGCCGGCGCCGCGGCCGGCGGGGCGCAGCTGGTGGTTAGGCCGGGCATCAACACGGCCGCGGATCTGAAGGGCACGACGCTGGCCTCCCCGCAGCTGGGCGGGACCCAGGACGTGGCCCTGCGGGCCTGGCTCGGCAAGCAGGGGTTCAAGACCTCCACCGACGGCGGCGGCGACGTCGCGATCAACCCCACCGAGAACGCCCAGACCCTGAAACTGTTCCAGGACGGCAAGCTCGACGGGGCGTGGCTGCCGGAGCCCTGGGCCTCCCGCCTGGTCCTGCAGGCCGGGGCGAAGGTCCTGGTCGATGAGAAGGACCTGTGGGACGGTTCACTGTCTGGCAAGCCCGGCGAGTTCCCCACGACGGTCCTGATCGTGAACAAGAAGTTCGCGGCCGAGCACCCGGCCACCGTGCAGGCGCTCCTGAAGGGCCACGCCGAATCCGTGGCCTGGCTCAACACGGCCCCGGCCGGGGAGAAGGCCACGGTCCTCAACGGCGCGCTGAAGGCAGCGTCCGGCTCGGCGCTGCCGGCGGACGTGATCGACCGGTCCCTGAAGAACATTGTCTTCACGATCGACCCGCTCGCCGGGACGTACAAGAAGCTGCTGCAGGACGGCGTCGACGCCGGCACCACCAAGCAGGCCGACATCAACGGCATCTTCGACCTCACGGCCCTCAACAGCGTTCTCGGCGAGACCGCGGCCGGGCAGAAGATCTCCGCCCAAGGCCTCGGCAAGGACTAAAGGTCCCCAGATCGGCCCGAAGCTGGAAGCATCTTCCGCTCACCGTGAGCGGAAGATGCTTCCGTGTGTTAAGGGTCCGTACGTTTAAGGATTACTAGACTCAGTCCGTGAAGATCTCCTTGGCTACTGCGATTGCGGACATGGCTTTGGGCCATCCGGCGTAGAAGGCCAGATGGATGATGGCCTCCTTGAGTTCGGTTTCGGTCAGGCCTTTGGTCTTTGCCCGGGCAAGATGTCCCGGCAGCTGGTCGGTGCTGCCGCTTGTAATCAGGCTGGCGACCGTGATGAGGCTGCGGTCCCGCGGCGAGAGTTCGCTACGCTCCCAGATGTCGCCGAAGAGCACGCCGTCGGTGAGGTCCACAAGTTTGGGCGCAAAGTCGCCGATGAGTTGTTGAGCGCGGGTCTGGCTTGTTTCAGTCATGGAGCGGTCCTTTCGGTTATCGGACTGCTTGGGTGTGGGCTGTCGCGTAGTCGAGATCGGTGACCGGTTCGAGCCATGTGGCGCTCTGCCCGTTGTCGTGTTCGGCCAAGGCCAGGTGGCACATCAGGCTGGCGGGTACGGCGCCGTGCCAGTGTTCTTCGCCGGGCGGCGTGTGGACTGTGTCTCCGGGGCGCATGAGAATGGCCGTCCCGTCGCGTGTGCCGACCAGCCCGGCGCCCTCGGTGCACCGCAGGGTCTGCCCCAGTGGGTGGGAATGCCAGTTGGTGCGGGCCCCCGGGGGTGAAGTGCACCAACGCGGCAACCAGCCTCGACGGCGCCTCGCCGGCATGGAGCGGGGTGAGGTAAACGTCTCCCGTGAACCTCTCGGCCGGGGCCTTTGCAGTGGGTGCCGGGTCAATGAGTCTCATGCTGTTTTCCTTTGGTCACTGTTTTCCTTGGACCACGGTTTTCTTTGACCACGGCGCAGCCTCAGGGCGGCTAATACGAGAATGACGAGGATCAGCGCGGTCCACCCGAGGCTTGCGCGCAGCCCTTCCATGAAGCCCTGCACGATCGCCCGGCCGCGCTGACCGGCCGTCCTGGCAGGCCTCCCGGATCAGGGCCAGGGATGTCACCGTGATCGAAGGGCTGACGGCGGAGACGGGCATGAGGTCCTTTCGAAGCGGGAAGAGCAACTGATTCAAGAAAACCAGCCCCTTCAGACCCCGGGGAGTGCCTGTTGTACGGTGTACTGCCAGTTCCTGTTAGAGGCCTCCTTCGGCGTCGTAGCGTAGGGGGATGGACAACAACAAGGACGTCCGCGAGTTCCTCATGAGCCGCAGATCGCGCATCACCCCCGCCCAGGCCGGCCTGACTGCCTACAGCGCGACGCGGCGGGTCGCCGGACTCAAGCGCGAGGAAGTCGCCCTGCTGACCGGTGTCAGCACGGAATATTACGCCCGCCTCGAACGCGGCAACCTGCGCGGAGTCTCTGACTCCGTCCTGGACTCGCTCGCCCGGGCCTTGCAGCTGGATGAGGCCGAACGGGCCCACCTGTTTGACCTGGCCAAAGCCGCAGCACCGTCCCGTCCGGCCGGCAGCCGCAGGGCACGGGCCGAAGTGCGGCCGAGCGTCGAACGGATTCTCGCCGGGATGACCGGCACGCCCGCGTACGTCCGGAACTCACGCATGGAGATCGTGGCAGCGAACAGCCTCTGCTTCGCCCTCTACGCCGGCATCCTCGCCCCCGATGCCCTTCCCCTCAACCTCGCCCGGTTCATGTTCCTCGATCCCCGCTCACAGGACTTCTTCGTCGACTGGAACATCCTCGCCGACGACTTTGCGGCCGCCCTCCGCTCCGAGTCCGGCCGCAATCCGCGCGACCGGTACCTGAACAGCCTCATCGGTGACCTCGCCGCCGGAAGCACCGAATTCTCCACCCGCTGGGCCCGGCACAATGTCCGCTTCCACCGGACAGCACGCAAAACCCTGCGCAACCCCCTCGTCGGCGAGATCGAACTCACCGGCGACGACCTCGAACTGCCCGGAGAAGGCCTGACGCTCATCGCCTACACCGCCGAACCCGGCAGCCATGCCCAGGAACAGCTCAACTTCCTGGCCAGCTGGAACGCCGGAAAGCCCCTCCCCGCCCGGCTCCCGCTAGTCACGCACTGTCCAACCCGCCCGAAGGCGATGTGCCGGAGTGACCATGCTGATGCGATGAGATCCAGAGTCCGCCCTGCATCGCTTCGCCCTGAGAGGAACCCGGCTTACTCCCGGCCGCCGGACGTAAACTGACCCTCACATTGTTCTGCGTGAAACTGTGCGTGTCGCGTGAAGTGGAGACCGGATGCTCTGGAAGCTGCTCGTCGAGTACCTGCGGCCGCAGCGGCGGCTGCTGGTCGCCGTCGTCGTCTTCCAGCTGGCGGCGTCCATCGCCTCGCTCTACCTGCCGACCCTGAACGCGGACATCATCGACCAGGGCGTGGCGCGGGGGGACACGGACTACATCCTGCGCGTCGGCGGCATGATGCTCATGGTTACCCTGCTGCAGATCGCGTGCACCATCGCCGCCGTGTACTTCGGCGCGAAGGCCGCGATGGCCCTGGGCCGGGACGTCCGGGGCGCCATCTTCAGCCGGGTGGCCGCGTTCTCCGAGCAGGAAGTCACCCGGTTCGGGCCGCCCAGCCTCATCACCCGCTCCACCAACGACGTCCAGCAGGTCCAGCAGCTGGTCCTGATGTCCGCCACGCTCATGGTCACGGCGCCCATGCTATGCATCGGCGGGGTGATCATGGCCATCCGGCAGGACCTGCAGCTGTCCTGGCTGATCGCCGTCAGCGTGCCGGTGCTCCTGATTGCGGTGGGCTCGATCATTACCCGGATGGTGCCGCTGTTCCGGCTCATGCAGACCCGGATCGACACCGTCAACCGGGTGCTGCGCGAGCAGCTCACCGGCATCCGCGTGGTGCGGGCCTTCGTCCGGGAGGACGTGGAGACCGCCCGCTTTGCCCGCGCCAACGAGGACGTCACGGACACCGCCCTGCGCGCCGGCCGGCTCATGGCGCTCGCATTCCCCACCGTGATGCTGGTGCTCAACGTCTCCAGCACGGCCGTGATCTGGTTCGGCGCGTTCCGGATCGAGGACGGCTCCATGCAGGTGGGCACCATGATCGCGTTCCTGAGCTACCTCATGCAGATCCTGATGTCCGTCATGATGGCCACGTTCATGGCGATCATGATCCCGCGCGCCTCCGTCTCGGCGGACCGGATCGGCGAGGTGCTCGGGACCGAATCCAGCGTCCGGCCGCCGGAACACCCGGTCAGCAGCGCGGTGCGCCGGGGTGAACTGGAGATGATCGACGTCGGGTTCGCCTACCCGGGGGCCGAGCAGCCGGTGCTCCAGGACGTCACCTTCACCGCCCGCGCGGGGCAGACGACGGCGATCATCGGCAGCACCGGCTCCGGCAAGACCACCCTGGTGAACCTGATGCCGCGGCTCTTCGACGCGACGTCCGGCTCGGTGCGGATCGACGGCGTGGACGTCCGTGAGCTCCACCCGGACCTGCTGTGGGGGCACATCGGCCTGGTCCCCCAGAAGCCCTACCTGTTCTCCGGCACGGTGCGCAGCAACCTGCTCTACGGCAAACCGGACGCCACCGAGGCCGAGTTGTGGCGGGCGCTGGGGATAGCGCAGGCGGAGGACTTCGTCCGGGAGATGGAGGGCGGGCTGGATGCGCCGATTTCGCAGGGCGGCACCAACGTTTCCGGCGGCCAGCGGCAGCGGCTCGCGATCGCCCGGGCGCTTGTGAAACGGCCCGAGCTCTACATCTTTGATGACTCGTTTTCCTCGCTGGACACCGCCACGGACGCCCGGTTGCGGCTGGCGCTCAAGAAGAACACCGCGGGGGCCACCCTGGTGATCATCGCCCAGCGGGTCTCCAGCATCGCGGACGCGGACCAAATCCTGGTGCTGGACCGCGGCAGGATTGTCGCCCACGGCACGCACGAGGAGTTGCTGGAGACATCGGAGACGTATCAGGAGATTGTGAACTCCCAGCTCGCGGCGGAGGAGGCGGTATGAGCCGCACCGACAAGGCGCCGACGCCGGCCCCCGCCGCCGCGCCCGCGGCCGGTACGACCCCCGGCGCCGCTCCGGCCGCGCAGGCCCCGCTGCGGATTCCCCGCCCGGCGGGCGGGCCGGGCCGCGGCGGCCCGTTTGCCGGGATGAACATCCCGGCCGAGAAGGCGATGAACTTCGGCCCGTCCGCCCGGCGGCTGCTGGGGGAGCTGCGGCCCGAACGGCTGTGGCTGACGCTGGTCCTGCTGCTCGCCGTCGTGAGCGTGACGTTCTCGGTGATCGGGCCCCGGCTGCTGGGCGAGGGCACCAACCTGATCTTCGCCGGCGTCGTGTCCAAGCAGTTGCCCGCCGGGGTGAGTCAGGACCAGTTGATCGCCCAGCTGCGCGCCGCCGGGGAGAACCAGAAGGCGGACATGCTCAGCGCCATGACGCTGACGCCGGGCACCGGGATCGACTTCGCCGCGCTGGCCACGGTGCTGCTGTGGGCGCTGGTGCTGTACGTGCTGGCCTCGGCGTTCGGCTGGATGCAGGCCTATATTCTCAACGGCGTCGTGCAGCGCACGGTCTTCCGGCTGCGTGAGCGGATCGAGGCGAAGATCAACAGGCTGCCGCTGCGCTACTTCGATACCGTGCAGCGCGGCGAGCTGCTCAGCCGGGTGACGAACGACGTCGACAACATCTCCCAGAGCCTGCAGCAGTCCATCAGCCAGGCCGTCACCTCGCTGCTGACCGTCGTGGGCGTTCTGGTGATGATGCTCCTGCTCTCGCCCACGCTGGCGATCATTGCCTTGGTGACCATTCCGCTGACCCTCGTGACCACCACCGTGATCGCCAAGCGCTCGCAGAAGCTGTTCGTCGCGCAGTGGAGACACACCGGCGAGCTGAACGGGCAGATCGAGGAGACGTACACCGGGCACGCGCTGGTGAAGGTGTTCGGCCGGCAGCGCGAGGTGGAGGAGCGGTTCCGGCAGAAGAACGTGGAGCTGTACCAGGCGAGCTTCGGCGCGCAGTTCATTTCCGGGCTGATCATGCCGGCCATGACGTTCATCGGGAACCTGGTCTATGTGGGGATCGCCGTGGTGGGCGGCCTGCAGGTGGCGTCGGGGGCGATGCAGTTGGGCGATGTGCAGGCGTTCATCCAGTACTCCCGGCAGTTCACCCAGCCGCTGGCCCAGCTGGGGTCCATGGCGAACCTGCTGCAGTCCGGCGTGGCCTCGGCCGAGCGGGTGTTTGAGCTCCTGGACACCGAGGAGCAGTCGGCCGACCCGGTGCCCGGCGAGGCTCCTTCCGATGGGCGGGGGCGGCTGGTGTTCGAGAACGTCTCCTTCTCCTACTCGCCGGACAAACCGCTGATCTCTTCGCTCAGCCTGGTGGCCGAGCCGGGCCAGACCGTCGCCATTGTGGGCCCCACCGGCGCAGGCAAGACCACGCTGGTGAACCTGATGATGCGCTTCTACGAGCTCGACGCCGGGCGGATCACGCTCGACGGCGTGGACATCACCGCGATGACCCGCAACGAGCTGCGCTCGCGGATGGGCATGGTGCTGCAGGACACTTGGCTGTTCGGCGGGACCATCCGGGACAACATCGCCTACGGCCGGCCCGGCGCCACGGAGGCCGAGATCCTCGAGGCTGCCCGTGCGACGTACGTGGACCGGTTTGTCCGGTCCCTGCCGGACGGTTACGACACCGTGCTCGACGACGAGGGCTCCAATGTCTCGGCGGGTGAGAAGCAGTTGCTCACCATCGCCCGGGCGTTCCTGGCCCGGCCGTCCGTGCTGATCCTGGACGAGGCGACTTCTTCAGTGGATACCCGCACCGAGGTGCTCGTGCAGAAGGCCATGAGCGCCCTGCGGTCCGACCGGACTTCGTTTGTCATTGCCCACCGGCTTTCCACCATCCGCGACGCCGACCTCATCCTGGTGATGGAATCCGGGCAGATCGTGGAGCAGGGGACCCATGCCCAGCTGCTGGCTGCCGGCGGGGCGTATGCGGCGCTGTACGCGGCGCAGTTCGCGGCACCTGTGGCGGAGGTTTAGGGCACGCAGCTAGAAGGATCCACGAGTCCACGATTGATAAGGCCACAGGACGTCTCGCCTTCAACTTATGGAGTCTACATATGCGCTGTCATCGGCCTTCCCCCGGAATTTTTCAAGTCCAGCGGTACGATGGTGAGTTAGACAGCCGTCCTTAGGCTGCTTCTTTTTCGGTGGTTTCGTTGGGTTGGTTGATCCATGCCGGCCCGGGTAGGGCCAGGATTTTGGGGTCTGTGGTGGTGCCGAATCGGTGGGGGGTGTTTGGCCCTGGCCGCGGCCAGGGTCTGTGAGCGTTTCCGGGGGACTCCGTCGGCGAGGCCGTAGTACACGTTGGCCGGGGTGTGGAAGCCGATGCCGGAGTGCTGGTGTTGATGTTTGTACCAGTCCACGAATCCGTTGATGAGTGCCGGGGCATCGCCCAGGTAGGCGAGGCGCCCGGGGAATTCAGGCCCGTATTTCATGGTCTTGAAAAGCGACTCCGAGTAGGGGTTATCGTTGCTCACCCGGGGCCTGGAATGGGACCGGGTGACTTCCAGATCCGAGAGGAGCGCCGCCACGGTCTTGGAGGTCATCGAGGTTCCGCGGTCCGCATGCACGACGTGCGGGATGCCGTGGATGCCGAAGATCTCCTTCATCATTTCCACGGCAGGGATCGCCGATTCGGTGGCGTGCACGTGCGCGCCGACGATGAACCGCGAATGGATATCGGTCATCAGGTAGCAGTCGAAGTCTTTGCCCTTCACCGGGCCGGCGAGCTTGGGGATGTTCCATGAAAGCACCTGGCAGGGGCGGTGGCGACCAGTTCGGGGATTGCCCGGGCCGGGTGCCTGGCCAGGGCCCGGCGTTCCTTCACCTGCTGGTTTTCCTCCAGCACCGGGTTGAACGTGGAGACCGATCCCAGGTAGATCTCCGCTGCTGCGTATGAACTACTCCGCTGTGGGGGCTCGACGAACCCCCAGAACGCGCCAAGGGGAATACGGCGGGGCATAGCCATCGGATGGCCTTAATGGTCGGGAGAACCATCGGTAGCCTCAGGCGGGGACCTTGGTGTCGGAACGGTTGGCATCGGAAGTGGCGTCCGCCGGCAGGGACTTCAGCCCGGCCGCGCAGCCAACGATCCCGGCGATGAACAGCACCTTCAACAGGCTGAAGGGTTCGACGCCGGTTACCATGGCCCAGCCGACGGTCAGGGCGGCGCCTATTCCTACCCAGACGGCGTAGGCGGTGCCTAGCGGGATGCTGCGGATGGCCGTGCCCAGCCCGATCATGCTCAGGGTGGCCGTCACGGCGAAAACCACGGTGTGGAGGGGAACTGTGAAGCCGTTGGACAGGCCGAGGGATGTGGCCCACACGGCTTCCAGCACGGCGGAGCCAAGCAGCAGCAGCCAGGCTCGTGAACGTTGGCTCATTGCGCCGCTATCTTTAGTCCGACCACGCATCCGGCGATGCCGGTGAGCAGCAGCAGGCGCGCCGTCGTCGGGCGTTCAGCTTTGGTGAGCATCGCGTATGCGGAGGTCAGTATCACGCCGACGCCTACCCAGACGGCGTAGGCGGTGCCGGTGGGGATGGTGTGCATGGCGAAGGCGAGGCCGGTCATGCTGGCGAGTACGGAGGCCAGGAAGAGGAGTGCGGGGGCGATGCGGCGCCTGCCGGAGCACTGGAACGTCCGGTGCAGGGCAGCGGCCCAGACGGCTTCCAATGCCCCGGAGGAGATGAGGATTAACCACGACATGACAGATCCTTTGGCCACGCCTGGAACGCCCGACGCCGGGTGGCCCGGGCGGTGGCCAGCCTCACCGCCGGAATGCCCCGGCGCAGGACAGGAAGAACAAAGCTGATGTTAGCCGGCAGCTGGGCCATGGCTGACGCATCAAAGCCCGCCAGTCTCAAGATTAGCCTCCCTATTGGTTGGTACCGGGAGCTCCCCCAATGCGAAACGGAAGGCCCCGGGCTGTGTTGCGCACTCAATCCGTCTCTGGTCCGGTGCAGAAGAAGCACTCCCCGGGTTCGAGGCTTGAGTCGCAAGTCTTTTCGATGAGGTGTTCATCGGCATCATTTAGCGCCACGCTTACGGTTCGTGTATCCATGGCCGCTACTTTCTCGCTTGTGGACTCATCGGGTGGCAGCGCCCAATCGTCCGGCCAACCAGGCAGCGGGTCCTGCTGCTGAAGGACTGGGCCGCAGCGCTCATTGGGGATCAGCACTTATGCCATGGTGGCGAACATGAGGGCCATGATGGCGGCGCCGAGGGCTTCGAGGCTGTGTTGTTTTCGGGGGGAGTGTTTTGGGACTGTTTTGTTGGGGGCTGTGGTTGCCGGTTTCCGGTTGCGCAGTAGGAGGGCGATGAAGACCACTGCCGCGGTGGCGAAGATGATTGTCAGTGGGATGGCGAGATTGGGCAGGTGATTGAGGGTTGCGGTGGCTGTAGTGGGGGTTGCGGCTGTCATCGCGTGGTGGGCGTGCGGCATTGACATTCCGCCTGCCGGAACAATTTCGTGGCCCGCTGTTGTGCTCATCTGACCCATCATGGTGGCCATGAGGGCGGCGCCGGCCATGCTGAGGCTGTGGTAAGCGCATTTGAGCCGGCCTTGGCTGCCGGCGCAGAGTATTTTGAATTCCGGCCGGGCGACCGCCTGAATGATAAACCACAGTGCCGCGCCGGCGAGGACTGCGATCTGGGCCAGCATGGTCGAGGGCGCGAGGTTCCACAGCATGGCCGCCATCAGGACGTTCATAAGGGCATGGAGGCTGTTGTTGACGCGGTCGGTGACGTGGTGGGACCGTGTCGCCTGCAGAACGTGATAGCTTCCGCCAAGCATCAGCACGGCCGTGAGGGTCCAGGTAATTGCGGGGATATTGAACACGCGGATCACACTCTCACTACAGGGTTGGGGCAGGTGCAGGTCGGTCCCCGGTGCTGTAGCTACAGCACCGGGGACCGCCTGTTTGAGGGTTGTTCGTTCCCAGCTTTAGGGTCATGTGCCTGGTTCTTGGCTTTCCCTGAAGCCGGGCTGGGTCTATTTATCGGTGGTGCAGCATGTTCCGGTGTTGGTTGTTTCGGTTCGGTTTTCGTTGCTGGGCAGGTTCAGGGTGGGGTTTTGGTCGAAGAAGCCGTGGGGTTCGAGCATGAAGCCGATGTTCTGGCGGGGCATGACGGGCCAGTCTTCGAGGCGGACGACGTGGTGCATGCCGAAGGTGTACCAGACGACGAGGTCCTGGTCGACGATGTTCCGGTCTGCTTTGGTCCAGATGTGCAGGCCGTCGTCGGCGCCGGTGGCCTGGTTGGGGAATTCGCCGGCTGCGAAGCGTTCGGTCCGGTCGTAGGCGGTGACCCAGAGGTTGTTGCGGGCGAACTGGGCTCGTTTGCTGACGTAGGACTCGTCGCCGGCGGCGAGCTGGATGCCGTCGGTGGGGATGAGGCGGTAGGCGACCGGTTCGTTGACCAGGTTCTTGCTGTCGCGGTTGGCGATCTTCCAGAAGCGGTGCTTGGAGGAGTCTGTTTTCCGGATGGCGGCCTGTTCGGTTTCCAGGAGCCGGTCCACTGCCATGAAGGCGGTGTGGGTGGGGTTGTCTTCGGGGATTTTCATGTCCACTTCGTAGACGGCGTTGCGGGGTCCGTCGATTTCGAAGTCCATGCGGACGTTGAACATGTGCTGGTGGATCGGTGCGTAGAGTCCGTCGTTGTTCAGGGTCTGGCCGTAGGGGCTCTTCTCGCCGGGCTTCTGGCCGGCGGTGGAGAGGATGCCGGTGGCCTTGACCAGGAACTCGATGCTGCCGTCGAGGAAGAGGTGCCAGTAGAAGGCGTACTCGTAGTTCGCGACGGTGGCAATGAAGGAGATCACGAGCTTGCGGCTGCGCCGGGTTTCGGTGGTGCCCTCGCGGAAGTCGAAGTGCTTCCAGAGGATGGAGTCGTCTTCCTCGTGCATGCAGATGGCGTTCTCGATGGTCAGCGGGTTGCCGTGGCTGTCGGCGGTGATGCCGTCGAAGTACTTGATTTCGCCCAGGCAGTCACAGCCCAGGGTCAGGGAGTTGGCCATGTTGCCGATGTTGTATTCGCCGGAGTCGAAGGCGTTCTTTTTGGCCTGGACGGGGGCGGTATCGCCGTAGGGGACGACCATTTCCGACAGTGAGGCCCGGTTGATCACGGGACGTTCGACGCCCTTGTTGCGGAACTTCAGCTGGTGCAGGACCAGGCCCTCGCGGGGGGTGAAGCCGACACGGAAGGACCAGTCGGCCCACTGGACGTGGTTTCCGGTGACCGTGAAGGACGCGCCTTCGGGCTGGGTGATGGAGATCGGCTTGAGGTCGGTGCGGGCCGGCCCGACGTACTTGGGCAGGTAGTTGCCGCTGGCGCTGGGGACGGGGATGGCCTGGTCATCCTCGACCTTGACGACGTCCCCGGAGTTCAGGTCCACGATGACGATGAAGTTCTCGATCGGGTGCGCGTACGGGCTGTCATCGGCCTCCTCGCGGACGAACACCAGGGCGCGCATCAGGCGCCGGCCCTCGTCGTCTTCACCGAAGTAGCCCACGGACCACGGCTCGAAGCAGACCAGGGACATGTCGGTGATCCCGCGCTTGGCCAGGGCGGCCTGGACCTCGGGGTTCTTCCGGCAGCTCTCTTCACCCTCGGCGAACTCGTCCAGCATGAACGGAGGCTGGATGTTCGCAGCCAGCTGCGTCCATTTCGAGACGATGCCCGAATCAAGGTCGACAATCGCTTCGTAGGAACGTCCCTCGGCACGGTTGACCAGGACCGCGTCAGCCTCGCGCACCGTCTGAGCGCCGCTCCGCAGCAGTTCCTTCTCCGGCTCGCGCAGCTCAATACTGATAAAGCGGAACGACTCCGCCGCGGCCTGGCCACCCTTCAGGATCGCAGCCGCCCGGGAAATCTCGGCGCGGGACAACGGATCCAGAGGGTGCGATACCCCTACAACGGTCTCGGTTTCAGTGTTAAGAGTCATGGTTTTCTCCTTGATTGTTCAGGGCGAGGGATCCCTATGGCCTGGCAGGTGAATTGCCCCGCGAAATGTGTGGGATTTGGCGAATAGGTGGCAGACCACTCATGTGCTTGAAACCTGCCTGGAGGACGCCGAGCCTAGACGGCTGCAGTTGGCCTGCAAGCTCCTGACCCGGCAAACCGGCATCCCTTAAGTTGCTAAAGGCCAGTGGAGCTCTACCCTGAACTCCACCAGCGTGACGCCGGTCACGTGTTCCTCTTCACTGCCAAGCTACTTCAAATAAATCATTTAGTCTAGCTTTTTTTATGGATATTCTTATGCGTCGTTTTTCGTTCGGAACAGTCGTGTTCCGGCCGATATGGGCCCCAGGACAGGGTGCCGACCCGCTGGTTAGCGCGCCAGCAGCCAATCAGATGCCGCTTTGCGATAGCGGATGATGCCTTTGTATTCGGCCATGTCGTCGGGTAGTTCGGCCAGCACATGGCCCATTTTTTCCCGCCACGCAGGTACCCGGGCAATGTCGGTGAGGGGCAAGAGGTGGGTCCGCACCAAGAACAGGAGGGCACCGGAGTGGGGGAGACGGATCAAGTGCTGTACTTCCACCCGCAGATGGAGCTTCTCCGGCATGGCAGGGTCGTCGGCTATGGTGCTGCGGTCCGGGCCCCATTCAGGGTAGGTTTCCGTGGAGGTGTCCATACGCCGGCCGATGGTCATCGTCCAGTTGGTCCGCCGGAATTGTTCCCCGGGCTGCAGGCGCAACAGGAACTGCTCAGCCCGGCTGATGATGCGTTCTTCCTTTACCCGCGGGACGGGGTGGTGGATTTCGAGGAAGTTCATGCCGACATCGAATCCGAATGACCAGTCGGCGGCGAACGTCACGAGGCCGGCATCCAGCCACAGCGTATCTTCACGGACGTCAAGAAGAATGATGTCGTCCTGGATCTGGCTGCCGAGGAACCGCATTGGCCCCTCCGGCAGTGAACTGTCGTCGCCGACGGTGAATTCCACCTCGAGATTCTGCAAGCCATTACGCCAGCGGCAGCTGTTTCCTTCACGCTGGAACGACATCGTATCCGGGTAATCTTCCGCCATGGAGGACAGCAGAGTGGTGAGGGCGTCCCATACTGCCGGTCGCATGTGGGGGAGGACATTCACACGGGAAGGGTCGCGGCTCAGTACCTTGGCGCGCTCGGCCAGTTCGTCCAGATAATGTTCATCGATGTCCACCAAATGGGCTCCCCAGGCGCCGGCTTCTGTCGGTGCTGTCTTGGTGGCCGGTTCGACGTTCGCGCTGTACCGGTAGGTGTCGGAGGCAAAAGGAAAGGGGAAGCGCCTGATCCGTTCCGGGAGGAGGGCGGCGTCAGGATCAATATCGATGATTGTGCTACTCAAAGGTCCAACTCCAATTCTGGGTCGTTGCTGCGCGAAACACAGCACATCATGGTGGCGTTCGCTGCTTTTTCCTGGTCGGACAGGTAAAGGTCCCGGTGCTGAGGTACGCCGCGAAGTACCGGGAGGACACATTCGCCGCAGATTCCTTTGCGGCACATATTGGGGATGGTTTTCCCTGCCGCTTCGAGCGTCTCCAGCAGCGAAACGCCGGCCGGAACTTCCAAGCGAACGCCGCTGCGTGCCAGATGCGCCGTAAAAGGTTCGCCCGCATCCAGTTCGGCTGCGCCAAAGGCTTCTGAATGGAGCCGGGCGGATGACCAGCCTTGGCTGCGGGCCTCTTCGAGGACCGCATCCATGAAGACAACCGGACCGCACACGTAGAGGTGGGTTCCGAGGGGCTGCGTGATAAGCGCTTCCGCCAGAACATTTTGGAAACTGCCCCGGTCAGTGCACTCGACCAAAGCGGTCAACCCCGGCCCCAGCAGTTCCCGCGCTTCCGCCACGTGGGCGCCGGCGGCTGGCCGGTGCACGTAGATCATTGATGCTGTGTTGCCACGTTCTACCGCGGCCCTGGCATGCGAAAGAATCGGCGTGATCCCGATGCCTGCAGCAACAAGCAGATGATGCTTCGCTGTTGATGCGGGCGCAAACGCACTCCGGGGGCGCGAAACGTTAACCCGGTCACCGACGGAGAGCCGGTGCATGGCCACGGAGCCGCCGGCACCCTCTTCGACCCTCAGCACAGAGATGTTGTATTCGGATGGCGCGTTGCCTGAACCTGTCAGCGAGTATGCGTTGACGCCGCTCCCGTATTGAACTACCAGGTGGCTTCCCGGGACGTAGGAGGGCAACCTTCCACCTTCCGGAGCAGCCAATGTAATGCTGACAATCGATTCCGTCTGACGGCTGACGTTTGTCACCTCGAGGTGGAGGCCTCCCTCCACCGCCGGGTGGACATGGGGCTGGAGCGCTGTGGCGGTCATGCTGCCTCCTCGGCATGGGCTGAGTAGCCCAGGTATGCGCCTCTTCGTCGGGAAAAGTGATCAGTGATGCTCAAGGTGGTGGTGCATCCTTGACACTTCACCTCGGTGCCGGCTCCCACATCAATGGTGGTGGTAAGGCAATGCGGGCAATAAACTAACCGGGGCCCGGTTTCATGAGGCAGGAGTGTTACCTCCTCGCCCAGAAGTCCACAGTCCGCGGCGGCTGCGGCGGCTGCACGGATATCCGTGGGGGGGCCTGCGAGCACAAGGCGGACGCCTACACGGGAACTGCTGAACACGGACTTGAGTTCCGAGAGGGTGTCGGCGGTTGCTGCTTCGAAATGGAGATCGTAGCGGGGCTGGCCATCGGTGTCTGGAACTGCGGTGTCACCTGTGGATCCGAATGATACACAGATGACACCGCGGAAACCAGGTTCCAGGCCGGTGCCGGCTGCTGGCGGCATGGACGCGGAACGCATGGTCGGTCCTTACGGCTCGAAGGTGCGGTCGCCGGCGAAGAACCCCAGGCCGTACTCGGGGGTCTCGAACTTGACGGTGGTGCCCTTGGGGAAGAACAGCACATCGCGCTCCTTGGCGTGCGTCACGTCTCCCGTCGTCTGGTCCGTGAGGATGAATTCACCCTTGATGACGACCTTCATTTCGTCGTAGGTGTACGTGTACACCAGCGGCTCGGAGGCCTTCAGTTCGAAGAACCCGGCGGACATGACCGAGCCCTCTGGGTTGTGGAGGGAATCGCCGATCGCAGCGACCGTCCCGGGCTCGTTCATCGACGGCAGTCCGATGTAGCCGTTTTCTACCTTGTGGATGGATCCGGCCTTGCTCAGTGTTCCTACGAGGGTGGTTTCCATGGTGGCTCCTATGACAAGTGGTGTGAAAGATGGGGCTCCGGGAGGGACGTCTTTCTGCATGACCGCCGGGCTCTGTTCCGAACCCTGGTGGCGTGATACGAATCACGCTCGTCCTCCCATCCGCAAAGCTACGGGACGTAATTCATATAGTCCAGTCTTTTTTTGGATATTTAGCAAAGAATTTAAGGTTTATTTCCCGTTGCATGGTTGACGGGCGGGCACTCTCAGAAACGAACTCACGGCGGTCACCAGGCCCTCGCAGGGGCCTGGTGACCGCCGTGAAGCAAGCGCGGCCCGCTGCCCGGCCGGTGGGCCTAATGACGACCGCAACTGGGCCGCCTGCGACAACGCGCGGGCGCTCAGCGCCGTTGCGGGCAGCACATTCTTGACCGGGCGGCCCTGGGGGCAGCTTTTTACCTAAGGTCCAGCATTTTTTCCGGTTCTGGGGCATCGTGATCTGAAGAAGAGGCAGTGGCTGAATTGGATTTGGAGCGTCTTGTTTCATGCTGGGAGTAGAACCAGATGGGTATGTAGAGCGCCAGTACTATGAACCCGACCCAAGTCGGCGTCCAGCCGATCTCCAGGCTGTTCAGGTAGACCACACCGACCAGGCATAGGGGTAGGTTGAATAGGCCAAAGAGCATGGCGACATGCTTCCAGCCCTTCGGTGCTTTGAAGGGTCGTTCCAGGTTGGCGAAGGCCGGGTGCTTCTTGGCTCGGACATAGGCGAACAGGCTGATGCCATTGGCGCAGGTGTAACCGATCGCAGACGCTGCGACGATTGCCGCCGGGTTTCCCATGAAAATCAGCACCAAGTTGAAGGCTCCGATGACCAGCATGGCAACAAAGGGGGTGCCGTGGCGATTCGTCTTGCCGAGGGATTTGGGGAGGTTGCCTTCCGTCGCCATGGAGTGCATGGCGCGGGATGAACCGAGGTAGGCGGTCTGAATGATCAGGATCATGGCGGCGATCAGCATGATGATGGTAATGATTGAACCGGCTTCGCCAAAGACTGCCCGGGCCACCGGGATCAGCGGCGACACGGGCTCGGCTAGCACGCCGTCAACACCAAGCACTCCGATCACCGCACCTTGTACCAGGACAAACGAGAAAAAGCAGACGATGCCGCAGGCAAGCAGCGCTTTGGGTACATCTTTGGACGGGTTTTTGTATTCAGGCCCGTAGATCGCTGCCGTTTCCCATGCACAGGCACTCCACTGCGCAATCGCGAAGATGCCAAACAGAATCAGGATATGGTGCATGTCCCATGCCCAGTCTGCCGGCAACCAGCTGCCGGTGATGTTGGCCATCTCGACGTGTCCGGTGGCGAAAGGTGCCACGGTCAGGATAACCAGCGGTATCAACGAAACGGCCGCCAGGATGTAACCCAGGATGGCGCCATCCTTGAGGCCGAACCAGTTGACCGTGAACAGGCCGGTGAAAATCACCACCCCTGTTATCAGAGCGAGCTGATTCTCGGTGAACGTTTCTCCCAGCACCGGAAAGAGCCCATGCAGGTATCCGCCGACCAGGATGGAGAAGATAGCCAGTACCGGGGTCCAGGCAAACCAGTAGCTCCAGGCGCTGAACCCGCCGATCAGCTTGCCCTTGTCGTACTTGCCCTTGTAGTTCTCGGTCCGGAATACATGCTGCGCAAAACCCGGAAGACCGGAGGCCTTGGGAAAGGTCGTAGCCATCTCAGCATATGCAGCGTTCTGGAAGAAACCCTGAATGACCGATAGCCCCCAGATAAGAATTGCTGCAGCCGACAAGTACAGCGGAAGGTAGCCCAAGGAGGGCAGAACGAGCAAAGGCACACCCAGCGCAATGGCCAAACCCTGCTTCCAATCGATCGACCGTTCCAGGTGATCGGCTCCATCTAAACGATTTTCATTCATAAAAATCTCCTTCAACTACTTAAAGTCGTCTCTGACTTTGTGAGTTAGGCAACGTAGATTTTGGATCTAAAGTGGCTGTTAAAACACAACCGGCTTCGGCGAGTGGTACTGCCGATGCCACTCAGCAGGCGGTCCTGCAGCAGCATGAATATCCGACGGCGGTCCGGCGAGCAAACGGGACGGGCTCCGTCGTGGCGGATGAATAAAGCCATGCTTGCCAGACCGAAAAATGCGCCCATGGGCAGCTTGCGAAGACGCAACTAGCATCGAACCCGAACGACTTGGACGAGGGTGTGCCAAAGTCGGAGAAGTTCCCCCTCCGGTGTCGAAGGACTGGGGCTGTCCCGCGGTATCTTGTGTGAAACGGATCACTTCCAGAGGTTACAGCGTAAAAGCTCTATTGCGATAGCTTTTATAGATGCCAATTTTGCTGCCGCAGTTGTCCTCTTCTAGGAACCGTTGTCGCCATAGCTGTGCCACCCCATACGAGGGAGGGGAGTCCGGGGCAGGTGTACTGGGCCTCTAGGTTGGTGACACCCGGGTAATGGGTGTGGATTCGTTCAGTGTTGTAGTGCTGGCTTGATGGAACGCGGCGGAGTTGCGGTAGGCGAAGGCGTTGTCGGTGATGACGCGCTCGATCCGGTGGATGCCGTGGCCGGCGAAGCAGCCTGCGGCGCGGGTGAGGAACCCGGCCGCGGTGGCGCCTTTCTCGTCGGGGAGGACCTCGGCGTAGCCGATGCGGGTGTGGTCATCGATCGCGACGTGGACGTAGTCGTATCCGAGTCCGCGTCCCTTGACCTGCTCCGAGCGGCCGTGGGCGCGCCAGCCGCCGCCGTCCGGGACGCGGCCGAGCTTCTTGACGTCCAGGTGGACGAGTTCCCCGGGCCGGGCCCGTTCGTACCGGTTGGGCGTGGTCCGGGCCGTGCGGATCGGGGCACCGGTCAGCGGGTCGCAGTCCGCCAGCCGCGGAACCCCGTGCCGGTGCAGGATCCGCAGCGGCCCGAACCGTAACGAACGCCGGGCGTTAAGGACGGCCTGTTCACGGTCGGCACTCGTCCGGGACGGTGATGACCGCGGCCGGCTCGAGCGGTCCGGCAGGCCGGCCGCGCCCTCGGCCCGGAACCTCCTGACCCACCGGTACGGGGTCTGCCGGGACACGCCCAGCTCCGCCGCGATATGGGCGACCGGGCGGCCTGCGGCCACACGGTCAACGATCAGGCGTCTTCCATGAACTGTCAGTCGGGCACTAACGTGGGACACGAGGACCTCCGAGCGCAAAGTGTGTGAACTAGACAGCTCCACTTAGCCCGGAGGTCCTCCTCGTTTTCAAGCCCCACATGTCAACAACGTCCCGGCTCGGTGCAGCTAGGTCGTGTAGATGAGGGAGAGCCCGAGGTGGGGAACATCCAGAGGAACTCGAGGCTGGTCCGGGGATCCGGATTTGATCCTCTCGCCAACCAAGTACTGCCCGGAGTTGCCGAGTATGACGCGGTTGCTGGCGTTGACGAGGGCGGCATCTCCTGGGATGCCGCGCAGGGTTGGCATGATGAGGGCCTCCAAGTCCCTAATCCGGATGTCGCAGGCAGCCACCCCCATAAATCGTCCTTGAACGGAAACCGGCGCCGCAAAGGTGAGGATGTATTCCTCGAAGCCGAGAAAGTCCACATATGGCCCCCAAAGGCTCTGCTCACCCGTGGAAGCGGCAGTCGAGAAGAACGGCAGCCTCTCATAGTCGTAATAACGGCTGCTGCCTGGAGTCATGTCTAAATCCAGCCTTCCGACGGCACCGGATTCCTTGCGCGCCCACCAGTCCAAAGCCGGCACACCCTCCTCGAGGGTGTCCACTGCGAAGAAGGTCCCGGCTCCGGCTGCAAAAGCGTTTCTGGTTAGGAACTCCCGAGGATATTCGTCCAATCCTTTTAGGGCAGCCCTATCGATCCTAGACTTGCCCGCTTGATTTCGTTCAAGGAGGGAAGAAACGTCGCTGGAGAGCCTATTGACCTCCGTGCAGACGCCGCTCAGCCAGGAAGAAAGGGCTGTGGCAGCATGTACGACTTCAGCGCTGGGCTTCATTGACCATCCTGGGTTGATTGGGCGTAGCCGAGGGTGAGTTTCTTGTCGATCAGGTGGAAAATGTTTCGCCGGATGTGCTCAAGGACAAGTTTCTGGGCCTTCTCGGGTTGGTCCTGGGCGATTGCCCGGACCAATTCCAAGTGTTCAGCGGTTGCCTGTTCGGGGTCAAATGTGACGGTGAGGGGGGTCCATAGCTGTTGGACGGTTTCTTCCTGAAGCCGGATTTCGGCGTTGGCAAGCCGCGGTGATTGCGCGGCGATTGCCAACTCGATGTGGAAGCGGCTGTCAGCAGGTGCACGCACTTCGGGGCTATCGGCCAGTACCAGCGCCCGTGCAAGCTCCTGAAGACGCTCGAAGTCGTGTGCTTCGGCACGTTCACAGGCCAAGCGGACGGTAGTGGCCGCTATGGCTGAATGTTCGTCTCCGATGTCACGTATTTCCGAAATTGAGGTCGAGAGGAACCAATCCCGAATGACGTCGGTCTGGGTGCGTGGCTGGCTGACGACAAAAGTTCCCCCGCTCCGGCCTCTGCGGGTCTCGACAATTCCCCGCTCGCGCAGTTCCCCCAAAGCCTCACGAAGAGTCGCGCCGCCAACCCCAAACATTTCCGAGAGTGCCGCTTCGGGGGGCAAGCGTTCACCTACTTTGAGCAGCCCAAGGCCGATGGCCTTGGTAATTCTGTCCACAATCGCATCGGCCCTCTCGATTTCCGGCAGGGACCGATATATCTGGGACTGGAATGAGGACGGCGAGGCCAAAAGTCTGCGCTCCGGAAAATGGGCTAAGGGGTCGGTCAGTAACAAGCAGTCCGGTCCGTACCTGGTAGTGGACTTAACTGGTACTTCAGAGTCTATGCAATAAATCCTTCAAAACTGAGGCCTTCAGGAGATAGACCTCCGTCCAGTCATCCAGATCTTCCCGCCAGGGCTGCCGCCGTCCTGGCTATCCAGAAGATGGACGCTGCCTCAGCGGACGGCCTGCGACTAAACCCATCCTAAAGTGTAGTCAGAACCGTCAGAAAACAGTGTTACCCCCGCCCCTTCGCTTCGGGAGTATGGACATCAACCAGAAAAGCGTCGTCCGGCTGCTACAGGCCAACGACCGAATAGAAGGGGAAACATCGTGACTACGACAGCAGGTGCGGTTCGCACCGGGTACAGCAGCACAGATGACATTGTCCGGAATCTTTCTCTCGTCCGGGACGAGATCGCGGACACAGCGGCCAAGATTGATGAACAGCAGATTGCCGACCTGGCTCGTCATCTCAGCCAGCCGGGCCGGGTGTTCGTCGCCGGCGCGGGCCGGAGCGGCCTGGTCCTGCGGATGGCCGCCATGAGGCTGATGCACCTGGGCCTGAATGTCCACATCGCCGGTGACACCACCACTCCCGCAATCGCTTCCGGTGACCTGCTCCTGGTGGCCTCCGGATCGGGGACGACCTCGGGAGTGGTCAAGTCAGCCGAAACAGCGGCGAAGGCGGGAGCGCGGATTGCCGCGTTCACCACCAACGCGAGTTCACCGCTCGCCGGACTGGCCGACGCCCTGGTGATCATTCCGGCCGCGCAGAAGACCGACCACGGCTCCAGCGTTTCCCGCCAGTACTCGGGGTCCCTGTTCGAGCAGGTGCTGTTCCTCGCCACCGAGGCTCTCTTCCAGTCGCTGTGGGACAACACCGATGTGCCCGCCGAAGAGCTCTGGCTCCGGCACGCCAACCTCGAATAACCGGGGCGCAAATCTCACCCACCGTAGTGTCCACTCAATTTTCAACACCCACCGCGTTGCCCAACAGAAAGAAAACACCATCATGAAGCTCCAAGTTGCTATCGACCTCCTGACCACCGAAGCCGCCCTCGAACTCGCCGGCCAGGTTGCCGAATTCGTGGATATCATCGAACTCGGTACGCCGCTGATCAAGGCCGAAGGCCTCTCCGTCATCACCGCGATCAAGAACGCCCACCCGGACAAGGTTGTCTTCGCTGACCTGAAGACGATGGACGCCGGTGAACTTGAAGCCGACATCGCCTTCAAGGCCGGCGCCGACCTGGTCACCGTGCTCGGTGCAGCCGACGACTCCACCATCGCCGGCGCCGTCAAGGCCGCCAAGGCCCACAACAAGGGCATCGTCGTGGACCTCATCGGTGTCGCCGACAAGGTCACCCGCGCCAAGGAAGTCCGCGCCCTGGGTGCGAAGTTCGTCGAGATGCACGCCGGCCTGGACGAGCAGGCCAAGCCCGGCTTCGACCTGAACGGTCTGCTCCGCGCCGGCGCAGAAGCCCGCGTTCCGTTCTCCGTCGCCGGCGGCGTGAAGCTCGCCACCATCGCAGACGTCCAGAAGGCAGGCGCCGACGTCGCCGTCGCCGGCGGCGCCATCTACGGTGCAGCCGACCCCGCCCTGGCCGCCAAGCAGCTCCGCGCAGCCATCAACTAACCAGCCGGTTGACGGTGACGTCCCGCACTCCCAACGGCTGCGAGACGCCACCTCCGGGCTGCAGGACCTTGTGATTGGGGGCTGCAGCCCGGAATGTCTTTTTCTGTACTGCCCGCGGAGATCCGTCACTGCGGGCAGTACGGTTCAGTCCTGAATCCAATTCCAAGAAAACAACACCCCAATGAAGTGGGGTTGGCGCATGGGCGCACTTAAACCCATGGGAAGGAACCGTTCATCATGCGTAGTCAGGCCACACACAACGTAGAAGTAGTTGTTACCGAGCCAAGCCGTCTTTACGAGTTGCTCGACGATGCCGAGGCCACCCTCCGGCAGGTAGCCAGGCCCCACTGCTACTCCGGCATTCTAGTCACCCGCCATACTCCCAGCCGTTACACGCTCGCCCTCAGCGACACCGTTCCCTACGGTGAGACCCGCGAGCAGATCCTCTCCTAACCGCCGGTCCGCGGCCGCAAATGCCCTGTCGAAAGTTAGAAGCCACCATGTCACTTACCAGCGTCGAATCAAGCGCGAGGCCCGGGCACAAGTCCGGGCGTAATCCGCTCCGGGAGCCTCGTGACCGCCGTCTGAACCGTATCGCCGGACCGTCTTCGCTGGTCCTGTTCGGGGTGACCGGGGATCTCGCCCGCAAGAAGCTCATGCCGGCGGTGTATGACCTCGCCAACCGCGGGCTGCTGCCGCCGAGCTTCGCCCTGGTGGGCTTTGCCCGCCGGAAGTGGGAGAACGAGGACTTCGCTGCGGAGGTCAAGGAGTCCGTCAAGGCCTACGCCCGGACCCCGTTCGATGAAACGGTCTGGAAGCAGCTCTCCGAGGGCATCCGCTTCGTGCAGGGCGAGTTCGACGACGACGAGGCGTTCAAGCGATTGTCCGAAACGATCGATGAGCTCGACGAGCAGCGCGGGACCCGCGGCAACCACGCGTTCTACCTCTCGATCCCGCCGAAGGCCTTCGAGCAGGTCTGCCGCCAGCTCTCCAAGCACGGCCTGGCGCAGGCCGAGGGCGACAAGTGGCGCCGGGTGGTGATCGAGAAGCCGTTCGGGCACGACCTGGAGTCGGCCCGGCAGCTCAACGACATCGTCGAGTCGGTGTTCCCGCCGGACGCGGTGTTCCGGATCGACCACTACCTGGGCAAGGAGACGGTGCAGAACATCCTGGCGCTGCGCTTCGCGAACCAGCTCTTCGAGCCGCTCTGGAACGCCAACTATGTGGACCACGTCCAGATCACCATGGCCGAGGACATCGGCACCGGCGGCCGGGCGGGCTACTACGACGGCGTGGGCGCGGCCCGCGACGTCATCCAGAACCACCTGCTCCAGCTCCTGGCCCTGACGGCCATGGAGGAGCCGATCTCCTTCAACGCCGATGACCTGCGGGCGGAGAAGGAAAAGGTCCTCGCCGCCGTCAGGCTCCCGCACGATCTCTCCACCCACTCCGCCCGCGGCCAGTTCACCGGCGGCTGGCAGGGCGGCGAGGAGGTCCTGGGCTACCTGGAGGAAGAAGGCATCCCGGCCGATTCGAAGACCGAGACGTTCGCCGCGATCCGGGTGGACATCAACACCCGCCGCTGGTCCGGCGTGCCGTTCTACCTGCGCGCCGGCAAGCGGCTGGGGCGCCGGGTGACGGAAATCGCCGTCGTGTTCAAACGCGCACCCAACCTGCTGTTCCGCGACCACAGCGAGGACGACTTCGGCCAGAACGCCGTGGTCATCCGGGTCCAGCCCGACGAGGGCGCCACCATCCGGTTCGGGTCCAAGGTCCCGGGCACCCAGATGGAGGTCCGCGACGTCACCATGGACTTCGGCTACGGCCACTCCTTCACCGAGTCCAGCCCCGAAGCGTACGAACGCCTCATCCTCGACGTGCTCCTCGGCGAGCCCCCGCTGTTCCCCCGCCACGCCGAGGTCGAGCTGTCCTGGAAGATCCTTGACCCGTTCGAGGACTACTGGGCGTCCCTGCCCGAACAGCCCGAGCCGTACCGGCCCGGCAGCTGGGGCCCGGCCTCGGCCGATGAACTCCTTGCCCGCGACGGACGAACCTGGAGAAGGCCATGATCGTAGATCTTCCCGACACCACCACCTCCAAGATCTCCAAGAAGATCATGGCCCTGCGCGAGCAGGGCGGCGTGATCGCCCTGGGCCGGGTGCTGACCCTCGTGGTCGTCACCCGCTCCGGGCTCGAGGAGGAGGCCATCGAGGCCGCCAACGAGGCCAGCCGCGAACACCCGTGCCGGATCATCGTCCTCGCCGACGCCGGGGCCTCCGCCCCGACCCGGCTGGACGCCCAGATCCGGGTCGGCGGCGACGCCGGGGCCTCCGAGGTCATCCTGCTGCGCGGCTACGGCGAACTCGCCGAGGAAAGCGAATCCCTGGTCGCGGCCCTGCTGCTCCCGGACGCCCCGATCGTGGCCTGGTGGCCGCACGGCGCCCCCCGGAACGCCTGCCAGACCTCGATCGGGAGCATCGCGCACCGCCGGATCACCGACTCGGCCAACGAGGCCGACCCGGTCGCGGCGCTGGAAAACATCCGGGCCACGTACAAGGCCGGCGACACGGACCTCGCCTGGACCCGCCTGACCAACTGGCGCATCCAGCTCGCCGCGGTCCTGGACCAGGTCGACGACTCACCGGTCACCGCCGTCGCCGTCGAAGGGGCCTCGGACTCCCCCTCCACCATCCTGCTCGCGGCCTGGCTCACCCTGGCCCTGGATGTCCCCGTGACGATCGTCGCGGACCCGGCCGGCACCGGCATCCGCCGCGTCCGCCTCACCCGGCCAGGCGGCGACATCCAGCTCTTCCGGCCCGGACTGACCATCGCGGAACTGACCCAGCCCGGCCAGCCCGCACAGCGGATCTCCCTGCCCCGCCGCAGCCTCAAGGACTGCCTCGCCGAGGAGCTCCGCCGCCTGGACCCCGACGAAGTCTTCGGCGAAACCGTCCGCAGTCTTGATACCTCCAAAATGCACCAGGAAACCGACATGACGTTCACGTGCAACGGGGAACCAAGGCGTAACCGGGATCTTCAGTCACTGATCGCCGTATAGGGGACCGCGCAACCGAGGACCAGGAACCCCAACGCGTTAGTTAGATTGGCACCTCGTGCCGATACCGGATCCGGCCGGATCCAGGAAAGGAACACAGGAATAATGGTCCACAAAGTACAGGCAGTCATCGCCAGGGAGAAGAATGCCCCGGTTTCGCTGGAGACAATCCTGGTCCCGGATCCGGGGCCGGGGGAGGCCCTGGTGGACATTCTCACGTGCGGGGTCTGCCACACGGACCTGCACTATAAGCAGGGCGGCATCGGCGACGACTTCCCCTACCTGCTGGGGCACGAGGCCACGGGTGTGGTCAGCGCTGTGGGGTCCGATGTCACGCAGATTCGGCCGGGGGACCGGGTGATCCTGAACTGGCGGGCGGTGTGCGGCGAATGCCGGGCGTGCGCCAAGGGTGAGCCGCAGTACTGCTTCAACACGCACAATGCAACGCAGAAGATGACCCTGGAGGACGGGACGGAGCTCTCGGCTGCGCTGGGCATCGGCGCGTTCGCGGAGAAGACGCTGGTCGCGGCCGGGCAGTGCACCAGGGTTGACGAGGACGCTGATGCAGCGGCCGTCGGGCTGCTCGGCTGCGGTGTGATGGCGGGCATCGGCGCCGCCATCAACACCGGTGAGGTCAAGCGTGGCGAATCGGTGGCCGTGATCGGCTGCGGCGGCGTGGGCATCGCCGCGATCGCCGGGGCCAAGCTGGCCGGCGCGACGACGATCATCGCGGTGGATATCGACGCGAACAAGGTCGAGATGGCCAGGTCTCTGGGCGCGACGCACGGCGTGGACTCCAGCAGGGAGGACCCGGTCGAAGCCATCCGGTCGCTGACCGGGGGTAATGGTGCCGACGTCGTAATCGACGCGGTGGGACGCCCCGAGACGTACAGGCAGGCGTTCTACGCCAGGGACCTCGCCGGCCGTGTGGTGTTGGTGGGCGTGCCGACGCCGGGCGCGAAGCTTGAGCTGCCGCTGCTGGACGTCTTTGGCCGGGGCGGGTCGCTGAAGTCCTCCTGGTACGGGGACTGCCTGCCGTCCCGGGACTTCCCGATGCTCGTGGCGCACTACAAGCTGGGCAACCTGGACCTGGACGCTTTCGTCACGGAGCGCATCACGATCGACCAGGTGGAGGAAGCCTTCGCCAAAATGCATGACGGCAAGGTCCTGCGCTCGGTCGTTGAAATACAGTCTCTGAAGGAGCTCTCATGACAGTCACCATCGAAAACCTTGTCACCTCGGGCATTTTTTCGCTCGACGGGGGCACCTGGGACGTGGACAACAACGTTTGGATCGTGGGCAACGACTATGAGTGCGTCATCATCGACTCACCGCATGATGCGGCAGCCATCATCAACCAGGTGCGCGGCCGGAAGGTCCTGGCCATCCTGCTGACCCATGCGCACAACGACCACATCGGTGCCGCCCGCGAGGTGGCAGAGGCACTGGGCGCCCCGATCCACCTGAACCCGGAGGACCTGGTCCTCTGGAAGCAGGCTTACCCGGATACGGAACCGGACCGGTACCACGGCGACGGTGACGTGTTCGAGGTGGGCGGCACCGCGCTGTTGGCCATCCACACCCCGGGGCATTCCCCGGGCTCCACCTGCTTTTACCTCGAAAGCGAGGGAACGGTGTTCACCGGGGACACGCTCTTCAACGGTGGACCGGGTGCGACGGGGCGCTCCTACAGCGATTACCCGACCATCCTGGCCTCCATCCGCGATCGGCTGCTGACGCTGCCGGAGGACACGGTGGTCCGGACCGGTCACGGCGAGAGCACCACCATTGGTGCCGAGCGGGAAACGCTGGCGAAGTTGTCCCGGTAGGCAGGGTTTCTGAGTAACAAACATCCAGTAAGGCGCGCCAGGAAAGGCTGGCGCGCCATACTTGCGAGCGGACCAGCAGGAATTTAGCGGTTAGGAAAGTTGGAACAATGAAGTTCGGGAAACAGCCCGCCCCCGTCGCGGACATCAACGAGGACGAGCTCCAGGTCCACAAGCCCAAGACCGAGGCCGCCGGGGTCAAGGCCGTGATGGTGGCGCTGGAACGCGCGGTGGCGCAGGCCGGGGTGACCCGCACGGCTCAGTCGCTGCTGCGGTTGAACCAGCAGGGCGGCTTCGACTGCCCGGGCTGCGCCTGGCCGGAATCGGCCACGAAGCGCAAGGCCGCCGAGTTCTGCGAGAACGGCGCGAAGGCCGTGGCCGAGGAAAACACGCTGCGGACCGTGGGCGCGGAGTTCTGGGCCCGGCATTCCATCGCGGAGCTGGCGGGGAAGAGCGAGTACTGGCTGGGCAACCAGGGCCGGCTCAGCGAACCTGTGGTGATCCGGGACGGGGAGACGCACTATTCGCCGATTTCCTGGGCGGACGCGTTCGGGCTCATTGGCGAGCACCTCCGGGCATCCACGCCCGAGCGCTGCGTGTTCTACACCTCGGGGCGCACGGCGAATGAGACGGCGTTCATGTACCAGCTGTTCGCCCGGGCCCTGGGCACCAACAACCTGCCGGACTGCTCGAACATGTGCCACGAGTCCTCCGGCTCGGCGCTGAACCCGACCATCGGGATCGGCAAGGGGACCGTGTCCCTGGAGGACATCCACGACGCGGAGCTGATCTTCGTCGTCGGGCAGAACCCCGGCACCAACCACCCCCGCATGCTGTCCGCGCTGAAGGAATGCAAGGACAGCGGCGGCAAGGTGGTGGCGGTGAACCCGCTGCCCGAGGCCGGATTGTTCAACTTCAAGGACCCGCAGACCATCTCGGGCGTCGTGGGCGGCGGCACGCCGCTGGCCGATGAGTACCTGCAGATCAAGGTCGGCGGGGACCTGGCCCTGTTCCAGGCCCTGGGACACCTGCTCCTGGCCGAGGAAGAACGCAACCCGGGCACCGTCGTCGACCATTCCTTCCTTGCGGCGCAGACCGACGGCTTCGACGCCTACCGCGCGGCCCGCCGGGTCCTGGACTGGGAGGAGACCGAGAAGGCCACGGGCCTGACCCGGGCCCAGATCCAGGACGTGGCCGGCATGCTCATCCGGTCCAAGGCCACGATCTTCTGCTGGGCCCTGGGCGTCACGCAGCAGCCGCACTCGGTGGACACCATCAAGGAAATGGTCAACGTCCTGCTGCTGCAGGGCAATTTCGGCAAACCCGGCGCCGGCGCCTGCCCGGTCCGCGGGCACTCCAACGTCCAGGGCGACCGGACCATGGGCATCTGGGAGAAACCGAAGGAATGGCTCCTGACGGCCCTGGACACCGAGTTCGGGATCACCTCGCCCCGCGGCCACGGCTTCGACGCCGTGGAGGCGATGGAGGCGTTCGAGCGCGACGACGTGGACGTGTTCGTGTCCATGGGCGGCAACTTCTCCCTGGCCTGCTCCGACACGGAAACCCTGGAGGCGGGGATGCAGCGGATCGGCCTGACCGTGCACATCTCCACCAAACCCAACCGGTCCCACGTGGTGCACGGCCGCACCTCGCTCATCCTGCCCACCCTGGGCCGGACGGACAAGGACGACAAACACCCCACGGGCGCCCAGTTCCTGTCCGTGGAGGACTCCATGTCCGTGGTCCACTCCACCCGGGGCCGGCTCCAGCCGGTCTCCGAGCACCTGCTCGCCGAACCCGTCATCGTCGCACGCATGGCCGACGCCACCTTCGGCGAGGACCATCCCGTGGACTGGAAGGCCATGGCCGAGGACTACGACGTCATCCGGGACCACATCTCCCGCGTCATCCCCGGCTTCGGAGACTTCAACACCCGGGTCCGGACCAAAAACGGCTTCGTGCTGCCCAACCCGCCACGGGACACCCGCTCCTTCGCCACGGACATCGGCCGCGGCCGCTTCACCGTCAGCCCCCTGGAATACCTCACGCCCCCGGCCGGGCACCTGGTCCTGCAGACCATCCGCAGCCACGACCAGTACAACACCACGTTCTACGGCCTGGACGACCGCTACCGCGGGATCTCCGGCGGCCGCCGCGTGATCCTCGTCCACCCGGAGGACCTCGCCGAACTCGGCTTCCAGGACCGCGACCTCGTGGACGTCGTGAGCACCTTCCGCGGCCACGACCGGCAGGCCGAGAAATTCCGGCTCGTGGCCTACCCCACGGCCAAGGGCTGCGCCGCAGCCTACTTCCCCGAAGCCAACGCCCTGGTCCACAAGGAAAACGTCGCCCGCGAATCCAACACCCCCGGCTTCAAAGCCATGTTCGTCCGCTTCGAACCGCACCCCGGCGCGGCTCCATCCGCCGCGGCCGGCGCTCTCGAACCGGCCACTGTCATCTAGGCGTGTCTCCTAATGCTGTGGGCGAGATTTGGACTGCCGGGAGAACTGCTCCGCCGCGGTAGGTCAGTGCGAGTTTGTCGTAGCGTGCTGACAGGGCCCGCCATTGCTTGACGATGTAGAAGTTCCGTTCGACGACGTTCTCGGCCTTTGTAGTCTTCTTTGTCGAAGCTGAGAGACACCGCCGTACTCTGTTACCCTCACCCGGGTGTGCGAGAAAGCCAGACCTCGTGGGTTTCCCCGTTCTTAACCTGGAAGTCCCACGAGTCGTACTTCGGTGCTCCCACCCGCAGTGTCCAAAGGGTGCCCGGGAAGAGCGCCGAGTCCATGACCTCGTAAGTCGCTGCGCCGGGGTTGAGTGGCCCGGGGGACGACACGATGCGCAGGGGGATGTCGTAGATGACGAGTTGGTTGCTTACCGCCCTGAAGCTGGCGTTCTGGATTGCAGGGCCCCGGCAGAGACCCTGTTTTTCGTACACCGAGATTGTCAGAGTCACGGCCAACCCTCGATTCGTGTCAGCTGGAAAAAGCTATTGCGCTTCGGTTTAGGCTTCCAAAGCCGGCTGCTGGGAAAGGACGTAGAACCCGTCGCGCCGCGACCAACCCACGCCATACTCGAAGGCCGCCGTACGAACGCGGATCTCTATGGCTGGGCTTGGCATCCCGCCCACGACGGTCACCGTCGCATCCTCGGGAAGGCTAACCCCCCGATTGGAGAAGAAGGACCGAGGATCTCGGGCGATTTCCTCCCCCAGCCCTGGCCGGTCGAAAAGTTCCTCAATCACCCGCAGGACTGAAGGGTCTCGGCCGAGCGTAATAATCGCTTCGTGCACGGCTAGTTCATCTTGGAATTCCGCGATATGGCGCTGAAGACAGACAGCCCAACGCTCCCGTCCCGCCAGGTCTGCTTGCAGTCTTTTTAGTTGATCGTCCAGAACTGACATCCGATTCCCCCTGCTTAGATCAGATTCATTGCTCAACGGTTACCGGGTTCCCGCACGAACGGCAGGATCGGTGCGCTGCTAGGGTTCCGCTCCGTTTGTTCGACTACGATCTCGCAGACTTCACAGTTGCCAGTCTGGCAGTTTCCGGTCTGGGCGGGCAACCTTACCGGGATAGTACTCCGGCGCCGGCTGTCGGCAGGGGACCACCAGCTCCTCAAAGAAAAGGGGCGGTACTTGTGTCTGAGGCAGTCGACCGCGCGGAACTGCTCGCCACGCATGGCGCATCTTTCAATGCTGTGCACCCCAAACGTAAGGAGACACGCCGTAGGAACAGCAGAACGGCCCCGCATCCCAAAGAAGGCTGGGCCGTTCTTATGATGTCGGCCGGACGGCCGCACGGGCGTTCCATTCCCGGCTGCCATGTTGTCGCCGTACACGGTTCCCCAGCGCACTGATTTCGAGGCTGGTGGTGATGATCAGACTGCGTTTCTCACAGCCATCGGTGATGACTTGGAACAGGAGCCAGGCGCCTCCTGCATTTCGAAGGAGCCGGCTACTCCCGTATCTAAGTGCGGGCTCACCGCACCATCCAGCAGGCGACAGGGAAAGCGTTGCTGGCTCAGCGGTGGGCTTCGTGGAGGACGATCACGGGCCGGCGAGATCGTTCATCGAGTGCCCCGCGGGAAGGACGCTGCTTGAGGGCCGGCCGGCCGGGGGAGTGCCGGCTTCACCGGTGATCGCCCGGTTTGTTAATCAGAACAGGAAAGGTGCCAGGCGGGAGGTCAGTTCACGGGCCGCTCCGGCGTGTTCGCAGATTGTAGCGAACCGTTCTGCGGGGCCGGAGAGGCAGAGGGCTGCGCCGGCGGGCTTGCTGGGAAGTCTTACTGGAAGTGCCAGACTGGCGGATCCTTGTGCCAGTTCGTTGATTTCCGAGGCCTCGCCTTTGAACCGTATTTCTGCGAGTTGCCCTTCCAGTTGCGCCTCTGTGAGCGTGTGCTGTGTCAGCTTCATCAGCGGCCCTCTCGGGAGAGGGGAGGCCGAATCGCCAAGTTCAGCGAGCATCAATTTCCCTGCGGCGGAGGCGTGTGGATACCGGAGCATTTCGGAAACTGAGTGGAGGGGATAATCCGGATCTTCATCGGCGATTCTGAGGGAAGCATTCCGGAACATTATGAGGTGCACTGCGAACCGGTTTCCACTCCGGAACTCTTCTATTACGGTGCGGGCTGCGGTGGGAATGGTTGGGGGCGTCGCAGCCGTAATCAGGCCTGAAATCGCCTGTCCGAGTGCGAATCCGCGGAGGTCGGATGTGCGGGCCAGGTACTCGTCCGCGACGAGCGAATTCAGGATCCGGTAGGCGGTCGCCTGAGGCATCTGCAGGGCATCGGTGATTTCTTTCGCCGTTGTCCCGGTGCCGAACCGTGCCACAACCTCCAAGATCCTGAGCGAGTTTAACGCTGTGCTGGGCTTGGAGTGTGTGGGCCTGTAGTTCATGGGGTGGGCCTGCCATGAAAGAGGTCTAATTCCCTCGTCTCGTCGTAGATGCCGACGGACGCCAGACGCGTAGGTAACCGGAGCTGAAGGAACCTGGCGTAAATGACGCTGGCAAGGAGTACACCGCCGTAGACGACGGTCTGCAGGTTGCCTGTGCGAACCGATACCTCCGTAGCCGTCCAGAACACCGCCCCGAGGGCCAGGGTGGTCGCTGCTCCCAGTACCCAGCTGGCATAAGTGTCCTCCCCTATCCGGCGCAGGAAGAAGGGCAGAGACGCGCTGGCAAGGATATAGGACCCCAGGTATCCGTAGGCGCCCAGCGTCAAGAGGTTCACGAGGGCCCGCTCGGGGCTCGCACCGGAGATGATCACCGCGATGGGAACGATGGCAATTACCGGCATTATGACCATGATTGCCCCCGAAGGGGTTCGAAAGGCGGGATGGGTCCGGCCCACTATTCGCGGCGCAACGCCTTCTCTGCCCATACAGAAAAATATCCGGGCAAGGGCGTTTACAGAGGCGATCGAGCACGCAAACCACGAGGCCGCGATTCCCAAGTCAAGGACTGCGGCGAACGCAGGGGAACTCTGGGAAAACAGGTCAGATAACGGAGTGTGGCTGGCCGCGATGCTTAGCGGTGCCTCCTTGAGGGCTACGTCCTGGGCGGCCACGGCAAGAAGACAAAGCACACCCATGAGGATGGGGGTCCACGTGATGGCCCGTGGGACGCTGATGAAGGGCCTGTGCGCCTCGCCTCCCAGTGTGGTCGGGCTTTCGAAGCCGACAAAGGCACTTACGGCGACGACGATTCCGATCGGTAACGCATCAAAATTTCCGTCCCAGACAAACACACTCCCGAGATTGATTTTCGGCGCGTTGAAGGCGAAGAAGACAATCATGAGGACGGCCAAGACTCCGATTGAAATGGTTTCCATCAACAACGTGAACCACGCCGATATGCGGATCCCCCTAACCATGAGGAAACAGGCGGCGCCCGCGGCGGCAAGAATGACCATCACTTCGAAAACCTTGGGATCCGCGAGGGGGACCCCAAGATTGACGAACAACTGAATCACATATACGCCAACAAGCAGCAGACTGGCCATGGCCACGAGGCCGTAACCGAACATGGCCGACCAGCCGGCGGTAATCGCCGTCCGCTGGCCAAGTCCCTTGGCTGTGTAGCTGTAGAGGCCGCTGACGGCAGCCATGCGCTTGGCCATCGGTCTCAGGCAGAAGGACACCAGGACCATAACCGCCATGGCAATGCTGAATGTCAGCACGAGGTTCGGTCCATTGGAGCCGAAGACAAGACCGGGAAAAACCAGAGCCGGAATGACGGACATGGCACCCGCAGGCGCCACGCCGGCCACTGCCTGGGCGAAAACCGGCAAGAAGGAAAGCTTCCGGCGGCTCAGACCCTCCACCGGAGAGCGGGAGGTGATGAAGCGGTCACCACGGGCAGACACTGCGTACCTACTTTCCCTCGGATGGGCACGCTCGCCTTGCTCATGAGGGACGTCATCGACCCGAGGTGCAAAACATTAGCATCCCAGGGCCCTGTATGGACGGTCGTGAACCCCTTTCCGAATGTTTCCAACGTGTTAACTACATTGAGAAAATATGGCCCCGAATTTCTCACGTAAATATTCATGAAAGGTCTCGCCTACATGAATTCCGTGACGTAGTTTTTTCTACACGGACGGAATGTACGTGACCGGCATCACGCCAGCAGGGCTCGGAGTAGAGCCCGGCCGGCCCTCTAGGAATAGAGGGATGTCGGGTATGCGGACGATCCCTCCCAGACCCCCAACCGGGGTTTGTGGGGTGATCTTCAGCGCAGCCTCATATGCGCCCCAAGATGAACAGTTCTGACATAGATAAACAGTTCTGATATTCGAAGGATCTTTTGAACTGGGTCGGGTAACGGCAACACCGCCTACCGGGCAGCAGGATCCAGGCCGGCGCGGGTCAACAGCTAACACGCATACCCCGCGGGGTCCGTGTTTACCGGCCGCGGGTGCCATGCCGTTGTCAGCCCGTAGTCACCCTCATTGTGAACAATCAAGGAGAAAACCATGACTCTTAACACTGAAACCGAGACCGTTGTAGGGGTATCGCACCCTCTGGATCCGTTGTCCCGCGCCGAGATTTCCCGGGCGGCTGCGATCCTGAAGGGTGGCCAGGCCGCGGCGGAGTCGTTCCGCTTTATCAGTATTGAGCTGCGCGAGCCGGAGAAGGAACTGCTGCGGAGCGGCGCTCAGACGGTGCGCGAGGCTGACGCGGTCCTGGTCAACCGTGCCGAGGGACGTTCCTACGAAGCGATTGTCGACCTTGATTCGGGCATCGTCTCGAAATGGACGCAGCTGGCTGCGAACATCCAGCCTCCGTTCATGCTGGACGAGTTCGCCGAGGGTGAAGAGAGCTGCCGGAAGAACCCCGAGGTCCAGGCCGCCCTGGCCAAGCGCGGGATCACCGACATGTCCCTGGTCTGCTTCGAGCCGTGGTCCGTGGGCTACTTCGGTGAAGACGACGAGGGCCGGCGCCTGATGCGCGCCCTGGTGTTCGTCCGCGAGGAGGCCGATGACAGCCCGTACGCGCACCCGATCGAGAACTTCATCGTCATCGTGGACCTGAACTCCGGGGACGTCGTCAAGGTCGAGGATGACCAGGCCATCCCCGTCCCCAGCGCCAGCGGCAACTACCTGCCCAAGTACGTCGGGCCGGCCCGCACCGACCTCAAGCCGATCTCCATCACCCAGCCCGAAGGCGCGTCCTTCACGGTCACCGGAAACCACGTCCAGTGGGCCGACTGGTCCTTCCGTGTCGGCTTCACCCCCCGCGAGGGCCTGGTCCTGCACCAGCTGAAGTTCCGCAACAAGGGCGTCGAACGTCCCGTGATCAACCGGGCCTCACTGTCGGAAATGGTCGTCCCCTACGGCGATACCGCCCCCGTCCAGGCCAAAAAGAACGCCTTCGACTCCGGCGAATACAACATCGGCAACATGGCCAACTCCCTGACCCTGGGCTGTGACTGCCTGGGCGAAATCAAGTACTTCGACGGCATCACCGCCGACAGCCACGGCAACCCGCTGACCATCGAGAACGCCATCTGCATGCACGAGGAAGACGACTCCATCCTCTGGAAGCACTTCGACTTCCGCGAGGGCACCACCGAAACCCGGCGCAGCCGCAAGCTCGTGATCTCCTTCATCGCCACCGTCGCGAACTACGAGTACGCCTTCTACTGGCACCTCTTCCTCGACGGCAGCATCGAGTTCCTGGTCAAGGCCACCGGCATCCTCTCCACCGCCGGCCAGAAGCCCGGCGAGAAGAGCCCCTACGGCCAGACCCTGAACAACGACGGACTCTACGCACCGATCCACCAGCACATGTTCAACGTCCGCATGGACTTCGAAATCGACGGACCCCGCAACGCCGTCTACGAAGTGGACATGAAAATCCCCGAAGACAACCCCACCCACACCGCCTTCATGGCAGTGGACCGGCTCCTGGAAACCGAACAGGCCGCCATCCGGAAAACAGACTCCTCCAAGCACCGCTTCTGGAAGATCGCCAACCGCGACAGCAAGAACCTGGTCAACGAACCGGTCGCCTACCGCCTCATCCCCACCGACGGCATCCAGCTCGCCGCCGGCGACGAGTCCTACGTCAGCAAACGAGCCCAGTTCGCCCGCAACAACCTCTGGGTCACCGCCTACGACCGGACCGAACGCTTCGCAGCCGGCGAATTCCCCAACCAGGCCACCGGCGCCGACGACGGCCTGCACATCTGGACCAAAGCAGACCGGAACATCGTCGACCAGGACCTCGTCGTCTGGTACACCTTCGGCATGCACCACGTCGTCCGCCTCGAAGACTGGCCCGTCATGCCCCGCCAGAACATCGGCTTCATGCTCGAACCCCACGGCTTCTTCGACCAAAACCCCACCCTGAACCTGCCCAGCAACGAAAACCGAACCGAAACAACCAACACCGGAACATGCTGTAACGGACACGAATCATGAGCGCCCAAAGCCCCGGCGGAAACGCTCCTCCTAAGCAGGGCTCCCAACCGGGCAAGCTAAAAGCCAACACTCTGGGGCTGTGGGATGTGGTTTTCATGGCCGTCGCGACGTCCGCACCGATTACGGTGATGAGCGGAAATGTCCCGTTTTCGGTCGGCTACGGCGTCGGAACAGGAACCCCGGCAACGTATATCTGGGCGACGGTTATCCTGACGGTCTTTGCGGTCGCTTATGTCTCCATGGCCCGCTACGTGACTTCAACGGCGGCCTTCTACGGATTCATTTCCCGCGGTTTGGGACGCGTGCTTGGCCTCGGGACTGGCTTCATGGTCACCTTCAGCTACATCGTCTTTGAGGCGAGCATCATCGGTATCTTTTCCTACTTCGGCCATCTGGCTTTCCAGGACCAACTCGGGGTGGATATTCACTGGGTCGTTTTCGCCGTGGTCGGCCTCCTCTTAATCGGGTTTCTGACCTACTTCGAGATCAGCCTCGCAGCGAAAATTCTTACACTGCTGCTGGCCACTGAGATCGGGATTCTCGCAATCATGGCCTTCGGCGTGCTCTTCCATGGCGGCGGCCCCGACGGGCTGATGCCTCAGACGCTGAATCCAGTCAATATATTCCTGCCAAACGGTCTGCAGGTGGCCGCGCCGGGTCTCGCGATGTTCATTGCGTTCTGGTCCTGGACCGGATTTGAATCGACGGTCATGTATGGGGAGGAATCGAAGAACCCGAAGAAGATCGTCCCTATCGCCACGTTGATCGCGGTCACCGGAGTCGGCATCTTCTACACGTTCGTCTCCTGGATGTCCGTCGCCGGGAACGGCGCCGACGAAGCCATAGCTTTGGCGCAAAGCGCTAATCCCCTCGACATGTTCTTTCACCCCACGGACGTCTTTGTAGGGCACGGGTGGGTTCTGGTCATGGAGTGGCTGATGATGACCGGATCCTTCGCTTGCGCGATGGCCTTCCACAACGCCGCAGCACGCTACATGTACTCCCTGGGACGGGAAGGAATCCTGCCCAGCGTCCTGGGCAAGACCCACCCGAAGCACGGGTCGCCGCATGTCGCGTCGTTCCTCCAGACAGGTATTGCAATCCTGTGGATTCTCGGATTCTGGTTCTTCAACAAGGACCCATACCTGGATGTCTTTGTCCTGCTGGCGGTACTCGGGACATTCACGCTCCTGATTGTGCAGACGGTGACCATGGGCGCGGTGTTCAACTACTTCCGCAAGCACCACCCGGAAGAGAACGTATGGCGCACCAAAGTCGCTCCGATAGTCGGTGGAGTGGGGATGCTTGGTGTCGTCATCCTGATGTGTCTGAATTTGGACACGGCTGCCGGACCTGCAGCGTCGTCCCTGCTTTTCAAGCTCATCCCCTACATCGCCGCAGGGCTCTTTATCGCTGGGGCGGCCCTGGCCTTGTACCTTCGGAAGACCGATCCGCTCAGGTACGAGACTATCGGTTACGTGGTTCTCGCCGACGATGCTCACGGCCCCGTCCTGGACGAGGAAGATCCGGAGCCGTTGCGCCCGATCGATCTCGAAACCATCAGGGAACTGGAGCGGCAGCGAGCCTCAGGTCAACTGGGGCGGGAGCTCGATGAACTGGAGCTGGAGACGAGCCTGGAACGGGAGAAGGACTAGCCCTCGACAGGAGGTCCCCGGTGCCGTCCGCAGCGGCATCGGGGATCGCCCCCTTTTCCGGACCCCACCACCTTCGGTCCCCGGCGCTGTCGAGAGTCGCGTCGGGGACCGAACCCGTACCTGTCCCAACCCTGTAGTGAGAGTGTGATCCGCGTGTTCAATATCCCCGCAATTACCTGGACCCTCACGGCCGTGCTGCTGCTTGGCGGAAGCTATCACGTTCTGCAGGCGACACGGTCCCACCACGTCACCGACCGCGTTAACTACAGTCTCCATGCCCTTATGAACGCCCTGATGGCGGCCATGCTGTGGAACCTCGCGCCCTCGACCATGCTGGCCCAGATCGCAGTCCTCGCCGGCGCGGCACTGTGGTTTATCATTCAGGCGGTCGCCCGGCCGGAATTCAAAATACTCTGCGCCGGCAGCCAAGGCCGGCTCAAATGCGCTTACCACAGCCTCAGCATGGCCGGCGCCGCCCTCATGGCCACCATGATGGGTCAGATGACCACAACAGCGAGCCACGAAATTGTTCCGCCAGGCGGAACGTCAATGCCGCACGCCCACCACGCGATGACAGCCGCAACCCCCACTACAGCCACCGCAACCCTCAATCACCTGCCCAATCTCGCCATCCCACTGACAATCATCTTCGCCACCGCGGCAGTGGTTTTCCTTATCTTTTTACTGTGTGCCCGGGTAACGACAACCACTCTCCGCCACGCGGCGGGGCCAATGCGCTCCGTCCGCCCAGAACACGGACTCGAAGCCCTCGGCGCCGCAGTCATGGCCCTGATGTTCGCCGCCCTGGCCGCATGACCCCGGCCCACACAGCCGTATGCCGGAATCGCACCGACGCCGGCATGAACGCTGCGCGGGCCGGCGACGGCGTAGACCCGGATGACTACCGTTACCCCGTGATGCCTGGCCTCCGGGTATTCGGCCACGCCCGGTTCCTTCCGCGTCTTTTCGGACGCGCCGCTCCGTCGGTTCGGAACTGACCGGGCCCTGGTGCGTGCCCGTCTGGTCCATGGCGGCCAAACCAGCTTGCTCGAACTGGATACCAACGCATACCGGGCCTGCCGCCGACGCATCAAACCGTTGGACCGACACACAGGAACTGCGGGAGGAACTGCGTCTGGCCCTCATGGTTTCGATCGAGAGAATTTGCAAATGTCGATGCCGCCAACGATGAGTTGGCAATCTAGAGTGGAGCCCGGCAGCCTCTCGGAAGGGAAGGGTGGGGATTGGCATGAGTGCCCCGTTGCGTTTCCCCCGTGCCGTTGCGGTGACGGCCGCGGTGTTCGCGCTGGCCGCCGGAGCGCACGTCCTGGCCGGCGGCGAACTGCCCGCGCCGGCCATAGCTCTTGGGCTCCTGGTCCTGGTCCTGGCGCCCGTGATGGTCCTGACCAGGATCAGGATCACGGCACCGGTGATGGCCGGGCTGCTCGGGGCCGGCCAACTGGCCTTGCATGAGGCCTTCGATGCCCTGTCGGTATCGTCGGGATTCACTGCCGTGTCCGGCGGGCATCTGCATGGAATCGGGCCGGCGCTCCCGTCAGTGGCGGCCCTGATGCCGGAGCACACCGCTGCGCCCGGTGGCCTGATGCTGGTCCTGCACACCGCAGCGACCCTGGCCACAGCAGTGCTCCTGGCCCGGGGCGAGGCGGCCCTGTGGGCGCTGGCAGCCTGGCTGCGCCCTCTGATCCGGCTCCTGAAGGCCGTGCTCATTCCTGACTGGCCGCGCCTTCCTGCGCCGCCACTCACCGTCATTCCTTCCCGGTGGAGAAGCCTCCGGCTGCCGGCCCTGCGCGGCCCGCCGTGCGCCCACCCCGCTCCCTGAGAGCGGCCCAGCCACACCCACGCGCCCGCCCGGCCGGACCCTGGCCATAACCGGGGCGATCCCTTGCCGGTGCCCGGCCGCGTGATTCCCTCTCCTGCGCCGCCGCACCCGCGGCCCCTTGGCGCAACCCGTTTTTGGAAGGCATGTTCATGAAAACCTCTATCCGCCGTACCCTCAAGACCGTCACCGCTGCGACCGCGACGGTGGGGCTGATCGCCTTGGGCGCCACCGCAGCCTCCGCCCACGTCAAGGTCGACCCCGACGACACTGGCGCGAACGGCTACTCGCACCTGACCTTCAACGTCCCGAACGAATCCCCGACCGCGAAGACCAGCAAACTCGAAGTCACGCTGCCCACCGGGACCCCGTTCACTGCCGTCTCGGTCAAGCCCGTCGAGGGCTGGACTGCGCAGGTCATCACCAGCAAGCTGCCCACGCCGGTGACCGTGTCCGGCACCACCGTCACCAAGGCACCGAGCTCCGTGGTCTGGACCGCGGATGAGGCGCACCAGATCGGGCAGGACCAATACCAGTCGTTCTCGCTGTCCGTGGGCAAACTCCCCGCCGCCGGGACCGCCGTGACCTTGCCGGCGGCGCAGACCTACACCGACGGGACCGTCGTCAACTGGGACGGACAAGCCGCTGAGGGCCAGCCCGAGCCCAAGCACCCGGCCCCGTCCTTCACCACGACCGCCGAAGACGGAACCGGCGCCACAGCCACCGCGTCCCCGGTGGCCGCGGCCCCCGCGAGCCAGACTTCCGACGTCTCCGGCAACGCGGCATCCGTGTGGGGCACAGTCCTGAGCGGCGCCGGATTCGTCCTCGGTGCAGCGGCCCTGGGCCTTGTCCTAGCCGGCCGCCGCGCCCGCGCCGCCAAGTAATCACCAAGGCCTCCGGGGCTGTGGCGGGACGCACCTCATCCCGCCGCAGCCCCCGGCCCCACGGCCCTACGACGCCCCGGCGCCGGCCGCCGAAAGGACCCGCCCGTGAAAACCCCACCCCGTCACCGTTCCGGATACCGGGCCGGCCGTTTCCTGCCGACCCTGGCGACGGCAGCATTCCTGATGGTTCCCGCCGCCGCGGCGCAGGCCCACGATGCCCTCGAGACGACCGACCCGGCCAACGGATCGGTTGTCGGCACCGTTCCGGCCAAGATCGGCCTGACCTTCAGCCACACCCCGATCGCGATCGGTTCCGTGGTCCGCGTCCAGGACGCCACCGGCACCGACCAGGCCGACGGGTCCGTAGCTATCCTCGACAACCACGTCAGCCAGGCGGTCAAGGCCGGCGCGCCGGAAGGCGACTACACGGTGGTCTGGCGGGTGGTGTCCTCCGACGGGCATCCCATCGACGGAACTTTCACCTTCACCGCCGGTGCCGCCAACACGGCCGCCCCCGCAACGCCGTCGTCGTCCCCCGGCCCGGCTCCGGCAGACACCAGCGGTGCCGTCCCGGCGGGACTGATCACAGCCGGAACCGTCTCTCTCGTCCTGGTGATTGCGTTCGTCGCGCTGTCCGTCATCATCAAACGCCGGCTCCGCGGCCCGTAATCCCGCCGCTGACCCGGGCTAACCCGGATTGAGCCTGAGTCAATAATCAAGACGACTCGGCCGATGCACAAAATGCCAGCTCAAACTGTCCACTGAACCTTGGGCAGACCGAACCCGAAACAGCAGTCCGCTGGGCTTTTAGGATCCCGTACTCGCTTTGTGGCAGCCCTTTTCCTACAGTCCTCCCCGGTTCCGTGCCGCCCCACTCCGCGGGTCGCCACAGCGATGGCCGAGGCCACGATAACGCCAATGACCTGACCTGACCTGACCTGGGTCAGTCCTGCCATATGTCATACCCAAGGAATCGTCGACTACGGAGCGCTTGGTCCCGCCGGCGCTCTCTGTTTCCTCATGCGGCCCGAGTGCTGTGAGACAAGTGCTGGAAGACTCAATGCATCTGGACGATTTCCACCTTGTCGCTCGCGCTGCTGATGGTCCAGACGCCTGAATCCTGGCCTGCGTGACCGGCGAGCAGTCTCCTAGCGATGGCCCGCTTCGTCCCGGGTGCGCTGCCCTTTTTTCGACGTGGCACAGAGTGTTCCGGAGCCGCAGTGTTTCTTACACCGTCACCGGAGCCCATGGCTGTGTGCCAGAGCGATGGCCTCGGTGCGTGAGCCGACGTCGAGCTTCCTGAACAGGTTCCGCACGTGGAACTTGACCGTATTCTCGCTAATGCCCAGCGTTGAGGCGATGGTCCGGTTGCGGTGCCCGGCAACAAGGTGCTGGAGCACCTCGAGTTCCCGGGCGGCAAGGTCCCATCCGGCCACATCCCCGGTCGGGCGCGTTTGCAGGTCCAGGGGGAGGGTAACAAAAACGTCCGCACCCCAGCCTGGCATAACGTCGATCCGCAGCTGGCCGGTGAGCGCCTGGACCCGGCGGTCCAGGCGGGCGATGCTCGGCGCGTCGGCTTTGAGTGCACCCCGGCCGTCGTCGCGGACGTTGATCAGCAGGTTTTCGCCGTCGCAGTCCCACTGCGTCCGTACCCTGCTGACATCCGGTTGCTCCGTCATGGCCAGCACAAGTCCGCGGACGATGGCCCGTGCCGCGTGGGCAACTTCGCCGGGCAGGGCCCTTCCGTTCAGCGGCGGCTCGATAAATTCGATCTCGATGCCGCTGTAGCGGGTGAGCGGCCGCAGGTCCTCCCGCAGGCGTTCGAAGGCCTTGGCGACGGGCTCTTTTACCAGGTCTGTTGTGCGGTCGCTGTGGGTCCGGAGCCCGATCAATGCCTTGGCGGCGAGGTCAGTGACGGTTGAGCGGGCTGCCGCATCGTCCAAGGAGGTTGAACGCAGGGCTGCCAGGAGGGTCTCCAAGGTGGTGGAGTGCAGATCGGTCAATTCCGCCGTCACGCGGAGGCGTTCAGCGGATGCCGCCCGCGATTCAAGCAGGTACGACGGCGGTGCATCCGCCACCTTCTCCCGGATCCGCCGCGCAGTAAGGTGCCATAGATACGTCACCAGCTCCAGCCGGGCGTCGCGTCCCGGATCTGCAGGGGGATCGGTGAGGACGAGGAGGGCGTTGCTGGAAGCGTGTTTCATGGCAAGTACGGGGCGGGTCTGGCCGGCGAGCTCGGCCTCCCCGAACCAGGGCGCCTCATCCTTAAGGGCGCTGCGAAGCGTGTCCAGTTCGGTGATGGAGACTCGGGAGATGATGTCTTCGTCGCCCGACTTCTTCTGCGGCCGGCCTGTGCAGTCTTCCGTGAAGATAACCAGAGCGCTGCTTCCCATGTAGGGGAGCGTGGCATCACGCAGGCGGTCCGCTATCTGGGCCAAGGGGGCGTCGGCCAAAGTTGCCACGCCCTGCAAAAGCGGCCACGGCAGATCTGGAAGCGGCATGGTGAATTCCTTCAGCGATGGGTCGGCAGCTGCGCTCATCCGGACAGCATACCCGGGAACGCACGCCAACCCAACCCAAAAGGGTAGTAAGAACCGTCAGAAAACAGTGTTACCCCTGCCCATTTGGTTCGCAATTATGGATACCAACCAGAAAGTATCCGTCCGGCCTCTCCAGGCCGACCAGATCCAAAGGACAGACTGTGAACCCGACAACAAACGTGACGGCCCCCGACACTGAAACTTCAGCAACACTCCACTGGACGCTCGAGGACGAGCGCGCCGTGGACACCGCCCGCATTTTGGCCGCAGACGCCGTGGAGAAGGTCGGCAACGGCCACCCCGGCACCGCGATGAGCCTGGCTCCGGCGGCGTACCTTCTCTTCCAGAAGCTCATGCGCCACGATCCCCGCGACCCGGACTGGCTGGGACGTGACCGGTTCATCCTGTCACCGGGCCACTCCTCCCTGACCCTCTACATCCAGCTGTTCCTCTCCGGCTACGGCCTGGAACTGGACGACCTCAAGGCGCTCCGAACCTGGGATTCTCTGACTCCCGGCCACCCGGAATACAAGCACACCGCCGGCGTCGAGATCACCACCGGCCCGCTGGGCCAGGGCCTGGCCTCCTCGGTGGGCTTCGCCTACTCCCAGCGCCGGATGCGCGGCCTGTTCGACGCGGACGCTGCCGAGGGCACGTCCCCGTTTGACCACACCATCTGGGTCATCGCGTCCGACGGCGACATCCAGGAGGGCGTGACCTCTGAGGCCTCCTCGCTGGCCGGGCACCAGGAACTGGGCAACCTCGTGGTGGTCTACGACGAGAACCACATCTCCATCGAGGACGACACCGACATCTCCTTCACCGAGGATGTCCTGAAGCGTTACGAGGCCTACGGCTGGCACACCCAGCGCGTGGACTGGACCGAGACGGGCGATTACGTCGAAGACGTCCAAGAGCTCTACTCGGCCCTGCTCGCCGCGAAGGCCGAGACCTCCAAGCCGTCCATCATTTCGCTGCGCACCATCATCGGGTACCCGGCCCCGAAGAAGCAGAACACCGGCAAGATCCACGGCTCAGCCCTGGGCGCCGACGAAGTGGCAGGCCTCAAGGAGGTCCTCGGCTTCGATCCGGCCAAGTCCTTCGAGGTGGATCAGGACGTCCTTGCCCACGCCCGAGCCGTGGTCAACCGGGGCGCCGCCGCCCGCAGCGAATGGGATGCCTCGTTCGAGGCGTGGCAGTCGGCCAACCCTGAGGGCGCTGCCCTGTTGGAGCGGATCGAAGCCAAGAAGCTTCCCGCCGGACTCGACGAAACCCTGCCGGTCTTCGAAGCCGGAAAAGATGTCTCCACCCGCGCAGCGTCCGGCAAGGTCCTGAACGCTATCGGTCCGGTCATGCCGGAGCTGTGGGGCGGTTCGGCCGACCTCGCGGAGTCCAACAACACCACCATCGAAGGCTCGCCGTCGTTCATCCCGGTCTCCCGCTCCACGGATGCGTGGAAGGGCAACCCCAACGGCCGGGTCCTGCACTTCGGCATCCGCGAACACGCCGCGGCGTCGATCGTGAACGGCATCTCGCTGCACGGCCGGACCCGCGCGTTCTCGGGCACTTTCCTGATCTTCAGTGACTACCAGCGCCCGGCCATCCGCCTCTCCGCCCTGATGGGTGTTCCGTCCATCTACGTGTGGTCCCACGACTCCATCGGCCTTGGCGAGGACGGCCCCACCCACCAGCCGGTGGAGCAGCTCTCCACCCTGCGCGCCATTCCGGGCCTGGACGTGGTCCGCCCCGGCGACGCAAACGAGGTGGGCATCGCGTGGAAGACCATGCTGGAGAACCATGAGAACCCGGCAGGCATCGTCCTGACCCGCCAGAACGTCCCCACCTTCGCCCGCGGTAACGGCGCAGCACAGGGTGACACGTTCGCTTCCCCGGCGGGTGTGGCCAAGGGCGGCTACGTGCTGGCCGAAGCAGCCAAGGACGGCACAACCGTTCCGGCCGACGTGCTGCTGATCGCTACCGGCTCCGAGGTCCAGCTGGCCGTTCGGGCCCGCGAGACCCTCCAGGCTGAAGGTATCGCCGCCCGTGTCATCTCCATGCCGTGCGTCGAGTGGTTCAACAAGCAGGACGCGGCCTACCGCGAGTCCGTGCTGCCCTCTGCCGTCAAGGCCCGCGTCTCCGTGGAAGCCGGCCTGGCCTTGGGCTGGAAGGAATTCGTCGGCGACGCCGGCCGTTCCATCAGCCTCGAGCATTACGGCGCTTCGGCAGACTACAAGCGCCTGTTCCAGGAGTTCGGCATCACCGCGGAGGCTGTCACCGCTGCCGCCAAGGACTCCCTGACCGCTGCCCGCAACTGACCTTTTACCGGCACTGCGGCCGGCGCGCCGCGGGACGGACTCATAGGAGACGGCCCGCGGCGCGACAGCGAACTGTCACCAGTCCATAATTTTTTGAAGGAAGAAGCATCATGACCAACGCAACCCCCACCGCCCAGCTGTCCGACGCCGGTGTGTCCATCTGGCTCGATGACCTCTCGCGCGAGCGTCTCGCCAGCGGCAGCCTGCAGAAGCTCATCGACGAAAAGAACGTGGTGGGTGTGACCACCAACCCGTCCATCTTCCAGGCTGCGATCACTTCCAGTTCGGACTACGACGCAAAGATCGCCGAACTTGCCGCGCAGGGCGCCGGCGTCGAGGAGACGATCTTCGAGATCACCACCACCGACGTTGCCGACGCCTGTGACCTGTTCGCCCCCATCGCCGCGGCCACCAACGGCGTCGACGGCCGTGTCTCCATCGAAGTCGACCCGCGCCTGGCCTGGGACACCGCCGGCACCATCGCCGAAGCCAAGAACCTCTATAAGAAGGTAGACAAGGACAACGTCCACATCAAGATCCCGGCAACCCGTGAAGGCCTCGGGGCCATCACGGCAGTCCTGGGCGAAGGCATCAGCGTCAACGTGACCCTGATTTTCTCTCTGGAACGCTACCGGGCAGTTATCAACGCTTTCCAGTCCGGCCTGGAACTTGCCAAGGAAAACGGTCACGACCTCGCCAGGATCCACTCGGTGGCCTCGTTCTTCGTCTCCCGCGTGGACTCCGAGATCGACAAGCGCCTCGACGCGATCGGCACCGACGCAGCCAAGGCCCTCAAGGGCAAGGCGGGCGTTGCCAACGCCCGCCTTGCCTACCAGGTCTACGAGGAACTCTTCTCCACCGAACGCTGGGCCGTCCTGGCCGAAGCCGGCGCCCTCCCGCAGCGCCCCCTGTGGGCCTCCACCGGCGTGAAGGACCCGGCCTACCCGGACACCCTCTACGTCACCGGGCTCGCCGCCGCCGGCGTCGTCAACACCATGCCCGAGAAAACCCTCGACGCCACCTTCGACCACGGCGTCGTCACCGGCGATACCATCACCGGCAGCTACGCCGAAGCGAATACCGTCCTCACCGCCCTCGAAAACCTCGGCATCTCCTACAACAATGTCGTCGCACTGCTCGAGTCCGAGGGCCTGGACAAATTCGTGGCCAGCTGGAAAGAACTCCTGGCCGACGTCAACGAGGCTCTCACCACCGCACGAAAAGCCGCCTGACCACCGAGCCATCCGCCGTCCCTCTCGGCTGCGTGGAGACCCTCTGGGGGTCTCCACGCAGGCCGCTAACGAAAGGCAGACACCATGTTCACTTCACCCTTGAATTGCTGCATCAACCCCAGCATCCTCTCGGCCGACTTCGTCAACCTCGAGGCCGAGCTGGCCCGCATCAGCAACGCCGACGCCGTGCACGTGGATGTCATGGACAACCACTTCGTGCCGAACCTGACCATCGGCCTGCCCGTCGTGGAACGGCTGCAAAAGGTCAGCCCTGTGCCGTTGGACGCTCACCTGATGATCTCCAATGTGGACCGCTGGGCGCCGCAGTTCGCCGACGCAGGCCTGGACTCGGTGACGTTCCACGTCGAGGCGTCCGACGCCCCCATCAAACTCGCCCGCGAACTTCGCGCACGCGGTGCCAAGGCAGGCATGGCGCTGCGCCCGGCCACCCCTGTGGATCCCTACCTGGACATGCTCCCGGAACTGGACATGCTGTTGATCATGACGGTGGAGCCGGGTTTTGGCGGCCAGGCATTCCTGGACGTCATGCTGCCCAAGATCCGCCGTGCCCGCGCGGCGGTGGACGGTTCGGGCGTGAACGTGGCCATCCAGGTCGACGGCGGCATCACCGAGGAAACCATCATCCGCGCCGCTGAGGCCGGTGCCAACGTCTTCGTGGCCGGATCGGCCGTATTCGGCAAGCCGTCGCCTGAGGAGGCAATCGACTCGCTGCGCGCCAACGGCCAACTCGCTTTCGCCCCGCGCCCCAACACCGTCGTATTCCAACAAGCCTGAAGGACCAATCATGCGCGTTCACATCGCAACCGACCACGCCGGCATGGAGCTCAGCTCCCACCTCATCACCGCCCTGTCAGCAAGCGGCTACGAGATGGTGGACCACGGGCCTGCGGCCTACGACGCCGAGGACGACTACCCGGCCTTCTGCATCAAGGCCGCCCACGCCGTCGTGGCCGACCAGGCCGCCGGCGTGGACGCCCTCGGGATAGTGCTGGGTGGGTCCGGCAACGGCGAGCAGATCGCCGCGAACAAGGTCAAGGGCGTGCGTGCGGCCCTGGCATGGAACCTCGACACCGCCAAACTGGCCCGCGAACACAACAACGCCAACGTCGTGGCAGTCGGTGGCCGCCAGCACACTGTTCAGGAAGCCACGGAACTGATCGAAGCCTTCCTGGCCGAACCGTTCAGCAACGCCGAGCGCCACGAACGCCGCATCGGCAAGATCGCCACCTATGAAACCACCGGCGAGGTTGCCGAGTAGCTTCACTGGGGCCCCGCGCAATCCTTTCCAAGGACTGCGCGGGGCCTGGGGACTGTCCGGCACGTGCTTGTGGCAGGCGTGGCCAAAACAAAATTCACTTCAGGAGTCAGCATGCCCATTGCAACCCCAGAGATCTACTCCGAGATGATCGACCGCGCAAAGACGGGCGGCTTCGCGTTCCCGGCCGTCAACGTCACGTCCTCCCAGACCCTCAACGCTGCCCTGCGCGGTTTCGCCGAGGCCGAGTCCGACGGCATCGTCCAGGTCTCCACCGGCGGTGCGGCCTACTGGTCCGGCGCCTCGACCAAGGACATGGTTGCCGGTTCCTTGGGCTTCGCCGCGTTCGCCCGCGAGGTCGCCAGGAACTACGGCGTGAACATCGCCCTGCACACGGACCACTGCCCCAAGGACAAGCTGGACGGCTTCGTGCTGCCGCTGCTCGCCGCGTCCGAGGCCGAGGTCAAGGCCGGCCGCAACCCGCTCTTCAACTCGCACATGTGGGACGGCTCCGCCGAGACCCTGCAGGAAAACCTGCGGATCGCCCGGGAACTGCTCGAGCGCACCGCGGCCGCCAAGATGATCCTCGAGGTTGAGATCGGCACGGTCGGCGGCGAGGAAGACGGCGTCGAGAACGCCATCAACGACAAGCTGTACACCACGGTCGAGGACGCCCTGGCCACCATCGACGCGCTTGGTTCCGGCGAGAACGGCCGCTACATCACGGCGCTGACCTTCGGCAACGTGCACGGCGTGTACAAGCCGGGCGGGGTCAAGCTGCGCCCGGAGATCCTCAAGGACATCCAGGAGCAGGTCGGCGCCAAGATCGGCAAGGCCACCCCGTTCGACCTCGTCTTCCACGGCGGCTCCGGCTCCTCGGAGAAGGAAATCGCCGACGCGGTCTCCTACGGCGTGATCAAGATGAACATCGACACCGACACCCAGTACGCCTACACCCGCCCGGTGGTGGACCACATGTTCCGCAACTACGACGGCGTCCTGAAGGTCGACGGCGAGGTCGGCAACAAGAAGCTCTACGATCCCCGCGTCTGGGGCGCCTCCGCCGAGGCCGGCCTCGCGGCCCGTGTGGTCGAAGCCGCGCAGCAGCTCGGCTCTGTCGGCAAGACCTTCTAGTCATGTCCGACGAGTTCCGCAAGAACCTGATGGGCCCCGAGCCCACGCTCCTGCCTGCCGAGACTGAGATCTACCAGCACCTCGCGCTCGGCCAGGAAGCCGTGGACCGATCCATGGAAAGCTTCCAGCCACGAGGGCGTGGGCGCCAAGATCCCTCAATGCAGTACGATCCGAAACCCATCAACCGCAACCGGGCGTGGAACCGCCCTATGCTCACCCTGTAAACTGCCCGAACTCAAACCGACGGTCTTATCTACCGCCCTTCCTGGGCAGACAGCCTGCAACAAGGAGTCTTCAGTGAGCGAGAAATTGCGTTGGGGCGTCCTGGGCACCGCCCGGATCGTCCGCAAGACGATTCCGGCGTTGCAGGAAACGAAAAATGGGGAGGTCACAGGTATTGCGTCCCGCACCGAGGAAAGGGCCAAGGAGTACGCCGACCGGCACGGCGTACCACAGGCGTTTGGCTCTTATGAGGCGCTGCTCGCTTCCCCGGACATCGACGCCGTCTACATTGCGCTGCCGAATGCCCTGCACCTCGAATGGATTCTTAAATCCTTGGACGCAGGAAAACACGTCCTCTGTGAAAAACCCTTGGCGATGAGCGCCGCCGAGTGCGAGGAGATTACGCGCAAGGCCGAGGAGACCGGGCTCAAAGTCTTAGAAGGCTTTATGTACCGTTTTCACCCGCGTTTCGAGAAGCTGCAAGAACTACTCGCGGCCCATGCGGTGGGCAAATTGACTTTTGTCCACGTCGGTCACTCCTTCGATGCGGGCGGGGACGACAACATCCGCTGGTATGCCGGGCTCGGTGGCGGCGCACTTTTCGATACGGGGTGCTACTGCGTCAACATGAGCCGGATGGTCACGGCCCAGGAGCCGGCTCGAGCCGCCGCCTTTGGCAACTACCGCGAAGCCAACGACGGAGGACGAATCGACACCAGCGTTGCAGGCATGCTCCGCTTTCCCGGCGGCGCAACCGCGCTTTTTGATACCGGAGTGAACCTCGAGCGCCGCAACTTCGTGGAACTCACGGGCACCGAGGGACGGCTCTACCTCGACAATCCTTTTGGGCTCCTGGCGGAGGATTCGGTCCTGGAGGAGCATCACTTCGGGCAGGACACGATCTATCACGAGGTCAAGGGCGAAAACCACTTCGTACTGATGGGCGAACACTTCGCCGACAGCGTCCTAAACGGAACGCCGCTCCGCTACGATCTCACGGACGCGGCAAACAACGCGCGGGTGTTGGAAGCTCTCGACAGGGCAGCACGGAAACAAGAGGGGCGCGTCTGAACCGGAACCACATTCTGGCGCTGGCCCGCCGCTCGGCGATGGGATTGAGACGGGTTCGTTCGGCGAGCGGCACCAGGCGCATGTAGGACCATCTGCTCCTGCGCCTGAGGTTGGCACATGACGCAGTCAACCTCTGGCTACCGGACAACGGTGGTTGTGGCCATGGGATCTTGTCCAGCGCTCTACTGAGGCATTAAGCTCCTGGACCGACGCTGGCAGGATCTCTGCGGTCCGCGAGCCGATTCCCCCGGCGCCTAGGCCGCCGTGCGACCGGCTCAGCCGAACAGGACTGCGGCTTCGTCGTAACGCTTTTGCGGAACGGACTTCAGCTGGCCCAGGGCCTCCTTGAAGCCCACTTGCTCGATCTCCGTGCCCTTCAGGGCAACCATGGTGCCCCAGAAGCCTTCCACGACAGAGTCGACGGCGGCCATGCCCAGGCGGGTCGCCAAGACACGATCGAAGGCTGACGGCACGCCTCCGCGCTGGATATGGCCCAGAACAGTGGCGCGCGTTTCAATGCCGGTCCGGGCTTCCAGTTCCGGGGCCAGCTGGTCCGCGATCCCGCCGAGCCGGGGCCGCCCAAAGGTATCCAGCCCGCGCTCGGAGTGCGGGGATTCCATATGGTCCGGGACAAACCCTTCGGCCACCACTACCAGTGGTGCGCGGCCTCGAGTGTGGGCTTCCTTCACCCACTGGGCAATTTGCTCGATGCTGACCTTCTGCTCCGGAATGAGGATGGCGTGGGCGCCCGCTGCCATGCCGGCGTGCAGCGCGATCCAGCCCACGTGACGGCCCATCACCTCCACGATCATGCACCGATGGTGCGATTCTCCGGTAGTCCGCAGCCGGTCGAGGGCCTCGGTGGCGATCTGCACGGCGGTGTCGAAACCGAAGGTGTAGTCCGTGGCGTCAAGGTCGTTGTCTACAGTCTTGGGGACGCCCACGATCTTGAGCCCGGCGTCGGTCAGGCGCTTGGCCGCAGCCAGGGTTCCCTCACCGCCGATGGCGATGATCGCGTCGATGCCCAATCGCTCCATGTGCGCCTTGATGACCCCGGGGCCGCCGCCGTTCTCAAACGGGTTGGTGCGGGAGGTACCAAGGATGGTTCCGCCCTGCTTCGCGATGCCCCGGACCAAAGTGCGGGGAATCTCGATGATGTCGCCCTCAACCACGCCGCGCCAGCCGTCCAGGAAGCCCACGAATTCGTGACCATGGATGGCAATGCCCTTCAAGACGGCGCCGCGGATAACGGCGTTTAGACCGGGGCAGTCGCCACCGCTGGTGAGGATTCCAATTTTCATGTTTCGGCTCAAATCATAGGAGAGGGTTTACAGGCAGGACACCATGCAGCGATCACGCGCCAAAACCTGCCAGGCCCGGGGTGTAGCCCCGGGCCTGGGCCGGCAGAGCTTTGGCGGTCAGGGCGTGAAGATCACAAAGAATTTTCTGATCCGTTCCTGGATCTCCCAGGTCCCTCGCCACCCGATGGGAAAGAAGCCGGCGGTTCCGGCCTCCAGTGTGACCGGTTCACCGCCGTCCTCAGTGACCACCATGCGCCCTTCAAGGACGTGAATCACCTCACCGCGCTCCAGAAACTCCCACCGCGAGAGGCCGGGTTCGGCCTCCCAGACTCCAGAGAGGATGCGGGAGTCGTCGCTGGTGAAGGGGATGGAAATTCTCGTTGGAATCTCGTCGCCTAGCACCTCGGCCAGGGGAGGGCCGAGCAGGGATTCGTCTAGCTCTCCCGCGAAGAGCTCTGCGGGCTGGAAGGTTTTGCTCATTGGATTTTCCTTTCTGCTGCCGCCCGCCGGTAACGTCTCCGGCGGGCAGGTGGTGATGGCCGCGGCTCGGTTAAGCAGCGGTGGAATTTATCCCAGGGCGGCAAGCACCGACATGGCCTCCTCAACGACATCCGTGGCGGGGAAGGACGGCCGCTTCACGCCGGCCATCTCTTCCATGACGCGGACCACCTGGCAGCTGTAGCCGAACTCGTTGTCGTACCAGACGTACAGGACCAGGTTCTTGTCATTGGAGATGGTCGCGAGGCCGTCGACGATGCCGGCGCGGCGCGAGCCGACGAAGTCGGTGGAGACCACCTCGGGGGAGTCCATGTAGTCGATCTGCCTGCGCAGCTCCGAGTGCAGTGACATTTGGCGGAGGAAGTTGTTGACCTCGTCCTTGGTGGTGCCGTTGACCAGGCTCAGGTTCAGGATGGCCAGGGACACATCGGGGGTGGGGACGCGGATGGAGCTTCCGGTGAGCTTGCCGAGCAGTTCGGGCAGCGCCTTGGCCACGGCCTTGGCGGCACCGGTCTCGGTGATCACCATGTTCAGCGCTGCGGAGCGGCCGCGGCGGTCGCCCTTGTGGAAGTTGTCGATCAGGTTCTGGTCGTTGGTGAAGGAATGGACGGTCTCCACGTGGCCGTGGACCACGCCGAACCTGTCATTAATGGCCTTCAGGACCGGGGTGATGGCGTTGGTGGTGCAGGACGCGGCCGAGACGATCGTGTCCGAATCGGTGATGGTGCCGTGGTTGATGCCGTGCACGATGTTCTTCAGCTCGCCCTTGCCCGGAGCCGTCAACAGGACGCGGGAGACGCCCTTGCTCTGCAGGTGCTGGGACAGGCCCTCGGCGTCGCGCCAGCGGCCGGTGTTGTCCACCACCAGGGCGTCCTTGATGCCGTAGGCGGTGTAGTCGACCGTGGCGGGGTTGTCCGAGTAGATGACCTGGATCTGCACGCCGTTGGCGGTGATGGTGTCGTTTTCGAGGTCCACCTTGATGGTGCCTTCGAAGGAGCCGTGGACCGAGTCGCGGCGCAGCAGGCTGGCGCGCTTGGCGAGGTCGTTGTCCGAGCCGCGGCGCACCACGATGGCGCGCAGGCGCAGGCCGTGGCCGCCGCCGGTCTTTTCGATCACGAGGCGGGCCAGGAGCCGGCCGATGCGGCCGAAGCCGTAGAGGACGACGTCGGTGCTGGTGCGGTCATCGCCGCCGCGTTTGCCCACGAGCTCGGCGAGTTCCGCGCGGAGGAACTCCTCCAGGGTGGCACCGTTGCCCTTTTCCTTAAATTTTTGGTTCAGCCGGGCGATGTCGATCGAAGCCGGACCGGGCTCCAGCTGTGCCAAGGTGTTCAGCAGCGGGGCAGTCTCCTCCAGGAGCAATTCGTCCGTGCCGATCCGGCGGGCGAAGCGGTGTGCCTTGAGGATGTTCATGGTGGAGTTGTTGATCAGGCTGCGCCCGTGAATGGAGGTCACCACGTTGTTCTCGCGGTACAGCCGGCCGATCACGGGGATCATGGCCTCGGCGAGGGCCTCCCGGCCCATCCACGCATCAAGACAGGAATCTGAGGTTTGTAGCATCGGGCTGCCTTTCCAAAAAGGGGGTCGGGTCTGTGGGGGCTTCAGCTCCTGAGATGTTCCAGGAATTTGACGGCTCTTTGCTTAGGTTGTGCCGCCGTGCTGTTTTGGTCCGATGAGATACGGACCGGATGTCCAAAAATGCCCTCATACCCTTCGTCTTGGTCGAAGAGCCGGCCAAGACGAACACCCGTGCGCCGCCGGTCTTTCCGAAGGAGGGGGTTAGTTGATGGCTGCGCGGAGCTGCTTGGCGGCCAGGGCGGGGTCGGCTGCACCGTAGATGGCGCCGCCGGCGACGGCGACGTCGGCGCCTGCCTTCTGGACGTCGGCGATGGTGGCGAGCTTCACGCCGCCGGCGACGGAGAACGGAACGCGGGCTTCTGCGCCGGCGCGGAGCAGACCGTTCAGGTCGAAGCCGGGCTTGGCCTGCTCGTCCAGGCCGGCGTGCATCTCGACGAACTTCGCACCCAGGGCGCGGACTTCCTTGGCACGGGTGACCTTGTCGGCGACACCGATGAGGTCCACGACGATGCCCTTGTTGTGGGCCTTGGCGGCCTTGACGGCGCCGGCGATGGTGGAGTCGTCGGCTGCACCGAGCACGGTGACCAGGTCGGCGCCGGCCTTGAAGGCGATGTCGGCTTCAAGTTCACCGGCGTCCATCGTCTTCAGGTCAGCGAAGACGACCTTGTCCGGGTGGGCGTTCTTGATCGCGGTGATGACGGAGAGGCCTTCGGCCTTGATCAGCGGCGTACCGAGTTCGATGATATCCACGAATTCGGCAACCTGGCCGGCGAGTTCGAGGGCGGCTTCGGTGGTCAGGAGGTCGATAGCAACTTGGAGCTTCATGATGTTGTTTTCTTTCTGTTGGGCAACGCGGTGGGTGTTGAAAATTGAGTGGACACTACGGCGGGTGAGATTTGCGCCCCGGTTATTCGAGGTTGGCGTGCCGGAGCCAGAGCTCTTCGGCGGGCACATCGGTGTTGTCCCACAGCGACTGGAAGAGGGCTTCGGTGGCGAGGAACAGCACCTGCTCGAACAGGGACCCCGAGTACTGGCGGGAAACGCTGGAGCCGTGGTCGGTCTTCTGCGCGGCGGGAATGATCACCAGGGCGTCGGCGAGGCCGGCGAGCGGTGAACTCGCGTTGGTGGTGAACGCTGCGATCCGTGCTCCCGCCTTGGCCGCCGTTTCGGCTGACTTGACCACTCCCGAGGTCGTCCCCGATCCGGAGGCCACCAGGAGCAGGTCACCGGAAGCGATTGCGGGAGTGGTGGTGTCACCGGCGATGTGGACATTCAAGCCCAGGTGCATCAGCCTCATGGCGGCCATCCGCAGGACCAGGCCGCTCCGGCCCGCGCCGGCCACGAACACCCGGCCCGGCTGGCTGAGATGACGAGCCAGGTCGGCGACCTGCTGCCCCTCGATGCCTGCGGCGGTATCCGCGATCTCGTCCAGGACAAGGGAGACGCTGCCGGTGAAGGCTTCCCCGGATACGTCCGAGGCCGGTCCGGTCATCACGGTCAAATTCACTTCTCCTCCTCCAAAGGTGGGCCTGACATCCATCGTCCTGTCATTCACGGGGAGGGGAAACGCTAATTCGGGATGGTTTAAACTACCCGTTTGGGTAGACCGCTGGGTGGATCGTCCCGCACGCCGGCTAAATGAGCCCACAGCATTCGTTCCCCTGCATAAAGTGACCGAGCCCGGGCTGCCGTGGCCACTCCTTCGTTCCATTGCCCGTCGATACCGTTGCCAAGGTGTCCATCGGTGAACTGCAGCAGCTGCGCGCATCACTGACGGGAGACGCGGCCTGGTCAGGAGAAGCACACATTACCGGCAGGAATCGGCAGGTCCTGGGGCTCGCATATGAGGTCGGCCGGTTCGCCCCGCGGCGCGGCACGGCTCATTGCCGATGCCCTGGATCTCCGCCGTCGAAACACCGTTCACCGCGTTCAGTTTCCGGAAACAGGGCGAACGCGTCCTCGGTCGTCTGCTCGTCCGCAGGATCCAGGACCTGAACCCGCGCGCCAGCCCCGGGCAGCCGACGATCTTCCCGACCTGCCGGCTCCGTGCGTTCATCGCCACCGGGGCCCTCGACACCGTTGCCGCCGATAAGACCCACCGCGGGCACGCGATCATCGAGCAGGTCAACGCCGATCTGAATGACAGCGCCCTGGGAAACCCCCAGGACGGAGCTGTTGAACCGGATCTTCAAAGATCTGGCAGGCCGCCCCGTACCGAAATACCCAAGGACCACGGTGGGACACCACCGGTAGCGGGGCCGGGCACTCCGGCCCGCCCCGAACCCGACGCGCCCGGCCAAACCAATTCCCGTGGTCCCCAACGAGCCCGTCGGCGGATCAAGGCTACGGGCCGGTTGGACCGTCGGTGGGGGCGGGACGACGGAAGTCAGATGGCCGGCTCCGGGGGAACCGGGGACAAGCTCACCGCCTAGTGGGTGTCGACTGCCGCGATCTCGGACTTGTCCTCGCCCCAGAGGGTGTGGAAGGTGCCCTCGGCGTCGACGCGGCCGTAGGTGTGGGCGCCGAAGAGGTCGCGCTGGCCCTGGATCACGGCGGCGGGCAGGCGCTTGCGGCGCAGGCCGTCGTAGTAGGCCAGCGAGGAGGAGAACACCGGCACCGGGATGCCGAGCTGGACCGCGGTGGCCACCACGCGGCGCCAGGCCGGGAGGACCTCGGCGATCGCCTTGGTGAAGGCCGGCGCGAAGAGCAGGTTGGCCGGCTTCTCCGCCGCGGCGTACGCCTTGGTGATCTCCTTGAGCAGTTCGGCGCGGATGATGCAGCCGCCGCGCCACAGCGAGGCGATTTCATCCAGCTTCAGGTCCCAGCCGTATTCCTTGGCCGCTGAGGTGAGCATGTCCAGCCCCTGCGCGTAGGAGACGAGCTTGGAGGCGTAGAGCGCCTGGCGGACGTCTTCGACGAAGCTTTCGGGGACCTCGACGGCGGCCTCGCCGCCGGCGAGCAGTTCCTGGGCCAGCACGCGCTGCTCGGCCTGGGAGGACAGGGCGCGGGCGAAGACGGACTCGGCAATGCCCGAGACCGGGGAGCCGAGCTCCAGCGCGGAGATGACCGTCCAGCGGCCGGTGCCCTTCTGGCCGGCGGCGTCCACCACGACGTCGACGAACGGCTTGCCGGTCTTCGCGTCGACGTGGCCGAGGACCTCGGCGGAGATTTCGATCAGGAAGGAGGCCAGCTCGCCCTTGTTCCACTCTTCGAAGATCTTGGCCTGATCGGCCGGTTCGATGCCGGCGCCGGAGCGCAGGAGATCGAAGGCCTCGCCGATGACCTGCATGTCGGCGTATTCGATGCCGTTGTGGACCATCTTGACGAAGTGTCCGGCGCCGTCGGTGCCGATCCAGGCACAGCACGGCTTGCCGTCGACGTGGGCGGCGATCTTTTCCAGCAGCGGGCCGAGGGCGTCGTAGGACTCCTTGGAACCGCCCGGCATGATCGAGGGGCCGTTGAGGGCGCCCTCCTCGCCGCCGGAGACGCCGATGCCGACGAAGTGCAGGTCCTTCTTCGCCAGGGCGGCCTCGCGGCGGCGGGTGTCCTCGTAGTGCGAGTTGCCGGCGTCGATGATGATGTCGCCGGGCTCCAGCAGCGGTTCGAGCTGCTCGATCACGGAGTCCACCGGCTTGCCGGCCTTGACCATGATCAGGACCCGGCGCGGCTTCTCCAGCGAGTCGACGAGCTCCTGCAACGTCTCGGTGCGGACGAAGTCGCCGTCGTCACCGTGCTTTGCCAGGAGGGCGTCTGTCTTTTCCACGGACCGGTTGTGCAGGGCAACGGTGAAGCCGTTCCGGGCCAGGTTGCGTGCGAGGTTGGCCCCCATCACCGCGAGGCCGGTGACACCGATGTGTGCTGACATCAAAACTCCAAGGTTAGAAGATTACAAGTGATTGAAGCGGGGTATTACCGTTCTTGCTCTATCTCGTGACGCCGGAAGGACATCGCCGAAGACTTCGTCGGGGTCCAGGCGGCGGAGTTCCTCTGCCAGGCAGTCCTTGAGGCCGCGGCGCGGCAGGGAAATCCGCTGCGCCGGCTGGCCGGGCTGGGGCAGCTCCGCGATGGCGGGGTCGGGCTGATACAGCTGGATGTCACCGCCGGGCCGGGTGAGGCGGACGCGGCGGATGCCGGGGTCCGCGGGGTCCGCGACGATCGTGACGGGAGCGTCCAGGGCCAGGGTCAGCCAGACTGCGAAAAGGATGGCCAGGAGAGCAGTGGATTTTCGTATGTGGTCCCTCATCGAAAGCGACGGCCGTGCGTCTTAGACCAGATACAGCGTTACGGGATCCCCAAGAATAAAGAGACGGCGGCAGCCGGTGCCGTTCTCGATGACCCATATCAGCCGGCCGTCGTCGGCGCGGTCATCGACATAGGCCACATAGTATGACGAATCCGTGGACCAGACCTCAACGCAATCCCCGTGCCGAAGGGAGTCCCATTGCCGAACAGACTGCTGATGGGGGAGTCTGCAACTTCCGTTCGATATCGCCAGTGATTCCTGACCCATTTTTTGGTCCTTCCCGCGGCCCGTATCAGCCTGCGCGATCCCTCGATGTTCGGCGCAGCCCAACCTGGTGGGGCAACGCAGTGACTGCGACACCTGGCAGCTACGATGCCGGGTGCCTGGGGGCCGCTGCTCGTTGGGCGTGGATGCGGCGGCCCGCACCGTTTGTCAGGTGCGGGCCGCCGCGGTCATTGGGGGCGGCCGGCTGGTTAGTTGATGGCTGCGCGGAGCTGCTTGGCGGCCAGGGCGGGGTCGGCTGCACCGTAGATGGCGCCGCCGGCGACGGCGACGTCGGCGCCTGCCTTCTGGACGTCTGCGATGGTGGCGAGCTTCACGCCGCCGGCGACGGAGAACGGAACGCGGGCTTCTGCGCCGGCGCGGAGCAGACCGTTCAGGTCGAAGCCGGGCTTGGCCTGCTCGTCCAGGCCGGCGTGCATCTCGACGAACTTCGCACCCAGGGCGCGGACTTCCTTGGCACGGGTGACCTTGTCGGCGACACCGATGAGGTCCACGACGATGCCCTTGTTGTGGGCCTTGGCGGCCTTGACGGCGCCGGCGATGGTGGAGTCGTCGGCTGCACCGAGCACGGTGACCAGGTCGGCGCCGGCCTTGAAGGCGATGTCGGCTTCAAGTTCACCGGCGTCCATCGTCTTCAGGTCAGCGAAGACGACCTTGTCCGGGTGGGCGTTCTTGATCGCGGTGATGACGGAGAGGCCTTCGGCCTTGATCAGCGGCGTACCGAGTTCGATGATATCCACGAATTCGGCAACCTGGCCGGCGAGTTCGAGGGCGGCTTCGGTGGTCAGGAAGTCGATAGCAACTTGGAGCTTCATGATGGTGTTTTCTTTCTGTTGGGCAACGCGGTGGGTGTTGAAAATTGAGTGGAAACTACGGCGGGTATGGAAATTGAGGGGCCCCGGTTATTCGAGGTTGGCGTGCCGGAGCCAGAGCTCTCGCCGGCCACGAACACCCGGCCCGGCTGGCTGAGATGACGGGCCAGGTCGGCGACCTGCTGCCCCTCGATGCCTGCGGCGGTATCCGCGATCTCGTCCAGGACAAGGGAGACGCTGCCGGTGAAGGCTTCCCCGGATACGTCCGAGGCCGGTCCGGTCATCACGGTCAAATTCACTTCTCCTCCTCCAAAGGTGGGCCTGACATCCATCGTCCTGTCATTCACGGGGAGGGGAAACGCTAATTCGGGATGGTTTAAACTACCCGTTTGGGTAGACCGCTGGGTGGATCGTCCCGCACGCCGGCTAAATGAGCCCACACACATTACCGGCAGGAACCGGAAGGTCCTGGCGCTCACATATGCAGCAAGCAACGCACTGCTCGTCATCAGCTACGCGGATAGGCCCGGAAGCCTGGTGAATGAAACCCTCGGGGAGATGCGCTACCTGGGGCTCGCAGTCTGCCGCATCCAGGAAAAGATCAGCGACGCCGCACCTTCTTGCCTGCTGGAATCCCGGGCGGCCTCGGCGGAACGGCTCCGGGTTACAAGCGAACTTGTCCACCATTAAGGCTCAAATCTGCCCAGGCAAAGTTGGTAGCAGGCTCAACGGATGCGTCCATGTATTAACGTCACCTGTCGCGCCCATATCGACGGCTGACATCCGTGAAGCCTCCGGTTGAAGCACCACCGTCGAGGTGTCGCTTGCCAGTCGGGTCCACAACCGGGAAGGCAGGCAGGGCACAGTTCAGCTTGGGCCCGACTAACGTGCTCCTCGCCGCGTTCCTCGACGTCGAGACGGTTCCGCTGGGAGGGCCACTGTGACCTCCCGTCAGGACCTGGCCCCGCCGAGATCAGCTTCGCCACGGGCTCCCGCGTGGCGACATTTTCTGCTCCTGGTTCAGCTCGTCGCTCAACCCGGTCATGGACCTCGAGGTAAATGTCGGTGTGCTCCTCAACGGGCAAGTCATCCAGCCCGTCGAGAACGGCCGCGTTCTGGTCGACGTGCGTGTCCCCGCTCAGCGGACGCAGCGCACCGTCGCGCCGTCCCCATCATCAGTTGCCTCGCGCCCTTCCTGCGCTCCGCTGAGCGGTCATTCCTGCTTCGAGCCTAACCAGCGGTTGTGAAGCTGACCTCTGGCGCGGCAGCGGGGGTCACCTCGGGGTGGACTGCCCACCATGCCGCGCATGCGGCACGCCAGCTGTCGAGGTCGTCCTCGCGTCCGCTGATGGTCACCGTCGAGTCGGTCGCAGAGGCAACTGCCCCACCGCAGGAGTACGAGACGCCGTCGAACGTTACCGCCGGGTACTCCTCGTACAGCTCCCCGAGGGAGCCAATCAAATAGTCCGGGCGCTGGTCCACCTGTGCTGCCAAGGCTGTGCCGACCGAGTCCACGCCCGTGAGGACGAGCGCCGTGGCCATCCCCGCGCGGTTTCCACCGAGGATGTCGGTGTCGAGCCGGTCCCCCACCACGATCGCACGGTCAACTCCGGAGTGGCGGGCCGCGGTCTCGAAGAGGGCGGCCCCAGGCTTTCCTGCGACCAAGGGCGACTTCGCGGTAGCAGCGGCAACCGCCGCCACGAGGGCACCGTTTCCCGGCGCGATCCCGCGCTCCTGCGGAAGGGACATATCGGTGTTCGTGGCCACCCAGACCGCACCCGCGGCCACGGCGTAGGCAGCCTCCGCCAAGTCCTTCCATCCCAGCCCCGGCGAGAACCCCTGGATGACGGCATCCGGTCGGTCATCGGCCGTGCCGACGACGACGAGCCCCTGTGCCCTGACGGCATCAGCGAGGGTCTCGCTCCCGACGACGAGGACTGCCGACCCGGCAGCAATCTGTCCGGCCAGCAGTTCCGCGCCGGCCAAGGCCGAACCGAAGACCTGCTCCGCGCTGGCTGGAGCCCCTAGCTCCCGGAGATGGGCCGCCACCTGCTCGGACGAGCGGGACGCGTTGTTCGTCACGTAGGCGAGGCTCTTGCCTTCGCCCGCGAGCTTCTCCAGGGCCTTTGTTGCCCCGTCGATTGCCCGCGGTCCGGTGTAAACGACGCCGTCGAGGTCCGCGAGCACGCCATCGTATCCGTCGATCAACCGCTCAGTCATCGACGACATCCTCCTGATTCGCCTTCGCCTCGGACATAATGGCTTTCCCTCTCAAGCCTTCCTTCTGGGTGCTTAGTGCTGAGCGGATCATTCAATTTGAATGCCGCGTTCATAATACGAACACGTGCTATTAGCAGGCCGCGGGTCACGTCATGCGCAAGAGCGTTTCGTTCATGCCGACCTAGTGTCGAACATCCGGGCCATGACGGCGGCACCGTGTTCTGGTTAAAGATGTTCCTGACGGACTGCTTGATCAGGCCTTGACCATGGATGCAGGTCACCACGTTGTTTCGCGGTACAGCCGGGCGATCACCGGAACCATGGAGGGCCCCCCTGCCCATCCACGTATCAACACACGAATTGGAGGTTTGTAGCATCGGACTTCCTTTCCAAAAGGGTCTCCTCTTTCAGAGGTGAGCCTTGCATCCAATCGTCCTGTCATTTGTTGGTAGGGGAAACGCCAATTCGGAATGGTTCAGACTACCCGTTCTGATAGGTCGCTGTGTGAATCGTCCGGGTAGGGTTTTGTTCTAGTGACACGGGTGACCTGCTGGCCGGGCTGAGAGAACACCCGTTGCACCTGATCAAACGCTTCGGAGGGTCATTGCACTGGCCGGCGTGAGGCCAGGCGGTCGCGAATCGAAGCCGTTGATGCGCCCGAAAAGCGCTCTGGACACGCCTAGGAGCCTGGCCAACAGGCGCGGGTCCGTGCCGAATCAGGCTCAGCCACCGCAACCCCAGTCATATTTGACCAGAACAAGGAATCAGCATGAACATCACACTGAACGGCAAAACCCACGCCGTGGGGGCAAAAGCCTCCCTTGCAACGCTCGTCAGCCAGGTCACAGGGCGGGAACTTGCCGCCAACGGGCAGGCCGGGGACGGCCAAAGGCTGGGTGTGGCGGCAGCGCGCAACTCCGAGGTGGTGCCCCGCAGCCAGTGGCACAGCACGGCGCTTGCCGAGGGCGATGACATCGAACTCGTTACGGCAATTCAGGGAGGATAATGATGATGACTGAAACGACTGCGCTTCCAACCGGGCTAGGAACAGGCACCGACCGCTTGGTCATCGACGGCGTGACGCTGGGCTCCCGCCTCATCATGGGCACCGGCGGCGCGCCGAGCCTGGACGGGCTGGGGGCGGCGCTTTTGGCCTCCGGGACGGAACTGACCACCGTCGCGATGCGCCGCTATTCGCCGGCGGAGACGGGCTCGCTGTTCCAGCTGCTCGTGGACCACCACATCCGGGTGCTGCCCAACACGGCCGGCTGCTTCACCGCCAAGGACGCCGTCCTCACCGCCGAGCTGGCCCGGGAGGCCCTGGAAACCGACTGGGTCAAGCTCGAGGTCATTGCCGACGAGCACACCCTGCTGCCGGACGCGGTGGAGCTCGTGGACGCGACAGAGCAACTCGTGGCCCGCGGCTTCAAGGTCTTCGCCTACACCAACGACGATCCCGTCCTTGCCCTCCGGCTGGAAAACCTCGGTGCCACCGCCGTGATGCCGCTGGGCGCCCCGATCGGCACCGGCCTGGGCATCCTGAACCCCCACAACATCGAGTTGATCGTCTCCCGGGCGTCCGTGCCCGTGGTGCTCGATGCCGGGATCGGCACGGCCTCGGACGCGGCCTTGGCCATGGAACTCGGCTGCGACGCCGTGCTGCTGGCGACGGCCGTGACCAGGGCCCAGAACCCCGCGCTCATGGGCGAGGCCTTCAAACACGCCGTCATCGCCGGCAGGCTGGCAAAAGCGGCCGGCAGGATACCGCGGCGCGAGCACGCACTGGCGTCATCGGCCATGGAGGGCCGGGCCGAGTTCCTCTAGGGATATGAACTCCGCTTCACTGTCGGAAGCAGCGGTGCTGGCACGTCCTTCCGGTTGTTGACCTCTCCGCGTTGCCACGGTTGGCGGCAGGGGAGTCTTAGACGCCGGCTCTGGTCAGCAGTGCATCAAGCGTCATGAAGAACAAGGCGCGGTGGTCGGTCGCCTTCGGGTCGGTCATGTATTGCAGGGCCGCTCCGTCGTAGATCATCAGGAAAGACCTTACGAGCGCAGGTACGCCAATACGGCACTGGTCACCATTGTTTTGGGCCGCGGAGGAGAATATATTTCCCAGTTCCACTTCGTATGCAGGATAAATCTTCGCGGCCAGAGGGCTGCCGGGGGCATTGCGTGTTGCCCACAGAATGAGTTCGATCTCAGCAAGGAGGCTGGCCGGTTCTTTTTCTAATGCTCGCCAGTAGCCTTCGGCTACTTGTTCCACCGCCTTACGAAGCCCCAGGTGGACCGGGACGTCACCGGAATAACTGCTGAGGTTCTTCAGCCAGGCCTCGGCGGCCGCCTCCATGAGCTCTTCTTTATCGCTGAAGCAATAATGGGCGGTGGCCAAGGGGGCATTAGCCTCTTTAGCGATAGCCCGCATGGTCACGGACTGAACACCCTTACGCCTCATTAGTTCCACGGTTGCTGAAATCAGCTGTTCTTTTCGATCTTTTGTGGATACCCGCATAGCTCACTCTCCAGTCTCCCGATTTCGGCCCGGCTGGGACACGTCATAAGACTATTGCTTGGAGAGCGAAATGTTCCACCTCTGTCTTGAACGACTGACCTGAACTTCTGTATGCGTGGCAGGCCGCCGCCTGGTATGCCCAGACGGCGGCCTGTAATGAGCGGGACCCCTGTTGCGTGCGGGAGGTCCGGAGGGAAGCGGCCGTCCCTCAACCTCGCTATTGGACGGGATCTACGGCGTGCGGTCTACGAGCGGGGACCAGGGGCGGCCCTCCACAATCACCTGCTTTCCCCTTGTCTTGGGGATGCCCGAACAGCCACGCCCCCTGGGCTACCTGACGGCCACGGTCTCGGTGAGATCGTCGGGTGTCACGTTGTCCAGATCCTGGGTGGGGCCGTGCAGGTACCGTTCCATGGAGTCATCCATGGCGTTGAGCCAGCGGGTGTGGTGTTTGGTCGCCATGGTGCCGGTGACCACGGAGCGGTGGAGCATGTCGCGGTAGCCGAGGATGTCGTCGTGCTTGTGGTGCATCCAGTCCTTGAACAACTGACAGACAGCGTCCAGGTCGAAGGGCGGGTAGTCGGTGGCTTCGATGAGTTCCCGCAGGTAGTCCGTTTGGAAATCGGCCTCTGCATCGTGATCCGGCAGCGCGGCGTGGCGCTCGAGCCAGAGCTGGATGTCCACCTCACGCTCAACGAGGGACGGCAGGTCAATCGCTCCAGTCATGACGTCGCGGGCAAACCAGGCCTGCGCGTCGAACATGTTGAACGTGTAGTACTGGTCCTGGGCACCCAGATAGAACAGGTTGGTGTTCTGCTGCCACACCACGCCCTTGTAAAGGTTGCCCGGGTACAGCACGTTCGGTGACTTCAGCGACAGCCCGCTGGGCAGGAACGGGTACTTGTGCTGGTATCCGGTGCAAAGCACGACGGCGTCGAAGTCATCCTGGGTGCCGTCGCTGAAGTGCGCGGTGCGGCCCTCGAAGTGAGTGACGAGTGGGCGTTCCACTGTGTTCTCCGGCCAGTGATAGCCCATCGGTGCCGTGCGGTAGCTCAGGGTGATGGACGCGGCGCCCATCTTGTGGGACTGCATGCCGATGTCCTCGGCGGAATAGCTGCTGCCGATCATGAGCAGCTTCTTGCCGTAAAAGCGCTCGGCTCCGCGGAAATCGTGAGCGTGCAGGACCTCGCCCGGGAAGGTTTTGATGCCCTTGAATTCGGGGACGGCGGGGACGGAGAAGTGGCCGGTGGCGACCACGAGCTTGTCGAACACGTGGGTCTCGGTGAGGTTGGTTTTGAGGTCCTCAACCGTAAGCGTGAATTCCTGCGTGGCCTCGTTATAGCTGGTGTGGCGTGCAACGCTGTTGAACCGGACGTACTTGCGGACGTCGGACTTTTCCACGCGGCCCTTGATGTAGTCGAACAGAACCTCGCGGGGCGGGAAGGAGGAAATCGGACGACCGAAGTGCTCGTCAAAGGAGTAGTCCGAGAACTCCAGGCACTCCTTGGGCCCATTGGACCATAGGTGGCGGTACATGCTGGAGTGCACCGGCTCGCCGTGAGCATCCAGGCCGATCCTCCAGCTGTTGTTCCACTGCCCGCCCCAGTCGTCCCCTTTCTCAAAGCACATGATTTCGGGGATGGCGGCGCCTTTTTGGCGTGCTGATTCAAACGCCCGCAGTTGTGCCAGGCCGCTGGGTCCGGCACCAATGATTCCGACTCGCAATGCCATGGTGTTCTCCTGTTCCATTAGATCTTTTGGGGTCGCCGGTGTGCGGCGGTATATGTTGCGCTACGTGTCCTGCCGGCAATCAGACAGATACCGGTTTGTGATGGCGCGGCGATGTCTTTGCGCTCGGCCACGCCATTCCGGAGTCCGGCTAGTGCAAAGCCGAGGCCGATACGTCCAGAGAGCGGTTAGAGAATGCGGGGTGGTGACGCCGTCCCTGACAGCCTGTCCGGAGAGAACCCCGAAAGCACGAGACGGAGCAGACGCGCGGACCTCCATGCACGGACACCAGGTCCGAAATGGTCTTCGGGTTGCCTACACCAACGGCATCAATGCCATTGGTCTGCCGGCCGGTTCCATGCCGGCACCTGCTGCCGAGGCATGGAACCGGACCGCGTAGCTGATCTAGGGTGCAAAAGTGCGGTCGCCAACGAAGAACCCCAGAGCATGCTCAGGGGTCTCGAACTTGACCGTCGTTCCCTTCGGGAAGAACAGCACGTCACGCTCCTTCGCGTGCGTGACTTCTCCGGTCGCCTCGTCAGTGAGGATGAACTCACCCTTGATGACGACCTTCATCTCGTCGTAGGTGTACGTGTACACCAGCGGCTCCGACGCTTTGAGCTCGAAAAACCCGGCACACATGACCGAGCCCTGCGGATTGTGGAGGGAGTCACCGATGGCAGCGTCCGTCCCGGGCTCGTTCATCGGCGGCAGACCGACGTAGCCGCCTTCCACCTTGTGGATGGATCCGGTCTTGCTGAGCTTTCCTACGAGGGTGGTTTCCATGATTTCTCCTTTGAAAATGGGGGAAAGATAGTCAGAACTGGTCGTCTGTGATGCCTGGCAGAATTGCCCTAAAGATCAGATCGATACCCCTGTAGGGGCTCCGGGGAACGTCGTAAAGCCGACATTCTCTAGTTTCGGGAAGGCCTGTCAGGCGCCGGCCCGAGCCCTCGTGCTGTGATGCCAGTCACGCTTGCTCGCTACAAAAAGGTGACATGAACGGGCGTACAAGTCAACCGTTCATGAAAACTTTTCCCCACATCGGGTTTCGGGGAGGTAATAGCGCCCATCTTGTTGGTGAACCATTGACTTGAACGCGCGTCCCTGTCACAGTGGACAGCGCCGTGACCCACATCACGAGGGCGCGATCTAACTCGGATTCACCGAAGCATCCCCCCAGCAGATGGCGCGCTTAAGAAGGGTTATAAAACAATGGCCACTACCACCACTCCTCAGCCCCTGACACCTAAGGCAGGGGAAAAGATCGACTTCTGGCCAATGAAGGCCATGAAGCCTATGAAGGAAGAATGGCAACGACTGCACTGCAGGTTCATCAACGCTGATCCTGTAGGCAGCTGGGATGATTTCATCTTGTCGGAATGGGAACTGACGTCCTGCGGGTGGGAAGACTTCCACCCCCACACCGAGACGAACTTCGTACTGGAAGGCGAGCTCCACGTCGAGAGCGAAGGCAAGACTGTCATCCTGAGGCCAGGCGATTCAGCACGCGTAAACCCCGGACAACTCGGCCGATACTGGGCCCCGGTCTACGCACGCATGGTCACCGTCTACGGCCCCAACCCGGAAGGCCTGGAGTCACATTCCTTCCGATACTTCGAAATCTGAGCCGGTCACAGCCGGTTACGGGACGCCTACACGCTTTCCTCAAGCTGAGGCCCCGGAGTTACCGGGCTCAACGCCCCCAGTAATCGGAGGACAACCCTCCAACTGCAGATCTGGCTAATGTCGCGCAACGGCTAACCCAGCTCCCAAACGTTTGAAGGTGGCAAACTACGGCCTGCCTATTCGCGTTTATATCCCGGTTGCTATTACCCAGAGATGCCATCTTTGATCACTCAGTGGTTTGTGGCAATGGCAAAGTTACGCGTCATCACTTGCCCGCAGGGCTGTTTGTAGTTTTTCACCGCAATTCAAAGGAGAATTTTTATGAGTGAAAACAGTTTGCTTGCAGTCGATCATTTGAAAAGGTCGATTGACTGGAAGCAGGGTTTGGCCATTTCGCTGGGCGTGCCCTTGCTGATACTGCCCTCTTTGGGCTATATTCCGCTGTATTTATCTGCCGCGGCGATCCTGATCTGGGGATTATCGGTCCTTCAGGGTTTCATGCAGAACGCCGCATACGCTGAAATGGCCACCACGTTTCCCAAGGCCTCGGGCCTTCCGGGCTATGCACAGCATATATTTCGCACCGAAAACTACAAGGGCAAGTACGACAAGGGCAAGCTGATCGGCGGGTTCAGCGCCTGGAGCTACTGGTTTGCTTGGAACCCGGTACTGGCGATCTTCGCCATCCTGGTCGGCGGCTACCTGCATGGGCTGTTCCCGGTGCTGGCCGCGACATTCACCGAGTACCAGCTCTCGTTGATCTCCGGTCTGGTAATTTTCGCCGGATTGTTCATGGTCAACTGGTTCGGCCTCAAGGACGGCGCCATTCTGGGTTACATCCTGGCGGCTGTTTCCTTGATACCGCTCGTTATCCTGACCGTGGCACCTTTCGCGACCGGACACGTCGAGCTAGCCAACATCACCGGCAACTGGTTACCGGCCGACTGGGCCTGGGACATGCACCACATCCTGATTCTCTTTGGCATCTTCGCGATCGCGCAGTGGAGTGCCTGTGGCTGGGAAACGGCAGCGATCTATGGCCCTGAGTACAAAAATCCGGCCAAAGATGTCCCCAAGGCGCTGTTTGCCTGCGGCATCATCTGCTTTTTCTCATATGTACTGGTCCAAACCGCAGTGATCGGGGTGCTTGGTGTTGACGGTGTACGGGCCGAGCCCGTGTCGCCACTGATTCCGGTGGCCCGGGCTGTCTTTGGCGAGGCCGGCTCCATAATCACCATCATCATGTTGATCGCGGCCATGATCCTGATCATCCAAACGGCCTATCTGGGTTCATCCCGCGCCATGCACTCCATGGCGACGGAAGGCAACCTCCCTAAGGTCTTCGGCAAAACGAACCGCCACGGCACCCCGTTCATTGCCTTGCTCGTCACCGCAGCATTTAACGTGGTCCTGATTTCGATGGGATCCCTCGCGGCAATTCTTGCGGCCGCGGCGATTGGTTACACCTGCGCCAACGGCATCAGCCTGTTCGCCTATGTCCGAGCCAGAAAACACCCGGCCTTTGTCGACCTGGAACGACCCTTCAAAGCACCCAAGGGCTGGAAGCATGTCGCCATGCTCTTTGGCCTATTCAACCTGCCCCTGTGCCTGGTCGGTGTGGTCTACCTGAACAGCCTGGAGATCGGCTGGACCTCAACCTGGCTGGGCTTCATCGTACTGGCACTCTACATCCCAATCTGGTTCTATTCCCAGGGTGAATCGAGACGCTCGAACCATATACCCGCCACTGCCCGCTCTTCAGATCATCATGCCGATACCGACGCCGCAGACCTGGAAAAGCTTCCAAGTATCACGTGATATCGACAACGCTTACAAGCTCGTCCCGTGGCGGCGCGCGGACTCAACTGCTCACCCGCAACACCGTAGTTGTTCCAGCATCACATCGTCGTAGTGCCGGGAAGGCGACGGGCTTTCGGTCTCGCCGTCTGCAGATTGTGGGGCGCGCAGTAGCTCCAGACACGGCGCTTGCGTAAGTTCCGGGGGAGCCTGGATGATCTCATCGGCAAGATCCAGATACCTGCCAGCCGCCGGGAGACCGGCACCGACCACCCGGCGCCGGGGAACAGGCGGTAACGCGAGCGGGGCAGCGTCTCATTCCGCCGCCGGCGCCCCGTACACCGCGTCTAAGCTCGCCGTCGTCGGCTTGACCAAGAACTCGGCTGTGATGGGGTTGCGGCGCGAACCTCAGCCCGGTCCCGGTCCTGAGCGTGCGGCACCGTAACCTCGATCTGCAACGTACAGGTGAGGCCCTACGTCAGATCTGGGGGAGTCCTCGGTGCCGGCAGGCTGGACCATGGGATTTACTCGTCGACAGTCCCGCCCGTTGACGCTCCGCTCAGGGTGTCGATGTAATCCAGCGTCTTGGGACTGACGTGCCGCACGGCGCCAAGTGCCTCCCGGAGAACGGTCCTGCTGGCGAGGTCACCAAGCGCTCCTCGGAGTTCGGCTACCGTCTCGATGCCCTGGCTCTCCAACACGCGCGTCATGTCCTCTACTTGGGCGAGACGGCCAGGGGACGGCCAGCTGATAACTTCGGAAAGCGTCCCGGTATCGAGGTGCTGGCGGAATCCGCTGGTCGTGGCGGCATCCGGCCATGCCTCGACCAGAGCGACAACGCGTGGCCTGACGGTCGCGTGGTAGTTCTGTCGCCGCTGCAAGGTGGCATCGACAATGATGGCCCCGATGTGGTTCCAACTACGGCTGACTTCGGTGGATTCGTCTACGCCGTGGGAGTCCAATTGCGCCGGGAGGTTGGTGTCATCATTATCGATAGTCATAAGTGAATACTTCCATGTCGGCGGTGTGCGTGCGGGTGCGGCAGCCGAGGGCCGGAGCGTACTCGCGGCTGGAGCGTCCGATGGTTCGACGATGACCTCGTTCCGCGCCCGTCCACCCTGGGGGTCTTGAGCTATATTCGGACAAGGGAATGGGTCGGCCTGGTTTTCAGGCTCAAGGAAGGCGGATTTCTGAATGGCGCGAATGCCGCCAGCCACGGTGGAAGTGAGTAACACGGTGGTCCAGCGCCTCGTCCGGGACCAGCGGCCCGACCTCGGCGATTGTTCTTTAGCGCGGGTTGCGAACGGTTGGGACAACGCGACCTTCCGACTCGGTGACGATCTGGCCGTCCGGCTGCCGCGCAGGGCGGAGGCCGTTCCACTGATACTGCATGAGCAGCTTTACCTTCCCGACATTGCTCGCCGCTCACCGGTTGCGGGCCCTGTCCCCGTCCATGCCGGCCGGCCGACGTCGGACTTTCCATGGCCGTGGAGCATCGTGCGGTGGGTCACCGGAGCCGCTGCGGCCGACGTCCGCCCGGCAGGCCGCGCGCCGGCGGCTAAAGGCCTGGCCGATTTCCTGCTGTCCCTTCACGTGCCCGCCGAAAGCGGCGTCCCGGTGAATCCTTTCCGGGGCGTGCCGCTGACAGACCGTGACGCTGTGCTGGTGGAACGGCTCGGGGACCACGAACGCTACCCGGAGGCGGCCGCGCTGAGAGCAGTGTGGGCGCAGGCCTGTGCCGCCAAAGCTTGGGATGGTCCGGCGATGATGCTCCACGGGGACCTCCACCCCGGCAACATCCTGCTGGCGGACGACGGCTCCCTGGCCGGCGTCATCGATTTTGGCGACGTCGGGGCGGGGGACCCCGCTGTCGATCTTGCGGTGGGGTGGCTGATGTTCGACGCCGGCACACGCCGCCGCTTCATGGGCGCCTTTGACTCGGCAGTAGACGGGGACACCTGGAAGAGGGCGCGCGGCTGGGCTCTCATCCTGTCCACCGCCATGCTGAGCAACTCTGACGATAATCCGCGGATGTTCGCCGTAGGGAAGTTCGGGATCAGGCAGATCCTGGATGACGGACTTAGCCTTCAACTCTGACGCCGGCGATACTGTCAGTGCCTCCTCATATGCTGTGAGTGTGGAAGACAGAGCAGCTGCGGAGACGTTGGAGGCCATGGAGGCCTCCCTTGCTGCGTTGGCTTCATTTGCCAGTCGCGGAGCCGGGAACATGGGCTCGACTGGCGCTGACCTTCTTCGGGACGAAGCGGACGCGTGCCTGGACGGCATGGCTGAGGTGGGCCGCATGGAAGCCAGGCTTGCCGCGCTGAAAGTGCACTTCGCCGCCGGGTATGCCCGCGCTGCCGCCGCCATGGCGGCCCCAGCCGTTTCCCCGCAGGAGCGCACGGCCCAGGAAATGTCGGTGACAGCAGAGGTGGCCTGTGTCCTGACAGTGAGTGAAAGATCGGCCGCGGCGCTGCTGGCTGAGTCAGCCACCCTGACCACCGGGTTGCCCCTGACGCTGTCTGCGCTGCAGGCAGGAAGCATTTCATGGCAACATGCGCGGGTGATGTGTGATGAGACGTCCGGTCTGGACCCCTCCGGGGCGGCTGCTTTGGAGGCTCATTTCCTGGACCCCGAAGCTGCCTTTGCCGCGCGTGGCTGCCCGGCGGGGGAGCTGGTGCCGGGCAGGTTCCGGGCCAAAGCGCGCAGATGGCGTGAGGTGCACCATCCTGTAAGTATCGAAGCGCGCCACCGCAAGGGCGTGGAGGACCGCCGGCTGGAATATGTGCCGGACCGGGACGGCATGGCCTGGCTCTCGGCCTACCTGACTGCGGATGTGGCGGTGGGTGTGTGGTCCCGTGCCACGGAAGCGGCCCGCGCCCTGCAGTCACCGAATGAATCCCGGACCCTGGCCCAGCTCCGTGCGGACGTCGCCGCTGAATGGCTGGTGGCGGGGGTGGCGGAAGGAACTCCGTCACCCAAAGCGCAGGTCCTGGTGACCGTGCCGGTGCTGTCTCTCTTGGGCGCCGCGTCGGAACCGGCCATGTTGGAGGGCTACGGTCCCGTTCCGCCGAGCATGGCCCGCCGGCTTGTGGGGGATGGTGCCGGATCGTTCCTGCGTGTGCTGACCGATCCGCGCAATGGAGCGCCGCTGGAGATCGGACGGACCAGCTACCGAGTTCCGAAGGCGATGCGCCAATGGTTGCGGCTTCGGGACTGCCGGTGCCATTTTCCGGGCTGTAATAACCATTCGCTGGATAACGAAGCGGATCATCTGTTGGCTTGGTCCGCGGGAGGCGGCACCGGCATCACCAACCTGGGCCAGCTATGCCGGCGGCACCACCGGCTCAGACACACCACAGCTTGGACGCCGGTTGACGCCACCCGGGACCAGCCGCCCGGCTGGATCTCACCCGCGGGACGCTCGTATCCCAGCGAACAACAGGACTGGGAGCCACCGCACTGGCCGCAGTACCTCGGCGACGCGGGTGAAGGCCGGGAGTTCGAACCGCCCGACTGGCCGGACGTACTTGCCGGTGTCACCGGACCCGGCGAGACCGGGCCACCACTACCGGCGGATCCCTTTCCCGACTGGGCGCTGTTCACCGCCGCGTAGGATCGGCGCTCCATGCTCTGCCCGTTGCCCTCCGTCCTCCGTCACCCTCCTGCCGCGGCATGGCAGCGGGATGGCGCTGCAGGGGAGCGGCAACCGAGCAAACGGACGACGGCGGGGAGTCCCGCCGTCGTCCACCGCGCAGCAAGCTACAAGCGGGCCTCAACGGTTGACTGAGGGAGCAGATGGGCCACGGGCGTCTGGCACGATTGGCGTTCGATCAGCTTGACGGGAATGACGTTCTTCCGCCTGAATTTCTTGGCGGGTGATGCAATCCGGGCGAGGATGCGTTCGGCGGCAACCCGTCCCACCTGACGCGGGTTCTGATCGATGACTGACACCGAGGGCTGGAGGACATCCGCCATGGGGAAGTCGCCAAAGCTGATCAGCGCAATGTCGGTTCGGTTCAAGCTGGTCTACCGTCTCCAAGGCGAAAGCGAGGAAGCTTACGCCGCGGCGTTCCCTGGCCTCGTTGGCGACTCTGCACGGCTGTCCGTCGAATGAGGCGCTGACGACACGGGCTCTGCCGCGTCTGCAGGAGCTCGAAGCCGTAGTCGACGGCACGCTTGTGGCTTCCAACGGCGGCTGGTCGGCGCCCTAAGGGGGCGGAACCAAGCGCAAGCGGACGACGGCGGGTGCCTCCCGTCGTCGTCCGTGGCGGAGGTTTAGGCAGAACTGCCCACCACCCGCCGTCGTAGTACATGGACATACGGCGCAATGTTCAAGCCGCGCCCGTAATCTGTTTAGATGCCTCGTTTTGCGCTCGATATCGAATCCGTCCCCCGTCCCGTTCGCTCCCAGGCGCTTCTGGATGCGGTGAACCATCGGGTCGTCATTGCCGATGGGGCGATGGGCACCATGCTGCAGGGCCGGGACCTGTCGCTCGAGGACGACTTCCTGGGGCTGGAAGGCTGCAACGAGATCCTCAATGCCACGCGCCCGGACGTCCTCGCGGACATCCATGACGCGTACTTCGCGGTGGGAATCGACGCGGTTGAAACCAACACCTTCGGTGCGAACTGGTCCAACCTCTCCGACTACGGCATCGACGACCGGATTGAAGAGCTCGCCCGGAAGGGCGCGGAGATCGCCCGGGACCGCGCCGAAGCGGCAGAAAAAACGGACGGACGGATGCGGTGGGTCCTGGGCTCGATGGGGCCGGGCACCAAGCTCCCCAGCCTCGGCCACACCACCTACGACTACCTCAAGCAGACCTTCGCCCTGCAGGCCGAGGGCCTCATCGACGGGGGAGCGGACGCCTTCCTCATCGAGACCAGCCAGGACCTCCTGCAGACCAAAGCCGCGGTCAACGGCTGCAAGCAGGCGATCGTAACCCGCGGCATCCGGCTCCCGATCTTCGTCGAGGTGACCGTCGAAACCACCGGAACCATGCTGATGGGCTCTGAGATCGGCGCGGCGCTCACGGCGCTCGAGCCGCTCGGCGTCGACGCCATCGGCCTGAACTGCGCCACCGGTCCGGACGAGATGAGCGAGCACCTCCGCCACCTCTCCAAGCAGTCCTCCGTGGCCATCGCCTGCATGCCCAACGCCGGCCTGCCCGTCCTTGGTGCCAACGGCGCGCACTATCCGCTCTCGCCCAGCGAACTCGCCACCGCGCACGAGCAGTTCGTGCGGGAATTCGGCCTGGGCCTGGTGGGCGGTTGTTGCGGTACGACGCCGGAGCACATGGCCGCCGTCGTCGAACGTCTTGCGCCCTTGCGCGACAGCGCGGCCGTCACCAGCGGCGGGAGGGGCCCCGACGGCGAACGCCTTCCCACCGAGCGTGAAGCCGGCATCGCATCCCTCTACCACCATGTAAATTTCGACCAGGAGTCTGCGTACCTCGCCATTGGCGAGCGCACCAACGCGAACGGTTCGAAGGCGTTCCGCCAGGCGATGCTCGACGAGCGCTGGGACGACTGCGTCGATATCGCCCGCGAGCAGGTCCGCGTCGGCGCGCACCTGCTTGATGTGTGCATTGACTATGTGGGGCGCGACGGCGTGGCCGACATCAAGGAGGTCGTCTCACGTTTCGCGTCGGCCTCCACCCTCCCGCTCGTCATCGACTCCACCGAACCGCCCGTGCTGCAGGCCGGGCTCGAACTCATCGGCGGTCGCCCGGTGGTCAACTCCGTCAACTACGAGGACGGCGACGGCCCGAACAGCCGCTTCGCGCGCATCATGCCGCTCGTGAAGGAGCACGGCACCGCTGTGATCGCCCTGACTATCGACGAGCACGGCCAGGCACGCACCACCGAGGGCAAGGTGGCCATCGCCTCGCGCCTCGTCGATTCCCTGGTGGGTGAATGGGGGATGCGCGTCGAAGACATCATCGTCGACGCCCTGACCTTCCCCATCGCCACCGGTCAGGAAGAAACCCGCCGGGACGCCATCGAAACCATCGAGGCCATCCGCCAGATCACCGCCAAGTACCCCGGCATCAACACCACCCTCGGCGTCTCGAACGTGTCCTTCGGCCTGAACCCGGCAGCGCGCATGGCCCTGAACTCGGTGTTCCTGCACGAGGCCGTGCAGGCGGGCCTGACCAGCGGCATCATCGACGCGGCCAAGATCGTGCCGCTTGCTTCCCTGCCGGAGGAGCAGCGCAAGGTGGCCCTGGACCTCGTCTGGGACCGCCGCGAATACGACGCCGACGGCAACCTCACGTACGACCCGCTGGCCAGCATGCTGGACCTGTTCGCCGGCGTCGACACCGCAGCGCTGAAGGACCAGCGCGCCGCGGAACTCGCGGCGCTGCCCACCGGCGAGCGCCTGGAGCGGCGCATCATCGACGGCGAAGGAAAGGGCCTCGAAGAGGACCTCGACCTCGCACGAAGCGAAGGAATGACCCCGCTGGGCATCATCAACGACTACCTGCTCGAGGGCATGAAGGTAGTGGGCGAGCGCTTCGGCGCCGGTGAGATGCAGTTGCCCTTCGTGCTGCAGTCCGCCGAGGTGATGAAGAACGCGGTGGCGCTGCTCGAGCCGCACATGGAGAAGTCGGATTCCTCGGGCAAGGGCACCATGGTGATCGCCACCGTGCGCGGCGATGTGCATGACATCGGCAAGAACCTGGTGGACATCATCCTCACCAACAACGGTTATAAAGTGATCAACATCGGCATCAAGCAGGGGATCGCCGAGATCATGGCCGCGGCCGAGCAGCACGACGCGGACGTGATCGGCATGTCCGGCCTGCTGGTGAAATCCACCGTGGTGATGAAGGAGAACCTCGCCGAACTGCAGTCCCGGGGGCTCGCGAAAAAATGGCCAATCATCCTCGGCGGCGCAGCCCTGACCCGCGCCTACGTGGAGCAGGACCTGGCGGAGCAGTTTGAAGGAACCGTCAGGTACGCCAAGGACGCCTTTGAGGGCCTGGCACTGATGGAACCGCTGGTGCAGGTGGCCCGCGGCGCCGACCCGGCCGCCGTCGGCCTTCCGCCGCTGAAGAAGCGGATCCATAAAGGCGGCCCGAAGTTCACGGTGACCGAGCCGGAGGCGATGCCCGGCCGGTCCGACGTCGCTTCCGACAATCGCGTGCCTTCGCCGCCGTTCTGGGGCACGCGCATTGTGCGCGGCGTGGCGCTCCACGACTACGCCACTTTCCTCGACGAGCGCGCCACCTTCATGGGGCAGTGGGGGCTCAAGCCCGGCCGCGGCGAGGACGGCGCCTCCTACGAGGAACTGGTGGAACGCGAGGGCCGGCCGCGCCTGCGGTATTGGCTGGACCGCATCCTCGGCGAGGGAATGCTTGATGCGTCCGTCGCGTACGGCTATTTCCCGGTGGTCTCCGAAGGAGAACAGGTGGTGGTGCTGCACCACGGGGAGGACCGCGACGGCGTCCTCGGCACCGCGGGACTGCTCGCCCCCGACGGCGGCTCAGGCGGCCCGATCGGCACCGAGCGGCTGCGGTTCGACTTCCCGCGCCAGCGCCGCGACCGGCACCTGTGCCTCGCCGACTTCGTCCGCTCGCGCGAATCGGGACAGATCGACGTCCTGCCGGTCCAGCTGGTCACCGCCGGCTCGAAGATCGACGAGGTGACATCCGAGCTGTTCAAAGGCAACCACTACCGCGACTACTACGAACTCAATGGCCTGGTCATGCAGCTCACCGAGGCGCTCGCGGAGTTCTGGCATGCACGTATCCGCTCGGAGCTGGGTTTTGCGGCCGAGGAGCCCAAGGACAAGGCCGGCCTCTTCAAGCTCGACTACCGCGGTGCGCGGTTCTCGCTGGGCTACCCCGCCTGCCCGGACATGGAGGACCGCCGCAAGGTCACGGAACTGCTGCGTCCCGAGCGGATGGGCGTGGTCCTGAGCGATGAGCTGATGCTGCACCCCGAGCAGTCCACCGACGCGTTCGTGTTTCACCACCCGGAGGCGAAGTACTTCAAGGTGTGAGTTGAAGTCTGAAACGGCCTCAATGTCTTGACGTGCGCATACACTGCCACCATGCGCATCTTCGATACCTCATTCGACTACAAGACCGACGAGTCTCGGAAGGCCAAGCGGGGCAACGCCGGCGGCTTACCACCGGACTCACCCTCAGTCACCCAAGAGCTGGGCGACCCGGACTCGAACAGCCTGAGGCTCCGGGCGGACCATGAGCTGCTGTGGACCAAGAAGCTGAACTCTGGCGCCCTTTTCGCCCCGAGCGCATCAGCGGCCCGCTGGAACGAGTACCTCATTCATACTGACGAGTCCGGGGCGAGGCATTGCTACGGCAGCGATGCCATCACCAGCTCCTACACCGGCCGGTCAAACCCGAAATCCCTGGCTGACGCGATGGCCGGTCTGAACGAGGAGCAGCGGGCCCGCTACCTCAACCCGCCGTACACCATCGGCAGTGCGATGATTTGGCCCGTCAGGGCGAAGGACAAACCCACGATGAACCAGGCCCGGGGGCTTCGCCACTCGATCGCTGACCGCATGGACCTCACCCTTGAGTGCATCCGGCGCCACTACGCAGGAGAACCGGAGAGCCCCCTCGCCGATGTCATCAACGCCTACAAAGACTTCTTCGAGCTCTTCGATGGGTTCGTGGAGTTCGTGGACTTCTTCCACCTGCAAGACCTCGTGACGCCCGACTACAAAGACATTCGGTTCTTCGTGCCCTTTGAGGGCTTTGAGCCTTCCGGGATACCGGCGGACTACGTGACGTACCGGGATGCCACGCTGGAGTTCATCGCTGCACGGAACCGCCGGATGGCCAAGTGGGTCACAGAGAACCACCCCGACATCGAGGTTCGCGAGTAGCGTCTTGAGGTTCCGGCGATAGGTCAGGGACAGCGTGCGGGGCGGGTATCCCGGCGGTGTCCTCAGACCCCGATTTGTAGCCGGTCCCTGTCCTCGGCGGATTGGGCCAGCGCGGCCTGCCCGCCCGCGCTGGAGACCGGCTTCACCCGCCGGAGTGCCGCGAGAACGGCCCGCCCCACCAGGGTGATGCCGACAATCGTCGTGATGGCACGGAGCGTGTCCCATCCGGCCGTCGAGGTCAGGAGCGAGTAGAGCAGGAAGCTGCTGAGATTGGTGGCCAGCGGCGCGCCGGGCACGTAGGAGATGCCGGTGCCTGCACCGACCGCGAAGGGCCAGAACCACAGATTCGTCATCAGGCCGAACGCGTAGGACGCCAGGGCCCCGTAGCCGCACAGCATCCATAGCTCTGCTCTGCCGCGCACACCGCGGGGGAGCAGGCCCGCTCCGGCGCCCACCCACGCGCAGGCGAAGATTTGGAACGGCGTCCAAGGCCCGAGGCCACCCCACATGACGCTGGACACGGCGATAGTGGCGGCGCCGAGGAGCAGGCCGAAACGGGCACCGAAGGCGCGGCCGGCCAGGATCAGCAGGATAAAGACCGCCTCCACGCCGCCGACGCCGGTGCTCGCCACCCGCACCGCCGAGCCAATGGCGGCCAGCACGCCGAGCAACGCCACCGTGTGCGCGGAGCGGACCGAGCCGTCGAGCGACACCACGACGGCGACGGCGGCGAGCGGCGCGATGGCCAGCGCCGCGTACGGGAGGGCAGCGGCGGCATCCTCCGGGAGGGCTGCGGCGAGCAACGGCCAACAGAACGCTGCCAGGGCAAGAAGATTCGCGGCTGCGAGGACCGCGACCTCCACGCCCCGCGGCATCCGGATGTGGCGGGCTTTTGTCGCCGCATCCGGGTTGTCTGGCGGAAGGTCGATGAGCCGCGGTGCTGCGATGCGCGGTGCGGCGATGTGTTGTGTGGTGACGCTTTGTGCTGTGTTGCTTTGTGCCGTGACGGCACATGCCGGGGCGGTTTCTGCCACGGATGATGGGGCGACGCCGTCGCGCATCGGGAGGATCCGGGCGCCGAGGCCGTTGGCAAAATCGAGGTCGTGGGTGGCGATCAGGACCGCCGCGCCGTCGTCCGCCGCGGCCCGCAGCGCCGCCGCGACCGCCGTGCGTGCCTCGGCATCGAGCCCGCGGGTCGGCTCGTCGATCAGGAGGACCTGCGGATCGTCCATGGTCTGGAGCGCGATAGCCAGGATCCTGCGCTCCCCGGCGGAGAGGTCCCGCGGGTGCTCGTGTCCGATGGGCATCCGGATGTCCCCGCGCAGGCGCGCCAGATGCGATTCCGCGGGCCGGGGCGTGACCTGGCCGTTGCCTGGGCAGCGCCGGTTGGAACGGCGCCGGTTTGAACGACGGGACGCCCGGTCCCGCCGTCGTTCCGCCGCCCTGAGCTCTGCCGCGACGGTGTCCCTCGTGAAGAGGTCGTCGGAGGCGTCCGGCACAAGGGCGACGCGGCCGCCGTCGACCATGACGCCGTCGGCCGTGCCGTCACCCAGGGCGAGTGCCACGAGGAAGGACGACTTCCCGGCCCCGTTCGGCCCCACCAGGGCGACCACTTCACCGCGGTGCAGGGCCAGGGAAGCGTCGCGCACCAGCGGCTTGCCCGCGCGGTGCACCGCGAGTTTTGTCGCAGTCAGCACGGGCGCGTGCTCCGTGTCCGGAGCGGGGGTTGCGTGCGCAACGGCCGGGGCCGGAGCGGTCGGCGCGACGCCCGCCACCAGGGCGCCGTCGTCGATGGTCCACCAGGCATCGGCCACGGAGACGAGCGACTCCGCCCGGTGCTCCGCCACGATGACGTAGACACCCGCGTCGCGGGCGAGGGCCTCGAGGACGGCGATGACACGTTCGCGTGCTGCGGTGTCAAGGTCGGCCAGGGGCTCGTCAACCAGGAGGAGAACCGGATGGTCCACAACCGCGGCGGCGATGGCTACGAGCGTCGCCTCACCCGCCGAGAGGGTGCTGACATTGCGGTCCAGCAGTGCCGACACTCCGATGCGCTCCGCGACCTCCAGCACCCGGGCCGTGGCGGCACCGGAAGCCACGCCGCGTAGCTCAAGGGCGAGGGAGATTTCGTCCCGGACCCGGGTGGTGGCGAAGGCGGCGCGGGGGTTCTGAAGGACGACGCCGATGTGGCGGGCGGTGTCGCGCGGCGGCGCGGCGGCACGGTCCGTCCCGGCGACGCGCACCGTGCCGGAAATTTCCCCGCCGTCAACATGGGAAAGCAGGCCCGCGAGACCTCGCAGAATCGTGGACTTGCCGGATCCAGTCGGCCCGGTAAGGACTGAAATTGACCCGCCCGGCGGTCTGAACCCGGCGACGCGCACCTTTGCGTCACCAATACGGAATTGTGCGTCCCGGACAAGAATCGGCGCTTCGGCGTTGTGGGCGGGCTGGTGTGCTGCCCGGCTGCCGAAGCCGCGCAACTCAAGGGCCGCGGCCACCCGGCCGGCGTGCTCGAGGGTGCGCTCGAGAACCGGGACAAGGGCGCGGGCTCCGAAGCGTTCGCCCCGCAACCGGAACGCCAGGCGCACGGAGGTGACGGCGTCGGAAAGGGCGGGAAGCGCCGCCCACGCCACTACCAGCGTCCGGGCCGTACCCTGCAGGGGGCCGCCGCGGGCCAGATGCCGGAAGCCGCGGGCCACGTCGACCCAGGCGTTGAGCAGGCCGAAGCCGAGGATCATCGCGGCGATCGGCAGGGCGGACAGGACGGCCGCCCACAGGCCGGGCGCCGTGACCGGACCGAGGAGGACCACATGGGCGAACGGGGCAGGCAGCGGCACCGGCGGCAGGTTCAGCAGAACCGGTTCGCCGATGCCCGCCCCGTTGAAGAGAATGCGGTAGACGACCCGCGCCGCGATGAAGACGGCAGCGAGAGCCGCCGCTGCGCGTATCGGCGCGGGTCGAAAGGTCATGCCGCGGGTGCGGCCGGTGCGCCGTCGACCGTGAACAGCAGTTCCAGGCTCTCGCCCGGGCTGACCTTCAACGTGCCGAGGCCTTCCTGTGCGTAGGCCCAGGCGCCGGCGGCCGGCTTAACCCAAAGCGCCCAGTATGCGAAGGCGGCGGGCATCTTGCTGCAGTCTTCCCGGTACGTGCCGCCCTTGTGGGCGATGTCGAAGTCTGCGGCGGGTACACCGTTGACACGGCACACCAGCTCCTTGGGATAGGCGGCAGTGCCTTCGGTCTTCACCTTTGCCTCGTCAAGCACCTTGGAAGCGAGAGTCGGCGCATCCACAGGCACGCAAACGGACGTATCAGCGGCGGCCTGCTTCAGGGCGCCCGAATCGGTGATGACCTTCACGCCGGCGCAGGGCTCGGAGGCGGCGCTGGACGAGGTTGCTGCCGGGGAAGCCGGTGCGGAGGTAGTGGGCTGGGTGGTGGCCGGCGCGGAACAGGCGGCGAGGGCAAACAGGAGACCTGCGGCGGCGAGGGAGCTCGCGGCGGCGGTGCGGATTCGAGTCAAAGTCACGTGTCAAGGGTAGGGCGTTGCCTGTCCGGAACCGGATGCCGTCGCCTTGTGTGACGTGAGGCCCCCATACATCCAAAGTCGCGGAAGCCATGGTTTTGTCGAATATGCGCTAACTTAAGTATAAAAGTGGCGGAATGGTTGCTACTCTGAAGTCTGCACCTAGAGAGAGTGAGCAATGATGCTTCTCGAAAGAGACCTCATCCAGTCCGTCGGCTTCCGCAACGTAACGGACGGCGGACGTGTCACCGGCTTTCAGTTCCGGGTTCGAATGCCTTCCTACCGGGGCATGGCCGCGTCCCTCGTGGACGGCATCGCCGTCCGCGTTGGCAACATCGTCGACGTCGGACCTGACGTTCCGCTGTGGACGTTCGGCGGGCGGACCTACACCCTGCAACAGCTCTGGGACAGCGACGGCGTGCGCTGGCCCCTTGAGGAAGCGGCCGTGGTGACCGTACCCCTCGACGGCGGCCTCCCGCAGGGCGTCCACGAGCTCTCCGTCGAACTGCGGCTGCGCATGTCCTACATCCCTCTGGAGCACCAGCCCACCGTGCACCGGACCAGCCGCAAGGTGACGCTCGCGCCGGAAGGCGGCGAAGGCTCCTTCCGCTACGGCGTTTCCCTGTACAGCTTCATGGGCGACTACGGCACGGTCATGGATCTGGAAACGGCGCTGGCCGCCGTCGCGGATGTGGGCGCCACCGGCGTCGAGATCCTCGGAGAAGGCCACATCCCTGGCTATCCGGAACCGTCCCCCGCCTGGATCGACAGCTGGTTCGGCCTCCTGGAGAAGTACTCGCTGGAGCCCACAAACTACGGCTCCTGGATTGACACCCGTCTACACCCGGGACGGACCATGACTGTTGCCGAGGGCGCCGATGCCCTGCAGCGGGACCTGCGGCTTGCCAGCCAATTGGGGTTTGGGTTCGTGCGCCCCAAGATCGGCGTCGTGTCCAGCGACCTGATCCCGGACCCCATCTGGACCGAGTCCGTGGAACGCTCCCTTGATCTGGCCCATGAACTGGGGATCATCATCTGCCCGGAGATCCACTCGCCAACGCCCATCAAACACCCCGTCGTCGAGGACTACATCGCACTCATCGAGCGCACGGGCACCAAGAACTTCGGCCTTCTCATCGATACCGGGATCTTCCAGGACCGGCCCATCCCCCTGCGCGAAGGGGAAACCCGCGAGACGCGGCCGGCCTTCCTTGACGGCATCGGCGTCGATCCCGCCGACTTCGCGGCCATCGCACAGTACGTTGTGTTCGTCCAGGCGAAGTTCCACGACATCAACGAGCAGCTGGAAGACCAGCAGATTCCGTGGCTGCCCGTGCTCACAGCCCTCAAGAACTCCGGTTACACCGGCTACCTCTCCAGCGAATACGAAGGCGAACGCACTCCCTGGCGTGCCATTGAGCAGGTGCGGCGCCAGCACGCCCTGATCCGCCGCATCGCCGGCGGACTTACCTGACCATCCCACCTCACAGCAAAGAGAAAAACCATGCCAAACGGACTTCTTGACGATGCAAGCCTTCGCACCCACCCAGAGGGCCTGGCGCTGGCCCTGACGCTTCCGTGGTACCGGAGCCTATGGCTCTCCTCGGTCTCCAGCCTCCGGCTCACGGTCGACGGCCAGGAAATCCCCGCCGGGGGCCTGGCCCTGGAACTGGACGGTATCCGCTATGCACTGGCGGACCTGCCCGCCCAAAGCGAAACGCTCTGGTACCTCCAGGAACATCCTCTGCTCATCGCCAAAACGGAGAGCCCTGTCGCCTTGGGCGAGCAGCACGCAATCCAGCTCATCGGTGAGCTGCGCCTGCCCTACATGCAGATTGCCCCCGGCCGGGACGGCGGTCCCGGCATGTACGTCCCCAATTTCGTCAACCAGACATTGGAGCTGACCGTCACGGACAAGGCGGCGACGGTCCCGGAGCTGACGACGGCGGTCACCCCGCCTCCGCCGAAAGCTGAGGGGGATCCTTTCGCCCTTGGGCTCACCCTGTACTCGGCAAGTGCCGAATTCCGCGCCGGCTGGTACGACTTCGACGGGCTGCTGAGCCGGGTGGCGGAGTTGGGGATCGGCCCCGGGATCGAGATCGTGGCCTCTCAAGTCCTGCCGACCTATCCCAATGTGACGGACGGCTTCGCCCGCTCGTGGCAGGAGGCCTTCGACAAACACGGGTTCACGGCCAGCTCCTTTGGCGCCAACCTGGATATGGGCCGGCGCCGGGACCGTGACATGACCCCGGACGAAGAGTACGAGTTCACCCAGACGCTCTTCCGCGGAGCCAAAAAGCTGGGGTTCCCGCTCGTCCGCATCCAAAGCGCGAAGCCGGAGCTTCTTCGCCGGCTCCTGCCGCTCGCCGAGGACCTCGAACTCAAACTTGCCTACGAGATCCATGCCCCGTTGGGGCCCAACTCGCCGGAGATCATCAAGGTCCGCGACGTTTATGCCGAGCTTGATTCGCCACTGTTGGGTTTCGTGGCTGACTTCTCTTCGACCATGCACAGCATGTCTCCCACGCTCCTGCGTGCCGTCCGCCGTGCCGGGCTGGACGACGAGGCCGTCCAGCGACTGCAGGCTATCTGGGCCACTGACGCCCCGATGCGGGTGCGGCAGGAGGAGTTCATTGCCTACCTGCGCGGACGCGATTTCGATCCTGCCCGGCTTGGGTCCTTCGCCCACCTGGCCTTTAATATGCACGGCCATGTCAGCGCCAAAGAGTGGGCTGACATCATGCCGCAAATCATGCACGTCCACGCGAAGTTCTATGACATTGATGACCAGGGCAACGAGCCGGCCATCGATTATCCGGAACTCGTCCGCGTATTCGTCGAAGGCGGCTACCGCGGCTACTGGTCCAGCGAGTGGGAGGGCCACGCCTTCGCCGAGCTCGGCGCGGTGGACCCGCTGCTGCTGGTCCGTCAGCAGCACGACCTCATCCGCAAGAGCATGCGGACGGCGCTGGCATCAGCCTGACGCTGCCACCGAAGGTCCCAACGTCTCGATGCCCGTCCAGAAGTGGGCGGGCATCGAGGCGCTTAAGGGGCTTGCTTTGCTGCGGCGGCCGCCACGATGTCAGCGGCCTCTTTGAAGAGGCCCCGCATCCATTCATGTTCCGAGTCGCGGTTGTGCACGGGGTGCCACCACAGGGCATTGACCAGCGGAGTGGCATCGAAGGGCAGCGGCAGGATCCGCACCCCGCCTATCCGCAGCGCGAACGGTACCAGCGCCGCCTGGATGAGCGCGATCCGGTTGGTTCCCACCACAAAGTGCGGCAGGGACTGGAAACTTTCAACAACCACATCCACCCGCGGCTCAACCCCCAGCTGCTGGATCTGCCGTTCCGCCGACGTTGAGGCTGAGCGGGTCTGATAGGTCATCACCCAGGGAAGTTCGGCGACGTTCTCCATGGTGATGCGATCGCCGACGGCCTCGTTTGACGAGGAGACCACGGCCACCCACCCGTCCCTCCACAGGTCCAGGTAGGGGAGCCCGGTGAGGAATCCGTGGGGGATCACCATGCCGTCCACGGAGCGAAGGCGGTTGGCGGCATCCTCCACCACCATCGGGTTGTGGAGCATAAACCGGAACCGGACCCCGGGGGCGCGCTCAGCGGCAAGTTCGGAGGCAACCCGGCCAATGGTCGTGAAGCCGTAATCCGAGCCGTAGATGGAGAACTCGCGCTCCGATTCGGCGGGCTCCCAGGTGGCCTGGCTTTCGAAGACGCGGCGTGCGGCCTCGAGCGCGGTGGTGGTGTGCCCCGCGAGCCGCAGGGCGAAGGGGGTGAGCTCGTAAGAATTTCCGCGACGGGCCAGGATCGGGTCTCCGAAGTGGGATCTGAGCCTGGCGAGCGAGGCGCTGAGCGCCGGCTGGCTGAGGTGGAGCCGCTCCGCCGCCCTGGTCACGCTGCGTTCGGTAATGAGGGCATCCAGCGAAATCAGCAGGTTGAGGTCGAGCCGGGATAGCAGAACATGATTCATCACGGCACGGCAATCCTTCAACGGTGAACTAAGTAGGGCCAGTGTATCAGCGGCGTCGATAAGTTGGGTGGCCAGCATCAGACTTCTCGATGTAAGCGCTTCCGCTCGCCCCCTGCATGACTTATGTCTGTCATCGGTAAGACTTATGTGCGTTTTCGGCACATCTCTTGCATACTGATGAGTGACCGGGGTCACGGCCCCGGATATTTTCGACAACGAAGTCAGAAAGGCTGGACATGACACAGCACCGTCGCTATTCGGGCCTCAAGGTCGGCGCCCTCGCCGTCCCCACGATCGCAGCCCTCGTCCTCACCGGCTGCTCGGCCTCCGCTGGCAGCAATTCCTCCGCTGGAGGCTCACAGGAATTTTCCCTGTCGTTCGCCACCTCCAACACCATTGAGAGCCCCTTCCAGGTCTTGGCTGAGAACTATATGAAGTCGAACCCCAACGTGAAGATCACGTTCAACCCGCAGCCCAATGATTCGTACGACCAGACCCTGCGGACCCAGCTCCAGGCCGGGAACGCGTCCGACGTCGTGGTGACCGCGCCGGGTTCAGGCACCGGCCGCAGCATCCTGCCCCTCGTTCAGGCCGGTTTCCTTGAGCCCTTGGACGACGCCGCCAAGAAGCTTGTTCCCACGGGCAGCGAAGCCCTCTTCGGAACGGACGGAAAAGTCTATGGCCAGGCCCCGGAGATCACGGTGGTCGGGATGGTCGCCAATGAGACCGCCGCTAAAGCTGCCGGCATCGCTGACTTCCCGTCAGACTTCTCCGCCCTGGCGGAGCAGTGCAAAACGCTCGAATCGTCCGGCAAATCGTTCTTCGCGCTGGCCGGCTCCGCTGCGCCAAACACCGGCCTGATGGCAATGTCGCTCGCAGCCTCCCGCGTTTACGCGGAGGACCCGAAGTGGAACGAAAAGCGCACCGCCAAGGAAGCCACCTTCGCCGGCTCGGACGGCTGGAAGGCATCGCTGGAGGCAGTCACCAAACTCAATGACGCGGGCTGCTTCCAGAAGGGCGCCGCAGGTGCCGGCTTCGACGCCATCACCAAGGGCCTTGCCAGCGGAACTTCCGTTGCTGGATTTATCCCGGGCCCCAGCTGGAAGCAGTTGAAGTCCGCGGCCGCCGACTCGGATTTCGATGTGCGCGGGCTCCCTGCAGAGCGGGGCTCGGATAAGGGTTTCGTATTTGCCAGTGCCAACTACGCGTTTTCCATCAACGCGGCGTCCAAGAACAAGGACGCGGCGAAGGCTTTCCTCGATTGGGCCTCGCAGCCTGAACAGACGAAGGCGTTCGCAGAAATCGACGGCGCCCTCCCGGTCAGCGGCCTGGACAGCTACGACTTCAACGGCGGTGCGTACAAGAATGTCGGTGATCTCATCAAGGGCGGAAAGTACGGCCCGCTGCCGAACAGCCAGTGGCCCAACTCAGCCGTGTACGATGCACTCGCCACCGGCGTCCAGGGCCTCATCACTGGCCAGAAGACTGCCGACCAGGTACTGCAGGCGATGGATACGGCCTGGGACCAGTAGCAGCTGCACATCACTAAGCTCCGAGAACTCAAAGGGATAAGCAAGGATTACCATGACTGCGACGATGCAACCGAAAAGCGAAGCAGCTGAAGCACCCCGGCGAGGTAAGCGCACCCCGGGGGCGGACCAGAAGACCCGCCCCCGGGGCAGGGGCCCACAGTTCGGGCACTGGTGGTGGGCGTTGCCCGGGATTGCCCTCGTCATCGCCATCCACTACGTGGCGACCGGCATCGGCGGCTTCTTCGCCTTCACCAACTGGACAGGCATCGGCTCGTTCAAAATAGTCGGCTGGCAGAACTTCGAAGCCATTTTCAAGGACCCCACCAAGCTCGGCGCCCTGCTGAATACCCTCTTCCTGGCCTTTGGATCGGTCTTCCTCGGCAGCGTCGGAGGCCTCATCATCGCCCTCGGCCTGAACCGGGTCCTCAAGACGCGCTACATCCTCCGCACTCTCTTCTTTATGCCCGTGGTGCTCAGCCCCCTCGCCACGGCCTACATCTGGAAGTACATCTTCGACTTCGACGGTCCGATCAACGTCTTCCTGACCTCGATAGGCGCCGGCGACCTCGCGAAGCCCTGGCTCGCGGACCCGCAGTGGGCCATCTGGACGGTGCTGGTGGTGCTTGTCTGGAGCTCCACGGGCTTCGCCATGGTGATCTTCATGGCCGGACTGGCCGGCGTGCCGGTGGAAGTCGAGGAGGCGGCCGCCATTGACGGCGCCAACCTGTGGCAGCGATTCCGGAACGTCACCCTGCCTGCTATCCGCCCCGCCATTGCCATTGCGACCACCCTGGGAATCGTCCAGGGGCTTCGGGTCTTCGACCCCATCATGGCCTTGACAGGGGGAGGACCGGCGGGGGCAACCGAAACGCTGGCCACCCAGGTCTACAAGCAGGCGTTCGCGCTCGGGAACTTCGGTGGCGGTGCCGCCCTGGCCCTAGTGCTCGCCGTCATCATCCTGTTCTTCGCCGTTCTCCAGCAGCGGCTGACGCGATCGAACCCCGAGGACTAATAAATGTTCCGTTACACCAAACTCACCCTGCTCCGGGAAATTGGTCTCTGGGCTTTGGCGCTAATCTTCCTCGCCCCGTTCTACTTCCTGGTGACCACGGCCCTTAAGCCCGACAGCGAGATGTATACGACGTCGCCCCTCGCGCCGCCCAAGAGCCCGGACTTCAGTAACTTCGTGGCTGTCCTGACGGCCACGGGCAACTCCAATGTGGTCATGGGCCTCGTGAACAGCGCCATCATCACCGCGGGCAGCATAGTCGGATTGATCGCACTGGGCTCAATCACCGGATACGTGATCTCCCGCAACACCCGCCGGTGGAGCAAAGGCGCGTACTATCTCTTCCTCATTGCCATCATCCTCCCCGGCCAGCTCGGCGCCGTGCCCCTCTACATGGGTGCGCGTGCCATGGGCCTGACGGGATCGGCGTGGGGCCTGATCATCCTGTACACCGGCATGCTCCTGCCCCTGTCGATCTTCCTTTACGCGAACTTCTTCCGGGGTCTTGGCACAGATTATGAGGAAGCGGCCACTATCGACGGCGCCAGCAAATCCCAGATCTTCTCCAAGGTGGTGTTCCCCATGATGGCTCCTGCCACCGGCACGGTCACCATCTTCGCCGGACTCATCGTATGGAACGACTTCTTCACCTCGCTGATCTTCCTGGGCGGCTCTGCGAACCAGACGCTGCCGGTGGCCATGTACTACTACATCGGCTCCCTGGTCTCGAAGTGGAACTCGATCTTCGCGATCGTGATCGTCTCCATGATTCCCATCCTGGCGCTGTTCCTGTTCGCCCAGAAGCGATTCATCCAGGGCTTCTCCGGCGGCCTGAAGGGCTGACCCGCGATGGTTGACAACCGCGCAGCGTTCGAGCGCTTCGTGGAGATCTTCTACACCCAAAAACGGGTGCGTGAAGCCTTCGACTTCCTTGTGGCCGGCGACTACCGGCAACACAACCCGACTATTCCTGACGGGCCTGAGGCGGCAGTCAGAATGCTGACACCGAAGTTCGACGGATCGCCGGACTCCCGGTTCGAGGTCCAGCGGATCCTGGTGGACGGTGACCTGGCGATGGTGCATGTGCGCGCTTCAGGTCCCGGGCGTCCCGACGCCGCCGTCGCTGACATCTACCGCTTCGAAAACGGTCGCATTGTGGAGCACTGGGACGTGCTCCAACCGGTTCCGGAGCGTCCGGTCCACGACCACCCCATGTTCTAAACCACTCTTCAACATTTCAGGAGACATCCATGTTCCAACTTTCGCCAAATATTGACCTTTTGTTCGCCGAATCAGGCGAAAGTGCGGCGGACCGGGTCCGTGCCGCCGCTGCTGCCGGCTTCGATGCAGTCGAGATGTGGGGCCCGACGGGCAAGGACATTCCGGCCCTCAAGGACGCACTCGAGGAAACCGGAGTCCAGCTCACTGCCCAACTCGCGGAACCCCGCATGCAGTTCATGATCCCGCCCCGCAACCACGAGCCCTTCTACGAGGGGCTGGACGCCGGCGTGGCGGTAGCGCAGCAGCTCGGCTGCCCACGCATCGTGGTGGGCAGCGGCACCGGCTTCGGCGGGCGCAAGCGGCAGGACCAGCTTGACGAGCTGATCGAGATCTTCACCCGCGGCGTCGCGCACATCGAGGGCTCAGGCATCACCCTGGTCCTCGAGCCGGTGAACATCCGGGTTGACCACCCCGGGGCGCTGCTGGACCGGACCGCGGAAGCCGTCTACGTCGCCCGCGGCGTGAATTCACCGAACTTCGGCGTCCTCTACGACCTGTACCACTCCACTGTCGAAGGCGAGGACGTGGCCGCCGAGCTCGCCAACGCCGGCAGCCTCATCAAGTACGTGCAGATCGCCGACGCCCCGGGCCGCGGGGAGCCGGGTTCAGGATCCATTGACTGGCCCGCCCGGTTGGCAGACCTGCAGAACAGCGGCTACTCCGGCCCCATCGGGCTCGAGTACTACCCGACCATTGACTCGGCAAAGTCCGTGCGCCGCATCCAGGAACTGGTGGCGGGGCGATGAGCAGCCGCCGGTACCCCGATACCGTCGACGTCGCCATCGTTGGCAGCGGCCCGACGGCATCAACGTACGCGCGGATCCTCAGCGAGGAAGCGCCCGGCGCCACCATCGCCATGTTCGAAGTGGGTCCCACCGTGAGCAGCCCGCCCGGCGCACACGTGAAGAACATCGAGGATCCTGAGCGCCGCAGCCTTGCCCAGCGGGCATCGGAAGGCCCCGGAGCCGGCGCCGAAACGGTGAATTCACCCGGCGCCGTCAAGAGCGGTGAACGCCGCGCCCGGCCTGGTACTTATCTGCTGCCGGACGGATACGCGTTCCCCGGAGAAGACGGGATGCCCGTCGCCGCCATGTCGAGCAACGTGGGCGGCATGGCGGCCCACTGGACCGCCGCCTGCCCGCGCCCGGGCGGCCAGGAGCGCATCGCATTCCTGCCGGACCTGGAGCAGCTTCTCGAGGATGCCGACCGCCTGCTGGGCGTGACCACCCATGCCTTTGACGGCGCCCCGTTCTCGGAGCTCGTCCGTGGACGCCTTGCAGCTACTGTGGATGAGGGCCGGGACCGGCCCTACCGCGTCCAGCCCATGCCGCTCGCTGTGCACCGCCGGGAGGACGGCGGCCTTGTATGGTCAGGCTCCGACGTCGTCATGGGGGACGTGACCCGGGAGAACCCGCAGTTTGACCTTTTCGACGAGTCGCTGGTGACCCGCGTGCTCGTAGATGACGACGGCAGGGCCCGCGGCATTGAAGTCCAGGACCGGCGCAGCGGAGAAAGCCGCCAGGTGGCTGCCCGTTACGTTGTGGTGGGCGCGGATGCCCTGCGCACGCCGCAACTGCTGTGGGCTTCCGGAATCAGGCCCGCCGCGCTGGGCCGTTATCTCAACGACCAAGCGCAGGTGGTGTTCGCGAGCAGGCTGCGTGATGTCGGGGCCGGGCATGCCCCGGCGGCTGTGGACGGCGCGCTCAGCGAACAAAGCGGGGTGGCGTGGGTTCCGTACACTGACGACGCACCATTCCATGGCCAGATCATGCAGCTGGATGCGTCCCCTGTCCCGTTGGCCGAAGATGACCCTGTTGTCCCGGGATCGATTGTTGGGCTGGGCCTGTTCTGCGCCAAGGACCTTCAGCGGGACGACCGGGTGGCGTTCGACGACAACGCCCGCGACTCGTACGGAATGCCCGCCATGCGCATCCATTACCGCCTCACGGGACGCGACCACGACGTGCTGGAACGTGCCAGGCAGGAAATTGTCCGGCTGGGCAAGGCGGTGGGCGAACCGCTCGACGAGCGCCCCTTCGTCCTCCCGCCGGGGTCTTCGCTCCACTACCAGGGCACAACGCGCATGGGCGCGGCGGACGACGGCGAGAGCGTGTGTTCCCCGGACAGCCAGGTCTGGCAGGTCCCCGGCCTCTTTGTGGCCGGCAACGGCGTGATCCCCACCGCCACGGCGTGCAATCCCACGCTGACGGCGGTGGCGCTCGCAGTGCGCGGCGCGCGGAGGATCGCGGAAGAAATCACCAGCACTTTACTTATGTCTAAATCTGACATTAGACTGACTAAATAATGAAGAAGTGGCCCACGCCACTCTGTTCAAGCACAGGCAAGACATGCCGCAGACAAGGAGGTCTCGATGATCGCCGACCGCATTATCGAGCAGGGAACACTCACCACCCAGGACGGCCGCGCAGCCGTCGAAGTCCGCATCCCCTGGTACCGGGCCCTGCCGGGCTCGTGCATTGCCGGGGCAGCGTTGAGCGTTGACGGCGTCAGCGCACCGGAGGGCTCGCTGCGCTGGACCATGAACAACCGCACCTTCAGCTTCGAGGAACTCGTGGACGAGACTGGCGAATGGTGGTTTCCCCTGGACTCGGCCGTTCTTTCGGGCGACGTTCCCGTCCCGGACCAGCAGGCTGAGCACGAGGTACGGGTCGACCTCAAGCTCTACATCCCGTACATCATCACCGACCACGGCGTGCTGCACATCGAAGAGCACGACACCAAGACCATGAAGGTGGCACAGCGATGACCAGCCTCGGCACGCCGATCCAGGGCGTCACCCTTTACAGCTTCACCCGGGCCTCCCACGCCCGGCAGTACGACCTTGATGGCCTGATCCGAAAGGTGGCGGCCGAAGGCTTCGGCCCCGGCCTTGAGGTCATCGGATTCTCCAGCCTGCGGGGCTTCCCGGACAGGATTGATGACACCTTCGTTGGGCAGTTCCGTGACCTTGTTGCCGAGGTTGACCTGGTGCCCACCTCGCTCGCGGTTAACGTTGACACGGGCATCCGCCGTGACCGGCTCATGAACCACGACGAGCTGGTCGAGTACATGCGCAAGCAGATCGAAGTGGCCGCCCGGCTCGGCTTCCCGATCGCCCGGGTACAGATCTCGCTGACTCCCGACGCGATGGAAAGCCTGCTTCCCGTGGCGGAGCAGTACGGGGTCACGCTGGCCCTGGAAGTCCACGCGGACCAGCACGGCGCCCATGAACGTATCCTTGCCCTGCGCGACCGCTATGAAAAACTCAATTCCCCGCTGTTGGGCTTCACCGCCGACTGGGGCGCCACCGTCACTGGCTTTGCTCCCTCCCTGCTAGAGGCCTACCGCCGCCGTGGTGCTTCCGAGGAGCTGCTCCGGCAGGTGGTTGAGCTGTGGAACGGTTTCTATGCCGAAGGACCGCCCAACACACAAAAAGTCCATGGTGAGCGCTTCGGGGCCTTCATCGGCTTGGCAGCGCGCAACGGCCGGCCGGACCTTGGCATCGACTTCGCCATCAACGGAACAGGGCTCTTCGGTCCGGCTCCGCTGGACACGTGGCTGGAAATCATGCCGTGGGTACGCCACGTGCACGGCAAGTTCTTCGGCATCGACGAGAACGGCGAAGAGCCCTCGGTGCCGGTGCGTGGCCTGGTCCGGCAACTCGTCGAGAACGGTTACTCCGGTGCAATCTCCAGCGAATACGAAGGCTGGCACTGGAATAACTGGCAGGACCCATTCGACATCATCCGCGGCGAGCAGGCCGTCCAGCGTTCGGCCGCGGCCAACGCCGGTTCGTCCATGATCACTGACGCCGCCGAGGCGCGCCGCATCCTCAACAGCCATCTCGCCCAGCCCGTCCGCGGCTGACAACGAAGGGACCAAAAGACATGTCAGAAGGCATCGCAGGCTCGGGTATCGAGCTAGGCATCACCCTCTATTCACTCACCTCCGAGTTCGCCGCCGGGCTTTACACGCCCGAGACGCTGATCAAGGCTGTCGCCGACGAAGGACTCGGCCCCGGCGTCGAATTCAATATCGCGCAGATGCTGCGCACCTACCCCGACGTGGACGATGACTTCATCCGCCTCTGGCGCGACGGCATGGACCGCTACGGCCTGACACCCAGCGCCGTCGGCACCAACCTGGACATGGGCCGCCGCAAGGACCGGGACATGACGCCGGACGAGGAGTACGACTTCTTTGCCGCGCAACTGCGCACCGCCAACAAGCTCGGATTCCACCGCGTGGTAATCCGCTCCGCCGGGAAGGAACTACTCCGCCGGCTGCTTCCCCTGGCCGAGAAGTACGACCAGAAGCTCGGCTACGAAATCCACGCGCCGCAGGGCCCGAACGATCCCAAGATCCTGCAGATCCGGGAAATGTACGAGGAACTTGGAAGTGACCGGCTCGGGTTCACCGCAGACTTCAGCTCCACGATGCACAGCCTTTCCCCGACGCTGTTCCGCACCCTGACGCAGATGGGACTGCCCGGCGAGCACTTCGCCGTCATGCAGGACATCTGGCGCAAACCGTTGCCCATGCACGAGCGCAACCAGGAGTTCGAGGACTACCTAGGCGCCAACAACTTCGATCCCGCACGCCTCGGCCCGTTCACCCGGCTGGCCTTCAACATGCACGGCCTGGTTCCGCCGGAGGAATGGCTGGACATCATGCCGCAGATCTTCCACGTCCACGCGAAGTTCTACGACATTGACGAGAACGGCAATGAACCTGCGATGGACATTGCCCGGATTGTGCGCCAGTTCGTTAGGGGCGGCTACCAGGGATACCTCTCCAGCGAGTGGGAGGGGCACGCGTTCGCGGATCTCGGCGAATCCGATCCGATCGACCTCGTCAAGAAGCAGCACACGCTGATGCGGCGTGCCATCGAGGAAGCCGTCGTTCCGGCCTGAGGAGGGTCCATGTCCACCATCGATACCGATCTCGCCGCCGAGGTGGAGCGCCTCCGGGCGGAACTCGGGGAAGCCTTGAAGTTGGCCCGCCGGGCCAATGACCGCGGAGAAATCGAGAACCTGTTCAACCGATATATGTACCTGCACAACGCATTTGAGGACGAGCAGATCATCCCGCTGTGGGTTAAACGCGGTACACCGGGCGTGCGGGCGAGGTACACCAACGCCGGCCAGTACACCGATTACGACAGCGTCATCCGCTATCACCGCGGACGCCCGTCACCTGTGGGCAAACTGATTCTGCACTACACCACGACGCCGGTCATCGAAGTCGCGGCCGACGGCAAGACTGCCAAGGGCGTCTGGATCATGACCGGCAATGAGTCCGGCCTGACAGACCCCGAGGTGGCCAAGGAAAGCCCCGAGTACATGTACTCACCGGGCGAAGTGCAGGGCAAGAAGGTCTGGGCGCACTGGGTCTGGTGCAAGTACGCCGTGGATTTCCTGCGCCAGGACGGGGAATGGAAGATCTGGAAGTTCCGCTGCTACGAGCTCCTGCGTGCGCCGTTCGAAGAAAACTGGATCAGCTTCGCGGAAAAGAACCAGCATGCCTTCGCCCTGGACCTCATGTACTTCGGCGACGACGGCAAGCCTGTCTTTATGCCGCCCGCCGACGAACCCGTGCCCCAGGAAAACCACCCGTACAGCCCGTCCACACGGCAGACACTAGACCCCCTGCCGCCCGCACCCCACGACACCTTCGTCGATACATTCAAGTAAGGAAAACCATGGCAACTCACAATTCCCTGTTCCAGGACACCGATGTCCGCAGGCACCCCGAGGGCATTGCCGTGTCGGTACAGCTGCCCTGGTACCGCAGCCTCTGGCTGTCCGCGGTTGACGACGTCGTCGCAACAGTCAACGGCGTGGAGATTCCCCAAGAGTCCCTCCGCTTCGAACTTCAGGGAAAGTCCTACTCCATAGCCGAGCTGCCGCAGCAATGGGAAACCCTGTGGTTCGTCGCAGACAGGCCCGACGTCATCATCCCGCTGGACCGCGTCCCCGACGCAGGCGAGGAGATCGACGTCGAAGTCATCCTCACGCTCCGCCTGCTTTACATGCAGATCGCACCCATGCGTTACGTGGGCAACCGCGTGGCGGTCGAGCGCAAGGTAGTGCTCGCATGAGCACCCTGCGCGTGGCCATGATCGGCTATGGCTTCATGGGGGCCGCCCACTCCCAGGGCTGGCGCACGGCACCGCGGGTGTTCGACCTGCCGGCCGAGCCCGAAATGGCGGTCGTTGTGGGCCGGAACGCCGAAGCGGTGGCTGCCGCCGCCCAAAAGTGGGGCTGGGCAGAATCAGCCACAGACTGGCGGGAAGTGATCGCGCGGGACGATATCGACGTCGTCGACATCGTCACCCCCGGCGATTCCCACGCCGAAATCGCGATCGCGGCGCTTGAGGCCGGGAAGCACGTCCTGTGCGAAAAGCCGCTGGCCAACACGGTGGCGGAAGCCGAAGCGATGGCGGCGGCTGCCGATCGCGCGGCAGTCCGGGGCGTCCGGGCCATGGTGGGTTTCACCTACCGTCGTGTTCCAGCCGTCACGTTCCTCCGCAACCTCATCGCCGAGGGCGCCGTGGGGACAATCAACCACGTGCGCGCCTCCTACCGGCAGGACTGGCTCGTGGACCCCGAAATGCCGCTGGCCTGGCGTCTGCAGAAGGAACACGCCGGGTCCGGGGCGCTGGGGGACATCGGAGCCCACGCCATTGACCTGGCCCAGTTTGTCACCGGGCTAAACCTGGCGAAGGTGTCCGGCGTCATCGACACCATCGTGAAGGAGCGGCCTCTCCTGGACTCAGGTTCAGCGCTGTCCGGCACTGGGCTCTCCGGCGCTGCCGGGACCGGCTACGGCCAGGTGACAGTGGACGATATCGCCATCTTCACCGGCCGCTTCGAGACCGGGGCGCTGGCGTCTTTTGAGGCCTCACGCTTTGCCACCGGCCGGAAAAACGCGCTGGAGATCGAGATCTCGGGGGACAAGGGAGCCCTGGCCTTCGACCTCGAAGACCTCAACAGCGTCCGGTTTTACGACCGCACGGCACCCGCGGACCGCCAGGGTTTTCGGAAGATCCTGGTCACCGAAGCGGAGCACCCCTACGTTTCGGCGTGGTGGCCCGCAGGCCACATGCTCGGCTACGAGCACGGTTTCTCCCACCAGGTCAAGGACCTGGTGGAAGGCATCGTGGGCGGCACCGACCCGCACCCGTCGTTCGCTGACGGGCTAAGGGTGCAGCGGGTGCTCGACGCCGTCGAGCGCAGTTCCGACAATGATTCCGCCTGGACACGCGTCGCTGCCGGCGTTCCCGTGCTGGCCGGCTGAGGAGGGGAAGTACGTGGCACGACCAATTACCCTATTTACTGGCCAGTGGGCCGACCTGCCGTTCGAGGAGGTGGCCCGCCTCGCCGGCGAGTGGGGCTATGACGGACTGGAAATCGCCTGCTGGGGTGACCACTTGGATCCCTGGCGCTGGGACGACGACGCCTATGTGCAGGGCAAAGTGGACATCCTTGAACGCCACGGCCTCAAGGTGTGGACCATCTCCAACCACCTCAAGGGCCAGGCTGTCTGTGACGACCCGATCGACGAACGGCACCGCGGCATCCTGCCGGACGTCGTGTGGGGCGACGGCGATCCTGAGGGGGTCCGTCGCCGTGCCGCCGAGGAGCTGAAGAACACCGCGCGGCTCGCCGCCAAGCTCGGCGTGAAGACGGTGACCGGGTTCACGGGATCGTCCATTTGGAAGTACGTGGCGATGTTCCCGCCTGCCTCGGAAAAGATGGTCGACGCCGGCTACCAGGATTTTGCGGACCGGTGGAACCCCATCCTGGACGTCTTTGACGAGTGTGGAGTCCGGTTCGCCCACGAGGTGCACCCGTCGGAGATCGCCTACGACTACTGGACAACGCAGCGCACCCTGGAAGCGATCGGGCACCGGGACGCCTTTGGCCTGAACTGGGACCCGAGCCACATGGTGTGGCAAGACATTGACCCGGTGGGCTTCCTGTGGGACTTCAAGGACCGCATCTACCACGTGCACTGCAAGGACACGAAGAAGCGGCTGGCCAACGGCCGCAACGGCCGCCTATCATCCCACTTGCCCTGGGCTGACCCCCGGCGCGGCTGGGACTTCATCTCCACGGGCCATGGCGACGTGCCGTGGGAAGATGCGTTCCGGATGCTCAATGCCATCGATTACCGCGGCCCGCTGTCCGTGGAGTGGGAGGACGCCGGCATGGACCGGCTGGAGGGCGCCCCGGAGGCGCTGGCGTTCGTCCGCCGGCTCTCCAGCTACGAACCCTCAGCGGCGGCTTTCGATGCCGCGTTCAGCATCAACTAGCCAAATAGCACAGCAGGAAAGAACGGCCGGCCCCGGAAGCTCCAGGGCCGGCCGTTCTTTTGTATCAGCCTTTGTTCTTGTGTTTGCTCAGACCCCGGTGCCGGCGGCCAGTGCCGCCCCTGCCAGCGCCAGATGCCGCCGCGTGATCTCGGTGGGATCATCCTGCAGCCACTCGTGGCCGCCCCATTC